>NZ_JAWHPL010000025.1:0-260917 GCF_032587875.1 Pseudomonas syringae group sp. 243L2
CTGTGTGACGCAGAGCGTCACGAAAGGCATTACCACGCGGAGCGTGGGAACGAGAATCTGGGCCGAACGCCAATCCACCTGATCTCGCAGGACCGCTGTGTGACGCAGAGCGTCACGAAATGCATTACCACGCGGAGCGTGGGAACGAGAATCTGGGCCGAACGCCAATCTACTTGAAGTCGCAGAACTGCCGTGTGACGCAGAGCGTCACGAACGGCATTCCCACGCGGAGCGTGGGGACGATAGTCATCAGCTCCCGGGTCGGGCTGATTCGGCACTGATATAAGCATCACCATCCCTCCGCGCCCAGCCGCGTAACCGGTTGTGTCCAATACATCTCCATCTCGTACAACTCTGGCATAACACTTGCTCTGCCTCTGTCACGTATTGAAGAACCTCTTGAATAGTGACGGATTATTGGCATGGCGAAGAGCGAAGAAGTTAAAGACCCGGCAACCAAAGGCAAACTCAAGCTCATCATCCTCGCCGTTGTGGCGTTGCTGCTGGCGGTAGGTTTGTCGGTGGGCGCGACCTGGTTCCTCATGCACAAGAGCGAAAGCACACCAGACCCGGCTGCTGCCGCTGCCGCAGCTAACGTCAAGCCAGTGGCGGTGTTCGAACCCATGACCCCGGCCTTCGTGGTCAACTTCAACTCCAATGGTCGCCAGCGCTATATGCAGGTCAGTATCACCATGCTGGCGCGCAATGCCGCCGACATGGAAGCGCTGAAGGCGCATATGCCGCTGATCCGCAACAACCTGGTCATGCTGTTTGCAGCTATACCCTTTGAGTCGCTGGCCTCGCCGATCGGCCAGGAAATGCTGCGTCAGAAAGCGACCGCGAGCATTCAGGAAGTGGCACAGAAAGAACTCGGCAAGACTGTGATTGAACAGCTGCTCTTCACTAACTTCGTATTGCAGTAGGACTCTCACATGGCCGTGCAAGACCTGCTCTCCCAGGATGAGATCGACGCGCTGCTGCATGGCGTCGACGACGGGATGGTCCAGACCGACACCGTCAGCGAGCCTGGCAGCGTCAAAAGCTACGACCTGACCAGTCAGGACCGGATTGTCCGCGGGCGCATGCCGACGCTGGAAATGATCAACGAGCGATTCGCCCGCTACACGCGTATCAGCATGTTCAACCTGCTGCGCCGCTCGGCGGACGTGGCGGTGGGTGGCGTTCAGGTCATGAAGTTCGGCGAGTACGTGCATTCGCTGTACGTGCCGACCAGCCTCAACCTGGCCAAGATCAAGCCGCTGCGTGGTACTGCGCTGTTCATCCTTGATGCCAAGCTGGTGTTCAAGCTGGTGGACAACTTTTTCGGTGGCGATGGCCGTCACGCCAAGATCGAAGGCCGTGAGTTCACGCCGACCGAACTTCGCGTCGTGCGCATGGTGCTGGATCAGGCGTTCATCGACCTCAAGGAAGCCTGGCAGGCCATCATGGAAGTGAACTTCGAGTACATCAACTCGGAAGTGAACCCGGCCATGGCCAACATCGTCGGGCCGAGCGAGGCCGTGGTGATTTCCACTTTCCATATCGAACTGGATGGCGGTGGCGGCGATCTGCACGTGACCATGCCGTACTCGATGATCGAGCCGATCCGCGAAATGCTCGATGCCGGTTTTCAGTCGGATCTGGACGATCAGGATGAGCGCTGGATCAACGCGCTCAAGGAAGACGTTCTTGATGTCAATGTGCCGCTCACCACGACCATCGCTCAGCGCCAGTTGCCGTTGCGGGACATCCTGCACATGCGTCCTGGTGACGTTATCCCGGTGGAACTGAGCGAGTCGCTGGTCATGCGTGCCAATGGCGTACCGTCATTCAAGGTCAAGCTTGGCTCGCACAAGGGCAAGATGGCCCTGCAAGTAATCGAACCCATAGCGCGACGCTGACCTGTCTGGTCAACGTCGGAAATTGTTGCGTAACTGAAATACTGCGTGCAGAGGACAACTGATGGCTGATGAAAACGATATGACGTCTGCTGAAGATCAGGCGTTGGCCGACGAGTGGGCTGCTGCATTGGGCGAAGCTGGCGACAGTCAGGCTGATATCGATGCGTTGCTGGCGGCGGATGCGGGGAATTCGGGTAGCCGGATGACCATGGAAGAGTTCGGCAGCGTGCCGAAAAGCACGGGTCCGGTTTCTCTGGACGGTCCCAACCTGGATGTGATTCTCGACATTCCGGTGTCGATCTCCATGGAAGTGGGCAGCACCGATATCAATATTCGTAACTTGTTGCAGCTTAACCAGGGCTCGGTGATCGAGCTGGATCGCCTGGCTGGCGAACCGCTGGATGTGCTGGTCAACGGCACGCTCATCGCGCATGGCGAGGTGGTGGTGGTCAACGAGAAGTTCGGCATCCGTCTGACCGACGTGATCAGCCCGAGCGAACGCATCAAGAAGCTGCGCTAAATGAGGCGCTGGCTAAGTGTTCTGCTAACCCTGCCGTCGCTGGCCTGGGCTGCCGAGCCCGCTGCTCAGGCCGCACCTGCGCAGGTAGCCAATACGGTATCCGGCGGTATGGGCGGGCAGGTGGTGCAGCTGCTGTTCGGTCTGATACTGGTGATCGGTCTGATTTTCGTGCTCGCATGGCTGATGCGCCGCGTGCAGCGCGTGGGGCCGAACAATGGTCAGGTCATCGAATTGGTGAGTTCGCGCGCGCTCGGTCCGCGTGATCGGTTGGTGCTGGTGCAGATCGGCAGTGAACAGATCTTGCTGGGTATCACGCCAGGGCGGATCACGCCCCTGCATGTGCTCAAGGAACCGGTACAGGTGCCAGTGCGTGAGCAGGCGACCCCTGAATTCGCTCAGCGCCTGATGGAGCTGATGGGCAAGGATAAGGACAAGAAGTGATGGGCGCGCTGCGTTTCGTGATACTGCTGTTGCTGGTCATGGTGACGCCTGCTGTACTGGCAGCCGATCCGCTATCGATACCGGCGATCACGCTGTCCAATGGTGCGGATGGTCAGCAGGAGTATTCGGTCAGTCTGCAGATCCTGCTGATCATGACTGCGCTGAGCTTCATTCCGGCGTTTGTCATGCTGATGACCAGTTTCACCCGGATCATCATCGTCTTCTCGATTCTGCGTCAGGCCCTCGGTTTGCAGCAGACACCTTCCAACCAGATCCTGACGGGCATGGCGCTGTTTCTGACCATGTTCATCATGGCGCCGGTTTTCGACCGCGTGAATCAGGATGCGCTGCAGCCTTATCTGGCTGAAAAGCTCACTGCACAGGATGCAGTCGCCAAGGCGCAGGTGCCGATCAAGGATTTCATGCTGGCGCAAACCCGTACCAGTGACCTTGAGCTGTTCATGCGCCTGTCCAAGCGTACCGACATCCCCACCCCGGATGCCGCGCCGCTGACCATTCTGGTTCCAGCGTTCGTGATTTCGGAGCTCAAGACGGCGTTTCAGATCGGCTTCATGATCTTCATTCCGTTTCTGATCATCGATCTGGTGGTGGCCAGTGTGCTGATGGCGATGGGTATGATGATGCTGTCGCCGCTGATCATTTCGCTGCCGTTCAAGATCATGCTGTTCGTGCTGGTGGATGGCTGGGCGCTGATCGTCGGCACCCTGGCTGGCAGTTTTGGTGGCGTATGAGCCGTTTCACTGAGGAGTCTGCCCGATGACGCCGGAAGTAGCTGTCGATCTGTTTCGCGAGGCGCTGTGGCTGACCACCGTGCTGGTCGCAATTCTTGTGGTGCCGAGCCTGTTGTGCGGTCTGCTGGTGGCGATGTTTCAGGCGGCCACGCAGATCAACGAACAGACCCTGAGCTTCCTGCCGCGCCTGTTGGTCATGCTCGTGACGCTGATTGTCATCGGCCCTTGGCTGCTGAAAATTTTCATGGAATACATGCTGTCGTTGTACACCAGTATTCCGACGCTGATCGGCTAGCGCCGCATGCAGCCGATGCTTGCGCTGACCGATATCCAGATCAGTACCTGGGTAGCGAGCTTCATGCTGCCGATGTTTCGTATCGTCGCGTTGCTGATGACCATGCCGGTGATCGGCACCACGCTGGTTCCCCGGCGCGTGCGTCTTTACCTCGCATTTGCCATCACTGTGGTGGTCGCTCCAGCGCTGCCAGCCATGCCGCCGGTTCAGGCGCTTGACCTCAGTGGGCTGTTGCTGATCGGCGAGCAGATCATCATCGGTGCCGGCATGGGGCTGTCCCTGCAGATGTTTTTCCATATCTTCGTGATCGCCGGGCAGATCATCTCGACGCAGATGGGCATGGGCTTTGCCTCGATGGTCGACCCTACCAACGGCGTATCTTCGGCTGTTATCGGCCAGTTTTTTACCATGCTGGTCACGCTATTGTTCTTGTCCATGAACGGCCATCTGGTGGTGTTGGAAGTGCTTGTCGAAAGCTTCACCACGATGCCGGTGGGTGGTGGTCTGCTGGTCAATAATTTCTGGGAGCTGGCGAACGGGCTAGGCTGGGCGTTGAGTTCCGGACTCAGGCTGGTGTTACCTGCTATTACTGCGTTGCTGATCATCAACATCGCTTTTGGCGTCATGACCCGTGCAGCGCCGCAACTCAACATCTTCTCGATCGGTTTCCCGCTGACCCTCGTGCTGGGCATGGTCATCCTGTGGATGAGCATGGGCGATATTCTCAATCAGTATCAGCCGATTGCCAGTCAGGCACTGCAATCGTTGCGCGACATGGTGAGGGCTCGTTGAGATGGCAGAAAACGAGAATGGCCAGGACAAGACAGAAGACCCCACGGAAAAAAAGGTCAAGGACTCCAGAGCGGATGGGCAGATTGCGCGCTCCAAGGAGCTGACCACGCTGGTGGTCATGCTGATGGGGGCGGGCGGGTTGCTGATGTTCGGCTCAGGCATTGCGCAGATGATGTCCGAGCTGATGCGCGACAATTTTACGATCAGCCGCGAAACGCTCATGGATCAGTCATACATGGGCAAGGCGTTGCTCAGCTCCGGCCTGCACGCGCTGGTCGTGATGCTGCCGTTTCTGATCGCCATGCTGGTGGCGGCGCTGGTGGGGCCGATCATGCTCGGCGGCTGGTTGTTCGCAACCAAATCGCTGATGCCCAAATTCAGCCGGATGAACCCGGCGGCAGGGCTCAAACGCATGTTTTCACCGCATGCGCTGGTCGAGCTGCTCAAATCTTTCGGCAAGTTTTTGATCATCCTCGCCGTTGCGCTGGTGGTCTTGAGTAACGAGCGCAATGATCTGGTGGCCATCGCTCATGAGCCATTGGAGCAGGCGATGATCCACAGCCTGCTGGTGGTCGGCTGGAGCAGCTTCTGGATGGCCTGTGGTCTGATATTCATTGCTGCTGCCGACGTGCCCTTTGTACTGTATGAGGCGCACAAGAAGTTGCTGATGACCAAGCAGGAAGTGCGCGACGAGCATAAGAACAGCGAGGGCAGCCCCGAGGTTAAGCAGCGTATTCGCCAGTTGCAGCGCGAAATGTCCCAGCGGCGGATGATGGCGTCGATTCCGGAAGCAGATGTCATTATTACCAACCCGACGCACTTTGCCGTAGCCTTGAAATACGATCCCGAGCAGGGCGGGGCGCCGATGTTGCTGGCCAAGGGTACGGACCTGGTGGCGCTGAAGATTCGCGAAATCGGCGCGCATAACCAGATACTGATTCTGGAATCTGCGGCGTTGGCCCGCTCCATCTACTACAGCACCGAGCTGGACCAGGAAATCCCTGCCGGGCTCTATCTGGCCGTGGCCCAGGTGCTGGCCTATGTCTACCAGATCCGCCAATTCCGCGCCGGTCAAGGCAAGCGCCCAGACCCACTGGGTGACATCAAGATCCCGCCCGACCTGCAGCGCGATGCGTAGCCCTTTGCTTTGTCGCCAGCAGACCACCGTCGCGCTCGCGCTCCGCATGGGTATGCGGTTCCTGAAGCTCTGCGTCCGCTCTTGGGCGTGTGGTGCGGCGCAGATTTGTGACGCAGAGCGTCACCCACGGCATTCCCACGCTGGAGCGTGAGGAACGATCATCTCAACTATCGTGCGACGCTCCGCATTGCATGCCGTTCCGGGCGCTCTGCGTCCGCTCTGTGCGATGCCCACGCAGAGCGTGAGGAACGATCATCTCACTATCGTGCGACGCTCCGCGTCGCATGCCGTTCCGGACGCTCTGCGTCCGCTCTTGAAGATTTTCTGACTGCGCAAGGTATGCCGGTTTCACGTTAATTCTGCCTTTAAAGCCTTACCAGCACTGGCTTTGTAAAAGTTGGACAGCTTTTTGCAACAGGGTCGATACAGGTCGCCATCGGCGTCAATGTTTTGATCTAGTGCGCAGGTAAACAATCAGTGGATCGTTCTCAGATATTCAGTAGCGCACGCAGCAATATCACTGGCCTGGGCCGTGGTCAGTTGGGCGTTCCGCTGTTGTTGCTGGTCATGATGGCAATGATGATGTTGCCTATGCCGCCGTTCCTGCTGGACGTGTTCTTCACGTTCAACATTGCCCTGTCCATCGTCGTGTTGCTGGTGTGTGTTTACGCTCTGCGGCCGCTGGACTTCTCGGTGTTTCCAACCATTCTGCTGGTCGCCACGCTGTTGCGTCTGGCACTGAACGTTGCTTCCACGCGAGTGGTCATGCTTCACGGTCAGGACGGTCACGCGGCTGCGGGCAAGGTGATTCAGGCCTTCGGTGAGGTGGTGATCGGTGGTAACTATGTTGTCGGTATCGTGGTGTTCGCGATTCTGATGATCATCAACTTCGTAGTAATCACCAAAGGTGCCGGCCGTATTTCCGAGGTCAGCGCGCGTTTCACCCTCGACGCGATGCCAGGCAAACAGATGGCAATCGACGCCGACCTCAACGCCGGTCTCATCGATCAGCCAGAAGCCAAGCGCCGCCGTGCTGAAGTCGCTCAGGAAGCCGAGTTCTACGGTTCCATGGACGGTGCCAGCAAATTCGTGCGCGGCGATGCAATTGCCGGTTTGCTGATTCTGTTCATCAACCTGATCGGCGGCATGCTGGTCGGCATTCTGCAACACAACATGACGTTCGCTGATGCAGGCCGCGTTTATACCCTGCTGACCATCGGTGACGGTTTGGTGGCGCAATTGCCATCACTGCTTCTGTCCACTGCCGCAGCGATCATGGTGACCCGCGCTTCCGGTTCGGAAGAGATGGGCAAGCTGATCAATCGTCAGATGTTCGCCTCGCCCAAGGCACTGGCAGTTTCCGCTGCGATCATGATCGTCATGGGGCTGGTGCCGGGCATGCCGCACTTCTCCTTCATCAGCCTCGGCCTGGTGGCTGCGGGTGGTGCGTATCTGCTCTGGAAGAAAGAGAACCAGGTGAAAGTCGAGGCGCTGGCCGAAGTGCAACGCCAACAGGACCTGCTGCCTTCGCCGACCCGTGTTCAGGACGCCAAGGAGCTGGGTTGGGATGACGTCACCCCTATCGACATCATCGGCCTGGAAGTGGGTTATCGCCTGATTCCGCTGGTGGACCGCAATCAGGGTGGTCAACTGCTGGCGCGTATCAAAGGCGTGCGCAAGAAGCTGTCGCAAGAGCTGGGCTTCCTGATGCCGACCGTACACATCCGTGACAACCTTGATCTGGCACCCAGCGCCTACCGTCTGACGCTGATGGGCGTGATTCTGGCCGAGGCCGAGATTTATCCGGATCGCGAGCTGGCGATCAACCCCGGTCAAGTGTTCGGCACCCTGAACGGCATCACCGCCAGAGACCCGGCGTTTGGTCTGGAGGCCGTTTGGATCGAAATCAGCCAGCGCAGCCAGGCGCAGTCGCTGGGTTATACCGTAGTGGACGCCAGTACTGTGGTGGCAACCCACTTGAACCAGATTCTCTATAAGCACTCTCATGAGCTGATTGGTCACGAAGAAGTCCAGCAGTTAATGCAATTGTTGGCCAAAAGCTCGCCCAAACTGGCTGAAGAGCTGGTCCCTGGTGTGCTGTCCCTGTCCTCGCTGCTCAACGTGCTGCAAGCGCTTCTGGCTGAGCATGTACCTGTGCGTGATATTCGTAGCATTGCGGAAGCTATCGCCAACAACGCTGGCAAGAGTCAAGATACCGCCGCTTTGGTGGCTGCCGTGCGAGTGGGTCTGAGCCGCGCAATCGTCCAAAGCATTGTAGGTGTTGAGCCGGAGCTGCCTGTTATCACTCTGGAGCCAAGGTTGGAACAGATATTGCTCAATAGTTTGCAGAAGGCTGGTCAGGGTCAGGAAGAAGGCGTTCTTCTTGAGCCAAGCATGGCTGAGAAGCTCCAGCGTTCGTTGATTGAGGCCGCCCAGCGTCAGGAGATGCAAGGGTTGCCGGTAATTCTTCTGGTAGCAGGGCCTGTCCGGGCGATGCTGTCACGATTTGGACGATTGGCTGTACCGAACATGCATGTTCTGGCGTATCAGGAAATTCCGGACAACAAGCAAGTAACCATCGTAGCGACTGTCGGGCCGAACGGCTGAGGTAGTGAGTCATGCAAGTTAAGCGATTTTTCGCCGCCGATATGCGTCAAGCCATGAAACTGGTTCGCGATGAGCTGGGCGCCGAGGCGGCCATCATCGGTAACCGGCGCATTGCCGGTGGCGTAGAGCTGACTGCCGCTCTGGATTACAAGCTGTCCGCCCTGGCACCGCGTGTGCCGAACATGGAGCTCGAAGACGAGCTGCGCAAGACCCAGTCGCGCATCGTCTCTGCTCAGGCCGAATTGAACAACCGCAGCGACAGTGACGCGTCGATCAATCTTCAGCTGTTTTCCGGCAAACCGGTCAGCGCTGTCGATACGCACATCGAGCCGACGCTCGAAGAGCCGCTACGACCATTCGCGTACACGCCGCCTGCGCCCGCAGAGCCTGCTGTCGGCCAGCGCGCCTATGATTCGATGCGCTCCGAATTGAACGGCTTGCGCGAGCTGCTGGAAGTTCAGCTTGGCTCCCTGGCCTGGAACCAGCTGCAGGGCAGTCGTCCGCAGCAGGCCAATCTGTGGCGCCGCCTGCAACGTGTCGGTTTGTCCGGCCCGCTGTCGCGCGATCTGCTGTCGATGATCCCGGAGATTGACGAGCCTCGTCAGGCCTGGCGCATGTTGCTGGCCCATTTGGCGCGCATGATTGCCGTACCGGACATCGAGCCGCTAGAAGAGGGTGGAGTCATTGCCATGGTCGGGCCTGCCGGCATGGGCAAGACCACCACGCTGGCCAAGCTGGCGGCACGTTACGTGTTGAAGTACGGTCCGCAGAATATCGCTCTGGTCAGCATGGACAGTTTCCGCATCGGCGCACAGGAGCAGCTCAAGACCCTTGGGCGCATCCTCAACGTGCCGGTTACCCATGTCGATCCTGGCCAGTCGCTGGTCCAGGCGCTGGAGCCGCTGCTGCGCAAGCGCGTGGTGTTGATCGACACCGCCGGGCTGCAAGCCAGCGATCCTGCGCTGCGCATGCAACTGGAAAGCCTGGCAGGGCGTGGCATCAAGTCGCGTAACTACCTGGTACTGGCGACCACCAGCCAGAAGCAGGTGTTGACCGCTGCTTATCACAGTTACAAGCGTTGTGGCCTGGCCGGATGCATTCTGACCAAGCTTGATGAAACAGCCAGCCTTGGCGAAGTCCTGAGCCTGGCGATCAGTCATGAATTACCTGTGGCCTACCTCACGGACGGACCCCGTATTCCTGACGACCTGCACACCCCGCGTCGTCATCAACTGGTGAGCCGTGCGGTGAGTGTGCAGATGCAGGATGAGCCGAGCGAGGAAGCGATGGCTGATATGTTTGCTGACCTCTATCACACCCCTGGCAAGAGAGTGGGTTAAGTGATGGATATTATTGGAATGTCCCTGCGTCAACGGTCTGCCATGCGGTGTTCATTTGCGAACGTGCAGCCCTCGATGTGGTTTCGGTCTACGCAAGACAAGGTAAAGAAATAACATGGGCAGCATGCATCCCGTACAGGTTATCGCGGTGACCGGTGGCAAAGGTGGCGTCGGTAAGACTAACGTGTCAGTGAATCTTTCACTGGCCCTTGCCGAGCTTGGCCGTCGTGTCATGCTGCTGGACGCCGATCTGGGTCTGGCCAATGTCGACGTTCTGCTTGGGCTGACGCCTAAACGTACACTTGCCGATGTGATAGAGGGCCGTTGCGAGTTGCGCGACGTTCTGTTGCAGGGGCCGGGTGGGGTGCGTATCGTGCCTGCCGCCTCTGGCACCCAGAGCATGGTGCATCTGTCCCCGGCCCAGCATGCGGGCCTGATCCAGGCGTTCAGCGAGATTGGCGACAACCTTGATGTGCTGGTGATTGACACGGCTGCCGGTATCGGCGAATCGGTGGTCAGCTTCGTGCGCGCCGCTCAGGAAGTGTTGCTGGTGGTGTGCGACGAGCCCACGTCGATCACCGATGCCTACGCCCTGATCAAACTGCTCAACCGCGACTACGGCATGAACCGCTTCCGGGTGCTGGCCAACATGGCACAGAGCCCGCAGGAAGGGCGCAACCTGTTCGCCAAACTCACCAAAGTGACGGACCGTTTTCTTGATGTCGCGCTGCAGTATGTAGGTGCCGTGCCGTACGACGAGTGCGTGCGCAAGGCCGTACAGAAACAGCGCGCCGTCTACGAAGCATTCCCGCGATCCAAATGTGCGCTGGCGTTCAAGGCCATTGCCCAGAAGGTTGATACCTGGCCGCTGCCAGCCAACCCGCGGGGTCATCTCGAGTTCTTCGTTGAGCGACTCGTTCACCAGACCAGTGCAGGGCCTGTGCAATGACTGCGAGCGGCTACCAGATGTACAGCAAGGCTTCCCGTAATTCGCAATACGAGTTGATCGAGCGTTATGCGCCATTGGTCAAGCGTATCGCTTATCATCTGCTGGCGCGCTTGCCGGCCAGCGTGCAGGTCGAGGATCTGATCCAGGCTGGCATGATCGGTCTGCTTGAAGTCTCCACCAAATACGATTCAACCAAAGGTGCGAGTTTCGAGACCTACGCCGGCATTCGCATTCGTGGTGCGATGCTGGATGAAGTGCGCAAGGGCGACTGGGCACCACGCTCAGTGCACCGCAATACCCGAATGGTCAGTGACGCAATTCGTGCAATTGAAGCTAAAACCGGCCGTGACGCTAAAGATCACGAGGTTGCGGCCGAACTCCAGTTGAGTCTTGATGATTATTACGGGATTTTGAATGACACCTTGGGCAGCCGCCTCTTCAGTTTCGACGACCTGCTTCAGGACGGCGATCACGAAGGGCTGCATGAGGATGGCGCAAGCGGTTCGCTTGAGCCGTCGCGCGACCTGGAAGACGAGCGCTTCCAGGCAGCGTTGGCCGATGCAATTGCCAATTTGCCAGAGCGTGAGCGTCTGGTGTTGGCGCTGTACTACGACGAAGAGCTGAACCTCAAGGAAATCGGAGAGGTTCTTGGGGTCAGCGAATCTCGGGTCAGTCAGTTACACAGCCAGTGCGCAGCTCGTTTGCGGGGGCGTTTGGGGGAGTGGCGAGCGCGTTGACGGCAGTGCGCGACGTTTGTCGTGCGTTGTCTGCATGCCGGCTGTGCAAAGCGTTACGTGGTAGCAGGATAGACGAGGCAAGGGCCTGTCGGGCAATGTCTCGATGGGCTTTAGTCGCAGTCTTGACTGTCGTTGTGCCAAGCCCGTCGTCGTTTCGTATAGCTGGGGGTGTGCTGTGCCAGTATTGAGTGAACAGCGTGTTCAGGTGCTGAACGCGTTAAAGACTGCTTGGAGGTCGAATTGGACAAGAACATGAAAATCCTCATCGTTGATGACTTCTCAACGATGCGGCGGATCATCAAGAATCTGTTGCGTGATCTGGGATTTACCAACACATCTGAAGCGGATGACGGTCTGACCGCATTGCCGATGCTGCAGAGCGGTGCCTTTGACTTTCTGGTGACGGACTGGAACATGCCTGGCATGACCGGTATCGACTTGTTGCGTCAGGTCCGTGCGGACGAGCGTCTCAAGAGCCTTCCTGTACTGATGGTTACTGCCGAAGCGAAGCGTGAGCAGATCATTGAAGCTGCCCAGGCCGGGGTGAACGGTTATGTAGTCAAGCCATTCACGGCTCAAGCGCTTAAAGAGAAGATCGAAAAGATCTTTGAACGCGTCAATAGCTGATGCATGCCGCGAGGGCGCTATGGATAACAATGATTCGATGGCCGACTTTGAGTCGACCTTAAAGAGACACGCGCAGGAACTCGTCACCAGCCTTGAAAAGGGCCGCTTCGGTGACGCTGTGCAGCTGATCCATGAACTCAACCAGACACGCGACCGCGGCCTTTATCAGGAAGTGGGCAAGCTGACTCGTGAGCTGCACAGTGCAATCGTCAACTTTCATATTGATCCGCACATGCCTCAAGCCGAGGAAGTGTCGCAGATCACCGACGCGACCGAACGCCTGTCGTATGTGGTGAGGCTGACCGAGAATGCGGCCAACCGCACTATGGACCTGGTCGAGGAAAGCACACCGCTCATGAGCGGTCTGAGCTCCGATGCCAAGGCATTGAGTGACGACTGGGGTCGTTTCATGCGCCGCGAAATCGGTGCTGAAGAATTCCGTGAGCTGGCCAAGCGGGTCGATGGTTTTCTGACGCGCACCGAGCAGGAGGCCGATAGGGTTTCCGGGCATCTCAACGATATTTTGCTTGCCCAGGATTACCAGGACCTTACGGGGCAGGTTATCAAGCGCGTGACGCAATTGGTTACGGAAGTCGAGAGCAATCTGCTCAAACTGGTGCTCATGGCCAGCCATGTCGATCGCTTCGCAGGCATCGAACATGACGAAGAATCCATCCTTGCTGAAAAAGATCCTAAAAAACATCTCGCCAAGGGTGAAGGTCCGCAGATTCATGCCGATAAACGTGAAGACGTCGTATCCGGACAGGATGATGTAGACGATCTGCTATCGAGCCTCGGCTTCTAAGATCTGTTGACGGTTAATTTTAGGGAGCACCCCATGAGCTTCGGCGCCGATGAAGAAATCCTTCAGGATTTTCTGGTAGAGGCCGGCGAAATTCTGGAGCAGTTGTCAGAGCAATTGGTCGAGCTGGAAAGCCGACCGGATGATGCTGATCTGCTCAATGCAATTTTTCGCGGTTTTCACACTGTAAAAGGGGGCGCCGGCTTCCTCCAGCTCCATGAGCTGGTGGAGTGCTGCCACATCGCCGAAAACGTGTTCGACATCCTTCGCAAGGGTGAGCGTCGCGTTGATTCCGAACTGATGGATGTGGTCCTGGAAGCTCTGGACACCGTCAACAGCATGTTCGGTCAGGTACGTGAACGGACTGACGTAACTGCGGCGACGCCAGAACTGCTGGCTGCGCTTTCGCGACTGGCCGAGCCACAATCTGCCGACGAAGTCGCAGCGCCCGAGCCCGAGCCGGTGGTTGAAGCCGAGGCTCCGGTTGCCGAGCAAGCGGCCAGCGATGACATTACCGATGATGAGTTCGAGCAACTGCTCGATTCGCTGCACGGCACCAGTCCGGTGTCTGCGGCACCATCAGCGGCACCTGCGGTCGCGCCAGCTGGCGATGAAATTACCGATCAGGAATTTGAATCCCTGCTTGATCAGTTGCATGGCAAGGGCAAGTTTGCGGCCGATGCTGTAGCCGCTCCAGCCCCGGCACCTGCTGCACAGAGCAAGGGTGCAGCGCCTGCCGGCGATGAAATCACCGACGACGAATTCGAAGCCTTGCTTGATCAACTGCATGGCAAGGGCTCGTTTGACGGTGCCATAGCCGCTACGGCTGCTGCTGCACCTGCACCTGCGGCCGTTGCTGCCAAGGCACCCTCTGCTGCTGCGGCATCGGACGAAATTACCGATCACGAATTTGAAAGCCTGCTCGACGAACTGCATGGCAAAGGCAAGTTCGAGCCTGATGCGGTCGTTGCCAAGGCACCTGCTCCGGCAGCTGCCATAGCTGCTGCTCCGCCACCGGCTGCCAAGCCTGCTGCGGCGCCTGTACCTGCGGCAAAGGCCGAGCCCGCCAAGCCTGCTCCAGCACCTGCACGCGCTCCTGCACCCACTGGTGAAAAGCCGGTTGCGACTGAAGCCGAAACCACGGTTCGTGTGGATACCGCCCGACTGGACGAGATCATGAACATGGTCGGCGAGCTGGTGCTGGTACGTAACCGCCTGGTGCGTCTGGGTCTCAACAGCGGCGATGAAGCCATGTCCAAGGCGGTTTCCAACCTGGATGTGGTCACTGCCGACCTGCAGACCGCGGTCATGAAGACCCGTATGCAGCCGATCAAGAAAGTCTTTGGTCGCTTCCCGCGTCTGGTACGTGACCTGGCTCGCCAGCTCAAGAAAGAGATCAATCTGGAACTGGTCGGCGAAGAAACCGACCTCGACAAGAACCTCGTAGAGGCGCTTGCCGACCCGCTGGTCCACTTGGTGCGCAACGCGGTCGACCACGGTATCGAAACGCCGGAAGAACGCGAAGCCTCGGGCAAGTCCCGCGGCGGCAAGGTAATTCTTTCGGCAGAGCAGGAAGGCGACCATATCCTGCTGTCGATTTCCGATGACGGCAAGGGTATGGACCCCAACGTGTTGCGCTCGATTGCGGTCAAACGTGGTGTCATGGACAAGGATGCAGCCGATCGGTTGAGCGACACCGATTGCTACAACCTGATCTTTGCACCGGGCTTCTCGACCAAGACCGAGATTTCCGATGTGTCAGGTCGCGGTGTGGGCATGGACGTGGTTAAAACCAAGATCTCCCAGCTCAACGGCTCGATCAACATCTACTCGACCAAGGGCCAGGGTTCCAAGATTGTCATCAAGGTCCCGTTGACCCTGGCGATCATGCCGACCCTGATGGTGATGCTGGGCAACCAGGCTTTTGCCTTCCCGTTGGTCAACGTCAACGAAATCTTCCACCTGAACCTGTCCACTACCAACGTGGTTGACGGTCAGGAAGTGGTGATCGTACGTGACAAAGCCTTGCCGCTGTTCTATCTCAAGCGCTGGCTGGTCAGTTCGGCGGCTCATGAAGAGCAGCGAGAAGGGCACGTCGTGATCCTGACGGTCGGCACCCAGCGCATCGGCTTCGTTGTCGATCAACTGGTCGGCCAGGAAGAAGTGGTTATCAAACCGCTGGGCAAGATGCTGCAAGGTACGCCAGGCATGTCGGGCGCCACCATCACCGGTGACGGTCGCATCGCCTTGATTCTCGATGTACCCAGCATGCTCAAGCGTTACGCCGCACGGCGTATCTGAACCCGGGGGTGCGGGCAGCCTGGCTGCCTGCAACACCTATTGGAGTGTTTATGGCAGTCAAGGTCCTGGTGGTGGATGATTCCGGTTTTTTCCGCCGCCGTGTTACGGAAATTCTTTCTTCGGACCCCAACATTGTAGTGGTTGGCACCGCCACCAACGGCAAGGAAGCGATTGAGCAGGCGCTGGCGCTCAAACCTGATGTCATCACCATGGACTACGAAATGCCGATGATGGATGGCATTACGGCAGTTCGTCATATCATGCAGCGTATCCCCACCCCGGTATTGATGTTCTCGTCGCTGACGCACGAAGGTGCGCGCGTGACGCTGGATGCTCTGGACGCCGGTGCCGTGGATTTCCTGCCCAAGAATTTCGAAGATATCTCGCGCAACCCGCAGAAGGTCAAACAACTGCTGTGCGAGAAGATCAACAGCATTTCGCGCAGTAACCGCCGTTCAAGCGGGTTTGGTGCGGCCAGCGCTGCATCGGCGGCTGCACCGGCAGCGCCGACGTCGTCCAGCCGTGCACCTGCGCCCACCACCGCGCCAGCCCGTGCCGTGCCGACGCGCACTGCAGCGCCTGCCACGGCCCCTGCGGCTCATGCTCACCATGCTCCGGCACACCCGACCACCTCAGGCACGCCCAAGCGCAAGGCATACAAACTGGTGGCCATCGGCACCTCAACCGGTGGCCCGGTTGCGTTGCAACGGGTACTTACCCAGTTGCCAGCCAGCTTTCCGGCACCGCTGGTGCTGATTCAACACATGCCTGCGGCCTTCACCAAGGCCTTTGCCGAGCGTCTCGACAAGCTGTGCAAGATCAGCGTCAAGGAAGCAGAGGACGGCGACGTTCTGCGCCCTGGTCTGGCGTTGCTGGCACCGGGCGGCAAGCAGATGATGGTGGATGCGCGCGGTACGGTGAAGATTCTGCCGGGTGACGAGCGCCTGAATTACAAACCTTGTGTAGATATCACCTTTGGCTCTGCCGCCAAGTCCTACGGTGACAAGGTGCTGTCGGTGGTATTGACCGGCATGGGTGCCGATGGCCGTGAGGGCGCGCGCCTGCTCAAGCAGGCGGGCAGTACCGTATGGGCGCAGGACGAAGCGAGCTGCGTCATTTACGGCATGCCGATGGCAATCGTCAAGGCTGAGCTTGCAGATGCGATCTACAGTCTGGATGACATAGGTCGCCACCTGGTAGAGGCCTGTCTCTGATGGATGTACTCAGTCTTATCGGCCTGATCCTGGCGTTTGTCGCGATCATTGGCGGCAACTTTCTTGAAGGCGGACATCTCGGTGCGTTGCTCAATGGCCCGGCAGCCCTGATTGTACTGGGCGGCACACTGGGTGCGTCGCTGTTGCAGTCACCGATGAGCGCGTTCATGCGTGCCATGAAAATCATCCGCTGGATCATTTTCCCGCCTCGTATCGATCTGCCCGGCGGTGTCGACCGGGTGATCGGCTGGAGCATGACCGCCCGCAAGGAAGGCTTGCTCGGTCTGGAAACGGTCGCCGATTCCGAACCTGACAGTTATGCCCGCAAAGGCTTGCAACTGTTGGTCGATGGTGCCGAACCTGCAGCGATCCGGAGCATTCTTGAAGTGGATTTCATCACTCAGGAAACCCGCGATATTCAGGCTGCCAAGGTATTCGAAAGCATGGGCGGCTATGCGCCGACCGTGGGCATCATCGGTGCGGTAATGGGTCTGATTCACGTCATGGGCAACCTGGCCGACCCGAGCCAACTGGGCAGTGGGATTGCGGTGGCTTTTGTTGCCACCATTTATGGCGTTGCAATGGCCAACTTGATTCTGCTGCCGGTGGCCAACAAGCTTAAAGGCATTGCCCACCGTCAGTCGCGTTACCGCGAAATGCTGCTTGAAGGCTTGCTGTCCATCGCCGAGGGTGAAAACCCGCGCTCCATCGAACTCAAGCTGCAAGGCTTCATGGAGTAACAGCGCATGGCTCGCCGACGTCAGGCCGAAGAACACGAAAATCATGAACGCTGGCTGGTGTCGTATGCCGACTTCATTACCCTGCTGTTCGCTTTTTTCGTGGTGATGTACTCGATTTCCTCGGTCAACGAAGGCAAATACAAGATTCTGTCCCAGGCACTGGTTGGCGTATTCAACGATACCGAGCGCACTATGAAACCGATCCCTATTGGTGAGCAGCGCCCGGTCTCGGTAAAGCCCGCCGAGCCGCTGGTCAAGGACAGCGAACAGACCGATGCCGGAATTGGCCAGGCTTCTGATGATCCGCTGCAGACCATCGCTCAGGATGTTCGCGATGCGTTCGGCGACCTGATCAAGTCCGATCAGATGACGGTGCGCGGCAACGAGTTATGGATCGAGATCGAACTCAACTCCAGCCTGTTGTTCGTCAGCGGCGACGCCATACCCAGCGACAAGGCCTTCACGATCATTGAAAAGGTTTCCGGAATCGTCAAACGCTTCGACAATCCCATACACGTTGAAGGCTTCACTGACGACCAGCCGATCAGCACTGCGCAGTTTCCGACCAACTGGGAACTGTCTTCGGCTCGATCTGCCAGCATTGTGCGCATGCTGGCGATGGACGGTGTCAATCCAGCGCGACTGGCCTCTGTGGGCTACGGTGAGTTTCAACCGATCGCGCCCAATACCACTGCCGCCGGACGCGCCAAGAACCGCCGCGTAGTGCTGGTCATCTCGCGAAATCTGGATGTGCGTCGCAGCCTGACCAGTTCAGGGTCGGCCAATGTGCAACCGGATGCTGCACTGAGGCGTGCTGGCACACAAACTGCACCGGTGCCAGCAAAGCCGCCGGTACGTGCGAACGCCGTCAATTCTCCGTCACCTGCCCCCTAACATCGTATCGGTATGGTCGTTGCTGTACGCAAGGAAAAACATCAATGAGAGTCTGGGCAGTAGCCAACCAGAAAGGTGGAGTCGGAAAGACCACCACGACCATCGCCCTGGCCGGCCTGCTGGCCGATGCGGGCAAGCGTGTGGTCGTGGTCGATCTGGACCCCCACGGCTCCATGACCAGCTATTTCGGGCATAACCCGGACGAACTGGAACACAGTGCCTTCGATCTGTTTCTCCACAAGGGTGCGGTTCCGGAGGGGCTTCCGGGCCAATTGCTGCTGCCGACCAGTGACCAGCGTATCTCGCTGATACCCTCCAGCACGGCGCTGGCCACGCTGGAGCGTCAATCCCCTGGCCAGAGCGGCCTGGGCCTGGTGATCGCTAAAAGTCTGGCGCAGTTGTGGCAGGATTTTGACTATGCGCTGATCGACAGTCCGCCGCTGCTGGGCGTTCTCATGGTCAATGCGCTGGCGGCTAGCCAGCAGTTGGCGATACCGGTACAGACCGAGTTTCTGGCTGTGAAAGGCCTGGAGCGTATGGTCAATACCCTGACCATGATCAACCGTTCGCGCAAGGTGCCGTTGCCTTACACCATCGTGCCGACCTTGTTCGACCGTCGTACTCAGGCGTCGATGGGTACATTGAAATTATTGCGCGACAGTTTTCCCGATCATGTCTGGCAAGCCTACGTGCCGGTTGACACGCGGCTGCGCGATGCCAGCCGTCTGGGGCTGACGCCGTCGCAGAATGACAGTAAGAGTCGCGGTGTGATTGCTTATCGGGCATTGCTCAAGCATATGCTCGCCGAGCAGCTCAATGCTCAGGTGGCCTGACGTGAACGTCCATTCTTTCTACACAGTTTGCTCAAGTGATGCCTCAATGCGGCCGATAACTCTATCAGGTTGCACCTGCTCCATTTTTTGTTGGGCCCCGGTATGAACCGCCCTGTAGAAGTAGCAACACGACCCAAGCTGGCGTTGCAGTCCTATCTGGACGCATTGCTGTACGACGCGACTGAAGTTCTTGAAGAGCCTGTCAGCAGCATCGATGAATTTCAGGCGGCTGTGCTCGAAGAGCAAGCCTTTGATGCGCGGATGCAAGCGCAGATCAAACCGCTGGCGGTTGCGGTGGCCGCGCCGGCTCCGGTGGCTGTAGCGGTAAAGGTTGAAGCGCCTGCGCCGGTGATTGAAGTCGCTCCGGTGATTGTTGCCGAAGTGGTGAAGGTTGAAGAAGCAGTTTCGACCGTTGAGCTGGTCGAGCCGGTCGCTGAGTTGAGCACACTGGTGACCCAGCGCACGCCGACGCCGCCGCCTACCAGTGATGGTCGCCCGGCATGGGCCGCCGAGCCGTTCGAATGCCTGTTGTTCGACGTGGCCGGGCTGACGCTGGCAGTGCCGCTGGTATGCCTGGGGTCGATTTATCCGCTGGCAGGGCAGGAGCTGACGCCACTGTTCGGTCAACCGGACTGGTTTCTCGGGATCCTGCCTTGCCAGGCGGGCAACCTGAAAGTATTGGATACCGCGCGCTGGATCATGCCTGATCGATACCGCGACGATTTTCGCCAGGGATTGCAGTACGTGATTTCGGTGCAGGGATACGAGTGGGGACTGGCGGTGCATCAAGTCAGCCGTTCGTTGCGTCTTGATCCGAATGAGATCAAATGGCGCACGCAGCGAGGTCAGCGCCCATGGCTGGCGGGCACGGTTATCGAGCACATGTGCGCGTTGCTGGATGTTGCAGAGTTGGCCGAGCTGATAGCCAGTGGCGCGGTCAAGCAGTTGAACAAGTCGAAATAATCATGGGTCGATGCCAGTGGCATCACCTGCAAAGAACACACGTGAGGGGTTGGGGTTATGAATAAGTCGTCTGCACAAGGTTCCGAAGATCCTATCCTGCAATGGGTTACGTTCCGCCTGGACAACGAGTCCTATGGCATCAACGTGATGCAGGTGCAGGAAGTGCTGCGCTACACTGAAATCGCCCCGGTCCCGGGTGCGCCAAGCTACGTACTGGGCATTATCAACCTGCGCGGTAACGTGGTCACCGTGATCGATACCCGTCAGCGCTTTGGTCTGGCTCCGGTTGAAGTCAGCGACAATACGCGTATCGTGATCATCGAAGCCGACAAGCAAGTGGTCGGGATTCTGGTCGATAGCGTGGCTGAAGTGGTTTACTTGCGTCAGTCTGAAGTCGAAACTGCGCCAAACGTGGGTAACGATGAGTCGGCCAAATTCATTCAGGGCGTTTGCAACAAGAACGGCGAACTGTTGATTCTGGTTGAACTGGACAAAATGATGTCCGAAGAAGAGTGGTCCGAACTGGAGAACATCTGATTGATCTTTGAGGTAGCTGTCGTCTTCCTGGGCATTCTCTGGGTAGTCACCCTGTTTATGTTCCTGGCCCATACCAGGCGTCAGCGCAAGCTCGATGCCGAGCGTGATGAGGCGGCTGCCTTGCGTGATCAGCGGATCAAGGAGTTGGCCAGACGCCTGGACAACTACCAGAACGGCACGGTGCGCATGGGCGAAGCATTGCACGAGCTGCGTGCCATCGTTGCGCCGTTGCCGGACAAGCTCACTGCACTGGAACAGCGCGATCCCTCCACGCTGTCCTTTGCCCAGGCTGCACGCCTGGTCGGCATGGGTGCCAGCATCGATGAGCTGACCCAGTCCTGCGGCCTGACCCAGGCCGAAGCGCAACTGATGACCAAACTGCACAGCAATACTGCGAGCTAGTTTCTCTTCGGTACACGCCTGCGCTGCCCATTCAAGGTCGGACGCAGAGCGTCCAGACCTGCAACGATAATCTCAACTATCGTGCGACGCTCTGCGTCGCATGCCGTTCTGGGCGCTCTGCGTCCGATTTTGAGTATGATTCTCGTTCCCACGCTCCGCGTGGTAATGCAGTTCGTGACGCTCTGCGTCACACAGCGGTTCTGCGACTTCAGATGCATTGAGGTTCGACTCAGGTCACCTTTTCGCCCCTCGGCGAGTTACTTTGACGGGCCAAAGTAACCAAACCCCCTCGCTCCTGTTTCCGGCCCGACTTCGTCGGGTTCCTTCGCCCTGTCACTGATCCGGGGGTCGCCGCAACGGGCCATCCATGGCCCGGTGCGGCTAGCCTGGCGTCCTGCCAGGCTACCCCCGGATCAGCGCCAGGACTCAGCCGTCACTAAGGTCGCACTCTGCGTCGTCAGTGCCATCGCGATAAAAAAGCGCATTTACGATAGCCGTGAGCGCTGGAGAGTTTGGAACCTGTAACTCAGTCCCTGCGCCCTTACTGCTCGTCCAGCGCAAACTCGGTCAGACAGAACGTCGGGATCTTCAGGTCGTTAAGACGCTTGGAGCCACCCAGTTCCGGCAGGTCGATGATCGCAGCGGCTTCATGTACCTCGGCGCCCATGCGGCGGATGAGGTTGGCGGCGGCGATCAGCGTGCCTCCCGTCGCGATCAGGTCATCGAACATGATGACTGAGTCACCTTCGCACAGACTGTCGGCATGCACTTCCAGATACGCTTCGCCGTATTCGGTCTGATAGGCCTCGGAGAGTACGTCGGCAGGCAATTTGCCTTGTTTGCGAAACAGCACCAGCGGCTTGTTGAGTTGATACGCCACCACCGAACCAATCAGAAAACCACGCGCGTCCATGACGCCGATATGGCTGAAATCGGCTTCTATATAGCGCTGCACGAAGCTGTCGATTACCTGACGGGTAGCCTTGGGCGACTGAAAGAGGGGAGTGATGTCGCGAAAGACCACGCCCGGCTTGGGAAAGTCTACGACCGGGCGTATCAGGGACTTGAAGTTCGATTGATCGAAAGTCATCAGGGGGATCCATGGCAGGTTTGGCCGATAGTTTAAGCCGACCCGCCACAGATCGCACGTATCAGCTTTGCATTGCGCCGCCCGCCAGCGCGCACAGCTCGATCGGGGCGAGGATATGAATCTCTTTGCCTTCTGCAGCAATCAACTGGTTTTGTTGGAACCGGGTGAATACCCGCGACACCGTCTCGACGGCCAGGCCCAGGTGATTACCGATTTCGTTGCGCGACATGCTCAGACGAAACTGATTGGCCGAGAAACCTCTGGCCCGGAAGCGCGCAGACAGATTGATCAGAAACGTGGCAATACGCTCATCGGCGGTCTTCTTCGACAGCAACAGCATCATTTGCTGATCTTCGCGGATCTCGCGGCTCATGACGCGCATCAACTGGCGACGCAGTTGCGGCAACTGCACCGACAGTTCATCCAGGCGTTCAAATGGTATTTCGCACACTGAAGTGGTTTCCAGTGCCTGCGCCGATACCGGGTAAGCCTGGGCGTCCATGCCTGACATTCCGACCAGTTCGCTGGGCAGATGAAAGCCGGTGAGTTGTTCTTCGCCGTTGTCACTGATGTTGAAGGTTTTCAGCGCGCCGGAGCGTACTGCATAGACCGACTCGAAGGTATCTCCCTGACGGAATAGAAACTCGCCTTTTTTCAGCGGACGGCCCCGTTTGACGATCTGGTCAAGGCAGTCCATGTCTTCCGTGTTCAACGAGAGGGGCAGGCAGAGTGGAGCGAGACTGCAATCCTTGCAGTGAGCCTGGTTTTGAGCGCGCAACTTTACTGGCTCGGACATCACTTAATTCCTTGTGGGAAAACACACATAAGCCGTAAGGGTACCTCACCCTTGCTTGTCGGGGCCAGCCTACAAAGCCTTCTGTACCCTCAAGGTTCCAGAGCGGCTGCCGATAAGCCCGTATTCCCTCGGATGAACCAGGATGCCTTGGCATGTCAACGACACTTCCGTTGATCAACAGTATTACGATACGTACTGCGACTTCGCAGATTACGTACAGCAGCCAGACCAGCGAAAGCAGCGTCGAGACGCCTGCCGGTGAGGCGAAGGGCGTTGAAGTCAATCTGTCGTCAGCAGGCAAGGCTGCCGCTGCGTCGTCTTCCAGAAATGCCGATATCGAGCAGAGCGGCCTGCCGGCTTCCGTGCAGAAGATCCTCAAGGCTATTCGCGAGCTTCAACGCAGGATCGCGGAAACCATGGAGCAGATCCAGAAGGCTCTGAAGGACCCGAGTCTGAGTCCCGAGGAGCGCCGCACCAAGGCCGCGGCGCTACAGACCGTGCTCACCACATTGCAGGCGCAGGTGAGCAATTCCACGGCCGATTTGTCGTCGCTGATGAACAGCCTGAACTCCAGCGACGCCGACAAGACCAAGGCGGGCATGCTGGTTCTGGCCAAAATGTAGAACCAGGCCGCTGCTCATACCACCCGGGAGAACTGCTGCCTGTTCTGCCGGGTCAGGTACGCATCGAAGACCATGCACACAGCACGCACCAGCAACCGGCCTGCCGGTTTCACTTCAATTCCCGCGGCGCTCAACGCAATCAGCCCGTCCTTCTCCATGCCAAGCAGTTGTGGCCATGCGTCGCTGAAATAGCCTCTGAAATCGATGGAGAATGCTTTTTCAATCTCGGCGAAATCCAGCATGAAGTGGCAGATCAACTGCTGAATGACTGCGCGTCTTATCCGGTCGTCATCGCTGCACATCAGCCCTCGTCTGGTTGCTGGCTGGTCGCTGTCCAGCAGCCTTTGATAGTCGCTCAGGTCGCTGCTGTTCTGACTGTACAGCTCGCCAATCTGGCTGATGGCCGAGACGCCCAGCCCGATCAGATCACAGTGACCATGCGTGGTGTAGCCCTGAAAATTGCGTTGCAGGGTCAGGTCTTCCTGGGCGATAGCCAGCTCATCGTCGGGCAGGGCGAAATGGTCCATGCCGATGTAGCGATAACCGGCGTTGCCCAGTTGCTCGACGGTGCGCTCGAGCATGAGCAGTTTGCTCCGGGCATCCGGCAGTTCGGCCGTGTCGATGCGCCGCTGCGGCATGAAGCGTTCCGGCAGGTGGGCGTAGTTGAACACAGACAACCGGTCGGGCTGTAATTCGATGATTTCATCCACTGTGCGGCTGAAGGCTTGCGCGGTTTGTCTGGGAAGGCCGTAGATCAGGTCGATATTCACAGAACGAAACTGCAGCGTGCGGGCGGCTTCGACGATGGCGCGGGTTTCCTCCAGGCTTTGCATGCGGTTGATCGCCCGTTGCACGGTCGGGTCCAGGTCCTGCACGCCAAGGCTGACCCGGTTGAAACCCAGCTCGCGCAGCAGGCCCATGGTCGACCAGTCCGCTTCGCGAGGGTCAATCTCGATGCCATAGTCGCCGGAGTCATCTTCCAGCAAATTGAAATGCGCGCGCAGCTGCGCCATCAACCGACGCAGTTCAGCATGACTCAGGAAGGTCGGCGTGCCGCCGCCCAGGTGCAGTTGCTCCACTACCTGACCGGGTGCCAGGTGGCAGGCGAGCATCTGTATTTCGTGTTCGAGCCGCTGCAGGTAAGCCTGCGCGCGTCCGCGGTCCTTGGTGATGACCTTATTGCAGGCACAGTAGTAACAAATGTTCGCGCAGAAGGGCAGATGCACATAGAGCGACAGCGGGCGCAACGCCTTGCGGCTTTCCCGCAGAGCATGCAACAGGTCAAATGCGCCTATTTGTGTGTGAAGTTGCACTGCTGTCGGATAGGACGTATAGCGCGGTCCTGCCACATCATAGCGACGGATCAGGTCTGAATCCCAACGAATGGCGTCAAGCATGCGCACGTTTCCCGGTCAGGCTGGCGATGTCGCGAGCATACGCAGGCGCTCAAGGGCGGGCGTTGACGTGGATCAAGCGGGGTGAGCTGCCCGGCCTCAGTGCCCCATCAGCCAATGCTGATGCGGCCCCGGCAAGGTCCAGAGGCCAAACACGATTACCAGCAACCCTCCGGCCATGCGAACACCTCGTTTGCGCAGCAGGACAGTGGTGCGCTCGGCGGCAAGTCCGGTGGCCAGCAGAACGGGCCAGGTGCCCAGCCCGAAGGCCAGCATCAGCAAGGCGCTATGGAGAGGATTGCCCTGGCTGGCGGCCCAGAGCAGGGCGCTGTAAACCAGCCCGCAGGGCAGCCAGCCCCACAGCGCGCCGAGCAACAAGGCGCGGGGCAGGCTGGACACCGGCAGCAAGCGGCTGGCCAGCGGTTGCAGGTATCGCCACAGGCCTCGGCCCAGGCGCTCGATATGCGTCAGCCCGCTCCACCAGCCAGCCAGATACAGCCCCATCACGATCAGCAACACTGCGGCGATGACCCGCAGACCCGTTGCCAGCGGACTTTGCGCGACTGCCCAGCCGACCAGCCCGGAACCCAGGCCGGCAACCGTGTAACTGAGAATGCGCCCAAGGTTATAGGCCAGCAGCAGCCGGAATCGACGGCTGCGCTGTTCCTTGGGAATGGCCAGTGTCAGCGCTCCCATGAGGCCGCCACACATCCCCAGGCAATGGCCGCCGCCCAGCAGCCCGAGAATGAGCGCCGAGAGCAGCGTCGAAGCAAGTTCAAACATCGTGTTTCTCGTCAGCGCCAGGCCGTTGCTGTTCTGGCCGGGCATGATCCACTGACGGCGGATCATCGAACAATATGCTGTGCGCCGGGCCTTCCATATCGTCGTACTGGCCGCTGTCCACCGCCCAGAAGAACACGTAGATCGCAACACCCACCAGCAGCAGCGCAGCAGGGATCATGATGTAAAGCGCGGGCATGAAACCTCCGGGGCAGGTTGTGACGTCAGGGTACGGCGCGGCATGCGGGTCAGGCGCAAGGCGTTGAGCACTACGGTCAATGAACTGAGCGACATGCCGATGACCGCCCATACCGGGGTGATCCAGCCCAGTGCCGCGAATGGCAGCATGAGGCCATTGTACAGGCTGGCCCAGAGCAGATTTTCGATAATGACCCTGCGCGTACGTCGGGCCAGATTCAGTGCGTCGATCAGCACCGGCAAACGGTTGCACAGCAGCACGGCGTCAGCGCTGGTTTTTGCAAGGTCGGTGGCTGAGCCCATTGCCACACTGATGTTGGCAGCGGCCATGACCGGGACGTCATTCACCCCGTCACCGATCATCAGCACCTTGCGTCCCTGAGCCTGAAGTTGCCGCAGCACCTCCAGCTTGTCGTCCGGGCGCATACCGCCACGCGCTTCCTCTATCCCCAGCGCCTGCGCGACACTGGCGACCATCGGTGAGCTGTCTCCGGACAGCAGCAGCGTTTTCCAGCCTCGTGCCTTGCAGGCTTGTAACAAGGTGCCTGCATCGTCGCGCAGTCGATCGTCGAGTACCAGCCAGGCCAGCGGCCCTTGCGCATCGCCCAGCAATAGCCACTGGCCGGACTCATCGGTGATCACCGGCGGTTCAGTGCAGCTCGGCGCACAGACGAACGGCGGCTGGCCGATGCGCAGCAGTTTCCCGTCAACACGTCCTTCCAGCCCTAGCCCCGGTGTGCTGTGCACCTCTTCGGCGGCCCTTGACGCTCGACCAAAGGCGCGGGCAATAGGGTGCTCGGAACGGTTTTCCAGCGCCGCCGCCAGCTCAAGACAGCGGCTGGCGTCCAGTTCGCGTAGCGGGTGAATGCTTCGCAGCGCCAGATGTCCCTCGGTCAGGGTGCCGGTCTTGTCGAAGATGACTGTGTCGATCTGATTCAGGCCCTCCAGTACATGACCTCGGGTCAGCAACAGACCAAGCTTGTGCAGCGTGCCGGTGGCTGCTGTCAACGCGGTCGGTGTCGCCAACGACAGCGCGCAGGGGCAGGTGGCAACGAGCATTGCCAGGACAATCCAGAATGCACGGGATGCGTCGATTTGCCACCAGACAACGCCGATCAGCGCCGCCGCCGTCAGCGAAAACAGTAGAAAGGTCTGTGCAGCCCGGTCGGCAATCTGCGCGAGACGGGGCTTCTGCGCCTGGGCGCGCTCGAGCAGGCGGACAATGGCCGAAAGACGGGTTTCCTGACCCAGCGCCGACACGGCAATGGTCAGCGGACTCTCGACATTCAACGTTCCTGCGGTGACCGCATCGCCCGCGCTGCGCACTTGTGGCAGGTACTCGCCGGTCAGCAGTGACTCATCGATACTGGAATAACCTTCGAGGATCCTGCCGTCAGCCGGGATAACCGCACCGGGGCGCACCAATATACGATCAGTCAAACGCAGTTCGCTGAGCATGATGCGCTGGCTCTGGCCATCGTCACCAAGGCGCAGGCATGAGGCAGGCAGCAGGTTGACCAGCTGCGCCGTGGCTGCCGCTGTGCGCTCGCGGGCACGGCGCTCCAGGTAGCGTCCGGCCAGCAGGAATAATGCAAACATGCCTACCGCATCGAAATACAATTCGCCAGCGCCGGTGACCGCAGTCCAGATGCCGGCGACATAAGCCGCGCCTATTGCCAGCGACACCGAGACGTCCATCGTCAGTTGACGGCTGCGCAGGTCGCGCAACGCGCCGCGGAAGAACGGTGCGCAACTGTAAAACACGATCGGAGTGGTCAGAAACAGCGCCACCCAGCGCAGGATGGTGTGCATCTGCGGGCTGAGGTCGATGTTGAACTCCGGCCAGGTGGCCATGGTTGCCATCATTGCCTGAAACCACAGCAGACCAGCGACACCCAGTTGCCGCAACGCCAGACGGTTTTCACTTGCCAGACGTTCGGCGGCGCGATCGGCCTGCCAGGGGTGAGCGACATAACCAATTGTGTGCAGCTCGCTCAGCAACTGACTGAGGGCAAGCTGGTCGCCGCGCCAGCGTACGTGCAGGCGATGGGTGGAGAGGTTCATGCGCGCTTCGGCCATTGCGGGCAAGCGGCTCAGACGTTTTTCGATCAACCAGCCGCAGGCTGCGCAACTGATGCCCTCGACAAGCAAAGTGGCTTCTGACAAATCGCCTTCGTGGTGCACGAAAGGAGCCTGTACTTCAGGGCGGTCGTAGAGTGCCAATTCATCGATCAATTGCGTGGGCAGGCTTTCCGGGTTGGCCGAGGCCTCGCTACGATGGCGGTAATAGCTTTCCAGGCCGCTGGCGACGATGGCCTCGGCCACCGCCTGACAGCCGGGGCAGCACAGCTCCCGGGGTTCACCGAGCACAACCGCCGTGAAACGGCCGCCGGCCGGCACGGGCAGGTCGCAGTGGTAACAGCGCATTGGAGTGGCGCGGGGCAACGTCGCCATGTTCAGTCTTTCCGGCGTTGTGCGGCTTGCAGGGGTTCGTCGCCCAAGGTCAGGTCAGCAGCGTCGACCTGCTCTTCTTCGAACAGACGCCAGGTCTGGTCGCCTTCGACACCCAGCAGTTCCACAAAGCGCCGACCCTCGACCCGGTCTTGCAACTGCCCGATGTAACGGCCCGGTTCAGACGGGCTGCGGGTCAGGAACACACGGCGATCACTGGCAGGGCGCGTCGGCGAAATAAGGTTCAACTCCAGACGCTCCGGGTTGCTGTTGCCGCTCAGGCGCAGCTCGACTTCGCCGGTCAACTCGTCCAGATGTACACGGGCGTGCAGTTTGAGGTTTTGCGCAAGCATTTCCCTATTAAGCGAGCGATTGATGCCCTTGCCGGCCTCGTAGTAGTTATCGGTGACCAGTGGGTCAGGGTTGGTCACTGCGATGAACACCATCGACAGGCTCAACGTCACCGAGCAGGTCAGAATGGCGATGATGATCCATGGCCAGAGGTGCCTGTACCAAGGGCTTGCAGCAGTCGCAACGGGCATGACGGTGCTCTTAACGAAGAGGTGGGCCGATGAAACGGCTTTTGGTGTCGACATGTGTGTCGCTGTCGATGTCCTTGAGGGTAAAGGTGACTTCGTTGCTGTGTGCCGGGAGCTTTTCGGGCGCGCTGGACAGCTCCACCGGCAGGCTGACGATCTCGCCTGCCGGGACGTTTATTTCCCGACGGCCCTGCAATTTCAGGTCGGGCAGGCCGCTGGCCTCCAGCACATAGCCGTGATCCACCTGATCCTTGTTCATCACTTTCACGGTGTAGACGTTTTCGATACGGCCTTCGGCGTTTTCCCGAAAAAGCATACGGTCCTTGCTGACCTCCAGACCCACCAGCCCACGCATGCAGAAGGCCGCGATCAGCAGCCCGATCATCAGCAACAGAACCAGTGCATAACCGATCAGGCGCGGGCGCAAGGTGCGGGTGCGCTGCCCGGACAGATTGTGTTCGGTGGTGTAGCGAATCAGGCCGCGAGGGTAGTCCATCTTGTCCATGACTGTATCGCAGGCATCGACGCACGCCGCACAGCTGATGCATTCCACCTGCAGGCCGTCACGAATGTCGATGCCGGTCGGGCAGACCTGCACGCACATCGTGCAGTCGATGCAGTCACCCAGCCCCAGTGCCTGAGGATCAGCCTCCTTCTTGCGCGGGCCTCGGGCTTCGCCACGATTCTGGTCGTAGGAGATGATCAGCGTGTCCTTGTCGAACATCACGCTCTGGAACCGCGCGTAGGGGCACATATAGATGCACACCTGCTCGCGCAGCCAGCCTGCATTGAGGTAAGTGGCCAGGGTGAAGAAGCCGACCCAGAAATACGCCCAGCCATCCGCTTCGCCCGTGAACAGATCAATGCACAAGTCGCGAATGGGAGAGAAGTAACCCACGAAGGTCATGCCCGTGGCAAAGCCGATCAGCAGCCACAGGCTGTGCTTGGCGAGCTTGCGCGCCAGTTTGCCGGTGCTCATCGGGGCATGGTCAAGCCTGATACGCTGGTTGCGATCGCCCTCGGTGACTTTCTCGCACCACATGAACATCCAGGTCCAGACGCTTTGCGGGCAGGTGTAGCCGCACCATACCCGTCCGGCATAGACCGTGATGAAGAACAGCCCGAAGGCTGCAACGATCAGAATGCCGGACAACAGAATGAAATCCTGCGGCCAGAACGTCGCGCCGAAGATGTAGAACTTGCGTTGCGGCAGGTCCCACCAGACCGCCTGGTGCCCACCTTTATTGAGCCAGACCGTGCCAAAAAAGATAAGCAGCAACACGGCACCGCCCAGCATGCGCACATTGCGAAACAGACCTTTAAACGCGCGGGTGTGGATTTTCTCGCGCGAGGCATAGAGGTCGATGAATTCGCCGCTTTTTTCGGATGGCGGTGTGATGTCGTGTACCGGAATCTGGTTGCTCATTGATGGGTCCAGCGGCGGTGGAGTAGCCCGGGCCGATACAGGTCAGGCACGTTTACATCCGCGTTCAACGTGACGCACGTGAATAAACGGCCGCTTCTTCATTCAACTGGCTGACCCAGGGGTTGAGCAGCGCGACCCCGCACGACTGAAAGTCGATTGTGTTGCGTGTGACCACGGTCATGCCATGCACCAGCGCAGTAGCCGCGATCAACGCATCGCATTCGCTGCGCGGGTCGGGGACATGCAGTTGGGCGCAGCGCCTTGCGACCTGAGTGTCGACTGTCAGGATACGCCCGGCGAACGCTTTCAATACATGCTGCTCAAGCCACATTCGCAATGCTGCGCCCTGTGCCGGGTCGCGGCGTTCGATACGCAGGATACCTGTTTCGAGCTCAAGAATCGTGATGGACGAGATGAACAGGCTGGACGCCATCTGGGTTCGCGACCAACGGAGCACGTTCGCATCGGCGTTGCGTTTTCTGAGTTCTGACACCACGTCGGTGTCGAGCAGGAACATCAGGACAAATCAACCGGTCGAGTCGTGATGACAGCCCGTTGCGGCTCGAATTCGATATCGAGGTGCGTCGGCATGATCAACAGGTCAGCGATGCTCGCTGCACTGCCGGTCAGTTGCAGGTACGCCTCGATCGAAAGCAGCACATGGGCAGGGCGGCCTCGGTCGGTAATGAACACCGGGCCTTCATTCGCGGCCTTCTTGGCCCCGCTGGTGTCTTGGTTGAATTCGCGGCTTGAGAGGGTAGTTGTCATGAAAGCGACCTCCGGAATGGGCAGACACATCGTTGTCATAGTGAGCAATTCTAAGCGTGTAGAGATGTAACTACAATGCGTGCAGTGACGCACATTACTACCGCGCACTGCTTGCCTGGTATCCCGATGCTAAAAATCCACTTGATCTGATGGTTCCTGACGCAGCGTTATGCAGTGCTTATCTGCATGCGCGTCAATGCGCGTCGTCAGCTTCTCTTGGTATTTCAGATTGTAGAAAGGCGAAATTTATTACCGAAGCCCGTCACGTAGGCGTGGAGTAATAAGCAGCCCCTATGACTGGGTTACTTGTTAAAAAACGTCGTGCCGTTTGTCACTCAAAGAACTGCCGTCGGTATCCAATAGCCGACCTATCAGTTCTGATAGTAGAGTTTCAGCAGATGTTTGTAATAATGAATACAGCCGAAATGCTCTGAGTAACGCTTTCTGTCCGCGTTTGGGTTCTGGGATTTTAGTTTTCATGAGGGTTTTGATATGTCTAACTACAGGCTTTTTCCTTGTGCGTTGTTCAGCACATTGTTATTGATGTGCGGGTGCGTTAGTGATGTGAAAAATGAAAGCCCAGACGCTGTGGTGAGCACGGGCGGGGTCGGGCCTAAGGGCATAATAAGGCATATTATATTTGCTTCTGACCCTCAATACCCTTGGTCAAAGGATAAAAAAAACACAGAGGACAGTCTGGGCGCTTTGCCGCACCAGCAATCGCAGGGCGTCCTACTGCAATCCCGCTCCTCGGTTAACGAGGTTAGTACTGAAGACCTCATCAGAAATCAATATTCTGCGATACAAAAATGGCGTGCCGGAGCCATGGGCGGGACCGGCAATAACCCGGTCATCATAAACGGAGACATGACGGCGTTTGGCCACGGCGAGGAAAGGGCATTTTTGTACGGGACACTGGATTCAATATTATCGACGAATTGGTATTTTGGACTTGGTAATCATGATTACAAGAATAATATAGACAGCTGTGAAAATAATGGCTGCGCCCGAGACAGTATGGAGGACCTTGCAGGCCGGATGGGCGGTAATCGGATGGATTATAGCGTTAATGAAAGCGGATTTATTCATACCACCAAAAAGTATTCAGGAAGCTTTGCGTACTTTAAGGATTTTGGACGTGTGCGGTACATTCAGCTGAATTTGGACCCTTCATATACAAACTGGTTTTATTCTTCAGGTGTATGGACAACAAATGAGTTTGATATTTTGTCACCCGTTGAGAATGGCTGGCTGGAGAATCTGCTGATTCAAGCAAGGGATAATAGAACATTTGTCATTATTGGTATGCATGACGCAGAGGAATGGACCCGGACATCCGATCCACGTACTCAAGCTATCCTCACTAAATTTCGTAAACTGTTAAAGGAGTATGATGTCTCAGCCATTTTTGCAGGTCACTTTCACACCGCTGCTGGAATATATCCAAGTCCCTATGAAGGTGTACCCGTTTTTCTGAGTGGTTCGGCAACTGAAGAGACTTTTCTCATCGCCGATATTGATGAGAGTTCAAGAAAAATTTCCGTCTGGCTCGTTAGAAATAATACTCCCGAGACCGCGCAACATCTGGGTGTGTTTCCTCTCAAACAATCAGTTAAAACTCCACCAACCGACGAATATGACAATGCGGGGAGTTGGGGAACCTGGGGGCCATCGGCACGGTGTCCAAGTGGACTGTACATAAACGCTTTTGATGTAAAGGGGGAAAAATGGCAAGGCGACGATGACGATACGGCCGTCAATGCGATCGTTATGTACTGCCACGATGATGTCGGCCTGAGAAGCAAAGAAGGAGGATGGGGGACTTTTTCAGGATACAGGAAGTGCCCTGCCGACCAGGCGATCGTTGGATTTCAGTTGAAAATGGAGCCCTCTCAAGGGGACGGAGACGACACAGCAGTGGACTCTGTCAGGTTTGTTTGTGAAGGGGGACAGTCCATAGCCGCAGCCTATGACACAAGTTATGGCGTTTGGAAAAAAACTTTCCGCTGTCCTGCCGGAATGGTTGCTATCGGTTTTGAAACACGCGTCGAAGACTATCAGGGGGACGATGATGATAAGTACGACGACGATACGGCTTTGAACGGCATGAGGATGAAGTGCGGTTCCAAGCCTTGATGTGTCGGCAATGGCAGTCGTGAGGGTTTCAGGCCGTCACGACGCCAGGCGCACTGTCTGTAAGAGCCGTATCACTCTTTTTCAGCAGTCTGCTCCTGGCGGGACAGGCTGTAAACATAGGCAGCCAGAATGTGAACCCGGTCATTGCCTTGCAGTGCCTGCTGAGCGGGCATCTGGCCCTGGCGGCCATCGCGAATGGTCTGCTGCAACTGCGCGAAGCTGGAACCGTAGATAAACGCGTTGGGATGCGTCAGGTCCGGCGCGCCGAGAATCGGCATTCCCTTGCCTTCTGGCCCGTGACAGGCAACGCAGAGTGTCGCGAAGGTCTTCTGGCCCGCGACCGGGTCAGCTTTGGCACCTTCGGGCAACTGCCGGGCGTCCAGTTGGGTCAGCACGTAGGCCGACACATCACGCACACCCTGTTCGCCCAGCACTTCGCCCAGGGCGGGCATCACGCCCATGCGCCCGGCCATGATCGACGTCTTGATCGCCTGAGCGTCGCGGCCCCAGCGCCAGTCGGCATCGGTCAGATTGGGAAAGCCGTAGGCGCCTTTCGCGTCAGAGCCGTGGCAGACCGAGCAGTTGGAGGCAAACAGGCGAGCACCGATTTTCAGTGCCTGCGGGTCTTTGGCTACCTCCTCGACGGGCATGGCGGCGTATTTGGCGAACAGCGGGCCATAGCGGGCCTCGGCAACGGCCACTTCCCGTTCCCATTCGTGGACACTGCTCCAGCCTTGCTGGCCGTCGGAGAATTGCACTTTGCTGTCCTTGTCCCGATAGTCGTAACCGGGCAGCAAACCCTTCCAGTTGCCCAAGCCTGGGTACAGGACTAGATAACCCAGCGCAAAAACGATGGTCGCTATGAATAGATAGAACCACCATCTGGGTAGTGGGTTGTCGTACTCCTCAATGCCGTCGAACGCATGGCCGACGGTCTCATCTGTCGGTTCGTCGGGCTGACCTTTGCGCGTGGACAGCAGCAGCCAGAGCATGGCGATGATTGTGCCCAGCGTCAGGACCGCGACGTACAGGCTCCAGAACGTACTCATGGTTGGTCTTCCCGTTCAGCCCTGGCGCGCTCGACCCTGCCTATGGCCTCGGGGTCATCCGCGAAAGGCAACAGGGTCGCATCGTCGAAGTGCGCCTTGCGGGCAGGGCTGAACACCCACAGCATCAGGCCGATGAACGCGACCATCACGACCAGTGTGCCAAGGCCTCGAATCATTCCGATGTCCATCATGTTCACCGTTTGCTCTTGATGAGCGTGCCGAGGCCTTGCAGATAGGCCACCAGCGCGTCCATTTCAGTCTTGCCCTGCACGGCGGCGGCCGCACCGGCGATGTCCGCGTCGGTGTACGGGGTGCCAAGGGTACGCAGCACTTGCAGCTTTTTTGCCGTCTGCGTGCTGTCGATCTTTTTCTCGGCCAGAAACGGATAGGCGGGCATGATCGACGTTGGGACCACGTCCCGAGGGTTATTCAGGTGCACACGGTGCCACTCATCCGAGTAGCGACCGCCGATCCTGGCCAGGTCCGGCCCGGTGCGTTTGGAACCCCATAGAAACGGATGGTCCCAGACGCTTTCGCCCGCCACCGAGTAATGCCCGTAGCGTTCGGTTTCGGCGCGTAACGGCCGGATCATCTGCGAGTGGCAGCCTACGCAACCATTGGCGATGAATACATCGCGGCCTTCCACCTCCAGCGCGCTGCGTGGTTTCATGCCGTCGATCGGTTGATTGGTCACATCCTGAAAAAACAGCGGGACGATCTGCGTCAGCCCGCCGATGCTCACGGCAATAACCATAAAGAACGCCAGCAGGCCGATGTTTTTTTCGAGCACATCATGTTTCATCAATGCGCTCCCACGACGGCAATGCGCGCAGCTGCCTCGGCCGCCTGCGGGTCAGAGGCTCGCACTGTATGTATCACGTTGTAGGCCATCAACAGCATGCCGCTGGTGAAGATGGCACCGCCGATGGCGCGCACGATGTAGCCGGAGTGACTGGCCTGCATGGTCTCGATGAAGGAATAGGTCAGCGTGCCGTCGTCGTTCACTGCACGCCACATCAGGCCCTGGGTGATGCCATTGACCCACATCGAGGTGATGTACAGCACAGTACCGACGGTCGCGAGCCAGAAATGCGTGTTTATCAGGCCGACACTGTGCATGTGCGGACGGGCGTAGAGTTTCGGGATCATGTGATAAACCGACCCGATGGTAATCATCGCCACCCAGCCCAATGCCCCGGCATGTACGTGGCCGATGGTCCAGTCTGTGTAGTGCGACAGCGAGTTGACGGTCTTGATTGCCATCATCGGGCCTTCAAAGGTCGACATGCCATAGAACGCCAGCGAGACCACGAGAAAGCGCAGTATCGAATCGGTCCGCAACTTATGCCATGCACCCGACAGCGTCATCATGCCGTTGATCATCCCGCCCCAGCTGGGTACCAGCAGAATGATCGACATGACCATACCCAGCGACTGTGCCCAGTCTGGCAGGGCGGTGTAGTGCAGATGGTGCGGTCCGGCCCAGATATACAGGGTGATCAATGCCCAGAAATGCACGATGGACAAACGATAGGAGTACACCGGGCGCTCGGCCTGTTTGGGCACGAAGTAATACATCATGCCGAGAAAGCCGGTGGTCAGGAAAAAACCTACGGCATTGTGCCCGTACCACCACTGGATCATGGCGTCGGTCGCTCCGGCGTAGGCCGAATAGGACTTGAACAGGCTGACCGGCAGCGAGATGTGGTTGACGATGTGCAGCATGCCGGTCACCACGATGAATGCGCCGTAAAACCAGTTGGCGACATAGATATGCCGGGTCCGGCGTTTGACGATGGTGCCGAAAAATACCGCAGCGTAGGCGGCCCAGACGATCGCCAGCAGAATGGCCACCGGCCATTCAAGTTCGGCATATTCCTTGGTAGTGGTGTAGCCCATCGGCAGCGTCACGATGGCGCCGACAATCACGGCTTGCCAGCCCCAGAAGGTAAACGCCGCCAGGCCATCGGAAACAAGCCGCGTCTGGCAGGTGCGCTGCACCACGTAATAAGAGGTGGCAAACAGCGCGCAGCCACCGAACGCAAAGATCACCAGGTTGGTGTGCAACGGCCGCAGGCGTCCGAAGGTGGTCCATTCAAGTTCCAGGTTCAGTCCCGGCCAGACCAGCTGCGAAGCGATGAACACGCCCAGGCTCATGCCGATCACGCCCCAGACCACGGTCATGATGGCAAACTGGCGCACCACTGTGTAGTTGTAGGTCGTCGGACTGGTTGTTGTGTTCATTACAGAATTCCACGATTCAGATGTTGACCGCAGACGTAATCGGGCTCGGGCGATGCATCGCTGTAAATGGCATCGAGGCACACGAAAAGGCAGGGGCAGGAACAGACAGGCACATTAGCGAGCGTCAAATGGTTGCAGCAGACGTGTGTCGACGAGTTTAGCTTTGAAAGAAGGGTGTGGGAAGCCGCAGCGCGGAGCGGATAATCTGCGTTGTATTGTCAGCGAGTATTCCGCACCCCGTTGCAGGGTGCGGAGTTCACGCATCGCCGCTGGATTGGAGCAAAGCGGTGGCGACCCTCGCGTACAGACGAGTTGATCAGGACTCGCGCAAAGACTGTCACGCATGTTCAATCGGCGGTTGCATCTGTCATAGCCCAGCAAACTGGCCTGAGCAGGCATATGACTCTGGCGACCGACTCAGCGGTTCTGTTGCAATTGTGCGAGGCCAGTACCGTCAATGAAACCGCCCGGCGGTGTCAGGTTTGGGGCGCTCATCGCCTTGGTACTTTTACCTTGTGCACCTTGGCAGATTAACCGGGCGGACCTGAATGGTGGCTGTCCGGCAGGGCGTCCCTGTCGATGCGTCCACGCGCTCTGCGCTTGCGCGATTCACGCAGGCTTCGCGGTTATAGTAGCGGGCTACTCTGAGACTCATCTGAACGAGGCAAGCATGAGCAAAGGCCCACAGCCCGGCATCGGCAAGGATCAATGGCTGCAACTGATCAACGAAAAAGGCTGGTTATGGACGCCCACCCTGCGGGCAGACGCGCACGAGGCGCCCACCTTGCTGCTGGCACATGGCGCAGGCGCACCGATGGACAGCGATTTCATGAGCCACATGGCCACCGATATTGCGGCGCAAGGCGTCAGCGTCCTGCGCTTCGAGTTTCCTTACATGGCCCTGCGGCGTCACGGCGGCAGCAAGCGTCCGCCCAATCCGCAGGCGCAATTGCTGGAATGCTGGCGAGAGGTCTATGCCTTGGTCAGGCCTTTTGTGGCTGGGCGACTGGCTGTTGGCGGCAAGTCGATGGGCGGGCGAATGGCCAGCCTGATTGCCGATGATATCGAGGCGGATGCGCTGGTTTGCCTGGGGTATCCGTTCTATGCCGTGGGCAAGCCGGAGAAACCGCGCGTGGCCCATCTGGCTGAATTGAAGACACCTGCTCTGATCGTTCAGGGCGAGCGCGATGCGTTGGGTAATCGCGAAGCAGTGGAGGGTTATGCGTTGTCCAGCGCTATTCAACTGCACTGGTTGCCGACCGCCAATCACGACCTCAAACCATTAAAAGTCGCAGGTATCAGCCATGAACAATGCCTGGTCGAGTCGGCGCAAGTGATTGCCCGCTTTCTGCGCACCTGATTTATCGGCAATGTACGTCGAAAAAGCCGTTGGTCACTTCGAAATTAATCGATGACATGCTGAAACTGAAGCGTCCGCGCAGGCGCAGAGTATAGGGATTGGCTTCCAACAGGCTCAGGGTGCCGTTTTGAAAGTGTGCCGAATGATAGAGGGTGTTCTGCCGGTGCTGCGTCTCGTTGTAAATCACTTTGATCTGGGCATGGCCTGGCAGATTGTGATCACCGGGTTTCAGGTCGTTGTCCAGAAACAGCCCGATAGTCGTTCGTTTTGTGCCCACCTTGCCGTCGACGATCAGCTTCCATACCCACTGATCGGGTGCCTGTTCCAGCTCAGCCCGCAGGGTCAATTGGCCCGCCAGGGCAAGCACCTTGAACGGTCGCTTATTGACGCAGGCCTGAAAGCTGCCTTCACACGACGCGGGACGAACAAAGCGTTTGGCTGGGGATGTGGTGGGGTGCATGGCCTGACTCTGTAGAACGTATGAATAGAAGCAGGGCGTTGCCCTCTCAGGTAACGCCCTGTTTGATGATTACAGGTTCATCAGTTTTCGATCATCTGATGCCAACGCCAAGACTGGAGTTGTGGCTCTTCAACTTGAAGTTTCCGCCAGAGACCATGTTCTTCACGTAGTACCAGTTCCAGCCCCCGATGCCGGCGCTTGAAACAGTGGACGACCAATAATTACCGTTGCCCATCGGCCAGCGATTGCCGTACAGGTTATAGATCTCCACCAGTTCGTGAATGGTCGGAATCCTTGCGCCGTTGTTGCCAGCGTTTTTGCTGATCTGAGAAAAGCTCCCGCTGCCCAGGCCGATGCAATGGATGACGCCGACGACGGTGATCAGGTAGCTTTTACTCGCGCCCAAAGCATCGGTCGCCGTAATGGTGGCCGTGCCGTTGCCTCGAACCGAGGCCAGCCCGTTGCTGTCCACTTTCGCGACCAGCGGGTTGCTCGAGGTGTACTGATAGGGTGCCTGTCCGCCACTGGCCTGACGCTGAAGGGTGGTGTCGGCCGGGAAGTTCGGCAACAGTTCCGGCAAGCCTGGGAGCAGATACACCTTGCCGGCCAGCGTAACCGGCGAAGTGTCCAGCACCAGCTCGGGCTGCCCCATCAGAATCTGCAAGGCCAGTGTGTCGGATACCTGTACCAGACCATTGACGCGATTGACCACATAAGAAACCGCCACCGTCTGCCCGGCGTTTGCCGTTACCAGCGCCGCAGCAAACACTACCTCCAGCGTCTTGCCCGCGTCCGCGCCGGTCAGCGTCTTTTCCCGTGTGTCATTGCCGTTGGGCCCTTGCCATTGCACGATCACCTGATCGCCGGCTTTCAGGTTGGCGGTGGCGTCGATCACCACGGTTGCCCCGAATGGGGCGTTAGCCGGGTCTAGCGTGTTGCCGGCGGCTTCTTTTATGGTTGGGGTGGGCAGGGGCGTTGCTTGCGCGAGTTGCAGCTTCACGTCCACCGCCTCCGAGGCCATGGACAGATTCCCTGCCAGATCTGTAATCGTGTAGTAAACCGGCGCCTCAATGTCGCCGATCAACTCCAGAAACGACCTGGCGAAGTCGACCATTGTTCGTTTAAGACCCACGTCATCACTGCTCACCACCGCCATCGGACCGGGCAGATCATTCCAGTAGGTGCGGACGACATCGCCCTCCTGCATGCCGTTGTAGCTGGCAATCGTCCCTGAAAGCACGTTACCCATGGTTTGCAGTTCTTCTGAGGTCAGACCGTTCTGTACCTGCGTGGGAAAAATGATGGGGGCCAGCAGCGGATCGCCAGGCGGGGTTAGGTCTACGATTACAACTGTCTCGGCAGAAAACTCGACGACCATATTGATCGGGTTTTCGACCGCGTAAGCCACAGAGTGACGGCCTTCGGTCAACAGCTCGGATGGAATGTGCAGCATGAGGTCGTCACCTGGCATCTGCGAAAGCAGGATCTCTTTCTTGAGACCAATAAGCACTCCATCGAAGTACAGCTGATAAGTATAGCCAGGGCGCGCGCCTTGCCAGACGTTCAACAGCACTTCGAGGGGCGTGTTCAAACTGTCGATGGGTAATAGCCCATCGTTCAAGGCGGCTGCGATGACTGGCGCAGTCAGCACGGTTTCTTTTTTTTCAGTCGCAAGGTTATACATGGGTGTTCCTTATAAGTTTAAAAGTTGCGGGCTTTGTGAGCCCGCAACGGTTTAGCGACTCAGACAGGTAAAGTCGGTAGGTTTAAGCATATGCACGATGACGCGAGTGACCGTGGAGTTTGCCGGACTTTGATTGCTGCCTTCGACAGGGTCGACGGTATAACTCGCCTCCGCAAACCCTGTGCAAATAAGCAGTGTGTTGATCTGAGGGACCTTGAATACATGCCCTTGCACAACATCCACTTCATCCAGCTTACGAGTCGTCACATAAGTAGCGGCTTCGATGGGATTATTGAAGTCGTCAAAACCCTTGAACGTGAAGGTGATCTTCTGGCCCTCGGCAATATTGACATAAGGTGAAACTTTTACATCGGCACCGTCCGGATTTTCATTGGGGCCCAGCACTCCGTTGGACGTGAGATTGAACGTGGGCCCGGTCAATCCGTTTTCGCCACCGGGTTGCTCTTCTCGAGACCGTACTGTTACAGGCTGAGTCGGACTCGTCATACTGTTTGGGTTTCCTGTACGCGTGACTGTGAAATACACGGGAATGGCTTCGCCGGTGCCTTGCAACTTCATCAGCTCGTTATCAATCGGAATAATCAAGTCTCTTGCCGCTGCAACGTCGCTAGACCGTATTTGATACCACTGCGTTTTTACCTGATTGCCCCAGTACAGGTTCAGATCATCATTGATTTCGAACCCCGTATTCCAGGCCACCACCCCTCTGCCGTTCAACTCGTAATCGTCTTCGTCGATGAAGTTGTCCTGGGTGTTCGGGTTTTGTACGCTCGTTCCTTGTACCGTCAAGTTGCTCAAGGGGGTAGGGAAGGGAAGTGTTGTAAAAACGTCTATGTGGGTGTCCAGCGATGTGCCCGTCAGTTCGCCGTTGCGAGACACTTCATAATGAACCGCTGCGTCGCCTTGCGGACCTTGGGCAATGGCCTCGAATGGCAGCTTCAACGTGAGTATGACGGCTTCATTTTCGTCGCCAGGTGCAACGAAGACAGGGGTCAAGGGATTATTGGTGCCCCAGAATAGCTGAATGCTATCAAGCGCCGCTGCGCCCGGATAATGGGGGATGTCGACCAATACTCCGGCCTGAGCTTCCAGATAGTCAATCAGATCGCCTACCGCTTGATCAATCACAGGTGCCGGATAATCAGAAGGCAAGTCTTTCAGCCTTAATTTCACCGCTACAGTGTTCGAGAGGATTGAAGGGTTGCCCGCACGGTCGATGACCTGGTAACACACCTGCTTTTCTTCCTCCCCCAACGTTTGTAGAAACGCTCGTGTAAAAGTGACCGAGACCTTGTCCAGCCCCATATCGGTTTCGTTGACGACAGCAGTGGGGCCTACGATATCTCCCCACCTGGTCAGAATGCGGTCATGCTTGGCCATACCGGTGTAGCCGGCAATCTGTACATCAAGTTGGCCACCCAGTTGATCGAGCTCGGCGGCAGTCAGACCGTTCTGGATCTCGGCTGGGAACTGTATGGCAGCAAGCTCCGGAGCGCCTGGCGCTGTCCGGTCGATCTGAATCCGGAAAATTTCCGATTTCTGTTCTGCCTGATTGATCGGATTGACAACGACGTACGCGACATCGTGGAAACCTTCCAGCAACAGTTCGGCCGGGATCTCCAGGTGCAGGGGGTCTCCTGGTGCATGTGAGGGCAGAATCAGTTTTCGGGGACCGGTCGCGATACTGTTGAACAGCAGTTGATAGGTGTAACCAGGAAGTGCGGCTGGCCATACAACGAGATCGACCGTCAACGTTTGGGATGCGTCAGCGACCGGTATGAGCCCTGGCGTATCCTGATCATGAAATGCGACTGCAATATCGGGTGCAGTCAATACAAGATTCAAGTTTCGATGCCTGTTTCCGTAAACTGAAACAGGTGTTGGGAGATAGTTGTTTGAGCAATTTTTCATGTGTAGATGCCTTGTCATTAAAATTTTGTAGGGGATTTCCTACTCTTTCGAACGCGTTTCTGAATAAGGGTTTTTTTGGCTGGTACTTGGCGAAAGAGCTAATGATGTTCCCAGTCACAATTGGACGTAATAGGGTTTTAGTGGGTTGGTCAAGTGGTTGCGTGGGAATTATTTAATTGGTTTTCGAATTTTTTGCTTGGCGTCCATTTGGATGCTCGCTGTAAGAAAATTCTTATATTATTTTGGGAATAATCCTACGTTTTGGGTATTGAACAGGGCCAGAGTTTATGAATTAAGTGAGCTATCTTCCCACTCTCAAAAAAACGAGGAGATGGACGGTGTCTAGTAGAAAAAGTAATGTCGTTAAGTCGCGGGGTGGCGCGTTTCAACTTGCCGTGATTGCCTTTGGTGCTCTAGCTAATGTGCAGGCGTCGGCAGCGGCATCGAGCGATAATAATGGTCTGTCTTTAGACACTGAAGCAGTCACCGGATTGTGGCCGGATGAAGAGTTGCCAGATGAAACCGTTAGACGGGCTGAAATCATTACCGTAGGTCCTGATACTCCCTTCGATTCTTATCATATTGGTGATCAAAGTGTTCTTAATATTGTCGGTGGGCGAGCAGACCAGGTGGTCGTGAGAGACTCTACGGTCAATATTCAGTCCGGCGTGGTTGAGAGCGGTATCAGCCTTTCCGATGCGCTGGGTAATCTCTCCAACGCTACCGTGAAAAACGCGACAGATAGCGGCATCGTTCTTCATGGAGTGATGGGCTCTATCAACCCTGGCTCCACGGTATCGGCTCATTCAAGCGATGTATCGGGATCGGGCTACGGTATTTCAGTCGGGTTGTGGGGGGCGCTGAGTATTTTCAATACCGATGTGCGCGGGTTTGCGTCGCAAAGCAAAAGTGGCCAGGGGATTTTTGTTTCTGGCGCCAATGTGCTGATCGCCGACAACAGTCATGTGACAGGCGACATGAATGGAATCCATCTGGTAGATGGATCCCAAGCCGGAATACTGGTCGGAAACAAGTCCGTTGCTGTGATTGACCGATCGATAGTCCAGGGTTTGGCCGGGGCCGCCATCAAAGTAAACCAGCGCGCTGCGCTCGACATCGAGGCCGACATTGCTGTGCAAAACCATTCCGAGCTATGGGCCGGAAATGGCAACCTGCTGGAGGTGGAAGATCACAGCACTGTCAACTTCAACGTCGACAACAGCACCCTCTACGGCGACCTTGTCGCCGATGACACCAGCATCCTGAACATCACGCTGCAAAACGACGCGCAATTGAACGGCGACATCGTCAATGGCAACCGTCTGGCGATTACCTCGGGCAGTCACTGGCAGATGCAGGGCGACAATGCCGTCAAGTCGCTTTCCCTGCACGGGGGGAGGGTTTCGTTTGCTGGTGAAGGGTTCCATACACTTTCGCTGAATGAGTTGTCAGGGGGCGGCACGTTTGGTTTGCGCGTGGATCTGGACAACGGTGTCGGAGATCTCATCGACGTCAACGGCCAGGCCAGTGGTCAGTTCGGGTTGCGGGTGCGCAACACGGGGGTGGAGGTTGTCTCTGCTGACATGGCACCGCTCAAGGTGGTGCATACCGAAGGTGGTGACGCGCAATTCAGCCTGCTGGGCGGGCGTGTCGACCTCGGCGCCTATTCGTATCTGCTGGAGCAACAGGGCAATGACTGGTTCATCGTCGGTAAAGATAAGGTCATAAGCCCCTCGACCCAGAGCGCGCTTGCGCTTTACAGCGCGGCACCTGCCATCTGGATGAGTGAGCTCTCTACCCTGCGTTCGCGCATGGGCGAGGTTCGCGCAAGCGGCAGGGCGGGCGGCTGGATGCGTGCCTATGGCAACAGGCTTAATGCCACGACCAGTGATGGTGTCGACTATCGGCAGAAGCAAAGTGGCCTGTCGCTGGGTGCCGATGCGCCTGTCGAGGTCAGCAGCGGCCAATTGGTGTTGGGTGTGCTGGGAGGGTACAGCACGTCCGGTATCGATTTGAGCCGTGGTACTACGGGAAAAGTCGACAGCTACTATGCAGGTGCCTATGCCACTTGGCTGTCGGACGACGGCTACTACGTTGACGGGGTGCTCAAACTCAACCGCTTTCGCAACAAGGCAGATGTTGCCATGAGCGATGCAAGCAAGGCCAAGGGTGACTACACCAACAACGGGGTAGGGGGCTGGGTAGAGTTCGGCCGCCACATCAAGCTGGCGGACGATTACTTCCTTGAGCCCTTCGCTCAGCTGTCCAGCGTTGTCGTTCAGGGACAGGAGCTGCGTCTGGATAATGGCATGAAGGCGAAGAACGACCACACCCAGTCAGTACTGGGCAAGGTCGGCACCTCGCTGGGCCGCAGTGTTGCGCTCAAGGATGGCGGAGTGCTGCAGCCTTATGTGCGTGTCGCCATTGCGCAGGAGTTTTCGCGCCATAACGAGGTGAAAGCCAACGATGTTAAATTTGATAACAGCCTGTTCGGTTCTCGCGGCGAACTGGGCGCCGGGGTATCGGTGTCGCTGTCCGAACGTCTGAAACTGCATGCAGACTTCGATTACATGAAAGGTCGGCATATCGAGCAACCCTGGGGGGCAAATGTGGGGCTACGCCTGGCATTCTGATTCTTAAGGCCAGTGCCTGAGCAACACCGGAGCCCCCGGTGAGTGATCACCGGGGGCTCTTCAGTTATTGATCGATAAACCTGCGTTTGCGTTGCCTCTGTCGGGACGTGACAGGCACTGCGTAGTTGACGTTCACCCGCAACACCGGCGATGTGCCGATCAGGCGATGATCGCGATAAAGCTCGTAATACAGGTCAACCAGACCGTACTGAACATAGGGCGTGAAGTTGTAGGAAATACACAGCACACGTACCACGCTGTTTTCGCCTACCCGATGGAAAAGCGTTGTCGATGACAGGTTTTTCCCCCAATAGAAATGGATTTCGTCACCCCAGCACATTTTGACTGACCCGGGGATATGAATGGTAATGCCCGCATGTGCCTGCTCGTGACTGATGGAATCAGGATCGATGTCAGGCAGCACAGGTGCTTTCAGCGTACTGGAAATATCGGACGGAAGATGGAGGGGGCTCGCCTGTCGGTAGAGGCTCTCGTGGAGTGGGGCTTCTTGAACAGCACTCGCGCTTTTGGGGTTGTTTTTTTCTTTTTGGGTGCGCGCCGCTACATCCGTGGATTGTTCTTTATCCATCGTAAACTCTTTTATTGACATTAAGTTGAGTTGTTATGTATATGCCGGCAGTTGTCGGCAGCGGAAATATTACAAGGCACATAAGTGTTCAGGTCAAGTGTCTGCCCATTTCAAAGCCATGCATGGGTTGTGTATGGTTGTGCAGTTACATTTTGTAGCATGTGCGTACTAAATTATTGATCATTAGTGTCAAGGATGCTGTAAATAAAGGGTAAAGCTGGATGCAGGTATTTTTCTTGAACTTTTTCTGCGTGAAATACCTGTAGGACGTTAACTACAGATAAATCTTACAAAAGGTAAAAAACTGCGTTTTGTCTAGATTCCCACTCATGCATAGGAATATTCACTCAACTTTATCATTAGGGTCTCGCACGTATCAGCGTGCGAAACCGTCAAGGTTGTAGGCAAGAAATGTAGGCTGCTGTGCTTAAAGCTGCATTGACAGCGTCACGGAGTGCGAGAGCAGTGACGCATTGTCCGCGCAGTCGATGACCTTATAGTTGATCGTGACATGGTCGCTGGCAGGAACCTCTGACTGAAAGCTATCTATAGGGCTTGCTGCTGGAACACGGGTGTGGAAAATTGATAGTACTCGCTGAAATTCTGCAGGTTGTCTCTCCAATTAAAAAGGCAGGCGCCACATGGCGCAGAGCTGAAGTTTTTACTCAAGTGATAAACGATAGTTACGGGGGTAATAAATAACTACCGCACCACTTGAATTTCAACTCATCGGAGTATGAGTGCGCTGTCAACGGTAAAAAGTGCTAAATTTCTGTCGTCGAAGGTGTTAAAGAAATATCCTACGCAGTCTTCAGATCGCTTCCAGGATTCTGTCAGATTTATATTTAAAGCTAACCGCGCATAACACTGGCACCCCATAAAAAAGCCCCGACCAACCGAAGTTTGTCGAGGCGTTGAAAACAGTCTCAAGTCTCAGCGATTAAACCGCTCCACCAGCGAATACTGCGAGTTTGCCGTATCGGTCAGTTCACCACTCAACACTGCCGAGCGATGGGCTTCGTCCGATGTCTGGTCAGCCAGGCTGGCGATGGTGGCGATATTGCGGTTGATCTCCTCGGCGACGGCGCTTTGCTCTTCAGTGGCAGTGGCGATCTGGGTGGTCATGTCAGTGATGTTGGCGACGGCCTCGCTGATGCCCACCAGTGCCTGGTCCGCTTCCAGCACCCGGGCCACGCCTTCTTCTGCCTGACGGCGACCTGCGTCCATGGTTTGTACCGCGTCGTTGGCGGTCTGCTGCAGTTTGGCGATCAGACCATGGATCTGCCCGGTGGACTCGGCGGTGCGTTGCGCCAACTGGCGTACTTCATCCGCCACGACCGCAAAGCCGCGGCCCATCTCGCCGGCGCGCGCCGCTTCGATCGCGGCGTTTAGGGCCAGCAGGTTGGTCTGGTCGGCGATGCCTTTGATCACATCGACCACGCCGCCGATTTCATCGCTGTCCTTGGCCAGTCGGGTCACGGTCAGGCCGGTTTCACCCACCGAGGTGGACAGGCGCTGAATGGCTTCGCGGGTTTCACCGGCGATATCGCGGCCGCGACGCGTCAGTTCATTGGCCTGCTGGGTGGCATCGGCAGCACGGTTTACGTGGCTGGCGACTTCCTGGGTAGTGGCGGCCATCTGATTGATGGCGGCGGCGACCTGCTCGGTTTCCACACGCTGACGCTCCAGCCCGGTCGAACTGGCATTGGCCAGCGAGTTGGACTGACGAGCCTGACTGGTCAAGTGTTCGGCGGTGTCCTGCAAACGCGTAAGACAAGTCTTCAGACGTGCTTCCTGGCTGAGGATCGACATTTCCAGGCGCGCTTGTGGGCCACGGCTGTCGGTATACATCTGTGCGATGAGTGGGTCAGAGGTCGTCTGCTCGGCCAGGCGCAACAAACGTTTGGTGCCGCGCTGCTGCCAGGACAACCCCAGCAGGCCCAGTGGCACTGAAAGCGCCGCCGCCAGGGCAAAGCCCCACTGCGAGTTGAGCCATACGCCGATCAGGAAGCTTAGTTGACTGACCAGAATGAATGGCAGCCAGTCCTGAAGTATCGGCAGCCACTTGTCGCGGCCCGGTATCGCGCTCTTGCCCTTGTTGATCCGGGCATAAAGCGCCTCGGCACGACGGATCTGTTCGGCTGTCGGTTTGATGCGTACCGACTCGAAACCCACCACCTTGCGGTTTTCCAGCATCGGCGTTACGTAGGCGTTGACCCAGTAATGATCGCCGTTCTTGCAGCGATTCTTGACGATGCCCATCCACGGCTGCCCGGTTTTGAGAGTGGTCCACATGTGCTCGAAAACCGCAGGTGGCACGTCCGGGTGACGCACGGTGTTGTGCGCTGCACCGAGCAGTTCCGCCTCGCTGTAACCACTGATGTCGACGAAGGCATCGTTGCAATACGTGATCGTACCGCGGGTGTCGGTGGTGGAGATCAGTCGCTGCTCGGCAGGAAAAGTCCGCTCATGTTGAGTGATGGGCTGGTTGTTGCGCATTGGGTTTCGATCCTTCGATCCGGAAGACTATGGCGTGTTATCGGCCGGCGTATCGATAAATTGAGCGGTGCGTCACAAATGACCGGACGGTCAGCATTACCGGGCAAGCATGGGATAAGTAAAAAGCCCGAAGTGCACCAGATTCAGACCGAAGTGACTGATAATCGCCGCTTGCAGGCCACCAAAACGAAACGCGATGCCGTACCCCACACCTGCCACGCCCGCCAGCACCATCCACTCCCAGCCTGCGCCCGCGTGAGCGAGCCCGAACAGGCTTGCAGCGAGGGTGATCGACAGTGCGGTCGCAAACCTAGAGCCCTTGAACAGGCGCTGCAGACCGCCTTGCAGATATGCGCGGAAAAACAGTTCTTCGGTCAGGGTCACCAGCAGCAGGTTGTTGAGCAACCATATCAGGCCTTGATCAGGCCATTTGGGTGACCAGCCGACAACGTTGAGAACGACGGCTGCGGTCATGCAGAACGCTGACGTCACGATCAACGCCAGAACGCCGGTTTGCAGCGAATGGGTCATGTCGACCCTGGGCACGATCCACGGGCAGGCCAGTATCAGCCAGAAGCCGATCAGAGGCTTGTCCAGATAAAGCGACATGGAAAAAACCTGGGCATCGGCCGTGAATCGTGTGGCCTCGATGACTTGCGCACTATTGAAGCCGGGTGCCAGATGAAAGGCCAATGCGAGGCCCGTCACAATAAACAGCGCATGACCAAAAAGGCGGATGTATTGATGGGAGGGCAACGCCACGCATAACCAGGCGACGAGCAACAGGCCGAAACTTGCGGCCGCAGAAGGGGCAAGGCTGCCATAGGACAGTGCAAGCGCGTAGCCAGCACTCAGAAGAAAGAGAACCAGCCAGTGCCTCGTACTCATGAGATACATCCTGCTTCAAGAAGCGCAGGATTCTATCCGACGTCCAGCGATGCCGGTTTGAGCTTATACAAATCTTCATGCACGAGCCTGACCCCTAAGCGGGGGCAGGCTGCGTGTCAGGCAATGCGTGTCAGGAAGCGATCAGCTGTCGCAACACGTAATGCAGAATGCCCCCCGCCTTGAAGTATTCCACCTCGTTAAGCGTGTCGATGCGGCACAGCACGTCAACGGTTTCCTTGCTGCCGTCTTGGCGGTTGATATGCAGAGTCAGGCTCATGCCCGGTTGCACGTCGGCGTTGGTCAGTCCGGTGATTTTCAGCGTTTCCTTGCCGGTCAGGCCCAGTGTCTTGCGCGTCTGGCCGTTTTTGAACTGCAAAGGCAGCACGCCCATACCGACCAGATTCGAGCGGTGAATCCGTTCGAAGCTTTCGGCGATGACAGCTTTGACGCCTAACAGATTAGTACCCTTGGCCGCCCAGTCACGACTGGAGCCAGTGCCGTATTCCAGCCCTGCGATGATCACCAGCGGCGTATTTTCTGCCTGGTAGCGCATGGCTGCATCGTATATCGCCAGCTTCTCGCCGGAGGGCACATGCAACGTGTTACCGCCTTCCTCACCGCCGAGCATTTCGTTGCGAATGCGGATATTGGCGAAAGTGCCGCGCATCATCACTTCGTGGTTACCGCGGCGTGAGCCGTAGGAGTTGAAGTCCTGATATTTGACGCCTTTTTCCTGAAGGTAGCGTCCGGCGGGGCTGTCGACCTTGATATTCCCGGCAGGGGAGATGTGGTCGGTGGTCACCGAGTCGCCCAGCAAGGCGAGGATGCGCGCGTTTTCCACGTCTTCGATAACCGGTAATGGACCACCGATGTCTTCGAAGAACGGCGGGTGCTGAATGTACGTGGAGTCGTCCTGCCAGACATAAGTGGCGGCCTGTGGCACTTCGATGGCTTGCCATTGTTCGTCACCGGCAAACACTTCGGCGTATTCCTTGTGGAACATACCGGTGTTGACGCTGGCCACCGCGTCGGCGATTTCCTGCTGGCTTGGCCAGATATCGCGCAGGTAAACCGGTTTGCCGTCCGACCCTTCGCCCAGTGGCTCGCTGCTGATGTCGATGCGTACCGAGCCTGCCAGCGCGTAGGCAACTACCAGAGGCGGCGATGCCAGCCAGTTGGTCTTGACCAGCGGATGGACGCGGCCCTCGAAGTTGCGGTTGCCCGAGAGCACCGAGGCCACTGTCAGGTCGGATTGCTGAATGGCTTTTTCGATAGGCTCCAGCAGCGGTCCGGAGTTGCCGATGCAGGTGGTGCAGCCGTAACCGACCAGATCGAAGCCCAGGGCATCGAGGTATTGGGTCAGACCTGCTGCGTTGTAATAGTCGGTCACGACTTTCGAACCGGGGGCCAGCGAGCTTTTCACCCAGGGCTTGCGCTTCAGGCCTTTCTGGACAGCTTTTTTCGCCACCAGCCCGGCGGCCATCATGACGCTGGGGTTTGAGGTGTTGGTGCAGGAGGTGATCGCCGCGATGACCACGGCACCGTCCTTCAGGTTATAGGTCTGGCCGTTGTACTCATACTGGGTTTCACCGCTGACCTGAGCCTCGTTGCCCACCGCGACACCGCCGCCGCCTTCGCTTTCCAGACGACCTTCGTCGACCTTGGCGGGCTTGACCTGCAAACCGAGAAAGTCGCTGAATGCCTTGGATACATTCGGCAGCGCGACACGGTCTTGAGGACGTTTGGGGCCTGCAAGGCTGGCTTCCACGGTACTCATGTCCAGTTCCAGACTGTCGCTGAACACCGGTTCCTGACCTGCCAGACGCCACAGGCCCTGAGCCTTGCAATACGCCTCGACCAGCTTGACGGTCTCGTCAGGACGACCGGACAGACGCAGGTAGTCCAGCGTCACCTCATCGACCGGGAAGAAACCACAGGTCGCGCCGTACTCCGGTGCCATGTTGGCAATGGTCGCCCGGTCTGCCAGTGGCAGATCAGCCAGGCCGTCGCCGTAGAACTCGACAAACTTGCCGACCACACCTTTCTTGCGCAGCATCTGGGTGACGGTCAGCACCAGATCGGTGGCGGTGATGCCTTCCTTCAATTTGCCGGTCAGCCTGAAACCGATGACTTCCGGGATCAGCATCGACACTGGCTGGCCAAGCATCGCCGCCTCGGCTTCGATCCCACCCACGCCCCAGCCCAGTACGCCCAGGCCATTGATCATCGTGGTGTGCGAATCGGTGCCGACCAGGGTGTCGGGGAACGCGTAAGTGCGGCCGTCTTCTTCCTTGGTCCACACAGTGCGGCCCAGGTATTCGAGGTTCACCTGATGGCAAATGCCGGTGCCGGGCGGCACTACGCTGAAGTTATCGAAAGCGCTCTGGCCCCAGCGCAGGAACGCGTAGCGCTCACCGTTGCGCTGCATTTCGATGTCGACGTTCTCGCCGAACGCTTCGGCGTTGCCAAACTTGTCGACCATCACCGAGTGGTCGATGACCAGGTCCACCGGGGACAGCGGGTTGATGCGCTGCGGGTCACCACCAGCCTTGGCCACGGCAGCGCGCATGGCGGCCAGATCGACCACTGCCGGCACACCGGTGAAGTCCTGCATCAGCACGCGGGCAGGGCGGTATTGAATTTCCCGGTCCGAACGGCGCTCGGTCAGCCAGTCGGCAATAGCCTTGAGGTCGTTACCGGTGACGGTCTTGTTGTCCTCCCAACGCAGCAGGTTTTCCAGCAGCACTTTGAGTGACATGGGCAGCTTGTCGAGGTCGCCAAGGGAGCGGGCAGCTTCCGGCAGGCTGAAGTAATGGTAGGTCTTGTTGTCGATTTCGAGCGTTTTCAGGCTCTTCAGGCTATCGAGGGAGGGCATGAATGTCTCCTTTCTGGATTGTTCTCCGAACATCGGTTCACGGGCTCCATGTGCATCAGGTCGGGAGCGCCGCATCAGGCTTCAACTGTTGTGGACTGTTGTGCAGCACCAGTGGTTCCTGGATTGGGCTATCATGCGCGGCTTTCAAGTCTGCGGGGTTACGCCCGAGTGCCCATTGCCCAGGAGTAACCCATGAATACACTGTTTATGCATTGCAGACCCGGTTTTGAAGGTGAAGTCTGCTCGGAGATATCCGATCACGCTGCGCGCCTTGACGTTGCCGGGTATGCCAAGGCACGTCCCGATACCGCCTGTGCCGAATTCATCTGCACCGAGGCGGATGGTGCCGAACGGTTGATGAATGGTCAGCGTTTCGACGCGCTGATCTTTCCCCGGCAATGGGCGCGGGGGATGTTTCTCGAGTTGCCGGAAACCGATCGCATCAGTGTGATCCTTGCGCAGCTTTCGGCGTTTCCGGCCTGCGGCAGCCTGTGGCTTGAGGTCGTGGATACCAACGACGGCAAGGAGCTGTCGAATTTCTGCAAGAAGTTCGAGGCACCGCTGCGCAAGGCTCTGATGCAGGCAGGCAAGCTGGTTGACGATCCGCGCAAGCCGCGTCTGTTACTGACCTTCAAGAGTGGCCGTGAAGTGTTTCTCGGTCTGGCCGATGCGGACAACTCTGCCATGTGGCCGATGGGCATCCCGCGCCTCAAGTTTCCCCGCGAGGCGCCTAGCCGTTCCACCTTGAAGCTGGAAGAGGCATGGCACCATTTCATTCCCAGAGACCAGTGGGAAGAACGCCTTTCCGGCGACATGACCGGCGTGGACCTTGGCGCCGCACCGGGTGGCTGGACGTATCAACTGGTGCGCCGGGGCATGCTGGTGACGGCCATCGATAACGGGCCGATGGCGGAAAGCCTGATGGATACCGGGCTGGTCCAGCACTTGATGGCTGACGGTTTTACCTACAAACCCCGGCACCCGGTGGACTGGATGGTCTGCGACATCGTCGAGAAGCCTGCGCGCAATGCCGCGTTGCTGGAAACCTGGCTGGGTGAAGGCCTTTGCCGCGAAGCAGTGGTCAACCTCAAACTGCCGATGAAACAGCGCTACGCCGAAGTACGCCGCTTGCTCGACCGTATCGAAGAAGGCTTTCAGGCGCGTGGCGTACGGGTGTCGATCGGCTGCAAACAGCTCTACCACGACCGCGAAGAAGTCACCTGCCACCTGCGCAGGCTTGATGTGGCCAAAGCGGCCAGAAAGTGATTTCTCACACTCGCGCCGCATGCTTCAGTGACTATCGGATTTCAGTGACTATCGGATTATCGTGCCAATGCTCCGCGTTGGTACGCAGTTCGTGACGCTCTGCGTCACAAATCTTCGATACGAAACAATGTCATGCCTTACACGCAGTCGCTGCAAATGCAGTGCTTTTCATCCGCGATGGCACTGTCGACGCAGGGTGCGACGTTAGTGACGGCTGAGTCCTGGCGCTGATCCGGGGGTAGCCTGGCAGGACGCCAGGCTAGCCGCACCGGGCCATGGATGGCCCGTTGCGGCGACCCCCGGATCAGTGTCAGGGCGAAGGAACCCGACGAAGTCGGGCCGGAAACAGGAGCGAGGGGGTTTGGTTACTTTGCCCCGTCAAAGTCACTCGCCGACGGGCGAAAAGGTGACCTGAGTCGACCTTCAATCTACCTGAAACCACAGAACCGCTGTGTGACGCAGAGCGTCACGAACTGCATGCCTACGCGGAGCGCAGGCACGATAATCAATAGCCTTACTACAATCGAGAAGAAGTCACCTGCCACCTGCGCAGGCACGATAATCATGGCGTGGGTGATGCTGGATGGCGTCATGCCCTATACGTAGTCGCTGCATCCGAAAGCGCTTTTTATCGCGATGTCACTGACGACGCAGAGTGCGACGTTAGTGACGGCTGAGTCCTGGCGCTGATCCGGGGGTAGCCTGGCAGGACGCCAGGCTAGCCGCACCGGGCCATGGATGGCCCGTTGCGGCGACCCCCGGATCAGTGTCAGGGCGAAGGAACCCGACGCAGTCGGGCCGGAAACAGGAGCGAGGGGTTTGGTTACTTTGCCCCGTCAAAGTCACTCGCCGAGGGGCGAAAAGGTGACCTGAGTCGACCTTCAATCCACCTGAAACCACAGAACCGATGTGTGACGCAGAGCGTCACGAACTGCATGCCTACGCGGAGCGCAGGCACTATAATCAAACGCAGTGCTTTTTAACCGCGATGGCACTGACGACGCAGAGTGCGACGTTAGTGACGGCTGAGTCTTGGCGCTGATGCGGGGGTAGCCTGGCAGGACGCCAGGCTAGCCGCACCGGGCCATGGATGGCCCGTTGCGGCGACCCCCGGATCAGTGTCAGGGCGAAGGAACCCGACGAAGTCGGGCCGGAAACAGGAGCGAGGGGTTTGGTTACTTTGCCCCGTCAAAGTCACTCGCCGAGGGGCGAAAAGGTGACCTGAGTCGACCCTGAATCTCACTGAATCGCAGAACTGTGTGACGCAGAGCGTCACGAAAGGCATTACCACGCGGAGCGTGGGAACGAGAATCTGGGCCGAACGCCAATCCAGCTGACGCCACAGAACCGCTATGTGACGCAGAGCGTCACGAACTGCATTCCCACGCGGAGCGTTGGAACGATCCTCATCGTAGTCTGAGCCCATTTTCCGGACTTTCAGCACCAGCGCCACTCAACCAAACCCCACAATAGCCTTGGTCTCCAGATACTCTTCAAAGCCATGCACGCCATACTCACGGCCATTGCCCGAGCGCTTGTAGCCGCCGAACGGGGCCATCGGGTTCCAGGCGGGGTAGTTCAGATGCACTTGTCCGGCACGAATGCGCGAAGCCACCGAACGGGCCTGCTCAAGATCCTGCCCCTGTACATGCGCGCCCAGACCGTAAACGGTGTCGTTGGCAATCGCCACGGCCTCATCAACCGTGTCGTAGGCAATCAGGCACAGCACCGGACCAAATATTTCTTCCCGGGCGATACGCATGGACGAGTCCACTTCGGAAAATACCGTCGGCCGGGTGTAGAAGCCTTGCTCATGGCCTTGCACACGGCCTGGCCCGCCGCAGACCAGCTTCGCGCCTTCACTCAGCCCGGCATCGATCATCGCCTGTACGCGGTGAAACTGTGCCTCGTTGGCGATCGGGCCCAGCACTGTTTCCTCCCGCTGCGGATCTCCCACAATGATTGCCGCAGCCGTTTCGGCAGCCAGCGCTTCGACTTCTGCCAGCCGGCTTCTGGGCACGATCATGCGGGTCGGCGCACTGCAAGACTGGCCAACATTGCGGAACGCGGCCATTACGCCGGGCGGCACGGCTTTGGCGAAATCAGCGTCCGGCAGCAGAATATTCGGTGATTTACCGCCCAGTTCCTGAGTCACCCGTTTCACAGTCGGTGCGGCGGCCTGCGCCACCAATGCGCCTGCACGGTTGGACCCGGTGATCGAGATCATGTCGATGTCAGGGTGCGCAGCCATCGCGCCGCCCACTTCAGGGCCGCTGCCATTGACCAGATTGAATACCCCAGGCGGCAGACCCGCATCGTGAATCAGTTGCGCGAACAGCAAGGCGCTTAGCGGCGACAGTTCGCTGGGCTTGAGCACCACTGTGCAGCCAGCGGCAATCGCCGGGGCGACTTTTGCAGTAATTTGATACAGCGGCCAGTTCCACGGCGTGATCAGCCCGCACACACCGATGGGTTCGCGTTCAATCGCGGTGCCGCTTTCGACGCTCTGGAAGCGATAGGTCGCCAGCAGGTCACGCGCAACACGAACGTGCTCTGCGGCAAGCGGCACCTGCATCGCCCGCGCAGAACTGATAGCTGCGCCCATCTCCAGCGAGATGGCCTGCGCCAGCTGTTCCTTGCGCTCCAGGATAAGCTCGTGGATGCGCCCGATTATCTCGGCCCGGGCGTGCGCAGAGGTGCCGGACCAGCCCGCAAAGGCTGCCCGCGCCGCTGCAACCGCGCGGTCGACGTCGGCGGCCGAGCCTCTGGCAACGTGCGCCACCACTTCTTCGGTCGCCGGGTTGATCACCGCAATACTGGCCGGGTTGAGCGGCGCCGACCAGCGACCATCGATATAGAATTTCTGCGCGGTGTCTGGATCAACGCGATGGCTGTTCAAGGACTGTGAGGTCATCCAGCGAGCTCCCTGGAGCGATAATGGGCGAGGTCAGGCCGTTTGATATCAGGCCGTTATATGCCTATAAGCTAACAAAGCGGTCTGGATAAAAAGCGCCGATCTGCCGGTCTGCAAAGAATAATCTGCTGTATGCAACCCGCTAACATTGCGGACCTGTTCCGGGGCTTTATCCGCGCTGATTTCAGCCTATGGCCTGGGTCACCAGTGCAAACTGCTGCACGTTCTTGCTTGATGGCGGTGGCGTTCCGAGCACCATGCGCGGTGCCCTGTCGACACACGGCAGGCCCAGGCTTTCGAGCCACGGCGCCAGGCCGCAATCAGCCAGAATGTCGAAGCGCACGAACATACCGGGTATCTGTTGCAACAGGTGGGCAATCAATTGCCGGGCCTGCTCTGCATCACCGGCCACCAGCGGGCCGATGATATGCCCGCGGCCGAAGCGGCGCAGCAGGGCGATGCCTGTCAGGCGCCCCTCATGGTCGATGCCCACCACCTCTTCTGCATCGCGCGACAACAGGTCATTCAGCACGACGGTGCGATCCAGACCGCTGCCCGCGTTGGCCAGCCTGATCAGTTCGGCATGGTCGGCCTGACCTAGCGTGCGAATCGGCAGACCATCGCTCGGTGTCGCCAGCCCTGACAGGTCAGCAATGCCCTGATGCTGCTGGATCCGCGCAAAATCGACAAAGCCAAGGCTCCGGTACAACGGCGCGCCCAGTTCTGTGGCATTGAGGATCGGTGTGCGCGGTGCGGTTGCGTCAAGGCACAGATGCATCAGGCGGCGACCGATGCCTTTGCCCTGATGTTCATCGCTGACAATCACCAGACCTATGGATGACCAGTCGCCCTGATGGCAGGTGAATGCCACGCCCACCAGTTGGCCGTTATGTTCGGCGACAAAACCCTCGGAGGTGCGTTGCACCATGGCCCAGTCTTCTTCGCGGTGCGGCCATTTGAGGTGTACCGAGAGGGCATGGGCCGCAGGAATGTCCGCCTCAGTCACCGGGCGATATCGATAGAGGGTATCTGGGGTCGCGTGCATGGAGCCTCCGTTGCAAGGGCGAAGTGGGTCGTTTCGGCTCATATGAGCTTGCCTGTGCTCATCAGGCTGGACGTGAACGGCATCTCGATGGCCGTCGGGTCGGTGAAGCGGCGGATATCGAATGGGGAGATCAGCGTGCGCGTGCTGCCGGTGCTGATCAGCTCGGCCATAACATCGCCGACGCCGGGGCCGAGCTGAAAGCCGTGGCCGCAGAAGCCAAACGCGTAGAACAGGCCGTCCACCTTTCCACTGCGGCCCATGATCGGCAGCGAATCCGGCGTATAGCTCTCGATGCCGCTCCAGACACGGATGATGTTCAGCTTCTCTGCGCCGGGTAACAGGCGTTTCATCTGCTTCATCTGGTTGATCAGGCTTTCCGGTTTGAAGTAGGCGCGGCGGTTGAGCATGTCCGGTTTGTTGCGATTACCACCGCCGATGATGATGTTGCCGCGCGGTATCTGGCGGAAATAGATCACTTCTTCCTTGATTTTGGTGAACACTCCGATCACCGTCGGCAGGGCGTAGGGCACCGGTTCGGTCACTGACATTTGCGGCCCGTTGGGCTCCAGCGGAACCGGCTCGCCGAACTGCTCGGCCAGCTTGGCCGCCCAGGCCCCGGCGGTGATCAGCAATTGCTCGGCGACGAACAACTGGCCGTCGGTGGTGCTGACGTGAAACTCGCCGCCGACCTTCTGCACCTCTGCCACCTCGGTGCGCTCTTCGATTCTTGCCCCGGCGCGAATCGCCGCACGGGCGAAGGCGGGTGCGGCCAGGCGCGGGTTGGCGTGCCCGTCGTGGGGCGCATAAGAGCCGCCTTTGACCTCCGGGCCGAGAAACGGGAAGCGCTCATGCAGCGTCTTGCCCCTGATCACCTGCAAATCCAGCTCGCGGGCTTCGGGTGCGGCGGCATAGGCCTCCAGTTCAGCGATTTCGTCTTCGCGATAACACACGCGCATATGGCCGCTTGGAATGAACTCCAGGTCTTCGCCGATCAGTTCGGGCAGGCGTTTCCACAGCGCCCAGGAGCGATTGGAGAGTTCCAGCTGGCCGAGAAAGCGGCCCTGGCGGCGCACGTTGCCGAAGTTGACGCCGCTGGCGTACTGGCCGATCTGGTCGCGCTCCAGCAGAGTTACCGAGCGCCCGTGCTGGCGCAGGAAAAACGCTGATGACGAGCCCATGAAGCCGCCGCCGATAATCAGAACGTCGCTTTTTTGCGGGGTCATGAGGTGCTCCCGATAGTGTTCATCGTACGGTGCGCGCCAGGGCTTCGATCTCGATCAGGTAGCCGTGGTGCAATTCTGGAACCGGCACCACGGCGCGGGCCGGGCGATGGTCGCCTAAATAGCCTGCATAAATGCGATCGAAGGCCGGCCAGTGCTGGATGCCTGCGATGTAAATGGTCACTTTCAGCAGGTCATCGGTCGTGCATCCTGCTGCCTCAAGAATGGCAGCCAGGTTGTCCAGCGCAATAGCGGCCTGCACCTCGAATGGCTCGTCGACGCTGTGGCTGCCGTCAGCGCGCACCGGCAGTTGTCCGGAAACATGCAGCGTGCCTTCATGCAACACTGCCTGGGAATAATGCCCGCCTGGCGCGGCGGCCAGGGGTGTGCGAATCAGTTCGATATCACCAGCCATGCAGGCGACTCCAGGTGTGAATTGCGCCTTCGGCATCGCAGGCGTGGTAGTCCGGGAACTGCGCACCGGTAGCACAGGCGTGGTTGGGCAGAATGCGCAGCCGGCTGCCGATGGGGAAGCGCGCAGTAATGTCTGCCTGGCTGCCGGTGGCGAGCGTGATGATGCCATGCTCCTGATTGGCACTCGTCACCCGCGCGCCGTCGATCCACTCGCCGGTTTCGCTGCACACCTGGCCGTAGCCGAAATCCTCACGCTGGCGCTGGGTGCCGCGATCCCGGCTCATGGCCATCCAGCCTGCGTCAACGATGATCCAGCCCTTGTCCTGCTGATGGCCGATGACAGTGGTCAGCACACTCAGGGCCAGTTCGTCGGCGCGGCACACGCCGATGTTGTGCATCACCAGATCGAAGAATACATAGACCCCGGCACGTACTTCGGTCACGCCTTGCAGGCTCTGCGCCGACAGCGCGGTAGGCGTCGAGCCGATGCTGACTTCCGCGCAGGGCAGCCCCGCTTGCCGAATGCGCTCGGCGGCGCTGACGCAAAGCCTGCGCTCCTGCTCGGCGAGGGCTTGCAGCGCTTCGGGGGTGTCGAGGTCGTAACTGGACCCGGCATGGGTCATGACCCCTCGCAGGTGCATGCCGCCCTCGATCAGCGTTCTCGCGACTTCGACGAGCGAAGGGTCGTCGACGGTCAGCCCGGAACGATGGCCGTCGCAATCGATTTCGATCCACACATCAAAGTTCTCATCATGTCGCTGGCCGAAGGCGACAATCGCCTGGGCAGCGACCACGCTGTCGGTCAGGATGCTCAGGCGGCAACCGTTGCGCCGCAGTTTGAGTGCCTGGTCCAGTTTGCCGGGTGCGATGGCGACGGCGTAGAACACGTCGTTGATGCCCTCGGCAAAGCAGTGTTCGGCCTCCTTCAGGGTCGAGACCGTCACGCCGCTGGCACCTGCAGCTATCTGCGCCTGAATCACAGGCAGGCATTTGCTGGTCTTCACGTGCGGACGCAAACGCACACCCAGCTCATTCATGCGGTGTTGCATGCGCTGGATATTGCGCTGCATACGCGGCACATCAAGCAACGCGACAGGCGTATCGAGAGAAGACAAGAGGGCAGACATGGACAGAGCTCGCGTGACTGGGTACGGCTGCCACTCTACTCACGGGTGATGAAGCTGTGGTTCAATGCTTTGTCATCAATCCTTAAGCTGAGCTGAATGATCGCTATCGAAGACCTGCGTCTGGCCGTGGCGCTATCGCGCTGCGAGTCCCTCAGTGCTGCGGCCAGAGTCCTGAATGTCTCGCCGCCCGCGCTGTCGATGCGCTTGCGCAAGCTGGAGACGCAGTTGGGCATTACCCTGGCCAATCGCGACGCCAGACGCCTGAGCCTGACGGCCGATGGCGAACGTTTCGCACAGGAAAGCGCGCACCTGCTGGAACAGCTTGAAGCGCTTCCGGAATCGTTCAAGCAGCACGATGAGCGACTGGTCGGCACCCTGCGTCTGGCAGCGCCGTTTGGTTACGGTCGCCAGCGCATTGCGCCTTTGCTGGCGCGCTTTGCCAAACTGCATCCGCAGTTGTGCCTGCACCTGGACCTGCGCGAAACGCCGTGGCCCGATCGGCATGACAGCGACGCAGTGATTCATATCGGCAGCCTCAATGACAGCCTGTGGATCGCCAGACCGTTGGCGCACAACCATCGCTGGCTGTGCGCCAGCCCGGCTTATCTGGAGCAGCACGGCGCGCCTTCGACGCCTGACGAGCTGGCGTGTCATCGCTGCATCTGCATTCGCGAAAACGATGAAGACGTGACCCTCTGGCACCTGAGCAAGGGCCAGGCGAAAAAGACCCTGCGCATCGAGCCTGCGCTGCTCAGCAACGACGGCTCGGTTGCCCGGCGCTGGGCCGAGCAGGGGCAGGGCATCGTCTTGCGCTCGCAGTGGGACGTCAGCGACGCCATTGCCAGCGGCAGGCTGGTGAGGGTGCTGGCCGATTGGCAACTGGCCAGCGCGCCGATCAACCTGCTGGTGCCCGTGCGCAAGCACCGCAGCGCCAGGGTGCAGGCACTGACGGAGTTTCTGGAGACGGCGCTGAAGGGCTGATCACGTTAATCACGTAGGCGCTGTTGGTCGCAGTATCGAACACCTCAATTGACGCTCACAGCAACGCGCGGGTATAAACCGCGTCTTGTGTTTTTGTCGGATTTTTCTCCATGAGCTTCAGCCCCCTGATTCGCCAGTTGATCGATGCCTTCCGCGTGCTGCCGGGCGTCGGTCAGAAAACCGCTCAGCGCATGGCGTTGCAGCTGCTGGAGCGCGACCGCAGCGGCGGCTCACGGCTGGCGCTGGCCTTGGGGCAGGCGATGGATGGCGTTGGTCATTGCCGCTCATGCCGCACCCTCACCGAAGAGGAGCTCTGCCCGCAATGCGCCGACCCGCGCCGTGATGACACGCTGCTGTGTGTGGTGGAAGGGCCGACGGATGTCTACGCGGTGGAGCAGACCGGTTATCGCGGTCGCTACTTTGTGCTCAAGGGCCATCTGTCGCCACTCGACGGCCTGGGACCGGAAGCCATCGGCATTCCGCAACTGATGGAGCGTATCAGCCAGCAGGGCACCTTCACTGAGGTGATCCTCGCCACCAACCCGACGGTGGAAGGCGAAGCGACGGCGCATTACATCGCCCAGTTGCTCCACGAAAAAGGCCTGGTCGCGTCGCGCATCGCCCACGGTGTGCCATTGGGTGGCGAGCTGGATCTGGTCGACGGCGGCACCCTGGCGCACTCGTTTGCAGGGCGCAAGCCGATTTCGTTGTGATGCGCCCTTGTTCCTGCTCTATCAGTAGCGCGGGGTAATATCCCGCTCCACAGGCGGCGCATCCGGGTCCTGGCCTGCCGGAAACTTGCCTTTCAGGTGCCAGGCGAAGGCGATGATTTCGGCAATCGTGCGGTACAGCGGCTCGGGGATGCTATCGCCCAGTTCCATGCGTGCCAGCAGTTTGACCAGTTCGGCGTTCTCGTAGATCGGCACTTCATATTCACGGGCAATGGCCAGAATGGCCTCGGCCAGCTGGTCGTCGCCCTTGGCGCTGAGCGTCGGGGCCTGTTGGCCGTCGTAGCTCAGGGCAATAGCCTGGCGCGGGACATGGTCGGGTAGGGACATCAGGCGTTCTCGTCAATCCAGCGTTGTTCAAGGGCGGTGCGCGGGCCACTGGGCGGTGCGCCGTGGCTGCAGGCCAGTTCGCCCACTGCCAGGCCGCAGGCAATCAGCCGCTCGCGCAAATATCCCAATTCATGTTCAATCAAGACCGCGCTGTCGGGCCGCTCGGCCCACAGCTGACTGGACAGCGTGCCGCGCAACAACTGCGCATGCACCTGCAGCGGCCCCAACGGTTCAAGGTCGAATGCCAGATCGACTTTCCAGAGCTTTTCCCGGGTTTCCTTGACCTCGACATCGTCACGGTCTTCGGCAGCTTCCTGATCCGGCTTGTCTTCACGCTGCACCTTGACCTGCAAGGGCACGATGTCATGCGCGTTACGCATTGGCACTTCCAATTGCCAGGTAGTCACCTGAGTGCCGTCGGCATTGGTGCGGGTCTGCTCCAGACCGCCCAACTGGTGGCTTTGCAGGCGCGAAACAGCTGCCGCAGCCAGCTTGAGCAGAATCTCCAGATCGTCCTCTTTTTCGCCACCGCTGACGTTGCGCGACGGCAGCGGAAAGATGCTCGGCTGGGTGCGTGCGGCAACCAGCCCAAGGGTGCCCAGGGCATTGCGAATCGCATTGGGCATGGCCCGCGCCAGGGTGTTGGAAGCAGCGGCGGCGCTGTAAGTGGTGTTGTCCGGCAACCCCGGAAGAATCTGCGCAATCAGGCGCATCAGGTTGGCTTTCATGTCCGGAACCTGAGCCGGATTGAGCCCGGCAAGCAGCTTTGCTTCCAGAAACACGCCACTGGCATTGAGGGCCTGGGCGACGCCTTTCGGTGTGCTCATCTGCTCTATGTCGGGCAGATCGTCCAGCAACTGGCTGATGGCGGCTTGCAGCGGGGCGCTGATCCCAGAGTTGCTGGCAGGGCTGGCACTGGTTGAATTGGCTGACTGCAGGTTTTGCAGGGCGTTGATCAGGTTATCCAGCGAGCCCTGGCGGTTCTGCTGGGCGGCCAGTTGCTGCGCCACGGCCAGTTGATCGAAACGACCGGGCAGGGCGACGAAGTTCAGCGCCTGGTTGCCTTGTACCTGCGCGCTCAGCAGGCTGCCGACCGTCAGCGGCTGCGGGCTTTCGATGGTCAGGCTGGAGCCCGCCAGCGCAGTATTGAGCAGCATCACGATAGAGCGATAGGTGGGCGTTGCGGCGCCCGGGTTTTGCGTGGCCAGTTGATTGACTGCCTGCGCGATCACCTGGCTGGTCATGACCTTGCCCTGCAACAGCGTGCCGACCGGCAATTGTTGCGTATCGATGCTGGTCATCGAGTTTTTCAGCGCGCTGTTGATCTGTTGCAGCGTCAGTGTCAGCTCGTTGGGCGAGGCTTGCGCCACCTGTAACAGGCTGCCGGGCGTGAACGGTACGCTGCTGGTGACCTGCAGGTTGGTCAGGCTGCCATTGGCGAGTACCAGCCGCAGCAGCAACTGGAAGTTCTGGTTGACCTGCTTGAGGGTCAGCACTTCGGCGTCGACGGTTTCGCCTTCGGGAATCAGATTATCCGCCGATTGCAGCAGGGTCAGCACCTGCGCAGGGGAGATGCCGGCGCGCAGCAGGGTGGTGGTAGGGATTGTCGCCGGGACGCTGGTGATGTCGCCTGTCATTGAAATATCGACCTGAGGAAATTGCCCCTTTGATAACAGGACTCGCATGTATAATACCGGCCAAAACCGGACCAGCCGCCATTAACTTCTCTTCATGTAACGGCCATATCACCCCCGACTTGAACCGCCTTTTACTGCGTATGTGTCTGTTTTGGTACATTTCGCGACGCTCCAGCACTGGAAACGCCCGATGATCCCAGCCCCCCCATTTTTGCAAGCGACGGCTCTGACGTGTGAGCGGGACGGGCGGATGCTGTTCGAAAACCTTGATCTGCAGGTGCGCACGGGGGACATGCTGCAGGTCAGCGGTCCCAATGGCAGTGGCAAGACCAGCCTGCTGCGCCTGTTGTGCGGGCTGATGCAACCCACGGCCGGGCACGTGCTGCTCAACGGCCAGCCAGCGGGCCGCCAGCCGACAGCGCCGGGGCTCAATCTGTTGTGGGTTGGCCATGCGTCGGCGCTCAAGGACCTGCTGACACCGCTGGAGAATCTTTCATGGCTCTGTGCGCTTCATCATCCTGCCGATGCCGATGCCATTTTCAATGCGCTCGACGCGGTCGGGCTGGCAGGTTTCGAAGATGTGCCGTGTCACACCTTGTCGGCCGGGCAGCAGCGTCGCGTCGCGCTGGCGCGTCTGTATCTGCCAGGCCCGCCACTCTGGTTGCTCGATGAACCGTTCACCGCGCTGGATCGCCAGGGCATTGCCCAACTGGAAAACCATCTCGCCGGGCACTGTGAAAAGGGCGGCATGATCATCATGACTACTCATCACACCCTGAGCCGCCTGCCTGCGGGCTATCGGGATATCGATCTGGGGCAGTGGGCAGCATGAGCAACGTCTTTGCCCTGCTGATCGTCCGTGAGTTTCGCCTGCTGGCCAGGCGTCCGGCAGAGCTTGCCAACCCGCTGGTGTTCTTTGCGATAGTGGTCGCCTTGTTCCCGCTGGCACTGGGGCCGCAGACGCAATTGTTGCAAGCCTTGTCACCGGGGCTGGTCTGGGTCGCGGCACTGCTGGCCGTGTTGCTGTCGCTGGACGGTCTGTTTCGCAGTGATTTCGAGGATGGCTCGTTGGAGCAGTGGGTCCTTTCGCCGCACCCGCTGGCCCTTCTGGTCTTGAGCAAAGTGCTGGCACACTGGGTTTTTTCCGGGCTGGCACTGGTATTGTTGTCGCCCTTGCTGGCGCTGATGCTGGGGCTGCCGGTGCGGTGCCTGCCGGTGTTGATGGTGTCGCTGCTATTGGGCACGCCAGTGCTCAGTCTGTTGGGTGCAGTGGGTGCGGCGCTGACCGTGGGTTTGAAGCGCGGCGGCCTGTTGCTGGCGTTGTTGATTCTGCCGCTGTACATCCCGGTATTGATTCTGGGCAGCGGTGCGTTGCAAGCCGCGCTGCAAGGCATGCCAGCGACTGGCTATCTGCTGTGGCTGGGCTGCCTGAGCGTGCTGGCGATCACTCTGACCCCCTTTGCGATAGCCGCTGGCCTGAAAATCAGCGTCGGTGAATAAATTGAGGTTCCGGGATCGAGAATTCGATGCCGGTCAACACCCTGGATACACCTGATGAAAAGCAACGCCATGAAAAGCAGCATCGGTTGGGCCTGGCTGCACACACTCGGCTCACCGAAAGGGTTTTACCGCATCAGCGCACGTCTGCTGCCGTGGCTGAGTGTGTCCGCTGCACTGCTGCTCGGCATCGGCATCATCTGGGGGCTGGCGTTTGCGCCGCCTGATTACCAGCAGGGCAACAGCTTCCGGATCATTTATATCCATGTGCCTGCTGCCATGCTCGCCCAGTCCTGCTACGTCATGCTGGCCCTGTGCGGCGTGGTCGGGCTGGTCTGGAAAATCAAACTGGCCGATGTCGCGCTGCAATGCGCTGCACCCATTGGCGCGTGGATGACCGCGCTGGCACTGGCGACCGGCGCGATCTGGGGCAAGCCGACCTGGGGCGCGTGGTGGGTCTGGGACGCGCGCCTGACCTCAATGCTGATTCTGCTGTTTCTGTACTTCGGCCTGATCGCGTTGGGCAGTGCCATCAGCAACCGCGCCAGCGCTGCCAAGGCCTGTGCACTGCTGGCCATCGTCGGCGTGGTGAATATCCCGATCATCAAATATTCGGTCGAGTGGTGGAATACCCTGCACCAGGGCGCGACGTTCAGCCTTACGGAAAAACCGGCCATGCCTGCCGAAATGTGGCTGCCGTTGCTGCTCACGGTGTTGGGTTTCTACTGCTTCTTCGGCGTCGTATTGCTGCTGCGTATGCGCCTTGAAGTGCTGCGTCGCGAGTCGCGCACCCAGTGGGTCAAGGCCGAGGTTCTGCGGAGCCTGGGGCAAACGCCAGAACCGTCGGAGGGCAGGTCTTGAACTTCGCGTCATTCAGCGACTTTCTCGCCATGGGCCGCCACGGGCTGTTTGTCTGGTCGGCCTACGGTCTGTGCCTGTTGGTGCTGCTGATCAACGTGGCAATGCCGCTGGTGGCGCGCCAGCGGTTCCTGAAACAACAGGCGCGTCGCCTGAAGCGGGAGAATCGTTGGTGAACCCGTTGCGCAAAAAACGTCTGTTGATCATTGCCGCCCTGCTGGCTGGCGTCGGGCTGGCCCTGACCCTGGCGCTCGGTGCGCTGAAGGAAAACATCAATCTGTTCTACACCCCAAGCCAGATCGCCAACGGCGAAGCACCGCTGGACACGCGCATTCGCGCTGGCGGCATGGTGGAAAAGGGCTCATTGCAGCGTTCGGCGGACTCGCTGGATGTGCGTTTTGTGGTCACCGATTTCAACAAGTCGGTGACCATCACCTATCGCGGCATTCTTCCCGATCTGTTCCGCGAAGGGCAGGGCATTGTCGCGTTAGGCAAGCTCAATGCGCAGGGTGTGGTGGTGGCCGATGAGGTGCTGGCCAAACATGACGAGAAGTACATGCCGCCCGAAGTCACCAAGGCGCTGCGCGACAGCGGCCAGGCGGCACCGGGCGGCTCTTCCACACCTGCGAAACAGGGCTGATCGATGATTCCCGAACTCGGCCATCTGGCGATGATTCTGGCACTCGGCTTTGCGCTGGCGCAGGCGATTATTCCGCTGATCGGTGCATGGCGCGGCGACCGCCTGTGGATGAGCCTGGCGCGTCCGGCGGCGTGGGGCCAGTTCAGTTTTCTGATCTTTGCCTTCGGTTGCCTGACCTACGCGTTCATGACCGACGACTTTTCCGTTACCTATGTGGCGCAGAATTCCAACACGGCGCTGCCCTGGTACTACAAATTCAGCGCCGTGTGGGGTGCGCATGAAGGCTCGTTGCTGCTCTGGGCGCTGATTCTCGGCGGCTGGACCTTCGCTGTTTCGGTGTTTTCCCGGCAATTGCCCCAGGTCATGCTGGCGCGGGTGCTCGCCGTGATGGGCATGATAAGCCTGGGCTTCCTGTTGTTTCTGATCCTCACCTCCAACCCGTTCGCCCGTCTTCTGCCGCAAATGCCTGCCAACGGACGCGATCTCAACCCCCTGTTGCAGGATATAGGCCTGATCGTGCATCCGCCGATGCTCTACATGGGCTATGTCGGTTTTTCCGTGGCCTTTGCCTTTGCCATCGCCGCCTTGCTTGGCGGCCGACTCGACGCCGCCTGGGCGCGCTGGTCGCGGCCATGGACGCTGGTAGCCTGGGCCTTTCTCGGTGTCGGGATCAGCCTTGGCTCATGGTGGGCTTATTACGAACTGGGCTGGGGCGGCTGGTGGTTCTGGGACCCAGTGGAAAACGCCTCGTTCATGCCATGGCTGGTGGGCACTGCGCTGATTCACTCGCTGGCGGTCACGGAAAAACGTGGTGTGTTCAAGAGCTGGACGGTGCTGCTGGCGATTGCCGCATTTTCCCTGAGCCTGCTGGGCACGTTTCTGGTGCGTTCCGGGGTGCTGACTTCGGTGCACGCTTTCGCCTCGGACCCGGCACGCGGCGTGTTTATCCTGATGTTCCTGCTGGTCGTGGTGGGCGGCTCGCTGACCCTGTTTGCGATTCGTGCGCCGGTGGTCAAAAGCCATGTCGGATTCGGCCTGTGGTCGCGGGAAACCCTGTTGCTGGGCAATAACCTGTTGCTGGTGACTGCTGCGTCGATGATCCTGCTGGGTACCCTTTATCCGCTAGTGATCGATGCCATGAGCGGAGCCAAGATGTCGGTCGGCCCGCCGTATTTCAATGCGCTGTTCGTACCGTTGATGGGGCTGTTGCTGGTGGTCATGGCGGTCGGCGTGCTGGTGCGCTGGAAGGACACACCGCTGAAATGGCTGCTGGGCATGTTGGCACCGGTACTGGTTGGCAGCGCCGTGCTGGCAGTGCTCGCCGCTCTGCTCATGGGTGATTTTCAGTGGGCGGTGCTGGCCACCTTCATGCTCGCCGCCTGGGTGCTGCTGGCCGGGGTTCGCGACCTGCTCGACAAGACCCGTCACCAGGGCCTGCTTCGCGGCGCGCTTGGCCTGACCCGCAGTTATTGGGGCATGCAGCTGGCGCACCTTGGCATTGTGGTGTGCGCGCTGGGCGTGGTGTTGTCCAGCCAGAACAGCGCCGAGCGCGATTTGCGTATGGCCCCTGGCGAGTCCACTGAGCTGGGCGGTTACGTCTTTGTATTCGAGGGCGCGAAGCATTATGAAGGGCCGAACTTCACCTCCGATCGCGGCACCGTTCGCGTCTTGCACAACGGGGCGCAGATCACGGAACTGCACCCGGAAAAACGTCTGTACAGCGTGCAGCAGTCAATGATGACTGAAGCAGGCATTGATGCCGGTTTCAGCCGTGATCTTTACGTAGCATTGGGTGAACCGCTGGGCAATGGCGCATGGGCCGTACGGGTTCACGTCAAACCGTTTGTGCGCTGGATCTGGCTCGGCGGCCTGCTGACCGGTCTGGGTGGTGTGCTGGCGGCGTTTGACCGTCGTTATCGCACGCGGGTCAAAAGCAAGGTGCGCGAGGCATTGGGCATGTCAGGAGTTGCACTGTGAAGCGCTGGGTCATGCTCCTGCCGCTGGCGTTGTTTCTCGGCGTGGCGGCGTTCCTGTATCGCGGTTTGTATCTGGACCCCGCCGAGCTGCCGTCGGCGCTGATCGGCAAGCCGTTTCCGCAGTTTTCGCTGCCCGAAGTTCAAAGCAGCCGCGTATTGACCCGCGCCGACCTGCTAGGCAAACCCGCGCTGGTCAATGTCTGGGGCACTTGGTGCGTGGCCTGCCGGGTCGAGCATCCCGTGCTAACCCGGCTGGCGCAGCAGGGCGTGCTGATCTACGGCGTTAACTACAAGGACGTCAACGCCGACGCGCTGAAATGGCTCAAGGAGTTTCACGATCCTTATCAGCTGAATATCCGTGACGACGACGGCTCGCTGGGGCTGAACCTGGGCGTGTACGGTGCGCCGGAGACCTTCCTGATCGACCGTCAGGGCATTATTCGTTACAAACATGTCGGGGTCATCGATGAGGCAGTGTGGCGAGAAAAGCTCGCTGCCCGTTACCAGCAATTGGTTGATGAGGCGCAGCCATGAAGCGCTGCCTGATGATTGTCCTGCTCAGCGTGCTGTGCTCAGGCATCGCCCACGCCGCTATCGACGCCTACACCTTTCGCGACGATGCCGAGCGTGCCCGCTACAGCGAACTGACCAAAGAACTGCGCTGCCCCAAATGCCAGAATCAGGACATTGCCGATTCCAATGCGCCGATTGCCGCCGATTTGCGCAAGGAAATTTACCGCATGCTGGGTGAAGGGCAGAGCAATCAGCAGATCATCGACTTCATGGTTGATCGCTACGGTGACTTCGTTCGTTACAAACCCAGCCTCAATGCGCGCACCTGGTTGCTCTGGTTCGGCCCGGCCGGTCTGCTGATCGGCGGTCTGGTGGTGATCGGTTTCATCGTCGGGCGGCGTCGCAAGGCGCACTCCGAACAGGCCGATGTGCTTTCCGAGGATGAGCGACAACGCCTCGCCGCTTTGCTGGATGACCACCGCCCATGATCGATTTCTGGATCGCGACCGGGCTTCTTTTGCTCGTGGCGCTGGGTTTTCTGCTGATACCAGTGCTGCGCGGCCATCGTGCGCAACGTGAAGAAGACCGCACAGCCCTGAACGTGGCGTTGTATCAGGAACGGCTGGACGAGTTGCAGGTTCAGCAAGAGCAGGGCGTGTTGTCGGTGACGCAATTGCAAGGCGCTCGTGCCGAAGCTGCGCGCGAGCTGCTCGCCGACACTGAAGGCGCAGAGCCTGCCCGCACATCGCGTCTGGGCAAGCCCTCGCTGGTGCTGGCTGCGGTGCTGGTCCCTGTATTGGGGCTGGCGGGTTATCTGCAACTGGGTGCCAGTGACCGGGTTGAACTGAGCCGGGAATTCTCTCGACCACCAACCTCGCTGGCAGACCTGACCCAGCGCCTGGAGCGCAGCGTGCAGGCTCAGCCGGATTCAGCCGAAAACCTGTATTTTCTGGCGCGCAGCTACATGGCGCAGAACCGCCCCGGTGACGCCGCGCAGATGTTCGAGCGCTCGGTGACACTGGCCGGAAGATCGCCAGAGCTGCTCGGGCAATGGGCGCAGGCGTTGTATTTCGCCAGCGACAAACACTTCACCGCACAGGTGCAGGCGCTGACCGACGAAGCGCTGCAGGCCGACCCCAACGAAGTCACCAGCCTCGGCCTGCTGGGGATTGCCGCGTTCGAAACACAGCGTTATCAGGCAGCGGTGGATTACTGGACCCGCCTGCTGGCGGCGTTGCCCGCGCAGGACGCTTCGCGCTCGGCGCTGGAAGGCGGCATAGCCCGCGCCAGAGAAAACCTTGCCGGGCAGGCCGCGCCGGTCAAGGCCAGGGCGCTCAAGGTGCGTGTCACGCTGGCTGCCTCGCTCAAGGGTAACGTTCAACCGGGTGACAGCGTGTTCATCTTCGCCCGTGCAATCAACGGCCCGGCCGCGCCACTGGCGGTCAAACGCATCACGGTGGCGGACCTGCCTGCCGAGGTTGAACTGAGTGATGCCGATGCAATGATGCCGCAACTGAACCTGTCGAACTTTGCGCAAGTCCAACTGGTTGCGCGAGTGTCTCGCGCAGGGCAGCCAACCACCGGTGAGTGGGTTGGCCGCAGTCAGCCGCTGGCCAGCGACATCGCGGCGCAGCAGTTAGTGACCATCGACAGTCCGGATAACTAGAGAAATTGCTTATGTACCGTACCGCACGCATCACCTTGTTGGGGCTGGTCGTTGGCCTGAGTGCCTGTGCTGTCCAGCATCCGGCACCGCCTCACAGCCAGGATCCGATCCTTAACCTGCCGGGCGGCCAGCAACCCGGCGCACCGCGCCCGAACACGGCGCCTGCCGAGCCTGCCAAAGCGCCAGCCGCAGCGCCGAAGACCTCGGCCAGTTTCGCCCCGCCACCGGGCGGTGGCAGCCATTGGGACCCGCGCCTGGGCGTGTACGTGATGGACGATCAGCCCAACACCTTCTATCGCCAGCGTACTTACTATCAGTGGAACAACGGCTGGAGCTGGGCAACCAACCCTAACGGTCCGTGGCAGGCGACCGACGCCAGCGGCGTTCCGTCTGGGCTGGGTAAGCAGTTCAGTAACTGATTCAAGCCTGCAAATGAAAACGGCGACCTGATGGGCCGCCGTTTTGCGTTTCGGGGGACTTATTTGCCCGGATAGATCTGGTCGAACACACCACCGTCAATGAAGTGGGTCTTCTGCACTGTGCGCCAGTCACCGAAGGTTTTCTCGACCGACAGAAAGTCCACTTTCGGGAAGCGGTCGGTGTATTTGGCCAAGACCTGCGGGTCGCGTGGTCGCAGGTAGTTTTTCGCCGCGATTTCCTGACCTTCCGGTGACCACAGGTATTTCAGGTAATCTTCGGCCAAGGCGCGGGATTGTTTCTTGTCCACGACCTTGTCGACCACACTCACTGGCGGCTCGGCTTCTGCCGACACGGACGGGTAGACCACTTCAAACTGGTCGCGACCGAATTCACGAGCGATCATTTCCGCTTCGTTTTCGAAGGTCACCAGCACGTCGCCGATCTGGTTGGTCATGAACGTTGTGGTCGCGCCTCGACCACCTGTGTCGAGCACGGGCACATGGCGGAACAGTTCGCCGACGAATTTCTTCGCGGCCGCTTCATCGCCACCTTTTTTCAGGGTGTAGCCCCAGGCCGACAGGTACGTGTAGCGGCCGTTGCCCGAGGTTTTCGGGTTAGGCACGATGACTTCCACGCCATCCTTGATCAGATCCGGCCAGTCTTTCAGGGCTTTCGGGTTGCCCTTGCGCACGATAAACACAGTGGCCGAGGTGAACGGCGCACTGTTATTCGGCAGGCGGCTGACCCAGTCTTTCGGCACCAGCTCGCCATTGTCGGCCAGCGCGTTGATATCGGTCGCCATGTTCATGGTGATGACGTCAGCCGGCAGCCCGTCGATGACCGAGCGCGCCTGCTTGCTCGAACCGCCAAAGGACATCTGCACGGTCACGTCTTCATTTTTCTCGGCTTTCCAATGCTTCTGGAAGGCGCTGTTGTAGTCCTTGTAGAAATCACGCATCACGTCGTAGGAGACGTTGAGCAGCGTCGGGGCTGCCTGGGCAGCGCTGGCAAAGGCCAGGCCAGCGGCCAGTAGCGAGGCGGCGAAGAGTTTATTCACTGCAGGGTCCTTGAGATGAAGAGTCGTGTGTAAAGCCTGATGGCGTAATGCCGCGACACTATCAGTATCGCGCCTGCTGTTTAAAGACTGAAAAGGTCTTTGCTTATGCCTTGTGCTCTACTTTTGCAAACAATTGATTACCGCAGCGCGAACAGAACGCCGCGCCGTGCTCGTGGAAATTCTTCGAGCACACCGGGCAATCGTGTTTCAGCTGTTCGCCGCGCATGGCGTTGGCCAGTTCGGCGGTGAATATACCGGTGGGCACGGCGATGATCGAGTAGCCGATGATCATCACCAGCGACGAGAGCATCTGCCCGACCGGTGTCTTCGGCACGATATCGCCAAAGCCCACGGTGGTCAGGGTCACGATAGCCCAGTAAATGCCCTTGGGGATGCTGGTGAAGCCATGCTCCGGGCCTTCGATCACGTACATCAGCGTGCCGAACACCGTAACCAGAGTGGAAACGGTGACCAGAAACACGATGATCTTCTGCTTGCTGCCACGCAGCGCAGCCAGCAAATAGTTGGCCTGGCGCAGGTAAGTGCCGAGCTTGAGCACGCGGAAAATCCGCAGCATACGGATGATCCGCACGATCAGCAGGTACTGCGCGTCGCTGTAATAGATCGACAGAACCCCCGGCACGATAGCCAGCAGGTCGACCAGCCCGTAGAAACTGAACGCGTACTTCAGAGGTCGGGGCGAGCAGTACAGGCGCAGGATGTATTCGATCGCGAACAGCAGCGTAAAGCCCCATTCGATCCAGGCGAACAGCATTGCGTAATCGCGGTGAATGCTCTCGATGCTGTCAATGACCGTGACCAGCAGGCTGAGCAGAATCGCGACCAGCACAATCTTGTCAAACGTTCTGCCGGCAGGCGTATTCGCCTCGAAAATAACGATATGCAACCGCTCGCGGCGGCTGAGAGAGGTGTCCATGGTGCTTCCCGAAGCAAAGATCGGCAGAGCCTAGGAGCATTGTGCAGGTGAGTGCAAGCACACAACACCTGCGGGAGCGAGCCGTGCGACGCTTCGCCTGCTCGCGAAGAGGTCGTTATAGCCCGCGTAAACAGGGTGTTTGGAGCAACGTCTTCGTGAGTAAGCTCACTCCCACAGAAGTCTTTACTCACAGTTCGACAGGCGGCAGCTCCCGCTTTTCGGGTTCTTGTAAGACCTACGTAGACAGATCGGCGCTGGAGCGTAAGGAACGACAGCCTCAATTATCGTGCGTCGCTCTGCGTCGCATGCCGTTCTGGACGCTCTGCGTCCTCTTGTGGCGTAGAGCGTCCAGTGCTGGAATCATCAGGTATAACAAGCCAGGTGGTGAGCGTCGGCAATGGCTGACGCGGGAGGATGCATGCAGTATTCAGGTGAGGGCTTTTCGATCAGAGTATTGGCGTTTGATGATTGCGAGTTGATCAACCGGTACGAAAAGGCCAATCGCAAGCATCTGCAGCCTTGGGAACCGTTCAGGGACGATGACTATTTCATTCTCGAAAACGCCAGATCCAGGGTTCAGCAGCAGTGGGAAAGCATGCAGTCCGGCAGCGCGGTTTTCTTCCTCGTCATCGACTCAGACGGCGGCGAATTGCTGGGGCGGTGCAGTTACACGAATATCGTGAGGGGCGTTTTTCAGGCCTGCAACCTCGGCTTCTCGCTGGCAGAGACTGCTCAGGGGCGTGGCTTGATGCAAAGGGCGCTTGAGGTGAGCAATCGCTATTGTTTCGAACAGATGGGGCTGCATCGAATCATGGCCAGCCACATGCCAGCCAATGTACGCAGCGAGCGACTTCTGCAATCACTCGGCTTCGAAAAGGAAGGGTACGCGCGCGCCTACCTGAAAATTGCCGGAGTTTGGGAAGACCATGTCCTGAGGGCACTGATCAATCCGAACGAGGCCTGATGGCGAGGCGAGCGCCTTTCCTACTTCTGCGCCACGTCATCCTTCTCCCAGCCGCCGCCGAGCGCCAGAAACAGGTTGATCTGTCCCATGGCCACCTGGGTGTTGGCTTCGGCCATTTGTGCGCGCACGTCGGTGTAAGTGCGTGTGGCTTGCAGGTCAGCGAGGAACGAGGCGCGTCCGGCCTGATAGAAACGGTGAGTCTGGTCAGCCGCTTCCTTGGCCGATTGTTCGGCTTCCTTGAGAGCATCGCGACGGTCGAGCAGGGCGGTGTATTGCGCCAGACCGGTCTGGGTTTCACGGATGGCGTTGAGCACTACACCGTCAAAGCGCGCCAGAGCAGCCTGGGCCGAAGCTTCGGCCTGATGGATGCGTGCGCGTGAGCCGTTGGACGGGATGGTCCAGTTCAGCAGCGGCCCGAAGCCCCAGCGGTTGGCGGCCGGTTTGCCGAGGTTCTCGATCAGGCCGGTAGTGCCGATGCTCGCGCCGATGCTGATGTCCGGATACAACTCGCCGGTGGCAACACCGATCTGCGCAGTCGACATCGCCAGATGACGTTCAGCCTGACGCACATCCGGGCGGCGTTTGAGCAGTGTTGCGCCGTCGCCTACCGGCATGACCTGCGCAATGTGCGGCAGCGCATTGCAGCTGCTGACCCCGGCGGGCAGTTGCTCTACAGGTTTGGCCAGCAGCATCGACAGGCGGAACATCGCCGCCTGACGCCGCGCTTCGTAACGGGGCATTTCGGCGCGCAATGACTTGAACTGCGTCTGTGAACGAGTGACCTGGGTTTCATCGCCACGCCCGGCATCGCGCAGGCGCTGGTTGAGGGTCACGCTCTGTTGCTGCAGGTCCAGCGATTCGCGGGCGATATCGAGTTCTTCGTTGGCAGCGCAAATCTGCGTGTAGGCGCGCACCACATCGGCGACCACGGTGATACGTGCCGTATCCACCGCCGCCTGATTGGCATCGACATTGGCCTGCGCTGCTTCGATGCCGCGCTGCAAGGTGCCGAACAGATCGAACTGATACGACGTAGTCAGACCCACATCCCCGACGTTGGCGACCGGCACCTTGTTGGTCAGCAGAAACGCTTCGCCTGATTCCTGCACGCGCTGTGCGCCGATTTTCGCGCCGTTGGTAAATCCGCCCGCCGCCTCGGCCTCCGAGGTCTGGTAGCGGGCGCGCTGCAGGTTGGCGGCGGCGATGCGCAGGTCGGTATTAGAGGCAATGGCCTGGCGCACCAGTTCATCCAGACGCGCATCCTGATACAGCCGCCACCAGTGCGCAGGCACCGGGGCCGATACCGTATTGACCGAGCGCCCGGCCAGTTCGCCCTGTAAATCCGGACGATTGATCGCGCCATCCTTGGGCAGTTGGTAATCCGGCCCGACTACCTGACAGGCCGACAACACGGCAGTAAAACCGAGTGCGGCCATGCGTAAGGCACGTTTCATCGTGTGCCCTCCTGCGTATCGTCGATGATTGACACCGTTGCAGTACGCCCGGCGATCATACGGAAGTCGGCAGGTACGTCATCAAAGGCAATGCGTACCGGAATGCGCTGTGCCAGACGCACCCAACTGAAGGCCGGGTTGACGTTGGGCAGCAGGTTCGAGCCACTGCTGCGGTCGCGGTCTTCGATGCCGGCAACGATGCTCACCACATGGCCGGTCAGCCGTGCGTTGTCACCGATGACACGAATGTCGACGCCCTGGCCGACATGAATGCCGTCCAGTTTGGTTTCTTCGAAATAGCCGTCGATATGGAACGATGCGGCATCGACCACCGATAACACCGGACGCCCGGCGGTGACAAATTCATGGTCGCGGGGCGCGCGGTCGTTAAGGTAGCCGTCCACCGGGCTGCGGATCACCGAACGATCCAGATTCAACTGCGCGGCATCCACTGCGACCTTTGATTCACCGAGCGCAGAAAGGGCACGCGCTTCGCGGGACTGGCTTTCTTCCAGTTGCTCACGCGCCACCAGGTTGCCCAGGCCACGGTTACGCCTGTTCTCGCGGCGTGCCTGCTCCCAGGTTTCCTGGCGCTCGGCGACTGTCGCCTGCGCCTGACGCAAGGCCAGGCGGAAGCGGTCCTGATCGATGGTGAACAGCACCTGGCCCTTGTGCACGGGCTGATTGTCGGTGACCTCGACCTTCTGGATCAGCCCGGACACGTCCGGCGCGATCTGCACGATATCGGCGCGAATATGCCCATCGCGGGTCCACGGCGCGTACATGTAATACATCACCATGCGCCATACAACGACGGCAGCCAGAGTGACAACCAGCAGGGTCAGGACCACGCGGCCCAGTGTCAGTATCGGTTTTTTCATGTCATCAGGTATCGACTTAGAGTATCCACGGCGCCGAGCAACAAAGCGTATAGACCTACGTTGAACAAAGCCCGGTGCCAGACCAGACGGTAGAAGTGGGCACGCGACAGCAGCGCGTGCACGGCGAGAAACAGCAGATAGGCGATACCCATCATCGCCAGGAACGTGGGGATGAAGATCCCGCTGATATCCAGATCACCGATCACAGGGGCGCTCCATCGATGTTATGCGGCAGTTGCTCGGTCAGTTCGCCACCCACGGTGACAATCTCGACCCCCGGCAACAAGGCCAGACGCAGGCCGCTGAGGGCGTGCAACAGATGCAACCGGGCCGGGTTGTCGCCCATCTCCTGAGCCGTCAACGAACGGCGTGCGCGGTCCATGGCCATCAGCAGGCCGCGGGGCGCGGGCAGCCTTTCACCGGCCTTGCGACAGTGTTTGAAATAGCCGCTGACTTCATCGATCACCTGACGCAACAGCACCTGGGCCGCAGGCGTGGCGCGTCGGGTGTAGGCCAGCAGGTCGAGCATGTTCAGCGCGACCCGCAGTTCACGCAGGGCAATCCCGGTGTCTTGCGCGGTGAGCGTCAAACGCGGCAGTTGCTGCATCAGGCGGTCGAGCATTTGCACGCCCATGCGCCGGTGTTCGGCCAGAGACGCGTCTTCACTGAGGCTGGCGATGTCACGCCAGCTGAAACGGGTCAGACGCTTGACCGCCAGTTCAACCCCGAACGGGCGGAACACCAGCGTCCAGATAAAGGCGAACAACAGCCCGGCAGGTCCGGCCAGGTTGGAGTTGAGAAAGTTCATGAAGTCCGCGTCGTAGGCGCTCTGAATGCTGATGAACGACGAGGTGTTGACGATGGTCAGCAGCGTGCCGAGAAAGAAGCGCGGTTGCACAGTCAGGGTGCCGACGCAGATGAAGGGCACCGCAAAGGCCAGCACCAGCATCGGAAAGTCGTGCAGGTTAGGCAGCACCACGAACAGGTACAGGCTGGCAAATACCACCGAAAGCAGAGTCCAGAAAAAGAACCGGTAGATTTGCGGGGCAGGGTCGTCCATGGCTGCAAAGAAGCTGCACGACACCGCTGCCAGCGCCACGGCACTGGCGCCGTCTTTCCAGCCCAGCAGAATCCACAACACCGATGCAGCGATGATCGCCAGCACCGTCGAGGTCACTGAATAGAGCATCAGGCCGCGGTCCAGAAACGGCGTCAACCGACCCAGACGCCAGTGGCGATAGACCGCTCTCCATGGCGATTGATCGTCTGTCTTGATCGCATATTGCAGGGTCCGGCAATCCAGCCACAGGTCAATCCACTCGCCGAGCCTGAAAAGCGTGTTGGAGAGCAGCAGCTGATCGCGGTCGTCCAGTTGCGTAGAGTTCGGCTGAAGGCGTTCCAGCTCATCATGCAACTGTTGCCATTGCTCCCGTTGCGGGCCGTCGGCAGTGCTTTCAAGCCAGTCGCAAGCCTTTTGCAGCACGGGTTTCCGGCTGGCCAACAGCTCAGGCGTGCGTCGCTCCAGCGCCCATAATGCGTCATCCAGTGCATCGATGACCGGCAATAGATGGATCATCCGGCCGCGCAGCTCATTGGCGTTGCGTACGGTTTGCTTGCGTGCGCCCTCGTGGCTCAACTGGCCGATCATCATTTCCAGAGAGTTGAAGCTGCCAACCATCGAATTGCGCAGTGCGCCGATTTCCTCGGGCTGACAGGTGCGGCTGATAAAGCGCTGGCTGTAGGTCGAGGCGTCACTGAACCATTTTTCCGTGGTGGCCTGAAATACCGGTGCCAGACGTCTGGGCCAGAACATTGCACCCACGACGGCGGCGCAGATGATGCCGAGGAAAATTTCTTCGGTACGCGACACGGCGATGTCGAACACGGCCTGCGGGTTGTCGACCACCGGCAGGGAAATCAGCGGCATGGTGTAACCCGCCAGCATCAGTGCGTAGCTGTTGGCCGTGCGCAAGTGCAGGGAAAGGAACAACAGGGTGCCGGTCCACAGTCCGACCACGATGGCCAGTAGCAAGGGCGTCTGTACGAACATCGGTACCAGCAGCACCGACGCCGCTGCACCGGCCAGGGTGCCGGCGGCCCTGTACAGGGCTTTGGAGCTGGTCGGGCCGACAAAGGGGCTGGAGACAATGTACACCGTGGCCATGGCCCAATAGGGGCGAGGCATTTCCATCAACAGCGCGATGTACAGCGCCAGCATCGACGCGCCGAAGGTACGCACGCCGTAGAACCAGTCGCGTGCCGGTGGGACGCTGGAGAAAAATCCGTTCAAACCTGCCCCCCGTGCTCACCTTGTGCAGCCTCGGCGAAGGCCTGAAATACCCGCAAGGTGGCTTCGAGATCGGCAGGTTGAAGGCCCTGAAGCACATCCGCCCGCAGACGCGTCAGCTCCTGTTCTATCGAGCCTGCCAGCGCACGACCCTTGTCCGTAAGGCTGAGGGCCTTGGCGCGGCGATCATTGGGGTCTTCGCTGCGGCAGACGATGCCGGCCTTGCACAGCTGGTCGAGCAGGCGCACCAATGTCGGGCTTTCCATGCCGGCCGCCTGCGCGACTTTTACCTGATGCACGCCGTCACCCAGGCGCGCAATGGCCAGCAGTGGCCCGGCACATGCTTCAGAAATTTCATAGGTGACCAGTGTGTTCTGGCAAATGCGTCGCCATTGGCGAGAGGCGGCTACCAGGCCGCTACTGACAGCGCGATGCAGTGGGTCGACAAGCATGAATCACCGGGGGCTGAGTCGTGAACAATTTAGTTAGGAACAATATTGTTAGGGAGGATATTAGTAGGATGCTAACTAATATCTCGTAACAAGTTCTTACAGTCAACCCGTAACTGCCCAGTGGGGCTTTTTGGGTTGCAGGGACGCCCGAAAGGGTTTTTTGAGGGGGCGTAGAGGCGATGAACGGCTGTTTGCGTCCGCTTTTAGCGGGGAAAGTTCATTATTTCAAAAAATAATTGCTACCGTTCGTCGGTAATAAGCCCAGAAATGCCGAGCTTTTACTCAGCCTCATTCAAAAAAATGGCGCGGCACCCGATAGAAGGGGCCTGATGAATCGCCGTCTGCAGCAAATGGATGGCAATCTGCCTTGTGTCGTGATCTGACATCAAAGTGGTGGCATCGGTCTTTTTGTGGCGGTTTATTGGCGTCATTGCGTTGTCGTTGCTGTTTAAAAAATAAACGATTGAGCCGATAGTCTGGTTGACCACAACGGGCCAGCACGCCCGTTCCAGAGCCATTCTGTCGGTGCGCAATGCGTACCTTGCGAGCTACTCCATGATCGACCTTGCCACCTGGAATCTTTCCGTCCCTGTCGGAAGTCCCGCTACCATCATTGAAACCCCCAAGTTGGTTAAGGGTTATCGGGATGGCTATTTTCAATCCGGGGATACGCTGTTTTTCTGGGCACCGGTGACCGGTTCCACCACAGAGAACGCCAAGTACCCGCGCTCCGAATTACGCGAGACGACGTCCGATGGCAGGGTCTTCAACTGGGCCTACTCCAGTGCCGACAACTTTCTGCGCGCGACCCTGGAAGTCGATCAGGTGCCTTCCAGCGGCAAGATCGTGATCGGTCAGATTCACTGCTACCAGAGCACCGAGCCGTTGCTGAAGGTGGAGTATCAGTACAAGGAGAAGCTGCAGACCGGCAATATCGTCGCCAAGTTTCGTCGTACGCCAGACTCGGAAATCGAGGTCATTACCATTGCGCAGGGCGTGCCGCTCAACAAGCAATTCAACTACACCATCAACCTGTCCCCCAGCGGCGACCTGACGGTCAATGCCTTCGACGCAGTCTGGTACGCCAAGCTGGATTCAGCCTGGGCCAGTAAACTGTTCTACTTCAAGGCAGGGGTCTATACCCAGGACAATACCGGTTACACCACTGAAGGCGGTTCGGCCACTTTCTACAAGCTGGCCATTGCCCACGAGAAAAAGAATTGATCGTTACGGTCTGGAAGATTCAGACCGCTGGAAATATCAGACTGAAGCAGATTCTGCCGGCGGCGGGTTGAGCCACTTCGACCCGCCCGCCATGCAGGTGCATGATTGCTGTAACAATGGCCAGCCCCAGGCCGTTGGAGTCCGAGCGCTCATGGCGCGAGGCGTCACCCCGATAGAAGCGGTCGAACAGTCGCGCGAGCGTGGCTTGTGGTAATGCCGGGCCCTGATTTTCTACCTCGATTCGCCACTGACGATCAACTGCCGCAACACGAATCAGGATTTCGCTGTTTTCATTCGCATAGCGAATTGCGTTGGCGACCAGATTGCTCAGTGCACGGCGCAGCAGGATCGGGTCGGCCAGCAACGTGCCTTGTCCGCTGTGGCTCAGCCGCAGATTACGCTCTTCAGCCAGCCCTTCGAAATAACCAGCCACGCGTTGCAATTCATCGTGCAGGTCCAGCGGCTGGCGTTCCAGCGCAGCCTGGGCTTCGTCCGCTCGAGCCAGAAACAGGATGCTTTCCACCAGCCTTGAGATACGTTCCAGCTCTTCCAGATTGGAAGCCAGCAGGACCTGATATTCGTCGGCGCTACGGTTCTGGCGCAAGGCAACCTGGCAGTGGCCCATCAGCGAACCGACCGGCGTACGAATCTCGTGGGCCAGATCGGCGGAGAACTGCATCAGGCGTCGATAGCCATCGTCCAGACGGTCAAGCATGGCATTGAAGGCATCGCTCAATTGTTGCAGCTCGACAGGCGTGTCGTGGCTGTCGAGCCGTTTGTGCAGGCTGGCCGGGGTTATTGCGGCAGCGTGGGCGGCCATTCTGCGCAGTGGGCGCAAGCCGCGTCGCAGCAATACGTAACCCAGCACGGCGGTAATCAGGAACGCCAGCGCAACGGCGATATAAATGCTCTGCCGGAAGCTGGCGAGCATGGCCATCTCCTTGACCATCAGGTGCGCGGCCTGCAAGCGCACTGCAACGCCATTGGACATTACTTGCACCGCCGCGGCACGCAACGGCACGCCTTGCAGGCTCAGGCCGCTGCGCAGGTCATCGACCCGTAAAGGCTGATCCTGCGCCACGGTCGGTAGCTCTGGCAGTGGCGCGCGTTGCGGGTTGACCGATATCACCGGTGGCTTGCCCGGTTCGCCGATGATGAAAATATCTTCCTCGCTGTCGAGCATGTTCTCGAACAGTTGCGGGCTGCCTTTGAGGTTGTCCATCGTCAGGTCATAGCGCAACAGCTTGCGGAAATGATCGAGCCGCGCCAGTACCGCGTGGTCGCTGCGTTGCATGACCGTTTCTTCTATGGACTGGTACAGATAAAGCCCCGCGCCGCTGACCGTAAGCATCGCCACCAGCGCGAAGGCGAGGGTAGAACGCAGGGTCAGGGAAGGCTGGCGTCGCATGGCCGCACCTCGCACACATAACCGATACCGCGTACGGTGTGGATGAGCTTGACCGGGTACGGCAGGTCGACCTTGCTGCGCAGGCGCTTGATGGCGACGTCCACAACATTGGTGTCACTGTCGAAATTCATGTCCCAGACTTCCGAGGCAATCTGTGCCCGTGACAGCACGTCGCCTTCGCGGCGCAATAACAGGTGTAGCAGGGCAAACTCCTTGTTGGTCAGCACGATGACCTGCTGCTGACGCGTCACGCGGCGGCGCAGCAGGTCCAGTTCAAGGTCGGCCAGATGAAAATGGTCTGCCTCGCGCACCACGCCCCGGCGCAGGATGGTGCGGATGCGCAGCAGCAGTTCAGTGAAGGAAAATGGCTTGACCAGATAATCGTCGGCGCCCAGTTCCAGGCCGCGAATCCGGTCCTGCAACTGGTCGCGCGCGGTGAGAAACAGCACAGGCACGTCCTGCCGGGCGCGCAGTACTTCGATAATTTGCCAGCCGTCGATGCCTGGCAGCATCACGTCCAGCACGATCAGGTCGTAGCGGTTTTCCAGCGCCAGGTGCAGGCCGTCGGCCCCGTGCTGGGTCCAGTCCACCTTGTAGCCGGACTCACCCAGGCCCTTCTTCAGGTATTCACCGGTTTTGGTGTCGTCTTCAATCAGCAGGATATGCATCGTTTTGTCCGCTACGCTTTTGCAGGCACCCACGGTGCGCCGATGCCAAAGTCTAACCAGTTGCCGACAAGGTGTCCGGCGAATGACAAAAATGTCATTGCCCGGTCATTCTGCGGTGCCGGTAACGGTGCAAGGATGGGTTTCAGATATCAACTGCCAAGGAAGTACCGATGAAGACTGCACTCTCTACAACGTTCGGCCTGCTGTTGCTCAGCGCTGCTGTCATGACTCAGGCTGCTGACATGAAGGTGGTTAAACCGATGCGCGGGACCGTCGACAGCGTCAGCGCCGACACCCTCGATTTCACCACCCGCTCGGGTCAGCACGAAAGTATCAAGCTGACTGACAAGACCGGTATTCGTCTTGTGTCCGAAGCTGACTTCAAGCAAATCAAAGGTGACAGTTTTGTCGGTTCGGCTGCCATCCCGCAGGCGGACGGCACACTGAAAGCGCTGGAGGTGACCGTTTTTGAAGCCAGCCTCAAAGGCAGCGGCGAAGGCCACTATGGCTGGGAAAACGCTGATGGCAGCACCGGCACCATGACCAATGGCACCGTTGGCACGTTGGCCGGGGCTGATGGCCGCACGCTGACCGTCAAATACGAGGGTGGCGAGAAGAAGCTGGTGGTGCCGCAGGATGTGCCTATCGCCTACGTCGAGCCAGGCAAGGTTGATCAGTTGACCAAAGGCGCCAAGGTCGTGGTGTTCCCGGCTGACGACGGCAAGTCGGCACGTGGTGTCGCAGTCGGCAAGGACGGTTTTACCCCGCCGATGTAATCGCAGCCGAGGCTGTCAGTGGCAGGCTGCTGCTGACATCCTCGGTTACACCTGATCTAGAGGGATCTGCGCATGAAAACCCGCCCTATTCACCCGTGGCCGGTGCGCCTGACGCATTGGGTCAATGCCGTGGGCATGGTCTGCATGTTCATGAGCGGTTGGGCTATTTATAACGCGTCGCCACTGATGCCATTCACCTTTCCCAAATTCCTGACACTCGGCGGCTGGCTGGGCGGCTCGATCGCCTGGCACTTCGCGGTGATGTGGCTGTTGGTGATCAACGGCCTGCTGTATGTGCTGTATGGCGTATTCAGCCGCCACTTCAAACGCGATCTGCTGCCGGTTCGCCCGTCTGAAGTGAAGCGTGACATGAGTGATGCGCTGCATTTTCGCCTGGCCCACGTCAAAGGCCGTTACAACGCGGTGCAACGGCTGATGTACTGGCTGGTGTTGATCATGGGCGTGCTGGTGGTGGTGTCCGGGCTGGCTATCTGGAAACCGGTGCAGTTTCAGGGCTTGGTTGCCCTGCTGGGCGGGTTCGATTTTGCCCGCTGGGTGCATTTTGGCGCGATGACGGCCATCGGCGCGTTTGTTGTTGTTCATCTGGTGCTGGTCGTGCTGGTGCCCAGTACCTTGTTACCCATGATTACCGGCGGCCGCCAGCCGAACGAAGACGGAACTGCGCAACCATGAACGAACCTCGTAAACGCATCACCCAGCGCATTCGTCTGGAGCCTGCGCAGCAGAGCCAACTGGTCGATATTCAGCGCCGCTCGTTTCTACGCGCCGGGCTGACAGTGGGGGCGATGTCGATGCTCACCGGCTGCAATCTGCAGGATGGCGATCAGGTCGACAAAGTGCTGTGGGCCATGTCGCGCTGGAATGACCGGGTTCAGGCCTGGCTGTTCAACGGCCAGAAACTGGCCCCGACCTACAGCAAGGCGCAGCTGACCAACCCGTTCCCGTTCAATGCGTTCTACCCCGAATACAACGTGCCGGAGGTGGAGCTTTCCGACTATCGGCTGGCGGTGTCCGGGCTGGTGCGTGACAAGCAGCCGTGGACGCTGGATGCACTGCGCAAATTGCCGCAACGCACCGACATCACGCGGTTGATCTGCATTGAGGGTTGGAGTGCGATAGGACAATGGGGCGGTGTGCCGCTGAAGACGTTTCTGGAGTACATCGGTGCCGATACCACGGCACGTTTCGTCGGCTTCAAGTGCGCCGATCGCTATTATTCAAGCCTGGATATGCCTACTGCGCTGCATCCGCAGACATTGCTGGCGCTGGACTTCGGTGAAGTCGCCCTGCCACCGGATTACGGTTACCCGCTGCGGGTGCGAGTGCCGACCAAGCTGGGCTTCAAGAACCCCAAGCACATCGTCGAGATCTTCGTCAGCAACGAGAATCCTGGCGGGTATTGGGAGGATCAGGGCTACAACTGGTTCAGCGGGATCTAGGCGCGGACGCAGAGCGTCCAGAAGGGCATTCGACGCAGAGCGTCGCACGATGGCGGTAGTGAGATTATCGTTCCTCACGCTCCAGCGTGGGAATGCCGTTCGTGACGCTCTGCGTCACATGGCGGTTTTTTCTTTGTCAGGTGGATTGAGGTTCGGCTCAAGTCACCTTTTCGCCCCTCGGCGAGTTACTTTGATGAGGCCAAAGTAACCAAAGCCTTTCGCTCCTGTTTCCGGCCCGACTTCGTCGGGTTCCTTCGCCCTGACACTGATCCGGGGGTCGCCGCAACGGGCCATCCATGGCCCGGTGCGGCTAGCCTGGCGTCCTGCCAGGCTACCCCCGGATCAGCGCCAGGACTCAGCCGTCACTAACGTCGCACTCTGCGTCGTCAGTGCCATCGTGGTTGAAAAGCATTTCGGTGGTAGTTAATGCGATTTTGACTATCGTTCCTCACGCTCCGCGTGGGAATGCCGTTCGTGACGCTCTGCGTCACACAGCGGTTCTGTGGTGTCAGGTGGATGTAGGCTCGACTCAAGTCACCTTTTCGCCCCTCGGCGAGTTACTTTGATGAGGCCAAAGTAACCAAATCCTTTCGCTCCTGTTTCCGGCCCGACTTCGTCGGGTTCCTTCGCCCTGACACTGATCCGGGGGTCGCCGCAACGGGCCATCCATGGCCCGGTGCGGCTAGCCTGGCGTCCTGCCAGGCTACCCCCACATCAGCGCCAGGACTCAGCCGTCACTGACGTCGCACTCTGCGTCGTCAGTGCCATCGCGGTAAAAAAGCGCTTTCAGGTGCAGTAACCGCTGGTACGGCAAAAAGCCGCACCTCGAACAGGCGCGGCGTTTCAGATCAGTTCAGGCCCAGTTTGCCGCGCAGGGTCGAGAGGTCTTCGGCCAGGGTGTTGACCGGGCCGACCAGGGCTTTGCGGTCGTTCTCTTTGACTTTGTCGTAGGTTTCAAAGCCACCGTCCTTGGTCTTGTACTTGGCCAGAATCTTGTCCACGGTGGCGAAGTTCTTGTCGACTTTGCTGGAGAAGGCTTTGTCCTGCTGCTCGATCTGCGGGCGGAACAGGTCGACGATTTTCTTCGCGCCGTCGATGTTGCCCTGGAAGTCGTACAGGTCGGTGTGGCTGTAACGGTCTTCTTCGCCGGAGATCTTGGTCGCCGCAACTTCTTCCAGCAAGGCGGCTGCGCCACCGACGACTTTTTCAGGCGGGAAGGTCAGTTCGGCTACGCGCTTTTCCAGGTCCTTGACGTCGCTCATCAGTTTGTCGGCGATAGGGCCCTGGTCCTTGGTGGTGTTCTGCGAGAACAGCGCGTACTCCAGACGATGGAAACCGGTGAAGTCTTCTGCCGTGACGCCTTGTTCGTGGTCGTCGACGCGTGAGTCGATGGACGCGTCCAGGTCACTGAACAGTTCGGCAATCGGCTCTACCGACTCGTAGTACACGCGGGTAGGGGCATACAGCTTTTTGGCCGTCGCGATGTCGCCCTTCTTAACGGCATCGGTGAACTTCTGAGTGTGGCTGACCAGTTCTTCGATGTTTTCGGTCACGTAAATCTTGTAGTCCGAAACCGGACCTACCAGGTCCAGCGGCGCGGGGGCGGCAAAGGCAGCCAGTGGCGTCTGGAGCAGGCCAAGGGTCAAGAGCAAAGCCAGGGGCGTCTTTTTCATGGGTGTCTTCCGGGTCTGGAGTGGGTAGGTCATGCGGTTTTAGTGGGCGAAGCAGCTGCCAGCAGCGAGCGGCCGATGAAATCCTGGTCACCGGTTACCCCCGGCAGGGTGAAGAAATAACCACCACCGACCGGCTTGAGGTACTCCTCCAGCGGCTCGCCGTTGAGGCGGCTCTGAACGGTGATGAAGCCTTTTTCCAGGTCAGCCTGATAGCAGATGAACAGCAGGCCCATGTCCAGCTGACCGTTCTTGTTCACCCCATTGGAGTAATTGAACGGACGGCGCAGGATCAGGTTGCGCTGGCTTTCGGCGGTACGCGGGTTGGCCAGGCGGATGTGCGAATCCAGTCGGGTTTTCTTGCCTTCCGGGTCTGCCGCGTAGTTGGGTACGTCGGTCTCGACCTTGCCGTCCATAGGTGCACCGGTGCTTTTGCTGCGGCCGAAAATCGATTCCTGCTCCTGCAATGGCGTGCGGTCCCAGCGTTCCACGAAGTTACGGATGATCCGCACGGCCTGATAGCTGCCGTTGGCGGCCCACGCTGGCTCGTCGCTGCCCGGCTGCACCCAGACCAGCTCGTTCATGGTCTTCTGGTTGTTGGAATCCGGGTTTGCCGAGCCATCCCGGAAGCCGAGGAAATTGCGCGCGCTTTCCGGCGGCTGACCGGGCTTTTTCGGTGCCTGGGGCGGCACGGTGCCTTCCTGTTTCCAGCGCACCAGCAACAGGTCAGGCAGGTTCTTGACGATGTCGCGCAGGGCGTGAATGTTGCTGTCGGCGGTGTTGGCGCAGAACTGGATGCTCAGGTCGCCATGGCAACTGGCCGGATCCAGCGCGTCGTTGGGGAAGCCGGTCATGCGGATCAGACGTTTGGGTTTGACCGGGGTCAGGCCAAAGCGCTCATCGAACAGCGATTCGCCTACCGACACGGTAATGGTCAGGTTGTCCGGGGTGACCACAGGGCCAAGAATGCCGGAATCAGGCGGTGGCAGTTTCGGATCGATCTCCGGCACCGGGCCGCCGGTCATCAGGAACGCGATGCGCTCATTGAGCGTGCGGAACAGGCGCTCGAGATCTTCGCGGTCGGCAGCCAGCACGTCGAACGCGACCAGCATGCCTGCGGCCGGACGCGGGTTGACGATGCCGGTCTGATGCAGGCCATGAAAGTCGTTGTGGTCCTGGGTCTTTTCACTGTTCGGTGCTTCGGTGACTTGCGCCGGCGTTGCGGCCAGTACGTTGCCGCTCAGGCTGCTGCCAGCCAGCGCGGCACCGGCAGCACCGAGACCCATCAGGACACGGCGACGCTGTATTGAAGCGGGGGCGTTAGTGGCTTCTGGACTGTTGTCTGGGTTTTTCATGGTAGTGTGCTGTGCTCCAGTGAATCAGAGGTCAGAAAGGCCAAGTGCCGCGTCGATGCCGTTGAGTGCGTCAGCCAGCGCGCCAGCCTTGGCGGCGATTTGCCGACGCTGCGTCTCGTCCACCTGGTCATAGGGGCGCATGCCTCCCTCAGTGGTGCTCAACGCATCAAGTGTGGTGTCCAGATCAGCCATGGCCGCATCGATCTTCTGCAGCAGATCGGCAGCACTGCGGGTCAACAACGGACGCAGCAGATCGACGATTTTGCGGGTTCCGTCCAGGTTGGCGGCAAAGCCGTTGAGGTCGCTGTGGCTGTAGCGTTCCTCTTCGCCGTTACTGCGTACGTCAGCCAGGCTGCGCATCGTGCGGGTGGCGATGGCGGCCAGTTGTTCGGGGGCCAGCGATTGCGCCATCAACTGCTGTTTGAGCTGAGTGACATCGGTTTGCAGGCGCTGCGCGACGGGCGACAGGCCCTCGACGCTGTGCTGATCGAACAATGCGTATTCAATGCGGTGGAAGCCGGTAAAGCCCGGATCCTGTTCACGCTTCTCGTAGTAATCGGCGCGGGCATTGATGGCATTGTCCAGTTCCGAGAGGCGCTGAGCAGCCGGAGCAATACGCTGATACGCGGTGCGGGCGGGCAGGTAGGCCGCCTGAGCGGCGCTCAGGTCGCCAGCTTCAATGGCTTGTTGCAGAGCCGTCACGGCCTTGATCAGCGCCGAACCTTGCAGGCTCAGGTACACCCGGTATTCGGAAAGAGGGCCGATGAAGGCGGTCATCGACGGGCGCGCCTTGGCTTTTGCATCGGACTCGGCGGTCGGGGTGACGTGCAAGGTGCCGCGCGGGTTGCTGAGCAGGCCGCAGGTGATCGCGTAATCGCCGGGTGCCAGGTTGGCATTGATCACCTGGCTCAACCCCGGCGCAATGTTTTCCCGCTCTTCAACCACCAGCACGCCATCAAGAATTTCCCATTCGACGGCGCGTTCCGAGCGGTTGACGATGCGGAAGGCATTCTTGCCCGCCGCCACCGTCAGCACATTTGGCTCACAGTTGCGGGCGTGAATATTGACCACGGTTTCAGTGCCGGCATTGGCCGCGCGCTTTTTTGCCGCGACCTGCGAGGCGTAATAGAACAGCCCGCCTGCGGCAATCATCAGGATCACCGAACCGGCGACAGCCAATTGCAGGACACGGGGCGGCCGGGCGTTCTCGGAAGGCCCTGGGGTACGGATAGACATGGGTGCCCTTATTCGTTCGTCACAGAAGATGTTTTCGGCTGTACGGTCTTGCCGGACGCCGGGGTGTGCGGCATGAAGAACAGCAGCAGCGCCCCGATCAGGTAAATCAGGTAGACGCTCAAGGTGCTGACGGTCGGAGCGTCCTGGTAACCGAACATGCCAGCCAGTACCGAGCCGGCAGGCCCATCCATCGGCAACAGTGCGCTGATGTCGAAAACCACTTCCTGCAGATGATTCCAGACTCCGGCTTCATGTAGCGCCTGAACGGAATTAGCGAGAATGCCCGCGGCCACCACCAGAATAAACAGCCCGGTCCAGCGGAAAAACAGGCTCAGGTTCAGACGCATGCTGCCGCTGTAAATGGCCACGCCGAAGCCCACGGCCAGCAACAGCCCGAGCAGGGCACCCAGCGGCGCGCCCGAGCCTTCACTCTGCTGGAATACTGCGAGCAGAAAGAATACGGTCTCCAGCCCTTCGCGGGCCACGGCGAAAAACACCATGGCGATCAACGCGTAGGTCTGGTTTTTCGAGCCGGTGAGGGCAGCGTCCAGAGACTCATGCAAAGCGTGCTTGATCGAGCGGGCGACCTTGCGCATCCAGAACACCATCGAGCTTAAAATGCCCACGGCGATCAGGCCGACAATGCCTTCGAACAATTCCTGTTGCTTTTGCGGGAACTCGGCGCTCATCAACTCAAGCCCGCCACCGACGAACAGCGACAGCGCGGCAGCGAGGAACACGCCGATCCACACCGTAGGCATCCACTCGCCGCGGCCGGTCTGCTTCAGGTAACTGGCGATAATGCCAACAATCAGCGCGGCTTCGATGCCTTCGCGCAGCATGATCAAAAACGGAACGAGCATATCTCACCGGGTCAAAACTGTAGGCTGAACGTGCTTCAGCGAGCCATAAGCCGGAAACACTGCGTAACATAATGATACTCATTCTTGACTGCGGGTAGTTGTTTTTTATCTGCATCCCGGTTTTGGCAGGTTGTTCAGGTCAGGTTCAGCTGGGCTGGCTTGAGCGTAATAAATACCGGGGCGGCCTACTGTGTGGTCTGACCTGCCTATTTCAATTTGGGAAAACACGATGTCATCAGAATCAGACGCACCTGATAGCGAGTGCGTACCGCCACGTGACGCGAACGCTGCTGCACATGCAGAGGCGGTCGAAATGCTCAAAGCCATCGACAGGCGATGGGAATTACTGATCAATCACGTCGGCCCCTGCCTGCACCCGGTCACTGCCGCGCAGGATCCATTTCAGGCGCTGATCAAGGCCGTCGCCTATCAACAACTGCATGCCAAAGCGGGTGACGCTATGGTGATGAGGCTGCGCGCGCTGTTTCCAGACGCAACCTTTCCGGCCGCGCAGGCATTGATCGATCTGGATGAGCAAACACTGCGCTCCTGCGGTTTCTCGGCGTCCAAATGTCGAGCGATCAAAGCCATTGCCGCGGCACGGGTCGATGGTCTTGTCCCCGATGTCAGCGCTGCATTGGCCATGAGCAATGAAGCGCTTGTCGAACGCCTCATACAGTTGCCGGGCGTAGGTCGCTGGACGGTTGAGATGATGCTCATTTACGGTCTGGGCCAGATGGACGTAATGCCCGCCAGCGACTATGGCGTGTGCGAAGGCTATCGACGGCTGTATGCTCTTGAACTCAAACCGGGTCATAGGGAAATGGCCAGAATTGGCGAACGGTTCGGCCCTTACAGGACGATTGCCGCCTGGTATTTGTGGCGAGTACCGGCCAACTTCAGCGACATCGATTTATCTCGAATTTGAGAGCAAGACTCGGAGTGCCTGTGTGTTGCGACAGGGATAGGCTCATCGAAACCCAAGACAGGCCATCAGCATGGAAAACATGAAAGGCACGTTGAAAACGCGTGCGCCACGAACCGAAGAGGACCCGCGCTGGGAGATCCTGCTCAATCGTCGTTCAGGCGCGGGCGCTGACTTCGTCTACGGTGTGCTGACAACCGGTATCTATTGCAAGCCCGGCAGCCCTAGCAAACTTCCAAGGCCGGAAAACGTCGTGTTCTTTTCTTCGGCGAGCGAGGCTGAAGCTGCCGGGTTTCGCCTGTCGCGGCGCAGTGGCAGTGATCAGCAAAGCGTGGACCTCAAGCATGCTTCGGCCGTTTCCGAAGCCTGCAGGCTGATAGACGCCTGCGACTCGATGCCCAATCTCGCTGCGCTTGCAGAAAAGGTCGGGATGAGCAGTTTTCATTTTCATCGCACTTTCAAGAAACTCACCGGGTTGACGCCCAAAGCCTACAGCGTCGCGTCCTTGCGCTCGCGAGTGAAAGTCCAGCTTTCCCACGATGTGACCATCACCAGTGCGCTGTATGAAGCAGGTTTCAACTCCAACAGCCGATTCTATGAGGCTTCGCAAAAAATGCTGGGCATGAAACCTTCTGAGTACCGGGCAGGCGGGGCCAATGTCGACATCAGGTTTGCACTGGGTGAAAGCTCGCTGGGTTCGATTCTGGTGGCCAGAAGCCCCAAGGGTATCTGCGCCATTTCACTCGGAGACGACCCCAGTGTGCTGGTCGAAAAGTTTCAGGATCAGTACCCCAATGCCAACCTGATCGGCGGGGATGAAGAGTTTGAACAACTTGTCGCCAGGGTCGTGGGCTTTGTCGAGTCGCCTGCGACCGGACTCGCGCTGCCGCTGGACATCCGCGGCACGGTTTTTCAGGAGCGGGTATGGCAGGCGCTCAGGGATATACCTGCCGGATCGACCGCAACCTACACCGATATCGCCACGCGTATCGGTATGCCCAGCGCAGTTCGCGCAGTGGCGAATGCGTGCGGCGCCAACACGCTGGCAGTTGCCATTCCCTGTCATCGGGTCGTGCGCAGCGACGGGTCGTTATCCGGTTATCGCTGGGGTGTCGAGCGCAAGCGCAAGCTGCTTGAAATCGAAGCTGCCGAGGGAGCAGGGCTTTTTTCAGGGCTTTGAACAGCAGCCGGACTCGCCGAGAATCCGGTAGGCCAGCCTTACCCGTTCTTCATTCGGATAGTTCTTGTTGGCCAGAATCACGATGCCGAGCTGTTTTTCCGGTATGAACGCGACGTAGCCACCGAAACCGTTGGTTGATCCGGTCTTGTTGACCCAGACCGCAGATTGCGCTGCCTGCGGCGGCTCGATCACTTCGGTTTTGAGGGTGTTCAGCATGGCACTGGCGTTGCCTTCAAGCAGCTGCCCCAAGCCAACCGGCATCGGATACTGCTCCCAGATCAGGTCCTGAGTCATGCCGCCGACTTTGAAATAGCTGATCCGTGTGTCACTGAGCGCGCGTTGCAGCGGCGCGTCGTATTGACCAGGCCCAAGGTGTGACTCGACAAAACGGATCATGTCCCGCGCACTCGATTTCACGCCGTAGGCTTCACTCGCCAGAGGACCTGGGTTAACCCTGACCGGTTCGTCGAGTTTGTTGTAGCCCTGCGCATAAAGCTTCTGCTTTTCGTCGGGCACGTTCACGTAGGTGTTGCTCAGGTTCAGCGCCGGAAACAGGCGCTGCTGGAGGGCTTTTTCATACGGCAGCTTCATGCTACGCGCCGCAACTATGCCGAGCAGGCCCACACTGGGGTTGGCATAAGTGCGGTGGGTGCCGGGCAGGTAGTCGGGCTGCCAGGCCTTGAAATAGTCCATCAATTGGCGAGTGTTCTGCACCTTGTCGGGCACTTGAAGGGGGAAGCCGCCTGCTGTGTGGGTGCCGAGGTGAAAGACCGGTATTTTGCCCAGGCGTGTGTCATTCAATTGCGGCAGGTAGGTGTCGATGCTGTCGGTCAGCGACAACTGCCCATTGGCCTGCGCCCAGGTGGCCAGTGTGGCGGTGAAGGTTTTGCTGATCGAGCCCAGTTCGAACAACGTATCGCTGGACACCGGCTGGCGGTTTGCCTTTGAGGCGACACCGTAGTTATAGAACTGTTGTGTACCGTTGCGGGTGATGGCGATGGACATGCCTGCAATGTTGTTTTCCTGCATCACCTGCTGCGCCGCTTGCTGCACAACGGCATCAAGGTCAGGTGCCGGTTCTTGAGCGCAGGCAAGGGAAGCGTTCAGCACAAGCGCCGCGCATAACAGTGTCTTATTCCTTGGCATCACATGATTCCTTGTTGTTTTGGGTCGCCGCCGATCATCGAAGAACGCTGTTTTGAAGCCTTGCTGCGGTGGTCGGTGGCGGCGGGTTTGCGTAATATGCCTCCTTTTTTGCGCTTCCTCCACGGGGCGCGGTTCAGGTAACCCATGAAATCAATCCGTATACGCGCCGAAGTCCTGGCCGGGCTCACGACATCCTTTGCCTTGGTGCCCGAGTGCATTGCCTTTGCACTGGTGGCCCATCTCAACCCGCTGATGGGGCTCTACGGCGCGTTCATCATTTGTACGCTGACAGCACTGTTCGGCGGGCGTCCGGGTATGGTTTCCGGCGCGGCCGGTTCGATGGCGGTGGTGATCGTCGCGCTGGTGGTGCAGCACGGCGTGCAATATTTGCTGGCGACTGTATTGCTGGGCGGTTTGATCATGATCCTGTTCGGGCTGCTGCGGCTCGGCAAACTGGTGCGGCTGGTGCCTTATCCGGTGATGCTGGGCTTCGTCAACGGCCTGGCGATTGTCATCGCGATGGCGCAATTGGAGCACTTCAAGGTGGGTGAGTCATGGCTCAGCGGTACGCCGCTGTACGTGATGCTCGGTCTGGTGGCGTTGACCATGGCGATTGTCTATCTGTTGCCGCGCCTGACCCGTGTTGCACCGCCTGCGCTGGTGGCGATCCTGAGCGTCGGGCTGGCGGTCTACCTGCTCGGCCTGCCGACCCGCACCCTGGGCGACATGGCGCACATTGCCGGTGGCCTGCCGGTATTCGCCATGCCGGACATTCCGTGGAACCTGGACACCCTGCGCATCATCGCCCCATACGCCATCCTGATGGCGCTGGTCGGCCTGCTGGAAACCCTGCTGACCCTGAACCTGACCGACGAGATCACCGAAACCCGTGGTTACCCGGATCGCGAGTGCGTGGCACTGGGCGCTGCCAACGTGGTGTCCGGTGCCTTTGGCGGCATGGGCGGCTGCGCGATGATCGGCCAGACGGTGATCAACCTCAGTTCCGGCGGCCGCGGTCGTGTGTCGGGCGTGGTGGCGGGTTTGATGATACTGATGTTCGTGCTGTTTCTGTCGCCGCTGATCGAGCGCATTCCATTGGCGGCGCTGGTCGGGGTGATGTTTGTGGTTGCCCAGCAGACTTTCGCCTGGGCATCGTTGCGTGTGCTGCGCAAGGTGCCGGTCAATGACGTACTGGCGATCATTGCTGTGACCGTGGTCACGGTGCTCACCGATCTGGCCACTGCGGTGCTGTTCGGCATCATCATCGCGGCGATCAACTTTGCCTGGCAGCAGGCCCGCGAGCTGTATGCAGACAGCCATGTAGAGGCCGATGGCAGCAAGGTCTACCACCTGCACGGCACGCTGTTCTTCGCCTCGACCACACCGTTTCTCGACCAGTTCAACCCGGCCGAAGACCCGGCGCAGGTGACACTGGATTGCCGCCACCTGAGTTTCGTCGATTACTCGGCCATTGCTGCGCTCAAGACCTTGCGCGAGCGCTATGTCAAAGCGGGCAAGCATTTGCGCGTGGTGCATCTGTCCGAGCGCTGCAAGCGGCTGCTCAAGCGCGCCGGCGTGCAGCACGCATGAGCCGTTTTTAGACCGTATGTCTTTTCTCTGATACCGAAGGTGTGTGCCTGATGGATGCCGTTTCCCCGCTGCAAGCCTACGAACGTGCCGTCCAGCGTGGTTTTCAGCCTGATCAGGCGCAGTTGCAGGCTGCCCGACAGTTGCAGGCGTGCTATGAGGCCCTGGCCGATGCGCGGGGTCGGGCACAGGGCGTCTATTTGTGGGGGCCGGTCGGGCGCGGCAAGACCTGGTTGATGGACCGCTTTTTCGAAAGCCTGAGCGTGCCGGCCCGGCGTCAGCATTTTCATCACTTCATGCGCTGGGTGCACAAGCGCATGTTCGAGCTGATGGGCACGCCTCAGCCGCTGACCGTGGTCGCCAAAGAGCTGGCGCGGGAAGTGCGGGTGATGTGTTTCGATGAGTTGTTCGTGACTGACATCGGCGACGCAGTGATTCTCGGTGGGCTGCTGCAAGTGATGTTTGAAGAGGGCGTAGTGCTGGTCTGTACGTCCAATCAGCCACCGGAAAAGTTGTACAGCCACGGCCATAATCGTGAGCGCTTCCTGCCAGCGGTCGCCGCGATCCTGAAATACATGAATGTGGTGGCGGTCGACGGCGGCGAGGATCATCGCCTGCACCCCGGACAGTTGCACCAGCGTTACTGGGTTGCACAGGCCGGTCAGCCAAGTGCATTGAAGGGGATATTCGAAGCGCTGAGCGCTGGCCAGCCGGTTCACGACTCGCAGGTCATGCTCGGCTATCGCAGCATCAATGTGGTTCAGCATTCCGATACGGCAGTGTGGTGCCGCTATCGTGACCTGTGTGAACAACCGCTGGCGGCGATGGATTTTATCGCGTTGTGTGATCGTTTCTCGGTGATTCTGCTCAGCGAAGTGCCGCCCCTCAGCGCCGCCCAGCGCGAGGCGAAGATTGCCCGTGGCACCGAGGATGGCGTGGAGCAGGTGACGGCAGGCGACCGCGAGCTGCCGCAGTTATCGCCCAACGACGACGGCGTGCGACGTTTCATTGCGCTGGTGGACGAATGTTACGACCGGCGCATTCCGCTGTATGTCGAAGCGCCTGTGCCGATGGACGAACTGTACACCCAGGGTTATCTGTCGTTTGCTTTTCGGCGCACCCTGAGTCGGCTTCAGGAAATGCAACTGGAGCGTTTCACCGAGACCTGAGCTTCAGGCTGCATCCCGACGGCGCTGGGTCAGCACGTGTTTGGCACCTTCGATCATCAGCACCACGACGGCCAGCCAGATCGGCAGGTAAGTCAGCCATTCATCGCGGCCGATGCTCTCGCCCAGCAACAGGGCGACGCCGACCAGCAGCACCGGCTCGACATAACTGAGCAACCCGAACAGGCTGAACGGCAGCAACCGGCTGGCAACGATATAACTGACCAGTGCCGAGGCACTGATGACCCCGAGCACGGGAATCAGCAGGTACAGCAGCGGTGCCTGCTGGATGGCTTGTGGATGACCGTTGGCGATAAACCACAGGCCGATGGGTAGCATCAGCAGCATGTCGAACCAGAGCCCGCCGAGGTGGTCGGTCTTGAGCTTGCGTCGCAGCACGAAGTACAGCGGATAACCGCCCGCGACCAATAGTGTCTCCCACGAAAAGCTGCCCAGCCGCCATAGCTCATGGCCAACACCGATCATGGCAAATACTGCCGCGACCTTTTGCAGATACGAAAGGTGCTCGCCGTACACGATGCGGCCGGTGAGAATCATGCTCAGCGGCAGCAGGAAATAACCCAGCGATACCTCCAGACTGCGCCCGTGCAGCGGTGCCCACATGAAGATCAGCAACTGCGCGCCGAGCAGCACCGAAGACAGCAGCAGCGCGAAGATCAGCAGCGGTTGCTGCCTGAGCCGGACAGTCACTTCGCGGACTCGCCGCCAGTCTCCGCTGACCAGCATGAACAGCGTCGCGCATGGCACGGTGAGCAGCATGCGCCAGCCGAAGATCTCTTCACCGTCGAGCGGGGTCATCAGTGACGTATAGAAATACATGACCCCGAACAGCGTTGACGCCAGGATCGACAGCACTACACCTTTGTACACGATGGCCTCCGCGACAGCTGATTCGACAGATTGCGCACCTGTCTGGTGCGCGTGGTCGTCAGTCTACTGGCCTGAGGTGCAAAAAGCTGCAAATCGGACGGCCCTTGCACGACGATGGAACGAGCCTCATGCAAGTGCATCAGAGGTTTTGGCTAATCGATCAGCTTTGTTAGGCTGTCGCGCTGGCCGGTGTGACCGTACTCGGCAAATTACAAGGAGCATGCATGACCTCTTTCAGCACCGCAGCCCAGGATGCCAAGGCTCGGGCGGAGCAGTCTTCGACGCGTATCGCGTTTTTCATTGCCGGTTTCAGTGTCGCCTCTTGGGCGCCGCTGGTGCCTTACGTCAAACAGCGGATGGGCCTTGATGAGGGCACGCTCGGGCTTTTGTTGCTGTGCCTCGGCGTAGGCTCGATTCTCTCGATGCCGTTGGCCGGTGCGCTGGCAGCGCGGTTTGGCTGTCGGCGGTTGCTGGTCTGCTCGACGGTGTTGATCTGTCTGTGTCTACCGCTATTGGCGACGATATCCAGTCTGCCGCTACTCATAGCCACGCTGTTCCTGTTTGGCGCGAGCATGGGGGGCGTGGATTGCACGGCCAACGTTCAGGCGGTGATTGTCGAGCGTGCCAGCGGCAAGACCATGATGTCGGGATTCCATGGCCTGTTCAGCCTCGGTGGGATTGTCGGTGCCGCGGGTGTCGCCGGCTTGCTCAGTCTGGGCATCTCGCCATTCACGGCGATGCTGATCGTGGTATTTCTGACGTTGGTTGCGCTGGCCAAAGCGGCGCCGAATCTGTTGCCTTACGGCAGTCCGGCCGATGGGCCAGCCTTTGCCATCCCGCGTGGCGTGGTGCTGTTCATCGGCCTGCTGTGCTTCACCGTATTTCTGGCCGAAGGCGCAATGCTTGACTGGAGCGCGGTATTCCTGACCTCGTTGCGTGGTGTCGAAGCATCGTATGCCGGACTGGGCTATGCGGTATTCGCCGCGACCATGACCCTGGGGCGGTTGTTTGGCGATGCGGTGGTAAAACGGGTGGGCTCCAATCGAGTGATCATTCTTGGCGGGCTGTGTGCCGCAGCGGGGCTGGCCGTCGCGACATTGATCCCGGTCTGGCAGGCGGCGCTGCTGGGGTATGCATTGGTAGGCGCGGGTTGCTCGAACATCGTACCGGTCTGCTACAGCGCAATCGGTCGGCAGAAGACCATGCCGGAAAGCGTGGCGATTCCGGCGATCACCACGGTTGGTTACGCCGGGATTCTGATCGGTCCTGCGGCAATCGGTTTCATCGCCCATGTCAGCAGCCTTGAGCTGGCGTTCATGATCGTTGCCGTGATGCTCTTGGGCGTGGCTATCGGCGGCAGCAAGCTCAGGACCTGATTCTGACTACAACGTGCGCGCCATCCCCGACACCCGGATCGAACTCCCGGGCTGCTCGGGGATTTCCGCGCGCAGACGTGACGGGCTGCCCATGTCCTCGCCCTGAATAATGTCTATCAGGCCACCGTGCGGCCAGCCTATATCGCGCAGATAACCACCCAGGGCCGCCGTGGCCGCACCGGTAGCCGGGTCTTCATAAACGCCGCCGAAGGCAAACGGGTTGCGAGTGTGGAACAGCTGTTCGGTTTCGGCCCATACCAGCAAAATAGTCGCCCAGCCTTCGCGTACCATCAGCTCTCGACCGGCCTGCTGGTCATAGTGCATAGCCTTGAGCTGTGCCCGGCTGTTCAGCGCGAGCACAAGGTGCCCGGCACCGCCGTTGATATGCGCTGGCTTGATGCGTTCATCCAGATCGTTGTGCGTATAGCCGAATAGCGCCAGGGCCTCTTCCAGCAACTGCGCGCTGATCGGCTTGCTGAAGGTCGGTGGCGATTGCAGTGCTGCCGAAGTCAGGGAGCCTTGCGCATGACCCTCGACAGTGATCTGCGCCTGATTGAGCGTCAGGTTGAACACGCCGTCGCCTTGCCGTGCCGCCAGCGCTGCGCCCAAAGCGATGGTCGCGTGTCCGCAGAACGGGACCTCTGCCAGCGGCGAGAAATAACGCACACGCCAGCAACCTTCCACAGGAGCGGCAAACACGGTTTCGGAAAAGCCGACCTCGGCGGCAAGCTGCTGCATGACGACGTCATCGGGCAGCGCATCGCCAATCCACACGCCTGCCGGGTTTCCACCGCGATCGCCATCGCTGAATGCCGCCAGTTTGATTATTTCAGTTGTCATTGAAGGGTGTCCTTGCCGTGGTCATTGGGCGACAGTTTGCAACGGAGCTGATTTGATAATCCAGTGAGAAGAACTGCAGTGCATCTATATGGCTGATGCCTGAGCGCCTGCGCAGACGTCTTCTCTCAAAGCACCTCACACCTTGCCATACGCCGCTGCACTACACGTTCACGCAGTGCGTCGTAGGCCCAATTGAACAGCATGGTGTAAGGCAGAAACATCAGCAGCAGACCGATATCCAGCCAGAATGCTTCCATCAGGCTGATCGTCAGCCACCATGCGGCCAATGGCACGACGGCCAGAATCAGTCCGGCTTCGAAACCTGTTGCGTGCAGCACGCGAGTGGTCAGGCTCATGGCAAACCCGTACCTGTTGCGCAGTCTGTCGAACAGGGCGTTGTAAAGCATGTTCCAAAGCATGGCGATGGTGGAGATCATCACTGTCATGGCGCCCATCATTGCCAGCGAATGGTTCATGAGCCAAGCCAGCAGCGGTGCGACCAGAATCACGCCACCGATCTCGAACAGGCTGGCGTGCAGCGCCCTTTCACGCAGGGTCTTGGACGCTACGGATGCGTGCTGGCTGGCGTGTTGTGGGCTGTTGCTCATGATAAGACTGTCCTTTGTGCTCGTGGGTGGCAGCATTATCATCGGTGTTTGCGTTAACCTGAAAATCAATACCATCGGTAAAGCCGATAAGAGAGTGTCATGAGTTATTCACCGGAAGCCCTGGAAGCCTTCGCCCAGATTGCCGCGCTGGGTTCGTTCAGTGCAGCTGCACGCCGTCTGGGCAAGAGTCAGTCGACGATCAGTGAAGCAATTGCCCGCCTGGAGATCGATTTTGGGCTGGAGCTGTTCGATCGCTCTTCCAGGCAACCGGTTCTGACTGAAGCCGGGCGGGTCATGCTTGGCCGTGTCGATGACCTGTTGTGCGCCTCGGACCGACTGCGCCGGGCTGCTGCAAGGCTTGCGGCAGGCGTCGAGCCAAGGCTGACGCTGGTGCTGTCGGACGCCAACCAGTTCGCCGATTTCGAGCGGCTGATGACCGAGCTGGATCAGCGCTTTCCGGAGCTGGAGATGGAATGCGTATTCGCCGAGCACGGTGATGCCATCAGCCTGGTGCAGTCGGGCAGGGCATCCTTGGGGCTGCTGTCGGCGCAAGCCAGCTACCCACCGGAGATCGGTCACGCGACCATCGACGAAAGTGCCGATTTCGGTCTGTTCGTCTCGCATAAACATCCGCTTGCCGCGCTGGAACGGGTCGATTATCAGCAACTGGCGGGTTACCGCGCATTGCGCCTCAACACGCTGGTCGAGCACAGCATCCCCACCGACGACCTGCCCACCAGCGGTCACCGTCATTGGTCAGCGCCCAATTACCTGCTGTTGATGGACATGGCTGCCTTCGGTTTTGGCTGGTCGGCGTTGCCGCGCTGGCTGGTGTCGCGCTATTCGGGCGGGCTGCTCAAAGAGCTGAAAGTCTCGGGCTGGCCGCGTCGCTCGGCAGTCGATGTCATCTGGTCATTCCAGCGCAGCCTGGGGCCAGCAGGTGCATGGCTGCTGGAGTCGCTGGTGCCGTTTGCCGGAGAGTAAGCGGATCGGCTCTCATAACCGGCAGTCAGCAGTCGCGGGGCTTGCTGATTTCCAGCTATAAAGCATAGACTTTCAACACTGTCGGGTAGGGTAACGCATGACATTCGACTGGCACTCCGATCCTGTTACACGTGATACCCCGGTGGACGACCGCTACCGGAATACGCAGAACGTGAGGCGCTTCATGACCGGACAATGCGGGCCGTCGTTCAGGTTCGACCGGCCATTCATGGCGTGGATCACTAATGGCGAGCCCAAAAACATGGGCCAGGTCGTGGATGAATGGTTGCGTCTGCGAACAGCAGGATCGGAATGAGCTGACGTTGTGGCTGTTGGAGGGCTGCCCGCCCGGGCTCGCTCTGTCTGTATCAAGAAGCACATACCGCTCTGACTTTTCGAAAATCATCGATTTTCGAGTGCAAAATGCCATTATTTTTGCAACCGAGCGTTTTTTCTCGTAGCGTGCTCGTGCCGCCCTGCCTGAAGGGAACGCGGCGCAACCCACACCGCAGGTGCCTCCGCCGTGACCCCGACAGATCTACAACATCTCCAGAGCCGATTATCGGCTCTGGAGCAGGAAAACGCCTCGCTTAAAGAGCGCCTGAGCGTCAGTGGTCAGGAGGCCGAAAACGCCCTGGCGCACTCTCAGGAGCGTTATCGTTTTCTGTTCAACGCGATGGATGAAGGCTTTTGCATCATCGAGTTCTTTGACGGCCCGCACGGCCCGTTGAGCGATTACATTCATATTGAAGCCAACCCGGCTTACGAGTATCACGCCGGCATTCCCAATGTGGTGGGCAAGAAGCTGCGCGAGATGGTTCGCGAAGAGGCGGATGGCTGGGTCGAGTTCTACGGCAAGGTATTGCGCACCGGTGAGCCGGTCCGCTTCGAGCGCGAGCTGGTGGCGACCGGACGCTACCTGGCACTGACCGCGTTCCGCATCGAGCCGGCCAGCCGCAAGCAGGTAGCGGTGTTGTTTCAAGACATCACCGAACGCAAGCGCGCAGAGCTGGCGTTACAGCAGATGAATGAAACGCTGGAGGCTCGTATTGTCGAGGCCGTCGCCGAGCGCAATGTGCTCGCCGATGTCGTCAATGGCACCAATGCATTCATCCATGTCATCGACGCCAATTACCGCTGGATGGCCATCAATGGCTCAGCGCTACGCGAGTTCGAGCGTCTTTTTGGCGTCCGTCCTCAGGTAGGCGACAATATGCTCGACCTGCTGGACGACTGTCCGCAGAGCAAAGCGGGCCTTAAGCAGCGCTGGACGCGGGCGTTGGCAGGCGAGGAGTTTGCCGAAAGCGTCAGCTTCAGCGATTCGAAGGATCCGGCCAGCCACTTCGAAATGCGTTACAGCACGCTTCGCGATGCACAAGGCCAGGCCATTGGCGCGTATCTGTTTGCCTACGACGTCAGCGAACGGTTGCGCGAGCAGGAACGCCTGGCTCAGGCTGAGGATGCCTTGCGCCAGTCGCAGAAGATGGAAGCGGTTGGTCAGTTGACTGGCGGTATCGCCCACGACTTCAACAACCTGCTGACCGGTATCACCGGCTCGCTGGAACTGCTCAAGACGCGCATGAGCCAGGGCCGTTTCACTGAAATAGATCGCTACATAGGGGCTGCGCAGGATGCATCCAAGCGTGCTGCGTCGCTGACTCATCGGCTGCTGGCGTTTTCACGTCGACAAACGCTTGACCCCAAGGCGGTCGACATCAACCGGCTGGTGATCGGGATGGAAGAGCTGATTCGACGTACGGTCGGACCTCACATCACGCTGGAAGTCGTGACCTCAGTCGGGTTGTGGTCGACGTTCATTGACGCCCCGCAACTGGAAAATGCGCTGTTGAACCTGTGTATCAATGCCAGGGATGCCATGCCGCGAGGCGGGCGAATCACCATCGAAACCGCTAACCGGTGGATTGACGAGCGCGGCTCCCAGAGCCGGGACCTGACACCGGGGCAATACCTGTCGCTGTGTGTCAGTGACACCGGTACCGGCATGTCGCCTGAGGTTATCAACCGCGCGTTCGACCCGTTTTTCACCACCAAGCCACTCGGGCAGGGCACGGGTCTGGGATTGTCGATGGTGTACGGTTTTGTGCGCCAGTCCGGTGGGCAGGTGCGTATCTACTCTGAACCTGAGCAGGGCACGACCATGTGCCTGTACCTGCCGCGTCATTACCTTGGGGCTGCGGAAGAGGTCGAGGCTGTCGAGACTTGCGAATCGGCGCCTGCGCAGACCGAGCGTACGGTGATGATTGTCGACGATGAGCCGACCATCCGCATGCTGGTGGCCGAAGTGCTGGAGGATCAGGGGTATATCCCGATCGAGGCGGGCGAGGGCGCGTCTGCGCTGAAGATGCTGGAGTCCGATATGCGTATCGACCTGCTGGTAACCGACGTCGGGTTGCCTGGCGGCATGAACGGTCGGCAACTGGCGGATGCTGCGCGCATCATTCGACCAGACCTTAAAGTGCTGTTCATCACCGGTTATGCTGAGAACGCCATCATTGGTAACGGCCATCTGGATCCGGGGATGTGGGTGCTCACCAAGCCGTTCACCATGGACGCGTTCGCCAGCCGCATCTACGAAATGATCGAACGCAAGGATTGAGTCCAAAAAACGTCAGCGGGCAGGCAGTGTCTGGAATTCGCCTTTCGACAAGCCCTGCACGTCGTTGCCCATGCTGTCACGGATGGTCAGGTCGGCACCTTGGTCGGTCAACGCCTTGAGCACTTCAGTGCGTTTGAACAGCGCCGCGTACATGGCCGCCGTCTGCCCGGCATTGTTGGTCAGGTTTGGGCCGCAATCGGCCTGAACCAGGCGCTTGGCGATGCTCAGTTCACCCTTGAAAATCGCACCCATCAGTGCGGTGTTGCCGCGATTGTCCTTGGCGCAAGGGTCCGCACCGGCACTGATCAGGCGTTCCACCGAATCTTCATGGCCGTGATAGGCGGCCAGAATAAGGCCGGTATAGCCCTGTTCGTCACGCACGTTGAGGTCGTAATGGGCTTCGATGAAGGTGTCCAGCATCGGGTTGTTGCCTTCACGGGATGCGTCGAAAAACAGCGTGCGCAACTGGCTGGCGGTCTGTTCGGCGGTCAGTTCGGAAGCGGGTACAGGGGCGGGTGGGGTTGCGTTTGCGGCTGCAGCAAACAGCAGCAAGGCATAGATCAGATTTTTCACAGGCGTTCTCCTGGCTGGAACCGCCCCGGCGTCGTAAACGCCGGAGCGGGACATCAGATCATCAGTCTTTGAGGCTTGCAGCCAGCGACTTGACCTTGCTCAGATCGCCCTTGGCGACTTCGGTTACCCGAGTGCCGTAGTCCGGATCTGCCTTGTACAGGAACGACAGCATAATGTTCTTGCTTTCGGTGTCGGTGTCAGCCAGCGACTCGCCAAAGCTCTGTACCAGGTCGGTCTTCTCTTTAGGGCTGTAGGCGCGATACAGATCACCCGCCTGCTTGAAGTTCTGCTCACGCGTGATCTTCGCCTGCTGGGTGGTGCCGCTGATCGGCAGTTCGCTGTAGCGCGCTTTTTCGTCGGCTGGACGTGGCTCCAGACGGCTCGGCTCATAGTTGACGCCGCTGGTGGTGTGACCGGTATTCAGAGCACCGTCCTGATTACCGTTGTTCACCGCAACCTTGGGCTGGTTGACCGGCAGGCTCAGACCATTCGCGCCCAGGCGATACATCTGGGTGTCGGCGTAGGAGAACACACGGCCTTGCAGCAGACGGTCCTCGGAAGGCTCGATACCAGGAACCAGGTTAGCCGGGGCCATGGCGACCTGTTCGGTTTCCTGGAAGAAGTTGTCGACGTTCTTGTTCAAGACCATCTGACCGATTTTCTTCTCAGGGACATCAGGCCAGATCTTGGTGGCGTCCAGAGGGTCGAAGTCGAATTTCGACAGCTCTTCAGGCTTCAGGACCTGAACGTACAAGTCCCATTTCGGGAAATCGCCTTTTTTGATGGCACCGACCAGATCGTTGGTCAGGTGGCTGTAGTCCTTGGACTGGACCTGAGCGACTTCTTTCGGATCAAGGTTCTTGATGCCTTGCAGGGTCTTCCAGTGGAACTTGACGTAGTGCACTTCGCCTTTGGCATTCACCAGTTTGTAGGCGTGTACGCCGTTGCCGTCCATGAAGCGATAGCCTGCAGGCGTACCCTCATTTGAATACAGCAGTGTCAGCGTACGGGTGGCTTCTGGAACATGCGAGAAGAAGTCAAAGCGACGCGAATCGTTGTCCAGGTTGGTACGCGGGTCAGGCTTGAAGGCGTGGACCATGTCCGGGAACTTGATGGCGTCACGGATGAAGAAGGTTGGAAAGTTGTTGCCTACCAGGTCCCAGTTACCGTCTGCCGTGTAGAACTTGGTGGCGAAGCCGTGTGGGTCGCGCAGGGTTTCAGGCGAGTGGTTGCCATGGACAACGGAGGAAAAGCGCACGAAGACCGGGGTTTTTTCGCCCGATTTGAACACCGTGGCCTTGCTCAGATCGCTGATATCGGCCGATGCGGTGAACTCACCTTTGACACCCGTGCCGCGAGCGTGGACCACGCGCTCCGGAATACGCTCGCGATCAAAGCGCTGCAGCTTTTGCAACAGCTGCACATCTTGCAGCAGGACAGGCCCTTGGGCGCCTGCAGTCTGAGAGTTCTGATTGTCGCCGACGACGGCACCATTGTCGCGAGTCAGGGTGTCTGCTGCATAGGCGGTCGGAACAGTAACGAGACCGACTGCAGTCAGACACACCATATGTCTGGACCAGTTTAATAACGGCATTTTGAATCCCTCATATTTTTAGTAGGCCGGTTTATCTTAGGCGCGTGAGGGCAGGGCGGTGATTATAAAAATATATCGGGGTGATTAAGATAAATACTGAGAGGGGAGAGGAACCGAGTAAAAACTTTCAAAATTAGTTGAATAATTTCCTTGGATATGAGGAAGGCGGGCTACAGGTGAACGTATAAAAAATCATGGTTTTAGTTATGTATAACCATGAAAATAAAGGAATTTTTATTAAATGTTGGTATTAATAAAAGGCACGTTTAATCACGCCATCCAAGGTTAATAGTAATCATTATCATTTTAAAGGCTCGTCAATAATAAAGTGCTGGCGTCCCGGTATGGAACGATCGTGCAACTAAATAATGTGACATTCAAGATTGCTGGCTTTTTGATATTGTCTTCTGAGGTCGTCGTATAAGTTACAACTAAGTTATCCTGCGGCAAAGTGACATTATCGGTTTTGAAAGCGTTGACGCGCTATCATGTGGCCACATCCTGTGCAGCCACACCCCGTTCAATGGAGCCCCTCGTCTCATGCCCACCATCATGTTGCTACAAACCCCGCCACCGGAGTTCATCCGTAGCCAGATCCAGCAGATGGTCGTGGACTACGTGACCGACATCAGCATGGTAGCCATTGCGCCGAGCAATCCGCTGTACAACTTGTATCAGTATGGCGTGGGGTATGAGGTGCATCTCTACCTGAACGCCATGGACGGCTCGCAAAACCTGGCGGTCGAACTGATCGTCGCGCTGGACGATGAGGACCCGGAAACCGTATTGGGGTTTTTACTGTACCTGCCTGTGCAGGATGATCCACAGGCTTGTGCCGTGGCCTATATGGCGGTGCGCGAAAGCCATCGTCGCCAGGGCATTGCACGCTCGATGCTGAATAAGATGGTCGGCCGCTACCCGCACGCAGAACTGTATTGCGTGGTGGGCAAAGTGGCGTATTTCGAAGCGCTGGGCTTCCAGGTCCTGGGCGCACGCGGCCCGCAGGTCATCATGAACACCCTGGATCATGGAACGGATGGCCTGCTTGCGGTCATGGACATCGCTCCGATCTACAGCTCGGTGGAAGTGCGTCAGATTCATGCGTACCTGCTCAAACAGCACGGCAAGAGAGCGATGGTCGATGCAGAGAAGCAGCGTGACCGTCATCTCGACCGTATGACCCGGGATGCCAGGGCGTTCGCCGAGCAGCGTCTTGAAAACCCTGGCGTGCCGGAAGGTGTTGCGCAAGCGTCAAGGCTGCACTGACAGCCAGCGTGTCGCGCGGGCAGACCTGTATTGATAGACGGAAGTAGTTGCACAAGCGCTATCTATCAAAAAGTGGGGAGTGCGTTGGAACGATCCAAATGGAGTGAAGTCATTATGACATCACGACTATTTGGTCACTCTCAGGCACGGATGTCGCCCCTCATTCAGCAACAGGTAAGCCCCATGAATTTCCTGCGTCAGTCCAAGTTTTCGACCAAGCTTCTTTCGGCATTCATTGTTTGTGCACTGATCACACTGGCCGTTGGCGGCCTGGGCATGGTCGGGGTTACCCGCTTGGGCAACGCGCTTGAGCTTACCTTTTCCAACAACCTTGTTTCTGTCAGCAACACTAATGAAACGCTGACCAGCCTCACCGCTCACAACCGTGGACTGTACCGTTTGCTGGATGCGCAGGATGGCGGCGTTCCTGAAGCCGACAAGGAACGTGTTCGACAGGCGTTGAGCGAAGATCTGGCTCGCGCACAGAGGGTATTCGCGATTTACCGTGCCACGCCGCTGGAAGATGACGAGCGTGCCGCCGGTGACCAGTTTGAGCTGATGATGCCCGGCTACGTTGCCGGAGCCCAGCAGGTTGTCGATCTGATCAAGGCCGGTGATTACGACGCTGCCCGCACCCGACTGAACACACTGTCTTCGGAAGGCTTTACCAAGGTGCGCAGCTATTTGCGCATTATGATTGATTCCAACAACCGTCAGATCAAAGAGGGTGCTGCGGCTGCCGCCGATCTACGGAATTCTTCGGTGATGATGCTTGAAATCGGCGTAGTCATCGCCTTTCTGGTGGCAATCATGTTGGGGCTGTTGATCACCCGCATGATTACCCGGCCGTTGGCGGTCGCGGTAGCAAGTGCTCAGCGCATTGCCGGTGGCGACCTGACCCAACCGATTGTTTCTGATCGTGGCGATGAGGCCGGACAACTGCTGGACGCACTGTCCGACATGCAGACCGGTCTGAAAAATACCATTCAACAAATTGCCAGTGCTTCAGACCAGTTAGCCTCTGCTGCCGAAGAATTGAGCGCCGTTACCGATGAAAGCACCCGCGGACTGACTCGCCAGAACGACGAAATCCAGCAGGCTGCGACTGCCGTGAATCAGATGACTGCTGCTGTGGAAGAAGTGGCGCGTAATGCGGTGTCGACCTCCGAGGCGTCGAAGGCTGCAACCGATGATGCAGTCGATGGACGTGGTCAGGTGGATCATACGGTCAAGGGCATCACCACCATGGTGCACGAGATCACCGAGTCCACTGGCGCTGTGTCAGAACTGGCCGGGCATGTGCGGGAGATCAGCAAGGTGCTGGACGTGATTCGCAGCATCGCCGAACAGACCAACCTGCTGGCGTTGAATGCCGCCATCGAAGCCGCGCGTGCCGGCGAACAGGGTCGTGGTTTTGCGGTGGTGGCTGATGAGGTTCGTGCCCTGGCACACCGTACTCAGGCCTCGACAGTGGAAATCGAAGGCATGATCAGCACCGTGCAGTCCGGGGCCGATGGCGCTGTTGCTGCGATGGGCAAGAGCCTGTCTCTGGCCACCAATACTCAGGAGCTGGCGCTGCGTGCCGGTGCCGCGCTGGAAAAAATCACCCTGGGTGTGGCGACCATCAACGAGCGCAACCTGGTCATTGCTTCGGCTTCCGAAGAGCAGGCCCAGGTCGCCCGCGAGGTGGACCGCAACCTGATCAACATTCAGGACCTTTCGACCCAGAGCGCCGCAGGTGCCAATCAGACCAGCGCTTCGAGCCAGGAACTGTCGCGACTGGCCACCTCGTTCAATTCGCTGGTCGCCAACTTCAAGCTTTGAGTCGTTTCAACACGGTACTGTCTGGCGCACGTCTTTGCCTTTTCGGTGGCTAATTTCCGCACTGACATGAAAAAGGCGTTGCGCCCGACCGGGTCATTTCGCGCATCATAGGCGGACTCAGCCCGAGAGAGACTTTTCATGCCTGTCATTTTCAACACCCTGCGCCTGTCGCTCCCGAGAGTATCGTTATCATTTGTGGCCGTGCTGTGCTGTGGAATCTTTGCCAGTGCTGCGTTGGCCAGCGACGATACGCAACTGATCGAATCCATCAACGCCTATCGTGGTCAGGCACAGCGCTGTGGCGAGCAGGTATCCATGGAGCTGCCGCCACTGAACAGTGATGCACGTCTGGTGCTGCCCGCCAGTGGCAATCTGGACCTGCAACAGGCGCTGACGCGTGCCTCCTATCCAATGGTCACTGTGCAGGCGATCAGTCTGTCCGGCCCCAATGACGCTGACTCGGCACTTAAAGCGGTGCTGGAGAGTTTTTGCCGAGTAGTGCTGGACCCGCAATTTGTCGACATCGGGGTTAGCCGGCAGGGGCGAGACTGGCGCATTGTCCTGGCACGCTCGCTGGTGGCTTCGCGTCTTGGCGATTGGCAGGTAGAAGGGCAAAAAATTCTGGAAATGGTCAATAACGCCCGTACCCAGGCGCGTCAGTGCGGAACGCAATCCTTCGCTGCTACCACGCCACTGGTCTGGAACGCTGTTCTGGGCACTGCCGCACAACGTCATTCGCAGGCAATGGCCAATCAGAACTTTTTTGACCACAAGGATCGCGACGGCCGTACGCCTGGCGATCGGGCCGAACTTGCTGGCTATATAGGCCAGCAGGTCGGTGAGAACATCGCTGCAGGCCAGGACAGCGCGCGCAAGGTGGTGGATGGCTGGCTGCTGAGCCCCGGCCACTGCGCCAACCTGATGAGTCCTGATTTCCGCGAGTTGGGAGCAGCTTACGCGATGGACCCGAAAAGTGACGCAGGAATTTACTGGACGGCGATGTTCGGCACGCAGCAGTAGCGCCTGCTGCTGCCTTGAACCGGTGGGTTTAGAAGCGGAATGCCTGACGGCCGATGAGCAGCCATTGGCCATTCTGCTTCTGCCAGATCTGGAAGTTCTCGATTTCGGTCGGCACAACCTTGCCGCTGTTCACTGCCTGTGCCGAGAAATGATTGCGCACCAGGGCGGTGTCGCCGGAAAGAATGATTTTCTGATTGAGCATCTTCAGTTCGTTAAAGGCGCTCTTGCCGGTCTCGATGTCTGCGATGAACGCTTTCTTGTCCTGAATGGTGCCGCTGGAGTGTCCGTATGTGAGGTTGTCGGCGGTCAGCGCATTGAGTTGCTTTATGTCCTTGTGCCACATGGCTTGCGTGAGCTTGTCTACCGCCTCGGCAACATCAGTCTCGTCAGAAGTTGCCGCAGCGGCGTAGCCGGTAAACAGGCACAGAAACGCCATTAGCAGTGTCAGCTTTTTCATGTTCATCCCTTTTTCTTGTCGTTATTGAATGTGAGCGAAGCCCGCGCAGATGAGCAATTCATCTGTCGTCGTACAACTTAGATCAGGGCAGGCCATTCGACAAGGGGAGATGCCGGGAAGCGCGCTTCCCGGCGATAGAGCTTAAACGCGGAACTGCTTGGTAAGACGGTTCAGGCCTGACGCCAGCGTCGACAACTCGGCAGTGGCGATGGCGGTCTGATTGGAGCCCTCGGACGTCTGACTGGACAGGTCACGAATGCTGACCAGGCTCCTGTCGACCTCACGAGCAACCTGGGCCTGTTCTTCGGCAGCGGTAGCGATCATCAGATTGCGTTCGTTGATCTGGCTGATGGAGTCGGTAATTTCGAGTAGCGCCTTGCCGGCGCCATTGGCCATCTCCAGGGTCTTGTGTGCCTGAACGCTGGTCTGCTCCATGGCAGTGACAGCGTTGCCGGTGCCGGTCTGAATAGAGCCGACCATCTGTTCGATTTCGCGGGTCGATTGCTGGGTGCGGTGTGCCAATGCGCGTACTTCGTCCGCGACCACGGCAAAACCTCGCCCTGCTTCGCCTGCACGGGCCGCCTCGATCGCAGCGTTGAGTGCCAGCAGGTTGGTTTGTTCGGCGATGGCGCGGATCACATCCAGCACCTTGCTGATGTCCGTTGCCATGACCGCCAGGCCCTGCACCTCGGTTGAGGTGATCTGCACTTTGGAGACCATCAGGTTGATCGCCGTGACAGTCTCATCGACCTGCGCACGTCCGGCCATGGCTGCGGTGCTCGATTGAGACGTCACTTCCGATGCCGATGCGGCGTTGCTGGCCACTTCCTCTACCGCCGCGCTCATCTGGTTGACGGCCGTAGCTGCCATTTCGATCTCATTGCTCTGACGCTGAATGGTGCGCGATGCATCTTCGGTGACTGCGTGCATCTCTTCGGAAGTAGCGGCCAGTTGGGTGGACGAGTCGCCGATGAGAGTCAGGGCACTGCGCAGGTTGGCTTGCATCAACGCCAGTGCGGCGATCAGTCTGGCCGCTTCATCACTGCCGTCTTGTGGAATATCTTTGCTCAGGTCATTGGCCGCAATGCGTTGCGCAATGTTCAGCGACTCACCGATCGGCTGAGTCAGGCTGCGGGTGTACATCCAGGCCAGCAGCAGGGTAGTAATCACGCCGACCGCGATAAAAATACTCACCATCAACAAGGTTTGCTGATAAGCAGATTCGGCTTGATCACCCGCTTTTTCCGCTTTGCTGTCGTTGATGCCGATGAGTTTTTTCAGTGTGTTTTCGACCTGATCCGCCGCAACTTTCATGTCGCCATTGGAAATGGCAACTGCCCCTTCCAGATTGCCCGCTGCAACAGAGGCCAGGTAGCGATCCTGGGCTGTTTGATAGTCGGCGTTGGCTTTGCGGAGCTCGTCGAATGCCTGACGCCCTTGAGGGGTAACGATCAGTTTGCTGAGAGAGTCCGAAAGACCGGCAATCAGCGAGCGGGCCTGCTGAATGTCGCTAAGTGCCTTGGTCCTGCGATCCTGCGGCTCAAGGGGGTTACGAAGTCGGGCGTTATTGCCCCTGATACCGATAAACTCCCTGTCCAGAGAGCCGAGCAGTTTTACGCTGGGTAGCACGTTGGTTTCGATGAATTTTTCTGCTGTGTTGAGAAGTGCTGCCTGACGCAAAGCCAGTAGGCCCAGTGCAACGATCATCAGGCAAAAAATACCGAAGCATAAAGCCGAACGCGGTGCAAGATTGAGTTTTCGCAGGATCATTATTATTTCTCCGAAGTGGGCAATAGGCTATCGCCTGCCTTCGGGTTTTCTTGACGAGCTATACGGGCCCGGAATCGAGGTTTGAATCAGGTTGTCCGAATAAATGGTAAGCAAATATGTCACGGCCTGGCAGCTTTACATTTTAACCAGCATTTAAAGAGGGCTACCTGTCGCAGCCCGGTGAATCAGCGCTTTTCCATGCCCAGCATAAAAGTATCAATTGCTCGTTTGACCATGCTTTGAATCTGCTCGACGCTCAAGCGTGCGGGTGTTTGTTGATAGAGGCGAATGTCGGTTTCCGCGGTCAGCAGCGAGGTGAGTTGCAGCGCTGCGATATGCGGATCAGTGGTACGTAGCTGGCCACGTTGCATGGCCGCATTCATCAGCGTCGTCACCGTTTGCAGGAATTCCCTGGGGCCTGAGTCATAGAACATTGTGCCGATGTCGGAGTGCCCGGATTCGGCCACTACCATGCGGTACACCGCCAACGCGCTGTCATCATTGATGAGTACCATCAACATTCGCTCCCCGAAGCGCGTGAACAGCGTTCGCAGGTCTAATTCTGCATCTGTGTCCTTGTCGACAGAGATCGCCAGTTCCGAAACGGCCTCGGCAAGATGAGCGGTTGCAACCCTGTTGACCACGGCGATGAACAGCTCCTCCTTGGAGGGGAAGTAGCTGTAGATCGTTGCTTTGGAGCCGCCCATCCGTTTGGTGACTTCATTCATCGACGCACGTTCGTAGCCCATTTCAAGGAAGACACTTGCTGCGGCATCGATGATGGCTTCGCGGCGTGCTTCAGTACGCACCTTCATTTATATCCTCAATCCCTTAGTGAACCGGGTAGTACAGTAAATGCAAAATTCTCTAGACTGGAACTGAACCGTTCGGTACGATTTCAGCCGGTTTCAAGGAGCTTACTGGAAAAGACAGCGCAGATAAATGCCGACGGATCGAGGCGCTCTATATTTTGCAAATCCGATGGCTGGGCCCAGCCATCCATTGCCCGAATTCATTCAACGATGGAGTGAACAGGTCCATGAACATCATCGATTTCAAGAAACCCGTCAAACGCTCTTTTCGTGGTAATACGGCAGTGGTGCCTCAGCTTGAGAAAGTGCTCACCGTCATTCTGAAGACCGACGTTCCTGTGCTTATGGGCATATGCAGCGATGGACTGCGTAGCAGCAGCAGGATTCTGGGCGGAGAGTTCCATTCCGAATATTTCAGCGGCTCGGTGCAGGCTGGCGGCAGCAGCATGCAGGTTGAATTGTCATCCGAGCTTGCCTTTCTGGACACTCGTTTCACTCTGGTCACGCAATTGGGTGAATTGATCAGCGTTGAAAGCCAGGGTGTCCTGCTCATGGACGAAGTGGGTCAGCAGGAATTGCAGAACGGGGTCTGGCCGATCAGTGACGGCCATTACCAATGCACATGCACGCCGCGCTTCAAGGTTTCCCTTGGGCCTAATGAATGGCTGGAAAAGAGCGCCTTCATTGGCAAGACCGAATACATTCAAGACAATGAAACGCTGATCAGTTTTTACCGGATGAAGTCCTGATTCGTCCCTTTGGTTGGGCGTGGGGCAGGCTTTTGCAAGCCTGCTCCGTTGTAACTGGTTAAAAAGTGACACTTGCGCTCAGGCGCGCGGTGCGCGGCTCGCCAACGTTGACCTGCAACTGGCTGCCTGTACTGGACGGGTAGTACTGCTTGTCGAACAGGTTATCGACGTTCAGTTGCAGGCGCGTCTTGTAACCGGCCATCGGCACATCCCAGCGTAGAAATGCATCGGCTACGGTGTAGCTGCTCATATAGAAGGTATTGGCATCATCACCAGCGCGCTCGCCCACATAGCGTGCGCCGCCACCTGCATGCCAGTCGCCCAGACCGGACGGGACTTGCAGATGGTGGGTGAGGTACAGGCTGGCCGTATGCTTGGGTGCCTGGCTAAGACGATTGCCCTTGTTGCTTGGATCATCCAGCACTTCGGTGTGGGTGTAAGCGTAAGTGCCGATCATGTCCCAGCGCTCGGCTATGCGCCCGGTCACGTCCAGCTCCACACCTTGTGAGCCGACCTTGCCAGCTGCTTCGCTGACGCCGGTCACGCCAGTGGGGGTGACGACGTTTTTCTTCTCGATGTCGAACACCGCGAGGTTGAGGTTAAGCGCCGGTGCCAGTGCATATTTGGCACCGACTTCGTAACTGCGGCCTTCTTCCGGGTCGAAGGTCGTGCCGTCATCGTTCACATCGTCGTTGGGCACGAACGAACGGCTGTAGTTACCGTACAGCGAGAGGTCTTCATTGACCTTGAATACCAGACCGGCCATTGGCAGAAATACATCGTCATTCTTGTCCAGATTGGTGACTCGGCTAGCACCAAGGCCTTGTTTGATGTACTGGTCATAATGCTGATAGCGACCACCCAGGACCAGAATCCAGCGGTCATTCAGGTGCCAGTTATCCTTGAGGTACAGGGAAGATGAGGTCAGTTGATTGCTCAGGTTGCTGTTCGCCGCGCTGACCACACTGGGCTCGGCCAGGCTGCCATACACCGGTGAGAAGATATTGAAGCCGTTTTGAGCCGTGTTGCGGTAGGTCTTGCCACGATACTTGTCGGAGTCTTCCTGCTCGGCACCGATCAACAGATCATGTTGCTGGCCAAGAATCTCTTGCTTGCCGATGAAGTCCCAACTGGCATAACGCGTTTCATAATCATAGTGGCCGCCATTGGCCTGACGACGCAGCACACCACTGCTGGACAATGTGCTTGGCTGGGCAATCGAGAGGCTGTAGCGGTCGTTGTTCCAGCCGTAGGTCAGACGGGTTTTCCAGTCATCGCTGAGCTGATACTCGAAGCGCGCGGTTGCGGTTTCGCTGATGCCCACGGTATTGGCCCACTTTTCGTCGAGCCGCTTGTCATAGCTGATATCGGCCGGATGACCACCTGTGAACACCGTGCCGCGGTCGAACGGGCTGATGTAGTCGTTGTATTCGTAGGCGAGCGTCAGGCTGGCGCGTTCTCCGGTCCAGGACAACGAGGGCGCGATCAGGGTGTGCTGATCGACGCCATAGTTACGCCAATAGTCCTCGCTCTGACGCTCTGCCACCAGTCGGTAGGCCAGCCCGGAATCGCCCAGCGGTCCGGTGGTGTCGATGCCGAAACTGCCACCGCCTTCGCTGTAGGCCGAGCCACTGAGCGTGGTGCTTTGCACATATTGCGGTTGTTTGCTGATCACGTTGATCACGCCACCCGGCTCCATCGCGCCGTACAGCAGCGATGCCGGACCTTTGAGTACTTCAACGCGCTCGGTGGTGGCACCGAAGTTTTTCGATACCACCGAGCGTACGCCATCGCGCAGGATCGAGCCGTCGTCGTTGGTACCGAAGCCACGCTTGATCACCGAGTCCTTGGTGTTGCCCAGTGTGTTGCCCTGGCTGACGCCGCTGACAAACTTCATGGCATCGTCCAGCGAGCGCACGTTGTAGTCGGCGATGGTCTGCGGCGTTACCACATTGACCGACTGTGCCTCCTCCTTGATCGGTACATCACTTTTGCTCGCGGTACTGGTGCTTTCGGCGCTGTAGCCTTCCCGGCCTTCGGTAGCGGCGGCGGATACCTGGGTGGCAGGCAAGGTTGCGGTTTCAGCAGCATGCACTGCGCCGCTGGCGCACATCGCCAATGAAAGTGCGGACAGCAAAAAAGGGCCGGGACGGCGAGGGCATTGGGAGGAGGTGCTCAAGGGAAATGCTCAGCAAGGACGTTAATAGCAATAATTGTAATTTGATACTGATTCTCATGTAAATAAATGATTGAGCCCGGTGCTCTGCAAACAGGGGCCTTTTCAGGTTATCAATGACTATCGACGTTGGCGTCAATCCGCTTGCCCATGCTGATGATGGGCTCGGGCGTGTACCCCAATGTTTGATAAAAAGCCTGCACACTTTCGTTGAACGTATGAATCTGCAGATTGATCTTGACGCAGCCAAGGTCCGTAAGAGCCTGTTCTGCGTGCCTGACCAGTGCTGTTCCCAGTGCTTTGCCACGCTGGTGCGGGGCAACTGCAACCGAATACAGCCAGCCGCGATGGCCGTCGTAACCGGCAAGAATGGTCCCGGTCACGCGGCCGTCCATGACGGCGACGAAAAACAGCCGGTCCCCGACAGCCAGTTTCTTGTCGATCGACAACTCCGGACGGTTATGCGGCATGGGGTCATTGAAGACGGTCTTCCACAGCTCGATGACGGCAAGGCGGTGATGCGGGTCTGAATACTCGACAATGCAGTTCATTGCGCGGTCTCTGAGTGATGAGCCCAGAGACTACTGCGTCGTGTCCGGCCATGTCTAACCGGCGTTCTTTGACGGCTGGTCCTGTGTTGTGACCCTGGGCAGTGATGCCGGTGTATCAAGCAACGTACGGATGGCCCGACTATAAGCGGGCTGTCCGATCTGCATGCTGTTGTTGTGTGTACCGCCAGGCACCAGTATCAGCTTCTTGGGTTCCTGCGCTGCTTCGAACAGCTGCTCGCTGAAGCGTGCCGGTACGTAGCGATCCTCGGTGCCGTGCACGATCAGCACTGGCATGTGGATGTCTGCAATCTTGTCCAGAGAGTCGAACTTCTGCGACAGCAACCAGCGCACAGGCAGCGAGGTATTGGCCAGCGCAGTGGCCACATCGGCCAGGTTGGTGAAGGTGGATTCTATTATCAGCCCGCGGGCCTGAATCGGCGCGTTGTCCTTTTCTGCGTCATTGCCCAGTTCGGCTGCCAGATCCACCGCAACTGCACCGCCCAGCGAGTGCCCATATATAAGTCTGCGTTGCGGATCGGGCTGCAGTTGTTTCAGGCGTGCCCAGGCGATGCGTGCATCTTCGTACACCGACTTCTCGGATGGCAGCTGGCCCATGCTCTGACCGAAACCCCGATAATCGATTGCCAGTATCGAGTAGCCCTGCGCCTTGAGTTGCTGGATACGGAACAACTGGCCGGTGAGGTTCCATCTTGAGCCATGCAGGTACAGCACGGCCGGGGCGTTCTTGTCCGATGCGGGCCACCACCAGGCGTGGATATTCTGCGATGGTCCAAATGACGGTGTGCTGAGTTCGATCTCCTGCACATCGGCGGGCAGGCCGCTGTACCAGCTTGCGGTGCCGGGCTCGATGCGAAACACCAGCTCGCGTTCCTTGTGCTCAAGCACTGCACAGCCGACCGGGAGGCCAATAATGATGGCTAACATGCAGACCCATTTGATCGGACGAGCCTTGAAGCGAGCAAGGGGCGAAATCGGCATAAGACGCATGATCCAGTCAACAAAGTGAAATAAATGCCGGTTCTGCGTCAGGGTTGCAAGATGAACCACCAAACATGGGTTACAGAATATTGCACAGCGGGGTTCCGGGTATGTTTTCAAGCTGAGCAATCATGATGTACACGCAAACCCCTACGCTTCAATACGTTGCGCCAAGAGGTCCGAATGCAGCGTCAACAAAGGCGCTCAATAGCACAATTCGTTATTGAGGTGCCCTTTTCGATAGCCGGGGATTATGCTGTGAAGGGACAGGCGCTGTATTTTTGTCACCAGCTGTTGCCCAAATCGCCGATCTGCTTAACGTTTACTCGCGCTTTCTTCAATTTCTTCAAGAGGTTACCGCTCATGTTCCATCACCGCCCCCTGGAAGAAAAAGACATCCCCACAATTTGCGAACTGCCGCAGAATGCCGACGAACTGTTCTACATGTTCCCCAGAGCGACTTACCCGCTGACTGCCTCGCAACTCAGCGAAGCACTGGAGACCCGACACGACTCGACCGTCATCGAGATGGATGGCGAAGTTGTCGGTTTTGCCAATTTCTCTCAATGCAAATTTCGCGGCCGTTGCTCGCTGGGTAATGTGATCATCGCTCCGAAGGCCCGCTCCAAAGGGGTAGGGCGTTACATGATTACCAGTATGATGGGGATCGCATTTGACAAGCACGAAGCGACTGAGCTGATTGCATCCTGCTACAACCATAACGTCCCCGGGTTGCTGTTTTACCCGCGGATGGGCTTTCGCCCTTATGCCATCGAAGAGAAACGCGATAAACAAGGTGCCCGGGTGGCGCTGATCCATCTGCGTCTGTCTGGCTCGGAACAGTAAGTTTTTCATGCGGGGGCACGCACGGCCATTATTGCATCGGCCCGGGCGTGCCTTTTATCTTCAACCCGTTTTTTAAGCGACTCGATAACAGTGTCTGGTTATTTTTTCAGATAACGCCGTCCCGGCAGTCGACCGTTCGTCAGTATTTATGCTGCTTTCTAGTGTGACTTCTGTACGCCGTGATTCACGTCAGGCCGTAGTACGCTGGAAATCATTACGGTGAATCGTTTTTTCTGTTGATTCTTCAATAAGGGACAGCATTAAAAGGAGCAAGGATATTCGGTTGTGGAAGTTGCTAGAGGGGCTGCGAGAGGTGTATAACTCGTTTAAGCATAACGCGAGTGACGACAGATAATTGGCGGGCTGGTCTGGGCCGTTTTTTAAAAGAGTCATCAACAATAAAAATTGTCAAAATTTGTCATGGTCGGGACATGCTTACACCCATAAGGAGATAAAGAGATGATTACGAGTGGACTGTCTGAGTTAGAACTCAGGAGTATCGTTGAACGTGCATTCCTGCCGTTGCGTTGCACCTGCACCATTGCCAACGATCAGATGACGGTGCAAATAAGCGATCCGGTGTCCGGGCGTACCCATCGTCAGACGAGCCTCCCGCTCAGCCGTATCAAGACTGTCCGGGATATCTCTGCACTGGTAGCCGGGTTGCGTGAAGAGTCGGCAAAAGCCAAGGCGTCACAAGCGCATTACAGCGCTGCCTGATACTGCTTCATCCCTCTGATGCCCAGGCATCACGCAGCAGGGCCTCGATCAGTGTTGATCGGGGCCTTGTCGTTTGTGCGGTTGCCGGTTCTACTTTTTCGGGCAAAACTCGCTGCCCGGTCGCACGTCAATTTAACAGCGTCGGAGTCATGCTGTTTCGGAGATGGGCGATAAAAAAATAATAGAAATTCATGAAACTTTTTAACCGTCTTGAACCATGCGCACGTCAAGGTTTTAAAAAGGTACAAGCGCCGTGAAATCATCAGGTTATAGCGCGCTATTGAACGGGTTGCTCAACGCCCTGCCTATTTGACACTTTTGCGTTTCTTTGCAACTATTTGATTGCCTCCTGAATGCGTAACGCATTGTCACGCTTTTCCACTTGATAAAAACGCCGCCTTAAAAAACGGGCGGTAGCATTGAGCGGTTTTTACTGCCCACTCCGTTACTTCAAGGTCCCGCCTGTTTTACGTGTTGTAACTTTCTGTAAAAAAACACTGTTTCATGACGACTCATCACTTCGGTGAATGAGCCTTTGTCGGTGTTCGGTTGTATGTGTTTCGCCTCGAATCGTGCAGGGACGCTGGTTCGCCTGATCAGCCAGGCACTCGATCATCCAGAACTTCTGTGCTGCACCAACGTATGAAATGACGATGGAGCATCATCATGTTTGATAACGGTATGGAAACAACCTGCGGCTGCGTCGTCGGAGGGGCCGGGCTCGCCGGCATGGGTTTTTTGTTCAATGCCCTGAAGACCGGCGCAATGCCAAGAATTGCCGCGAAAGGATTGGTCGTCATTGATGCAAGCGACCGGCCCGGAGCAGGCGTGCTGGGGGAGTATCGGATTACCGCCAATTCTGTGGGCGATGTATTCATCGATTGCCTGCGCGATCCGGCATTACGTGAGGTATTCGAGCCGTTGGAAAACTCGGCAGCGTATTGGCGTATCAAAGCGCAGGCGCAAAGCGCGCCGCAGCTGTCTGATGCAGGTCTGCTCATGGCCGAGGCCGCCAGGCTGGTACTGGACCACATCGTGCAACGCTACGGAGTAAAAGTCTGGTCCGGTACGACCATTAATGAAGTGGTCAGTGACGGCAACACATTTTGCCTGCACGTTGACGGTCCGCACGGCAAAAGACGTGTGCGCTGCCGGGCGCTGGTACTCAATCTGGGTGGGCGTCAGGATCCACAGCACCTGATTGATGCTCTTGCCGGGCAGGGGCTGGCGCTGCCAGGCAATGTGAGTATTCAGAGCGCGGACAGGTTGCTGCGTATGAATGCGGTGCAATTACGCGAAGTGTTCGGTCCCGCGCTGGCCGGTAAAGGGCGAATCACGATTGTGGGTGGCTCACACAGTGCCTTTTCAATGCTGGAAAATCTGGCAGATGCACTGGAGTTCGCGGGCTTGCAGGAACTGACGCTTATTCATCGAAGCCGCATCAGGCTGTTTTACGAAAGTGTCGAACAAGCACAGGCAGCTGGTTACCTTTTCGACGCCCAACACGATGTGTGTCCGGTATCAGGCCGAGTCAACCGCTCCGGCGGCTTGCGTTATAGAGCGCTGGACATTGGGCGCGAGGCGCTGTGTAGCGGCCGTGTCGGCAAGACGGGCGTGCGGGTGCAGATGTTTCAAACGCTGGGCGGGCGACCTGATGACCACGAGCCGGCCCGACTCGCGCTTGCCGACTCGGCGGTGATCGTGCAGTGCTCTGGCTATCAACCTGTGCTGCCGACGCTAAAAGATGCCGAAGGCAACTTCATCAGCCTGCGCGAGACAAAGGGCGGTCTTGAGTCCGACGCTTGCGGCTGTCCGTTGGACCAGCAGGGTCGTCGAATGAAGGGCCTGTATCTTTTTGGTCTGGGGGCCGGGCTTGGCGTCGATCCGCATCTGGGCAGTGAACCCGCCTTCGATGGACGTATCTACGGCGTCTGGCAGTTTCACCATGATGCAAGCCGAGCAGTGGTTGAGGCCGTCACCAGCAGGCTGTCCTGTCCAGCTGCTGTTCCCGAGATGATCGGTATGGACTTATTCATGCAGGCAGCGCTTCACATTCAGGCGGGTTAGGCAGCAATTACAGGTAAACAGCACCATAAAAAACGGCGCCCCAGGGACGCCGTACGGCTGTCTGCCAGTAAATGGCAAATCAACATTGAATAAGGGGTACTGCAGGAATTATTGTGGGTCCTGGTTCGGAGCCAGTTCTGCCTGGATACGTTTGTAGATTTCTTCACGATGCACTGAAACATTTTTTGGTGCATTGATGCCCAGGCGGACCTGAAGCCCTTGAACGCCAAGAATCGTGACAGTGATCTCGTCACCGATGTTTATGCTTTCGCCTACTTTGCGAGTGAGTATCAACATAATCTTTTCCTTGATGGCCTCTTGAAAACGCCTCTCTCAAGAGGCTGGCGTTTGCCTTTGCGTGGTGATTGTTGCCGAGTGCATCCAAATGCATCCGTCTTATGACGTCACATGGGTGAATTAAATTCCCTCGGTTCATTTTCTTGTCATCGAGATTTGCATCTGCGATACGACGAGCGCGCCAATTCTGCCCGTTTCGACGTGAAAATGCCCGTATTTACTGGCGTCATGTAAAAAGTATCGTGAACCGCTGCACGCTGTGAGGTCGTCATCGTCTCACTCGACGAGGCGGGATAAGCCCATCTCGGCATGAGTGTAAGCGTAGGCATGACTTTGCGAGATTGCTCGGACTTTCTGAAAATTCAGTTGAAAGTGTCGAACGAGGATGTAGGAAAGGGCTGCCGGGTCGCCATCGCTACTACGCTCAGGCGTGTTGACGCTATCAGGGACACTGGGTGGCCGATCCGGAGTGCGCGCTGTGGCGCAGAGATGCGATGTACAGCAAGGCGTTGGCCTTCGCGGGTTTCATTGCCCGCAAAGGCCCTGCCGGAATGGGCTTAAAGCGCCATCGACAGCAACATGATGAAGATCAGGCCGACCACCGACAGGATGGTTTCCATCACCGTCCAGGTCTTGAAGGTTTCGGCAACCGTCATGTTGAAGTACTGCTTCACCAGCCAGAAACCGGCATCGTTGACGTGCGAGAGGATCAACGAGCCGGCACCGGTTGCCAGCACCAGCAGCTCGCGGTTGACGCCAGGAATCAGGCCGACCACGGGTGCCACGATCCCTGCGCCGGTGATGGTTGCCACGGTAGCCGAACCGGTTGCAATACGGATGACGGCAGCCACCAGCCAGGCCAGCATGATCGGGTTGATCTGAGCCTGCACAGCCATGTGTCCGATGACGTCACCCACGCCGCTGGCGACCAGCATTTGCTTGAAGCCACCGCCTGCACCCACGATCAGAACAATTGCGGCAACCGGTGCCAGGCTCTGGTCCAGTAGTTTCATGATTTTTGTACGGTCAAAGCCACGCGCCGCACCAAAGGTGTAGAACGCCAGCAAAAGCGCTGCGAGGAGGGCGCTGATCGGGTGACCGATCAGGTCCATCCAGATGCGGAACATGTTGTTTTCCGGCAACACCACGTCGGCAAAGGTCTTGAGCAGCATCAGGAAGACCGGCAGCAGAATGGTCACCAGCGTGATACCGAAGCCTGGCAGGTTCTCAGTGCTCGACTCTTTGGCAATCTGGTCCATCAGTTCCTTTGAAGGAGTGCCAGGGATGCTTTTTGAAATCCAGCTACCGAAGATCGGGCCAGCGATGATGGCCGTCGGCAGTGCAACGATCAGTCCGTAGAAAATGGTCTTGCCAATGTCGGCACCGAAAATGCCGATGGCCAGCAACGGACCCGGATGTGGCGGAACCAGGCCGTGCACGGCTGACAGGCCTGCCAGCAATGGAATGCCGATCTTGACGATGGATACGCCGGTACGACGGGCAACAATGAACACCAACGGGATCAGCAACACAAAGCCGATCTCGAAGAACAGCGGGATGCCCACCAGAAAGGCCGAGAACATCATTGCCCAGTGCACTTTCTGCTTGCCGAAGGTGCGTATCAACGTTTGCGCAATCTGGTCCGCGCCGCCCGAGTCCGCCATCAGCTTGCCGAGCATGGTGCCCAGGCCGAGGATGATACCGACAAACCCCAGTACGCCGCCGAAGCCGTCCTGAAACGATTTCATGACTTTTTCAACCGGCATTCCCGAGGTCAGGCCAAGAAAGCCTGCCGCCAGGGTCAGCGCGACGAAAGGGTGTACCTTGAAGGTGGTGATCAACAATACAAGGCCGACGATGGTCACCAGCGCATCGACGAGCAGGAACGTCTCATGGGTCATACCGAACATGGGTGTTTCTCCGGTTTATTGTTTTAAGGAGCTGTTAACAGCGCCGACGTTAATATCGTGTGTACGCAAGACAGCGCTGTCTTCTGCGCTCACGCCTTTATCAGGCGTGGGAGTCTTTCCACCATGCTGCGGCTTGTTCACCGATGACATCGATAGGCTGCGATGCGTCGACGATCAACGTCAGCGGCTCGCCGTAAGGCGGCTCGAGGGTTGCGAACTGGCTGTCCACCAGACTGGCGGGCATGAAATGCCCCGGCCGGTGCGAGCAACGTTCGGCGGCAAGTTCCTTGGTAAGTTCCAGGAAAACAAAACCCAGGCCGGGTACGGCATCGCGCAGACGCTGGCGATAGATAAGCTTGAGTGAGGAGCAGGTCAGCACAGGGTGCTCACCGTTTGCCAGGGCAGCAGCCATCTCTTCGCCCAGGCGGGTCAGCCAGCCGGCCCGGTCGTCATCATTGAGAGGGGTTCCTGCGCTCATTTTTTCGATATTGGCGGGAGGGTGGAACGCATCGCCTTCGATCAGGCGACCGCCGCTGTTGCGGGCGATCTCGGCACCGACGGCGCTTTTGCCGCAGCCAGAGACACCCATTACCACAAGGGCGGAAATAGCAGTATTCGCAGTTGTCACAGTAGGCACCTCATCTGGAGACAGCGCTGTCTTTGTCCGGTGGACATCAGGCTCAGCCCGGGCTGTTCCAGTTTTTGTCGTTGTTTTGGGCTCGTCAATAAGCATTGGAGGCTGTTCTCCGCGGCGACCCTGACCGGGCTACCCATGTGAAACCAGCGATAAAGCATTGTCACCTTCCATGAGACAGCGCTACCTTATGGGGCATTCGACACATTTGGCAACCCCTATGTTAGTTGGCAACGCATGATCCGCATTGGTTCCCGCTCTACTGGTCGCCCTACGCTCAATGAGGTGGCGAGGCTTGCTGCCGTGTCGCCGATCACGGCCTCCCGGGCGCTGCGCGGCGTTACCACCGTTGCGCCGGAGCTGGCGGAAAAGGTCCGCGCTGCGGCACAGACCCTGGGCTATGTCGCAAATTCTGCAGCCAGGGCGCTGGCCTCTTCCTGCAGCCAGACCGTCGTTGTGCTGGTGCCTTCACTTTCCAACCAGTTGTTTATCGAGACGCTGGAGGCCATTCAGGACGTGTTGCGCATCCGTGGTCTGGACGTGGTGATCGGCAACTATCACTACTCGCCCGATGAGGAAGAGAAACTGCTGCGCAACCATCTGGTCAATCGTCCGCGCGGTATTCTGCTGACCGGTTTCGATCACACCGCAGCGTCGCACCAGATGCTTGAAACCAGCGGCGTGCCTTGCGTGCACATGATGGAGCTCGATACGCGACTGGGTACCTATTGCGTCGGCTTCTCGCAACAACAGGCAGGAGCCGAAGCCGCACGCCATCTGTTGGGCCGTGGTCGTCGCCGACTGGCTTACATGGCCGCTCAGCTCGACCCTCGCGTATTGCAGCGCGGGGCCGGGTTTCGCCAAGTGCTGGAGAACGCCGGGCTGTTCGACCCCGAGCTGCAGGTCTCGACGCCTCAGTCGTCCTCGATTGGCCTGGGTGGTGAGTTGTTTGCCCGCCTGCTGGAGCAACATCCGGATGTCGACGGAGTTTTCTTCTGCAATGACGACCTGGCACAGGGTGCCGCTCTTGAGGCTTTGCGTCTGGGCGTCGCCATTCCCGAACGCGTATCGCTGGTGGGCTTCAACGACCTGCCCGGTTCTGCCCACATGGTGCCGCGCCTGACCTCGATACGTACGCCCAGGGAGGAAGTCGGGCAGCGCGCGGCACAGGTGCTGCTGGGCTTGCTCGACGGGGTCACGCAGCATTCGCAGGTGGATCTGGGGTTTGAGCTGGTGGTACGGGAAAGCTCCTGAGTATTGATTAAGGCCATCCCTGCATGCTTCCCCCCTGGCCATCACGCTGACCAGTGGTCGTTGCGCTCCGGGCTTTCCCGACGCTGGGCTGGAGTGCCCGACGGCCCTGTCCTGCAACGCTGCTGATACCCTCATTCGGACGGTTTCGGTGCGTCTGGACTGTTATTTCTGACAGTACCCATCCCCTCGTGTTGAGTATTCAATGACCCTACGTTTTTGGATCGGAGCGGCATAAGTGTCTTGGCCGCATCGTTGGATGACGGGGATATATCTTCTTATCTATTCCCCGTCCTGGCGGTCTTACAAGACCTATTGAAGGGTGAGAGAAATGCAAAAAAAAGCATCTCAAAACGTTAGAGCTCTGACTCACATCGCAGACCCGGTCGGTTCAGGAGTCCCTCTGGACATCGCATGGTTGACCGGCATCATCCCGCTGGGCTTTGTACCCGCTGAGATCGTTATCAGTCCCGATGAAACTACGCTGTATGTCGCTCATGAGAGTGGCCGCGAAGTCAGCGTGGTCGACATCGCCAGTGCAAGCGTGGTTGGCAGTATCAAGCGGGCAGGCGCGGGTGCGATTACCCTGAGCCCCGATGGGAAACGGCTTTACACCATTGGCCAGAAGAGGTGCTACGTGGTGGACACGCGCTTGCGCGAGGTCATCAGGATACTTCCGGCTGCCAACGTCAACCGCATCCTGTGCAGCTCGGATGGCCGTTTTATCTGCCTGTCCTTTCAGAATGCGCTTGGCGGGCTTATCCGCCTGATCGAGACCGAGAACTATACGGTCGAAAACGAGTTTGATCTGGGTACCCTGACCAATGCGTCGCTGGCCCTCGGGATCAGCCCCCTGAATGACCGGTTTTACGCAACGATGCTGGTCGACCGGACGGCACCCACCGATGTTCTTGCAATCAGCAGGGTGGATTACCTGCAGCATGATATTCCCGGGTTTTCAGATCCGCGGTCGATGGCCTTCAGTTCCGATGGCGCCTGGCTGTATGTGGGCGGAATCGACGAGGTGTACATTATCGATGCCGCCACCAACAAAATGTTTTATCGGGAGAAGATAGGTACCCAGGGCTATCCGGTAAAAGTCATAGGCGTCACGCCGGATGAGCGCTATGTGTATGCGATCTACACCTGCAATTACGACGTCTACCGGATCGACACTGTGAAGGGAATCGCCACCTGTATCGCCTATTTTCCTTCGGTGGGCGGCGCAGTACTCAACAGGACCGGTACGTATATCTACTCCTCCCACCCGGACATGAGCTGGATTTCGATCTACAGGCTGTAGGTGCGCCTGCCAAACCTGCCACGGCGGATGACGCAGGCGCAGTGGCCGGTTGTATATAGTCATCGGCGGCTTGCGCTGTCAGTCGGCATTCAGCGCCGCGATGCCGGCCTTGGCCACTTGTGCATCCTGCTCGGCCTTAACGCCGGAAACACCCACCGCGCCAATCACCTGACCGTCGACGATGACCGGAACGCCGCCTTCCAGCGAGGTCAGCAGCGGGGCGCTGAGAAATGCCGTACGCCCGCCGTTGACCATTTCTTCGTAACCTTTGGACTCACGTTTGCCGAGTGCCGAGGTGCGGGCTTTTTCGATCGAGATATAGCTGCTGATCGGCGACGCGTCGTCCAGTCGCTCGAATGCGAGCAGATGGCCGCCGTCATCAACGACCGCGATGGCCACAGCCCAGCCATTGGCCTGGGCCTCGTCGCGTGCGGCACCGAGCATCAGGCTCACTTCGGTTTGGGTAAGGACGGCTTTGATTTTCATGGGTTGCTCCGGAGCAGTGGTTATTGGATAGGAGTTCAGCGAGATTCTGGAGTGCCAAGCGCTTCATCAATCAGCTCGATCCAGTGCCGTACCGAAGTTCGGTTGGCGCTGGCCAGGTGAGTCTGACAACCGATATTGGCGGTGGCGATGACCTGAGGTTTGCCGCTTTCCAGCGCGTTCATGCGGTTGTCGCGCAATTGACGGGCCAAGGCCGGCTGAGTGATTGAATAGGTGCCGGCAGAGCCGCAGCATAAATGGCCGTCCGGCACCTGGGTCAGGTTGAAGCCTAGACGAGTCAGTACGCGTTCCACTTCACCACCGAGTTTCTGTGCGTGCTGCAAGGTGCATGGGCAGTGGAACGCCAGTCGCGTATCGACCTTTATGCCCAGGGTTTCCAGCGGCTCGTCACGCAGTACTTCGACCAGATCCTTTGTGCACGCACTGATGCGCTCGGCCTTGTCTGCATAGGCTGGGTCGTGGCGCAGCAAATGGCCGTAGTCCTTGACGAATGCACCGCAACCGCTGGCCGTCTGGATGAGGGTTTCGGCACCGCCTTCGAGCGCGGGCCACCAGACGTCGATGTTGCGCCGCGCCCGGTTCAGACCGGCCTCCTGTGCATTCAGATGGTAATCCACGGCGCCGCAGCATCCGGCCTTGCTGACCGCAGTAATACCGATGCCCAGACGATCAAGCACGCGTGCCGTGGCAGCGTTGGTATTAGGTGACAGACCTGGCTGCACGCAACCATCAAGCAGCAGCGCCTGACGCGCATGACGAGTGGTCGGCCGAAGCCCGGCAGCATGGACTGTTGCAGGCAGTTTGGTTGCCAGTGTCTGCGGCAACAAGGGCGTGAACTTCATGCCCATTCCGGTCAGCAAACGGAACAATCCGGCATTGGGAATTACCTGGCGCAGGCCTTCACGCAGCAACCGCTGGCCAAGCGGGCGGGGCACCAGGGCCTCAACCGCTGCACGGCCGATGTCCAGCAGGTTGTGATAATCCACGCCGGACGGGCAGGTGGTTTCGCAGTTGCGGCAGCTCAGGCAGCGGTCCAGGTGCAAGCGGGTTTTTTCGGTGACTTGCTGGCCTTCGAGCACCTGTTTGATCAGGTAGATCCTGCCGCGCGGGCCGTCCAGCTCATCACCCAACAGTTGATAGGTCGGGCAGGTGGCATTGCAGAAACCGCAATGCACGCAACTGCGCAGGATGTGTTCGGCCTCTTCGGCGCGGGGCAGGGTTCTGGCGTGTTCACTCAATGTGGTCTGCATGCTTAAAACTCCGCGTACAGTCGGCCGGGGTTGAAAATGCCCTGCGGGTCGAGCCGGGCCTTGAGGGCCTGGTGGTAACGCAGTACAGGTGCGGCCAGCGGCTGGAACGGGTTGTCGACAACGCCCTGGCTGTAGCAGGTTGCATGCCCGCCAGCCGCCGTGGTGATCGCTCGAATGGTTTCGCCGTCTGCGTCGGATTTCAGCCAGCGTTGTGCGCCGCCCCAGTCGAGCAGTTGCTCGCCTGGCAGTTCCAGTACGGCGCTTTGGGCAGGTACGCAGAGCCGCCATAAAGGTCGCGGGTCCAGAAAAAAGGGCAGACGCTGCTCATTCAACTGCTGCCAGTAAGCGCCATCGAACACTTCGCCACCGAGCCGCTCATGGGCTGCTGCCACCGAGCCTTCGCCGCCCTCAAGACGCAGGCGCAGCACTTGACCGTCGTGGCTGGCTGCGCTGATGGGCATAGGTTGCTGACCCCATTCGGCAAGGCGGGCCAGGGCTTGCGAGCTGTCCATCTGCAGCGCGATGCTGCTGCACAGACGCGGTTTGGGCAGCACCTTGAGCGACACCTCGGTCAGCACCCCAAGGCAGCCGAAACTGCCTGCCATCAGGCGTGAAACGTCATAGCCTGCAACGTTTTTCATGACTTCGCCGCCAAAGCGCAGATGCTTGCCGAGGCCGGTAATGACCCGGGTGCCCAGCACGAAATCACGCACCGACCCGCTCCAGGGGCGGCGCGGGCCCGACAGTCCTGCGGCGACCATGCCGCCGAGCGTTGCGCAGCCAAAATCGGGCGGCTCACAGGGCAGCATCTGGCCTGCGGCGTCCAGCACCTGCATCAGCTCGCTCAGCGGCGTACCAGCGCGGACGGTGATCACCAGTTCTGTCGGGTCGTAACTGACGATGCCACGGTGTTCGCGGGTGTCGAGCACCTCGCCTGCTGTCTCACGGCCAAGCAAGGCTTTGCTGTTGCCACCCTGAATACGTAACGGCGTGCTGTCCCGCAGCGCTTGACCGACCCGATCGAGCAGAGCCTGGCTGACGTCTTTGTCCATCTCGCTCATCAGAAGCGCTCCAGTTCGGGAAACGGCAATTGCCCGGCATGAATATGCATGGCACCGAATTCCGCGCAGCGATGCAGGGTCGGGATGTTCTTGCCGGGATTGAGCAGGCCGCTGGCGTCGAATGCGGCCTTGATGGCATGGAAAAAAGTCAGTTCGTCACTGTTGAACTGCGCGCACATCTGGTTGATCTTCTCGCGACCGACACCGTGCTCGCCGGTGATGCTGCCGCCGACCTCGACGCACAGCTCAAGGATCTTGCCGCCCAGCGCCTCGGCGCGCTCCAGCTCACCCGTCTGATTGGCATCGAACAGGATCAACGGGTGCATGTTGCCATCGCCAGCATGGAACACATTTGCCACGCGCAGGCCGTACTGAGCTGACAACTCCTTGATGCTGCGCAATACCCCTGGCAACTCGCGTCGCGGGATAGTGCCGTCCATGCAGTAGTAATCCGGTGACAGACGGCCCACGGCGGGGAAGGCGTTCTTGCGCCCAGCCCAGAAGCGCACCCGTTCGGCCTCGTCTTTCGCCTGACGCACTTCGGTCGCGCCAGACAGTGTCAATACCTCGCGAACCCGTTCGCAATCGGCATGTACATCGGCTTCGACCCCGTCCAGCTCGCAAAGCAGGATGGCTTCTGCATCAACCGGATAGCCTGCGTGAATGAAATCCTCGGCGGCACGAATCGCCAGATTGTCCATCATCTCCAGCCCGCCGGGGATGATGCCTGCGGCAATGATATCGGCCACTGCACCGCCGGCTTTTTCCACGGAATCGAACGCCGCCAGCAGCACTTTGGCCACTTGCGGCCTGGGCAACAGCTTGACCGTGACTTCGGTAATGACACCGAGCATGCCTTCGGAGCCGGTAAACAGTGCCAGCAAGTCGAAGCCCGGTGAGTCCAGTGTGTCGCTGCCCAGGGTCATTGGCTCGCCTTCGACGGTCAGTATCTCGACCTTGAGCAGGTTGTGCACGGTCAGTCCGTATTTGAGGCAATGCACGCCGCCTGCATTTTCTGCCACGTTGCCACCGATGGAACAGGCGATTTGCGAGGAAGGGTCGGGTGCGTAATACAGACCGTGGGGTGCTGCTGCCTGGGAAATGGCCAGGTTGCGTACGCCGGGCTGGACCCGCGCCAGACGAGCAGCCGGATCAATAGCGAGGATCTGATTGAAGCGCGCCATCACCAGCAACACGCCTTTCTCCAGTGGCAGTGCGCCACCCGACAACCCGGTGCCCGCGCCGCGAGCGACCACCGGCACGCGATGCGCATGGCACAGTTTGAGCAGCGTCTGCACTTCTTCGACATGGCGTGGCAGCACCACCAGCATCGGCGTGGTGCGATAGGCCGATAACCCGTCGCACTCGTAGGGCCGAAGCTCTTCGGCGCGGTGCAGAATGTCCAGGTCGGGCAGTTGGCGTCGTAGCTCGTGCAGCAATTGTTGCTTGTCGACTGCGGGCAGCACGCCGTCGATGCGTTCGTCATAAAGAATATTCATGCAGGCACCCAGCGTTGTTTTTATCGGGTTAATGCATCCTAGCTCATTCAGCACAAGGCTTGAGTTGACAGCGTCAGGCGGATCGCGCAATTTACGCATTACGTAATGTGGTTACGAAAATAATAAACACAGCACCCGTGCGTCAGGCAGGCGACTTCCGTGGACCTATTCACTTACTACCGCTCGACCTCAAGTTACCGTGTACGTATTGCGTTGGCCTTAAAAGGGCTGGATTACGCTGCGATCCCGGTCAACCTGCTGCTTGATGGCGGCGAGCAGCGCACACCCGGCTACAAGGCGGTCAACCCGCAGGGCAGGGTGCCTGCATTGAGGCTGGACGATGGCGTGGTCATCACCCAGTCACTGGCGATCATTGAATACCTGGAAGAGTGCTACCCGCAGCCTGCGTTACTGGCGCAGGATGCTGTTCTGCGTGCGCGCCAGCGGGCCGTTGCGGCGCTGGTCGGCTGTGACATTCACCCCTTGCACAACGTTTCGGTGCTCAACCGGTTACGCGGTCTGGGTCACGACGAACCCGCTATTCTGAGCTGGATCGAGCACTGGATCGGCGAAGGTTTGCAGGCCGTCGAGCAGTTGATCGAAAAGGATGGTTTCTGTTTTGGTACGAGCCCCGGCCTTGCGGACATTTACCTGTTACCACAGCTGTATGCAGCCCATCGCTACAACGTCCAACTGAGTGCATACCCGCGTATCCAGCGGGTCGAGCGTCTGGCCATGCAACATCCGGCCTTTCAACAGGCACACCCTGATGCACAATCGGACAAGCCGGAGTAGGCTGCCCTCATGAAGATTCTTGGTCTGCAACTGATATTCGGTGATTTTCTCGCGCGCAGCGTGCGAGGGATCCCGTGTGCGCCGCCCGCAGGACAGTGATTGCGCTGGTTTAACCACTCTCACTTTTCCTGCAAGGAGCCAGTCATGGCTGATCTCTACGAAAACCCCATGGGCCTGATGGGCTTTGAATTCATCGAATTCGCGTCACCGACCCCCAACAGCCTGGAGCCTGTGTTTCAGATGATGGGTTTCACCAAAGTCGCAACCCATCGCTCCAAGGACGTGACCCTGTATCGTCAGGGCGCGATCAACCTGATCCTCAACAACGAGCCGCACAGTCTGGCCTCATACTTTGCCGCCGAACATGGCCCTTCGGTGTGCGGCATGGCGTTCCGCGTGAAAGACGCGCAAAAGGCCTACAACCGGGCACTTGAACTGGGCGCACAACCGCTGGAAATCGCCACCGGCCCCATGGAATTGCGCTTGCCCGCCATCAAGGGCATCGGTGGCGCGCCGCTGTACCTGATCGACCGTTTCGGTGAAGGCACCTCGATTTACGACATCGACTTCAACTTCATCGAAGGCGTCGATCGCCACCCGTTCGGTGCCGGCCTTAAATTCATCGATCACCTGACCCACAACGTGTATCGCGGGCGCATGGCGTACTGGGCAGGGTTCTATGAAAAGCTGTTCAACTTCCGCGAGCTGCGCTATTTCGACATCAAGGGCGAATACACCGGTCTGACCTCAAAGGCCATGACCGCCCCGGATGGCATGATCCGCATTCCCCTGAACGAAGAGTCGTCCAAGGGTGCGGGGCAGATTGAAGAGTTCCTGATGCAGTTCAATGGCGAAGGCATTCAGCATGTAGCGTTCTTTACCGATGACCTGATCAAGACCTGGGACGCGCTGAAGACAACCGGCATGCGTTTCATGACGGCGCCGCCGGATACTTACTACGAAATGCTTCAGGGAAGACTGCCCGATCACGGTGAGCCGGAGGCCGAGCTCAAGTCACGCGGTATTCTGCTCGATGGCTCTTCCGAAGGCGGCGAGCGTCGCTTGCTGTTGCAGATATTCTCCGCAACGCTGATGGGCCCGGTGTTTTTCGAATTCATTCAGCGCAAGGGCGACGACGGGTTTGGCGAAGGCAACTTCAAGGCGCTGTTCGAATCCATCGAGCGTGACCAGATACAGCGTGGCGTACTGACGCCGGATTGAGCGATAACCGGAAGTGTCCGCCTTGCGATCAGACGAGCCTGCTCAGGCTCGTTCTGAGTCATTTGTGCTTGAGCACGTCAGCCTGCCGATTGAGAGACGAGATATAACGCTCGGTAAATTCATGCGCTGGCATGGGACGACCATACAAATAGCCCTGACCCTCGTCGCACACATAATGGCGCATCAGACTTTCCTGCTCGCGGGTTTCTATGCCTTCTGCCGTGACCTGGAGATTGAAGCCGTTCGCCAGCCTGATAACGGCCTCAATGATGACTTCGTCTTTCTTGCTGCGCTCCACGCCACTTACGAATGAGCGGTCAATTTTCAGCCGTGTCACCGGATAGTCTTTCAGCAGGCTCAGGGACGCATAGCCGGTACCGAAATCGTCGAATGCAATGCCCACACCCAATGAGCGAAGGTGGCGCAACGGTTCCATAATGCGTTGTTCGTTTCGCAGGATGATGTTTTCCGTGATCTCCAGCTCGAGTGAGTGTGCCGGCAAGGAAAAGTCTTCAAGCGCACTTTCAACCATTTCGGCAAAGTCACGCATGCGAAACTGAGCGGCGAACAGATTGACGCCGATGCGAAATTCGTCACAGCCGGTGTTTCGCCATTGCGCTGCCTGCTCACAGGCTGAGCGCAGGATCCATTCGCCCACCGGTACCGCGAGAAGACCCGCTTCCAGTGCAGGTAGAAAAACCGCCGGAGACACCACACCCAGTGTCGGATGGTTCCAGCGTATAAGGGCTTCGGCTCCGGTAATACGACCGTCCGCAAGTCGTACCTGAGGCTGGTAGTACAGCTCGAACTCTTTGTTGGCCCACGCCTGACGCATCGATGAGCTGAGCGCGCCTCTTCTTGACGCGGTCTGTCGATGCTCGGAGGTGAAGGTGCGAACAAGGGAGCGTCCGTCAGACTTGGCCTGGTAGAGCGCCAGATCCGCATTGCCGAGCATTTGCTCCTCGTCGTAGTCGGAGCCGGACCTTACGGAGACGCCGATGCTGGCACCGATGTAGATTGAATTGTCTTCAAACTCAATCGGCTCCTCGATGACCGCTATGAGCGCCAGGCCCAGACTGGTTGCGTTGTCAGGGTCTGTCGTGTCTGACAGGAACACGACAAACTCATCGCCGCCCAGACGGGCGACCATATGGCAGGCCGGTACGTGTTCGCGAAGACGCTGAGAGGTCACCTTGAGCACAAAATCACCCGCAGCGTGGCCCAGCGTGTCGTTGACGTCCTTGAAACCGTCCAGATCGATCAGCAGGATAGCTGCTGGCAGCTGCGCATCGCACGCCTCCTTGATCCGCCTTTTGAGTGTCGATCGATTGGCAAGCCCGGTCAGATGATCGTATTCAGCCGCATGCTTGAGTAATTTGTCCGCCTCGACACGCTGGGTGACGTCACGAATGATCGCCCCGAATTGTGGCTCGCCGGCATACGTCCATTGTGAGAGCGAAAGCTCGATCGGGATTGTATGACCGTCGCGATGTATGGCCGTCAGGTTAATGGATTTTCCGATAATGGAGGTCGGGCCGCCTGACGCCACCCTCGACAAACCTGCATGATGCCTGGAGCGCATTTCGGGCGGAATAATAATGTCGAGAGGTTTTCCCATGGCGTCCTCGGATCGATGCCCGAAAATGAGCTCGGCCGAATTGTTCCATGAGATGATCCGGTTTTTGCTGTCCGAGCAGATAATCGCGTCGGGTGAAGTCGAGGTGATATTCATGAAGCGGGCGTGGCTGTCTTCATTCTCAAGCGCAAGCCGACGCAACTCCATTCTTTCGATGACTATGACCGCCAGATCCTGAAGAACCCATTGATCTCGCTGTGAGAAAGTCTCCCGAGGTTTATTGTCGATCAGGCACAGGCTGCCCAGCACATGACCGCTGGCGGTTATCAGCGGCGCCCCGGCATAAAAGCGAATATAGGGAGCGCCTACTACCAAGGCGTTTGAGCTGAACCTCTCATCCTGCAATGCATCAGGCACCAGAAAAACGTTACGGCCCATGAGCGCAAAATTACAGAATGAGACGTCACGGCCCGTTTCGCAGACATCGAGGCCGATACGCGCCTTGAAGAATTGCCGATCGCGATGAACCAGCGAAATCAGCGCAATGGGCACATCGAAAATCCGCGATGCCATTTGCACGATCTGATCGTATTCGTGCTCAGGTGGGGTATCCATCAACGAAAAAGCATTCAAAATCCGAATACGCTCTTCGTCGTCATCGCCGACTGGGTAAGTACTCATTTGAGGTCATCGCTATAAGCTGATCGCGCCTGAAACGCGAAGCGATCGATGTACAATGCCGCTGTGCCGGCATCGGTGAAAACACCCTGCCAACACGCGCTTGCGCCATGCCGGAAAAGCAAAGTTCGATACATTGCAGCACCTCTCACAGTAGTGTATCGGTAGCTGTCTCTAGCAGCCTAGAAGCTGTATCGTCAAAAAACCGAATACCTGTAATGACTTCTTGAGCAACTAGCCTGCGGGGCATTCATTCAACTAAGCCCCGCGTGACCTCGGTGTAACAACGTATTCGGGTTAGTGGCGCTAAGGTATGGAAACTGCATGGCGGGGTTCACTGCCAATTTGATGACAACCCTATGAAACGGCTTTCCTTTATTTCGACGAGGCTTACACCTTCGGCGCTCAGCAAAGCGTTGATCGGCTTCATTGCCCTGGTTTGTCTATCGCTGACCCTGGCTACCGTCTGGCAGATGAACCAGTCGAAGCTCGAGCGCGCGGCCACCGCCAGGATTGCGGTGTCCAATATCGTGCTTGCCGCTGAGCAGCAGGCTCAGGACACCCTGCAACAGGCTGACAATACGCTGCGTGACCTTGTCGAGCGTGTGGAACAGGACGGGGTCGCAGGCCAGCAGCAAAGCCGCTTGACCAGGCTGATGGCTCAAGACCTGATAAACGTCAAAGGGCTTCAGGGGCTGTTCATCTACGATGCTCAGGGCAACTGGGTCGCCAATTCCTTTGCCAACGGCGTGCACACCAGAAACAACGAAGACCGCGATTACTTCATTTACCATCGCGATAACCCTGACCCGTCCATTCATGTAGGGTCTATCGTAGAAAGCCGTAATACCGGGGATATGGTCATCCCGGTCAGTCGGCGTATCAATGCTGCGGATGGCAGTTTTGCTGGCGTTGCACTGGCCACCGTACCGGTGGCTTATTTCCAGGCGTTTTTCCAGCGCATGGATGTAGACGACAAGGGTGTGATCTTTCTCGCTCTGAACAATGGCGACCTGCTGGCGCGGCGCCCCACATTAACCGCACTGATGACCACCAATGTCGCCAAGGGCGATATCTTCACTCGCTATCTGCCCTACAGCGACAGCGGCACCGCGTTGATCAACTCCGTGGTGGACGGGGTGGAAAGGATCTACGCCTATCGGCGGGTGTCCGGGTTGCCGATCGTCGCCGCTGCAGGCGTCTCCTGTCAGCATGTGTTCGCGCCTTGGTGGGCCTATGCATACCGGTCCATGACCATCACCGGCATTATTATCCTTGCGCTGGTTTTGCTTGGCGTCCTGCTGTACCGGCAAATCCAGCAGTTGATCAATGCGGAAGGTGAACTGAACATCGCCAGGAACGAGCTGGAGATCATCGCTCACACGGACAGCCTCACGCACCTGGCCAATCGACGCTGCTTCGATGCGGCCTTGCAGCAGGAGTGGGGGCGGGCGAGTCGGAATACTGCAACTATCGCAATTATTCTGCTGGATATTGACTGGTTCAAACAATACAACGACACCTACGGTCATCTGCTGGGAGACGACTGCCTGAAGCAAGTGGCTGGGCTCATAGGCAACAGTCTTGACCGGGCTGGGGATATCGCGGCACGTTACGGCGGCGAAGAGTTTGTCATTCTGCTGCCTGAAACCGACCTGGCAGGGGCGCTGAAGATCGCGGAAAAAATCAGATCATCCGTTGAAACCAATCGTATAGAGCACTCGGCCAGCCCGCTGGGCAAACTGACCATCAGCTCGGGCGTGGTGTCGATCAACGCAGCAGAGAAGGATGGACATACCGCCGCGTTGGCGGAAGCGGATCGGCTGCTTTACCTGGCCAAAACCAGAGGGCGTAACCGCGTCGAAGGTCGGCTGATTCACGGCTGGCATGGAGCGAGCCATTTTGCCAGGGTATCAACCGCCTCTTCCTGAGTCAGTCTGACGGACGGCTACCGCCCATACGCTCGCTGATGGCCTGCGCCGTTTGCAAAAGCCGCCTGGCCGCCAGATTCTGCGTCTCGTCGTTCAACACCGATCCCGGCCCAACCACGGTGATCACGCCCACCAGCTTGTTGCCCATGGCGAACAGCGGCGAAGAGGCTGCGTTTATGCCCGGCATCAGCAAGCCCTGAATCTGGTGGACGCCCGTCGTACGGATCTGCTCGATATGCAGCTTGACGTCGCGCAACTGGTCGGCACTCAGCAAAGGCATTTCCTGCTCGCGAAGCGCAGCGGTTTCGCGCTCGTTCAGAAAGCTGTCGAATACCAGGCCGGTAGACGAGCCGAGCAACGGCAGCACCGAGCCGATTTGCGTCACCAGCGTCACTGCGCCCATCGACGCTTCGACATACACCACGGTCGGCCCTTTGTTGCCCCATACCGCCAGGAAGCACGTCTGGTTCAGTTCATCACGCAGGCTGGCCAGCCACGGCGCCGATACTTTCAGCACGTCCAGTTTGCCGAGTGAGGCCAGCCCGACCAGCAACGCTTCGCGCCCCAGCCCGTAGTGATTGTTGACAGCATCCTGCTCGGCAAAGCCACTGGCAATCAGCGCCTGTAGATAACGATGAACCTTGCTGGCAGGCATGCCCAGATGCTCGGCCAGTTTCGACAGGGAAGTGGAGGGCGACAGATCGGCCAGCGCCTTGAGCACGCCCAGTCCAACTTCGGCGGCCTGAACCTTTTGCTGACGTCCGCCTGTCGGGCTTTCGATGTCCTGGGTCATGGGTGCTGTGCGCCGATCGGGAAAGGCAGCTTTATAGCTTGACCGGCTGGCAAACTCAAATTACGTTATGCGTAATCGTTTTACGTTAAATGATGTTTTACCCGTCTCTGCCCGACCCCATAACAACAAGAGGTCCAGATGGCTATCCACTCCCGTTCCGACGCATTGGCTTATCAGTCGGGCTTTGGCAACCAGTTCAGCAGCGAGGCGCTGCCCGGAGCATTGCCGATTGGCCAGAACTCTCCGCAGAAGCACCCGCTGGGGCTGTATGCCGAGCAGTTCTCGGGTACTGCCTTCACGGTCGCGCGCAGCGAAGCCCGGCGTACCTGGTTGTATCGCATCAAACCTTCGGCGGCCCATCCGCGTTACCAACGCATGGGTCGGCAGATCGCCGGTCAGGAGCAGGGCCCGATCAACCCCAACCGGCTGCGCTGGAACGCCTTCGATATCCCCGCCGAGCCTGTCGATTTCATTGACGGCCTGATCCCTTTGGCGAGTACCTCGGCCGCGGATCAGGCAGACGGTGTGAGCGTCTACGTATACGCAGCCAACACTTCGATGCAGCGTGCGTTTTTCAGCGCCGATGGCGAATGGTTGATTGTGCCGCAACAGGGGCGACTCAGAATCATCACCGAATTGGGTCTGCTGGACATCGAGCCGCTGGAAATCGCCGTCTTGCCGCGAGGCATGAAGTTTCGCGTGCAACTGCTCGACAGCAGCGCCCGCGGTTACATCTGCGAGAACCACGGTTGCGCCTTACGCCTTCCGGAGCTTGGTCCGATCGGCAGTAACGGGCTGGCCAATCCACGTGATTTTCTGACGCCAGTGGCCTGGTTTGAAGACAATCAGCAACCGGTGGAGCTGGTGCAGAAGTTCCTTGGTGAACTGTGGTCGACACACCTGGAGCATTCACCCTTTGATGTGGTGGGCTGGCACGGTAACAACGTTGCGTACAAGTATGATCTGCGGCGTTTCAACACCATCGGTACGGTCAGTTACGATCACCCGGACCCATCGATTTTCACTGTGTTGACTTCACCAGGTGCCGCCCACGGCCAGGCCAATATCGATTTCGTTATATTCCCGCCGCGCTGGATGGTGGCGGAAAATACCTTTCGCCCGCCGTGGTTCCACCGCAACCTGATGAACGAATTCATGGGCCTGATCGATGGCGCCTACGACGCCAAGGCTGAAGGCTTCATGCCCGGGGGCGCCTCGCTGCACAACTGCATGAGCGCGCACGGCCCGGATAATGTCACGGCAGAAAAGGCCATTGCTGCTGAGCTGAAACCGCACAAAATCGAAAACACCATGGCCTTCATGTTCGAGACCGGCAAGGTATTGCGTCCCAGCCGCCACGCGCTCGGCTGCCCGCAACTGCAAGCCGATTACGATGCCTGCTGGAACGACATGACCAGGACATTCAACAAGGAACCGCGCCAATGACTGGCTCTCTCAATCGTCGCAGTTGGGTGGCATCGGCCAACGAGCACGCTGATTTTCCGTTGCAGAACCTGCCGCTGGGTGTGTTCAGCCATGGCACTACCGGCCCGCGTGGTGGCGTGGCGATTGGCGATCTGATTGTCGATCTGCGCGCAGCAACAGCCGCGGGGGTTTTTCACGGGCAGGCCGCCGAGGCTGCCGAAGTGGCCAGCCGCGATCAGCTCAACGATTTTTTTGCGCTGGGCGCGCCAGCCCGTCAGGCATTGCGCAGCGCATTGCTGCAACTGCTGGATGCGGACAACCCGCAACGTGACAGTATGCAGGCCGTTGCAGGTTTGCTGCTGCCGATGAGCGAGTGCAGCCTGCACATGCCAGCGCGGGTAGGTGATTATTCTGACTTCTACGTTGGTATTCACCATGCGCTGAACGTCGGAAAGCTGTTCCGTCCGGACAACCCGCTGCTGCCCAACTACAAATATGTGCCGATTGGCTACCACGGCCGGGCATCGACCCTCTGTACATCCGGTACGCCGGTCCGGCGGCCCAATGGGCAGACCCTTGCGCCGGGTCAGGACGTTCCGGTTTTCGGTCCCTGCAAACGCCTGGATTACGAACTGGAGCTGGGTGTGTGGATCGGGCCGGGGAATGCGCAGGGCGATGCCATCGCGATTGACCGGGCCGCCGAACACATCGCCGGGTTTTGCCTGCTCAACGACTGGTCGGCGCGTGACATTCAAGCGTGGGAGTACCAGCCGCTGGGACCGTTTCTGTCCAAGAGCTTTGCCACGACGATCTCGCCCTGGGTGGTAACCGCCGAAGCGCTGATACCCTTTCGCAGCGCTCAGCCAGCGCGTCCGGAGGGCGATCCTCAGCCGCTGCCGTACCTGCTTGATCAGAAAGATCAGCAGGGTGGCGCGCTGGACATCGAGCTGGAAGTGCTGCTGCTGACCGCGCAGATGAAGGCCGAGGGGTTGGAGCCTTACCGGTTGGGTCTGAGCAACTCGCTGAACATGTACTGGACCGTGGCGCAGATGGTCGCACACCACAGCGTCAACGGTTGCAAGCTGCAACCGGGCGACCTGCTTGGCACGGGTACGCTGTCCGGCCCTCAGACAGGTCAGTACGGCAGCCTGCTGGAGATGACCGCAGGCGGCAAGCAGTCAGTGGCGTTACCCAACGGTGAAAAACGCATATTCCTGGAAGCTGGCGACGAGGTCATCCTGCGTGCCCGTTGTCATCGGGAAGGGCAGGTGTCGATTGGCTTTGGCGAGTGCCGGGGCGTAGTACTCGACTGAAAAACCGGATCAGAAGCCTCAGGGAGTCACTTCGTACCAGCCCAGAAACATGTTCAACGCCGACTCGATCACATCACTTTGCTCCTGAGGGTTGAGCAGTGCGGCATTGAAGGTTACCTGTGGCCAGAATGCGAACGACTTGAGCAACGCGTGCATCTGCGTCGCTGCAAAACCGGGGTCGACAGGCTTCAGGCGACCGCCTTTCTGGGCCGCCCGGATCCACGCGCTGAAGGTTTCTTCGCGCTCATTGATACGGGCCATCCACACTTGAGCACGCTCGGGCGAGTGAATGGTAGCGCCCACCACGACGCGCGCCAGGTCGAGAAAATTACTGTTGGTGAGGTTGCGCATCTTCCCCCACAGCAGGTCTCGAAGTTGCTCGCGCAGACTGACATTGGGGTGATAAATCACTTCCGATTGCGGCGGGGCACAGCTCCACAGACGCTGCAGCATCTCGGCGAACAGCTCCTCCTTGCTGGGGAAATGGTTGTAGACCGTGCGTTTGGACACCTCGGCCCGAGCAGCGATGCGGTCCATGCTGGTGACCTCGAAACCACGATCGCCAAATTCGGCAATAGCTGCCTGGACGATGGATTCGCGTTTCTGATCGGTGAGGCGCATGGGTGCGGTCATAGGTTCGCTTCAAACGGACGTTTAGAGAAAGTTACACTCAGCAGTTTACTTGTCGCCAAGAATCACGCAAGCTTAAAACTACACCGTGTAGTGTAAAACACTGTTACATATCTTTCATCGAGCATCCTGCAACGGGATCACGTACAAAGTATGCACGGCTGGAGCCTCAACCTGTTCCCAGGAGTCAGCAAACCATGGCCTCGACACATCAGAAAAAGGATGCTTCTTCACTGCCTGTCCTGTCCCGTCATGAGGGGCGATATCGGAATCACGCGACGATGAAACCGGCGAGTCTGCTGCGAACACTCCGCATTTTCTGGGATCAGGCATTCAATAAGCCCAAGGACACGCGCCCCGCAGGCGAAATTCCGGTGCAGCCGCTGTCGCGTCAGCAGTTGCTGGCAGCGCCCAACAACACGGTGTATCGCCTCGGGCATTCGACGGTCCTGCTCAAATTACGCGACCAGTTCTGGCTGACTGATCCCGTGTTTGCCGAGCGCGCGTCGCCGGTGCAGTGGGCGGGGCCGCAGCGCTTTCATCAGCCGCCGATCAGCCTCGAAGAGTTGCCACCGATCAAGGCAGTGATTCTTTCGCACAACCACTACGACCATCTGGATCGTATGGCGATCAAGGCGCTGACCGACAAGACCGAGCATTTTCTGGCACCACTTGGTGTAGGCGATACGCTGATTGAATGGGGCGTACCCGCGCACAAGGTCCGCCAACTGGACTGGTGGCAGTCCACCGAAGTGGCGGGCATCGAGTTCGTCGCTACGCCTTCGCAGCATTTTTCCGGGCGTACGCTGCTCGACAGCAACCGTACCCTGTGGGCGTCCTGGGTGATAATCGACGGCGATCAGCGGATCTTTTTCAGTGGCGACAGCGGCTATTTCGATGGCTTCAAGACCATCGGCGAGCAATACGGGCCGTTTGACCTGACGCTGATGGAAACCGGGGCCTATAACGTCGAATGGCCGCATGTGCACATGCAACCCGAGCAGACGCTGCAGGCGCATCTGGACCTGCGTGGTCGCTGGTTGCTGCCGATTCACAACGGCACCTTCGACCTGTCGATGCACGCCTGGCACGAACCGTTCGATCGTATCCTGGCGCTGGCCTGGGAGCAGAATGTTTCGATCACCACGCCGATGATGGGCCAGCCGTTCTATGTGCAATACCCGTGTCGCGGTTTGACATGGTGGCTGGGCGTCGATGAAGTTGCCGAGCCTGAACCCGAGCCCGAGCAGCACGGCCGAGTAACGAACTGCAAATGCCCTCGGCAAAATGCCTGAAACTGCCCGCGCCATTGCTGAACTGATTTTTAAATAGCAGCACCCAGATTTTGATTTGTCATATGAGCACGCGCCCGGCCTAATCCTGATCATCGAAATTAATGGTGACGGTATGCAGGTGCGTAGCTTGGCGGTTCGGAATATGGGGTTGATGGTCAGTATCGTACTGGTGGCGCTCAACCTGCGCCCATCGATGGCAGCGGTCGGTCCGTTGCTTGCGGCGATTCGTCTGGAGGTGCCGCTGGGCTTCGGGATGGCGTCATTGCTGACCATGCTGCCGATCATGGCCATGGGGCTGGCGATGTTTTTCGGCATCGGCATCGCGCGTTACCTGGGGACGCATCGCAGCATCCTGCTTTCACTGGTGCTTATCGGCCTGGCAACCCTGGCGCGTCTGGTTCTCGATTCTGCTGTCGAACTGATTTTCAGCGCTGTGCTGGCAGGTCTTGGCATTGCCTTGATTCAGGCGCTGATGCCCGCATTGATCAAATCGCGTTTCAAGGCCAACGTCTCATTGTGCATGGGCCTGTACGTAACCGCGATCATGGGTGGCGCGGCCCTTGCCGCATCATTCAGCCCATTGGTGATGAGCAGCAGCGGCAGTTGGCGCGCTGGTCTGGCGGTGTGGTCGCTTCTGGCACTGTTGGCAGTGTGCGTCTGGTTCGCCCAGCGGCGCGTGTTACAGGTCGACACTTCAAACGCTGCCGGGCCCCGGCAGGCTTTTTTCCATATACCTCGGGCCTGGATGCTGGGAGTTTTCTTCGGCCTCGGTACTGCGTCCTATACCTGCGTACTGGCCTGGCTTGCGCCTTATTACCTGGAGAACGGCTGGAGCGAGCAGGATGCCGGTCTGTTGCTGGGCTTTCTGACCCTGATGGAGGTCGTATCGGGTCTGCTGGTTCCGGCGCTGGCTAACCGCAGTCGCGATAAACGCGTAGCGCTGGCGATGCTGCTGGTGTTGATGATGATCGGTTTTGCCGGGCTGATTCTGCTGCCGCAGCGGCTGGGCCTGCTGTGGACCTGTTTGCTGGGGTTGGGTATCGGCGGTTTGTTTCCGATGAGCCTGATTGTGTCTATGGACCATGCCGATGATCCTCGACAGGCAGGCGGCCTGACCGCATTCGTGCAGGGCGTGGGTTATCTGATTGCCAGCCTGTCGCCGCTGTTTGCCGGAATAATCCGCGACCTGACGGGCAGCTTTGCAGGCGCATGGTGGTCACTGATGGCGTTGGTCGCGATCATGCTGTTGATGGTGGTGCGGCTCGATCCCCGACGTTATGCTGAGCACCTGCGCAGCGCCGGCGTCAAACCGGTCATTATTGGCGAGGGGGCGGCATGATTGCATTTTGATGCTATCTTGTCCGCGTGGACCTGATCGTCCGGTCGCAGCGCCAGCGAGATGCCTCAATGCTCAACAGTAATGCCCTGAGAAAGCTGGACATGCAGGACCTGATGGTCTTTGTCTCGGTGTATGAACAGCGCAACCTGACCCTGGTCGCAGATGCGCTGCATGTCAGTCAGTCAACGGTTAGCTACTGCCTGAAAAAGCTGCGCGCCAACTTCGAAGACGATCTGTTCATCTGCACCCGCAATGGCATGCGTCCGACCCGCAAGGCATTGGCCATGCACGCCCATGTGCAGCAGATTCTCGAGTCGGTCAATTTGTGTCACGACGGCCTGGGCCTGTTTGATCCGACCCGCAGGCAAACCACTTTCACGGTATGTGCCCCCGAGTATTTTGAACTGCTGGTATTGCCGCACCTGATGCGCGACTTTGTCGCCGCTGGATTTTCGGTAACGGTCAATGTGCAGAAGCTTGAGAAGCAGTTACCCGCCGAGCAATTGAACGATGGTCGTTTTGACCTCGCCCTGTGCTTCGGACCGGGCTTTCACCGAGTCCCGGACGGCCTGGTTTCACAAGTGTTGCTCGAAGATGACCTGGTCTGCGTCATGGACGCCCGGTTCGCGCCGCTCAGCGCCCTGATCGACATTCAGACCTTCATCGGGCATCGCCATGTGTACCCGACGCCATGGACGTCCGACACCAACATGGTCGATGGCTGGCTGCAACGTCAGGGGCTGGAGCGCAACATTGTCGCGCGCGCGAACAGCTACCGCGCGGCGTTGCAATTGCTCGAGGGCACAGATTTCATTCTGGTGCTGCCAAGGCGCATTCAGACCCTGCTGGGCAATGAGCCATGGATTGCCGTGTTCGAGCTGCCGCCGGATCTGCCTGGTTTCAGTCTGGACATGCTGTGGAGCGCTCAGGCCGATCAGGACGAGGCCAGTGGCTGGCTGCGTGAGCAAGTCGTGAAGGTCTGCGCCGAGCGCGGTCTGCTCTGACGCGTGGTCAGTTGCCAGACTTGTCTTTCTGCGGGTCTGGCGAAGTACCAGGCCGCGGTTGCTCGCCCTGTTGATTGAGCTGTTTGTTCTTCTCGCCCACCTTGCCGGCGTTTTCCGGTTTGTGCTCGAGGTCTTCGCGTTTGGATTCATCTGCCATGACCGTATTCCTTTTTGTCGGGGGGTGTGGTGATTGGTCAGTGTGGCGGGTGCAAGATTCGATTTAAATGACGCGCGGTTCATTGTCCGGTGCTGTTAGCGTCGGACGCTGAACCGCGCACATCGATCAGCTCAACAGAGTGATCAAGTCTTTGGCCGCCTGCGCAGAGCTGGCCGGGTTCTGGCCAGTTACCAGCTTGCCATCGGTCAGCACGTAGACGCCCCAGTCGTCGCCCTTGGAATAGTCACCGCCCAGTTGCTTGAGCGTGTCTTCGACCAGAAAAGGCACGACATTGGTCAGGCCGACCGCTTCTTCTTCACTGTTGGTGAAGCCTGTGACACGGCGGTCCTTGACCAGCGGTTGGCCGTCCGGCGACTTTACGTGACGCAATACGCCAGGTGCGTGGCAGACCATCCCGTGTGGCTTGTCTGCATTGGCAAAGGCCTCGATCAGCGCGATGGAGTCCTTGTCTTCAGCCAGGTCCCACAGCGGGCCGTGACCGCCCGGGTAGAACACGGCATCGAAATCGGCCGCATTGACGCCAGACAGAAGGCCCGTATTGGCGAGCGCTTTCTGCGCATCTGCATCTTTGGAGAAGCGCTTGGTGTCGTCGGTCTGAGCGTCAGGCTCATCGCTTTTCGGGTCCAGCGGTGGTTGACCGCCTTTCGGAGAGACCAGCGTAACGTCGGCCCCGGCCTCTTTGAATGCGTAATACGGAGCGACGAACTCTTCGAGCCAGAAACCGGTTTTCTTGCCGGTGTCGCCCAGTTGGTCATGGGATGTCAAAACCATCAGGATTTTCATGTGCATGCTCGTCTTCGAAGGGTGAGAGGGTGTAGACAGGCGAAACCCTCAAGTGTTGTGAGAATTTTTTACCTCAGGAACAAGCAGGGCCGGATACCGACACAATGGCTTGCGTCGACATCCGGCCCTGTTTCACCGCTGCGTTGGAGAAACGTCAGATGAGGATCATTGCTCCTTGGTCAGATCCACCAGCGGCTCTTTGCGCACCTCAGTCTCGCGACCGTCCTGAATGCTCTTGACCTGGCCAAGCGCCTTGTCGACCGCGCCCTTGTCAGCCAGCAGGCTGTAGCTGATCTGGAACTGACGTTGCTCTTTGGGTGCTATGGTCGGTACCAGATTCAGCGGACGCTGGAAGCGGCGGTTGTAGGAGAAGCTGGTGCCCGGTTCCAGCCCGGTCACGTAACCCTGACCTTTGGTGTCAGTGTTTTTCCACAGCGAGAACACCGGCAACTGCCTGGTATTGAAACCGACCGACACGCCCAGGCTGCCAGCCTTGTTGTGCAGCACGGTCAGCGTATCGCCCTTGGCATCGCCATAAGGCACGACGTTGTAGACCGTTTCGTCGTAATCCGGCGTCGGCGCACGGTAGGTCTGCCAATCGCCCAGATCACCCTTGGCTTTCTCGTTGAACGGTGAAACCTGCTTGACCGGTGCTTCGAAGCGCGCCCCTTGCTCGAGGAACGGTGTGCTGAAGTTACTGTGGTACAGCGCCTGGTATTCTTTCGGATAATCGCCATTGTTGGTCAGCGTATCGTTGAGCGAAAAGCTCGTGCTGCCTGGCTCGGTGACCAGTTCGGTTTGCACTGAAAAGTCGACCTTCTTGAACGCCTGCTCCTTCAATTCACCCTTGAGGCGGATCGCGTAAGGCGGCTTTTCGTCGATCTGCAGCGTCACTTTGCTGGCCGGAATGTTGGCAGCGCGACCATGCAGGGTCAGCAGTTCGCCATTGTCCATGCCCGGGTGGCCCACCCACTCGTATCCGCAACGGGTCACCAGTTCGTTGAAACCCTCCAGCCAGCCCAGCCCGCCGCGGCCATTGAGTTCGATAAACGCCGGATTGACTACATCCTTGACCGGCGAATCCCAACCCATGCGTACCTCACCCACCGATGCCTGCAGCACATTCATGCCGCGGGTAGGCACCACCGAAATCTTCATTGTGCCGTTATCGATATCAATGATGCTCACGCCTTCCTGACGACCGCCGTGCAGGGTTCGCATCGTGACAGTGAACGGCTTGTCGGTCTTGACGCCCAGTTGTTGACTGGTGATCTGCTGATTCTGCGCAGCCTTGTCGGTGTCGAGCAGCACGTAATCCCAGGCAAACACACTGGAAGCGGCTGTGAGGGCACCGAGGCCCACGAGCAGGGGAAGGGATTTCATGGTGGTGGTCCTTCTGTAATTATTGGAATTATGGTGCTGCATATCGTTTGAACAGCTATTTAACGCCTAGTTAATCGATTCAGCAATGGGCCGAGTCCAGGCAAAGCGCTTTTCAATCACCATGGCACTGAAGACACAGAGTGCGACGTTATCGAAGTAACTCGCCGAGGGGCGAAAAGGTGACCTGAGTCGAGCCCCAATTCACCTTACACCACAGAACCGGCGTGTGACGCAGAGCGGCACGATAGTCATATCTGAATCGTGCCTTTAACCGGATTGCTCTAAGCGCTTTTCAATCACGATGGCACTGACGACGCAGAGTGCGACGTTAGTGACGGCTGAGTCCTGGCGCTGATCCGGGGGTAGCCTGGCAGGACGCCAGGCTAGCCGCACCGGACCATGGATGGTCCGTTGCGGCGACCCCCGGATCAGTGCCAGGGCGAAGGAACCCGACGAAGTCGGGCCGGAAACAGGAGCGGGGACTTTGCTCACTTTGGTCCCTCAAAGTGAGTCGCCGAGGGGCGAAAAGGTGACCTGAGCCGAACCTCAATCCACCTGAAATAACAGAACCGCCGTATGACGCAGAGCGTCACGAACTGCATTCCCAAGCGGTGCGTGAGGAACGAGGGGTACCTCTGCCAAACTGTCGTGACTCAAGTGCGCATAGGCATGCCCGACGCCCGTTTTCGAACCTGCGGTACTCAGCCATTAATAACGGATGCGTTGCAGGAACTGTCATTGAGGCTCAGGTGACTGCCCCCGGACCTGATCGGCCGCCTCACTCAACAACCGCTCGATCTGCGCATGCTCCCAGCCACTGAGCAAACTGACCGGGTCGGTGCGCAGCCAGCTTTCAAACGAGCCCTCCCGGCCTTGCGGACAGCAGCACGACCGACAGCGCGTCGGGCTGCCATCGGTTATTTCCAGCGTCAGCAGCCAGCCGTCGATATCGACCTTTTGCAGCCCGGAGCCGGAGGTTGTGCCGATAAGCCTCAACGACCGTGTGCCCATCGCAGCATCCCGCAGTTGCTGATACACCTCACGAGTCGTCAGAGCTTTCACAGGCGTCACCCGATTCCATTTTTTTGAGTAAAGCACGATTTCGAAGCGTGCAGGATGAGATAACTGTCAGCTCAAAAGCCCTTCAGGGCGCCGCGCCAAACAGGCGCTCGATCTCGGGCCGGGTCTGATTGGTCGCACCCAGTTGGCGGATCAGCTCGGCCTGTCTGCTGCCACGTATGCCTGCGGTGGTCATGACCGCGTCGCGCACGTAGGTATAGACACCGCTGACGCCAAACGGCGTGATGTAACGCACGTGCTCGCTGATCCCTTGAGTGATGGCCTTGAAGTGCTCGCTGGCGTAATAGGTTCGACGGGCCCAGGCCGATTCGAACACCAGTTCCATCATGATGATGTTCAGGCGTGACGCCTCGACCTTGTGATCAACGTCGGGCGCAGGAGGTGCCGGCTGCGCGTTGTCGTAGGGTTGCGCGAGGTGCAGGCGCAGTTTGAGTACGGCATCGGCACCGGCCATTTCATTCGCGAGCTTTTCAATGGCCTTGCGGGCGGCGGGCAGGTCATCGCTGGCGAGATGGAAATGCAGGTGCATTTTGTCCAGCGTGGCTGTTTCGTTGGGGATCGGATCGGGCAGGCGATCCACCAGTGTGCTGGAGCCATCCGGCACGTCGTAAGCAATGGTTTGCTCAAACATGTTCTGCTCGTCGGAGAACAGCAGAGCGCTGGCGTCCTTGAATTGTTGCTGACTTTCGGCGGATAGAAAGCCGATCTCCACACCGCCATCCAGCACGTAGCCCGGCAGTGGCGTGACGCCTTCGATCAGCGGCCATAAATGACCATCCTTTTCACGCGTCAGGTGATGCTGCACATACCAGCCAAGGCCCTCAAGCCTGGCGCACAAAGGGCCGTGGACATCGCGCCAGTAGGTGGCGAACAAGTCATGGGGAACGCCGTTCCTGCGCAACACCGTGGTATACGAATTGATAACGATGTTTTCATCGCGAGAGCCGTAGTTACCGGAAAATTCTGAGGTATGCATGAGTGCTCTTTGTCCTGAAGATGTTTCTCTCAGGCGCTTCGTCCGCGAGGTAAGTTCAAGGGAAATTACCGGCGGACACATTGGCTCGAAGCGATGCAGGGCGAGACGAACAGATGTCCCCGGTAGGCGCCTGCCAGAGTACGTGCCGACACCACCGACCACATCAGTGCCAGCAGCGCGACGAGCCCGGTACCAAACACGTCGAAAAAGCTCAGGTGCAGGCTAGCGCCGAGTTTGAGCGTCGCCAGCGCATACACGCCGAGCGGGAAGGTGAATGCCCACCAGCCCAGATTGAATTCGATACCCTGCTTGAAGTAACGCGCGGTGATCAATACAGCCAGCGCCAACCACCATAGCCCCAGCCCCCAGAACAGCGTACCGACCATCACACCGATGCCAGCCACCACCGTGCCGAGCGACGCCAGGCCGTGGGCGGCAAAGATGACCGGGGCCTCGTTGCCCATCACCAGCATGCCCAATGCGCCTGTGCCGATAGGGCCAAGTGCCAGCCAGCTCGACGCCGCCATGCTTTCATGAGGCAGTTTGTGCAATGCCAGACGCAACAGCAGAATCACCAGAATGCTCAATGCCACCGGTACCGAGTAGGCCCACAACACGTAGCTGGTGATCAGCACGGTGAACTGCGAATCAGCGGCTGCGAGGTGCGGGGTCAGCAGTCCGCCGCAGGCTGCTGCAACTTCTGCTGCCACCACTGGCAACAGCCAGACAGCGGTCATCTTCTCGATACTGTGTTCCTGACGGGTAAACATCATGAACGGAATCAACACGCCACACGCCAGGGCCATTGCTACATCCAGCCACCACAATGCTTCGGCCAGCGGCACGATGGCAGTGCCCCAGCGCGCCGGGCCATACACCAACAGGCCGCTGATGACAGTTGCCAGCCCCATGGGAATGGTGCCGAAGAACATCGATACGGTGGAGTGCCCGAACACCTGACGCGCCTCGTCGAAAAACAGCAGCCAGCGACTGGCGTACATAACGCTGAAGAGGGTGAACAGGCCGATGTTCAGGAACCATAACGCTTCACCCAGCGTGCGCAATGCAGCAATGTCCCCCGGCAGTTGCGCCAGTGCCAGTGACAAAATTCCGGTGCCCATAGTCACTGCGAACCAATTGGGGGTGAACTGTCGAACGGCCTCCAGCGGGCTCGTCAGCGCTGCGAGAGGCGCGTTGCCCTTGTTGATAATAGCGAACCTGCTCATGGCCGTATCCTGCTGCTGAATGGGGAACAGGTTTCAGTCTACGCAGTCACAGAAAATCTTCTAAACGGGTAATCTATCTTCTTGTTACCTGATTTTCAGGTAGGTTTGCCCGGCTACGGAGTTCAGTCTTGAGACTCAACCTGCGTCAATTACAGATTTTTTGCGCAATCACCCGCTGTGGCAGTACCACCAGCGCGGGTCATGCCTTGTCTTTGTCCCAGTCGGCTACCAGTGCGGCATTGAACGAGCTGGAAAGTGCGCTGGGCACCCGGCTGTTCGACCGGGTGGGCAAGCGGCTGGTCCTCAACGATAACGGCCAGACATTGCTGCCACGTGCCATGAAGATGCTGGAAAATGCCCAGCAGATCGAAGACAGCTTTCTATTGCCGGGCGCGACCTTGAATGCTCGCCTGCGAATCGGCAGTAGCAGCACCATTGGCAATTACGTCGTGCCGCAGATAGTCGGCGCACTGCGCAGTTCGACGCCTCTGCTGCGAGTCGATGTGGACATCGGCAACAGCACACTGATTGCTCGCAAGGTCGCGCAGTTTGAAATCGATATGGGCCTCATCGAGGCACCGTGCCATCTGCCAGAGCTGATCGCCGAGCCATGGCTGGTCGATGAAATGGTCATTGTTGCCGGCAGCGCTCATCCGTTGGCTCGACAACAGCAGGTTTCACTGGGGGAGCTGCAAAACGCTGAATGGCTGTTGCGTGAGCAGGGTTCGGGGACCCGGGAGGAGGTCGAGCACTTGTTGCTCAGGCATTTGCACGATCTGCAGGACATGCGCCAGGTAGGCAGTTCTGAAGCAATAATGCGCACCCTCGCTCAAGGCATTGGCATCAGTTGTCTGTCTCGTCGTATCGTCGCTGATCTGCTGCTGAGCGGGCAATTGCGCACGCTCGCCAGCCCGCTGCCGCCGCTCAATCGTCGGTTCTTCATGATCACTCACCGCGACAAGTTCGTCTCACCGAGCCTGGAGCGGTTCAGGGAGGCCTGTCGGCAGTCTGCCGATCAGGCAGGCACGTTGCGCCATGGTTTGAGCCACAACGCCAGCCCGAGCAGCAGCAAAGCGCCGTAAACACAGCTCAGGCCCAATTGCAGCCAGGTGTCGTGAAGCGGGTGCAGGAGCAGGGCGGCGAAGATCATCAGCAGGCTGGCCAGCAGCCAGTGACTGCGCCACGGCAAAACGCCGAGCAACGCCTGACGGCGCATCAGCAGCACGCCTGTGACCAGCGCGCCGCCCAGCGCCGCGATGGCGATACCGGTCAGGCCGAAGACAAAGGGCAGCGTCGCCAGCAGCAGCGCGTTACACAGACTGCCGATCAACTCGCAGTTGAGCGGCAGGCGCGTGTCACCGGCGGCGTAGGCGTAGCGCGCCAGCAAGGCGTTCCAGGCACCAAACATCAGCGGCACGGCAAACCAGGCCAGCAGCTCAGGCAACGGACCCTCATGGCTCTGATTGGGCAGCAACAGGGTCACCAGCGCACCGGCCGCACCGATCAGCCCGGCTACGGCCGGCAGGGTCAGTAATGTGGCGCTGCCCAGCCCGCGTCTGAGTAGCGACAAACGCTGCTCGCCCGCGCTGCCGCTCATCAGTCCGAGCAGTACCTGGTTCAGGCTCATCAATGCAATGAGCGGCAGGTTGATCAGTTTGCGCGCCAGATTGACCCAGGTTACCGCGCCTTCACCGAGCAACGACGCGACCATTCGCTCAAGCAAGGCAAGGCCCTGGCTGGCCAGGTTGCTGCTCAGCAGTGGACCGATGCGTTGCAGCAGTTCGCGCACGGCACCGGCTTCTGATTGCCACTGCCAGGGTCGCCATCCCGAACGATACAGGGCAGGCAACAACACGCCCGGCATCAGCACGCTGCCCAGTACGCACGCGCTGGCTAGCCCGGTCGATGTTGCGGCGTGGCTGAACGTGGCGAGGTAGATAACGGGCGGCAGGTTGAACAGCAGCGAGCCGAGCCCGGCCAGCACGAAGCGCGAACGGGCCTGCAAAGGTATGCAAAACAGCGCGTGGAGCATGAAACCGGGCGCGCACCAGGCCAGCCAGCGCAGGCCGCTGGCTGCCTGTGCATAGCCGTCGGCGTCCAGCCCTGGACCGATAAGACGCACCAGAAACCCTGCACCGATCGCCAGCACTGCGCTCAATGCCACCCCGGTCAATAACAAACGCGGTGCCATGCAGCCCAGCCAGCGTTGTTGCCGGTCAGCCGGACGTTGCTGATAAAGGGGCAGGGCGGCAGCGCTGAGCAGCCCCGCGGCCAGTGACATGCGCAGCGCTTCGGGCAAAAACATCGAGACCAGAAAGGCATCGCTCTGACTGCCGGCACCCCAGGCTGCCACCAACAGCCATTCACGGGCAAAACCGGCTGCCAGGCCGGTGAGGGTGGCCAGTGTCAGCCAAAGTGTCGAGCCCAGCATCGCGCGCCCTGCCGATCAGTGAAACAGGGTGAACAGGCCTTTGCCGCCCACCTTGTACTTGAGGCCGCGGGCGCGCTCACCCTTGACCTCGGCATTCGGCCCGCTGACGATCGCATATGGCGCGACAGGTTTGGATACCACACTGTTGCCGCCCACTACCGCGCCTTCGCCGATGTCTGCACCGAACGAGAGCAGCGCGCGGCTGCAGATCCATGCGTAGTCGCCGATGAACACCGGCCCGCCGACCGCCCAGAATTCGGGCTCGGCGAGGTCGTGTCCACCCGCGATAATCAGCACATGTGAAGCGATGGTGACGTGATCGCCAATCACCAGCCCGCCACGGGCGTCAAGCTGGCAGTGCCAGCCCACGGTGGTGTCGTTGCCGATGCGCAGGCTGTCGACGCCCAGCACCTCGGTATTGCGCCACACCGTCGAACCCTTGCCGATTTTCGCTCCACCGATGCGCAACCACAGCAGGCGCAGGGTATGGCTGGGGATCTTGCAGATCAGGATGTTGTAAGCCTGTTCCCAGGTCCGCAACATGCGGTCACGCAGGGTCGGCCAGTTGATTCCGTACAGAGGAATCAGCGCGCCCAGGGTTTCGCTGGACAGCAGCTTGTAGAAGCGCCGCGCCAGCGGGTTTTCGATTCTTGGTTCGATATTCAGGTAGCAGATGAACGACAGGGTTCGATCCTTGATACGTGTTTCAAAACACACTTCGTTGTCCAGCATCCACTGGTAGGCGGCTTCCAGCTCTTCGAGCGGCACCGCCATCTTGCGCGCGTAGTCGGGCAGTGCCTCTCTGAGATTATGAGAATGCATCATGCGGTGTTTCATGAGGAGGCTCCCGGCTCGGGTGAGGCGTCAGGGTGTTGAGGAGGCGTCGTGGTCCTGGCGCGCAGGCGTCTGGTTTCGTGCAGGCTGATGCCGACAAATAGCCAGAACAAGGCAACCAGCACGCTGGTGAAACTGAAGTAGTGGTCAAACAGGCCGCTGAACAAAGCAGACAGCACGCCTGTGGTGCAGCCCAGCGCAATGGCGTTTTCCCGAGTCAGCACTACCCGGTCGCTGCCTGGGCGAACTTCTTTCCACCAACTGATGGTCACGGCGATGAACAGCAACATGCCCGGCAGGCCGATCTTGTAGATGAAGTTCAGCCACAGGTTGGAAATACCGAATTTTGTATAGCCCAGTACCGGCGGGTCGACCTTGAAGCCGATGCCGAACGGGAAGGTGGCGACTGCGTCGGGAAAATGACTGTATTCCAGGAAGCGAATCGCGGTACTGGCGTCGTCGGAGGTGAACAACCCCATCAGTCGGTCCTGCAGCGGCGGGTAGAATGCCAGCAGGAAAATACCGGCGACCAGCCCGCCCATCAACAGCCGTCCCAGATGCGGAATGCGTCGCCTGGCCATCAACAGCATCACGGCGATCAGGCTCAGCAGCGCGCCGCGTGAGCCGGTCAGCAACAGACCGATGGCACCCAGTGCCGCCACCGTCAGGCCCAGCCTGCGCGCCGAGCCGGTGCGCGTCATGCCGAAGCAGAACGCCAGCGGCAGCAACATGGCCAGGGCACCGCCTGCCACGTTGGGGTGCATCCACGGTGAGCCCATGCGGCTGGCAAGCGAAAGCAGGCTCTCGCTCAAGATGTCTGCACCGCTGTAGCCCAGGCTGCCGAGGATCGGAATGATGGCAGTTGCCGAGCCTTTGGTCACATACACCGAGATCGACAGCACCAAAAGCAGCAAAGTCCCGCCGAGCAGCGCCATGACCGCCTTTTCCAGGGTCTTGAGGTCAGTCAGCAAGCGCGGTACCAGAAACAGGATAGACAGGTTGAACAGCCAGCGAACCCAGTTGATCGGGCCGTTGCCGTCGGCGACGACGGTCAACTGGCCGACCAGAAACGGGAACGCACTGAACAGCATCAATGCCACCAGCAGTTTTTCGGTGCTCAGCATTTTGGGCACAGTCTTGCGTTCCTGAAAGACTGCATGCAGCAGGTAGCTGGCCCAGGTCAGCATGATCAGCGCTTCGGACACCGTGGTACGAACGCCAATCTGAATTGTAGAGTAGGGCAGGAAGGTCCCGATCAGGCAGAACAGCACGAGCCCACGGACCGGGCGGCGAATGATCGTGGCCGCCGCTGCCAGACCGATTGCTGCCGCCACGACGAACGGTGCAGGCAGCATGCAGATCATCACACCGAATATCAGGCTGAACATCAGCCCCAGGGGTAAGGCCAGTGGCATCAGCGCAATTCCTCCAGCGTCGCGTGCACGCGTTCGCAAAAGGCTTTCAACTGGTAGCGCTCTGTCCATTCCCTGGCAACTGCGGGGTCCTCTCCGGGCGCATGCGACAACGTGCCCATCAGTCTGATCAGGTTGCCACTGTCGACAGGTGAAAAGCGCGGGCTGTCGGGCGGAGCGATTTCATCCAGCGAAGAGCCGGTGGCCACGGCAACCGGCGTGCCTGTGTTCAGTGCTTCGATCACCGGTAGCCCGAAGCCTTCGCTTCTGGACGGCTGCCAGAGTCGCTCGGCACTTTGGTAGACCGCGTGCAGTTCTGCATCGCTCAGGCCGCTGAGCACGTGCAGGCCCGGTAACTGGCGCTGGGCTTCGGTCAGCGGATCGTCGCCACCGACCAGTACCAGTTCCGGGGTGTCGACAAATTGCATGCGTGCGGTCTGCCAGGCATCCACGAACCACTTGATGTTCTTGCGCGGTTCGCGTGTGCCCACGCATAGCCAGTAACGCAGGGGCATTCGCAGTTGGCTGATATCAGCCGGCTCACCCTTGAAACCTTCTACCAGCAACGGCACCACGCGCAGCTTGCCTTTGACCCTGGGAAACAGGCGCGCGACTTCGTTGGCAGTGAATTGCGACGGCACCCAGATCTGGTCGGCCACTTTCAGCGACCAGGCAATCGACAGGTAGTCGGTCAGCCGGTAAATCCTGGCTTTCAGTCGTGAGCCGTGACTGTTGTGCTGAGTGATCTGAAACAGATCGTGCAGCTGTAATACGTAGCGCATGTCAGCCGGTTTGCGCCCCAGCGGCAGGCCCATGTTGATGTTGGCGAAGTAGATCTGCACCCCGGCATCACGCAGGGCGCCCGGCAGGAACATGCCTTCGAAGCGCAAGCGATCCGGCAGGCGATGAACCGAGTCCAGTGGTGCCGCCCAGCGTGGGGTGTGCATCAAACGGCGTACCGGATGATCGTAGGGGGCCACGCCGAACAGCTGCAATTGCACGTCCGGATGTTCACGAAACGCCTGTTCCAGCGCGAAATTCTGGCGACCGATGCCGCTGATGGGGTAACCGGCTGCCGCGCGGTAGTCGAGTCCTATACGCATGAGCGCGATCCTTGCTTGGGGAGCGAAAAGCGGGTGTAGATCACTTCCAGCTGGGCGGCCGAAACGGACCAGTCGTGCCGGGCACGCACATAAACGCGGCCGGCTTCGCCAATCTGGTCGAGCCGTAACGGTTTATCGGTGTATTCAACGATCAGGGTTGCCAGCCCGGACGCGTCTTCGCTGCCCAGGTAATGTTCGCCATTGGTGACCGACAACCCGGAAACGCCTTGCGCGGTAGTGACTACCGGCAGTCCGGCGGCCATGGCTTCCAGCGTCTTGAGCTTGGAGCCGCCGCCCTGGCGCAGGGGCGCGAAGAACATTGAGGCACTGGCCTGCAAGACGCGCAGGTCAGGTACGAAACCCAGCCATTCGATACGCGGGTCAGGCCAGCGTTCACGCCAGGCTTCAGGCAGCCCGAAGCCGCCGATGGCAAAGCGCACAGCAGGTGCCTGAGCCCAGACCAGCGGCATGATTTCGTCCAGCGCCCATTCGATGGCATCGATATTGGGGCCATATTCGTAGTTGCCGATGAACAGCAGGCGATGGCTGTTTCGGTCCGCATGAACGCTGGCGTAGTAAGCGCAGTCGACGCTGTTGACGACATAAGACGTGGCCCTGCCGCTCAAGCGCGACAGCACCTTGGCGTCGTCTTCGGTGACCGCGATCAACTCGCCGGTCTGGCGAAATACCCGGGTTTCCCAACGCCGGTAGCGCCAGCGGTCATACACGGCGAAGGCATTGGCCCAGCGTGGCAGGCGGTCGTAACTGGCAGCGCCAAGGTCTGATTCAACATTATGTTCGGTCAGCACGAACGGTTTGCCCGAACGCTTGAGTACGCGTTCGAATGGCTGAAAGAAATAGGTGTGCTGCAACTGGATGATGTCCCAGTCCTCTTCAAGCAATTGCTCGAAGACTTTTTCCAGTTTCGGGGCGTAGCCGTTGACGCTGGCGAGCATCGGCGCAGGTGCAAACGCCACGGCCAGCAACGTGCGCAGGCTTAACAGCGGGCGTCGATCGATCACGATCAAGCGCTCCAGCCAGGGTTCCAGTGCCGAACGAGCGCTGTCGTCCAGCGCGTTCTTGGACTGCACCAGCAGGGTGATGCGATGGCCGCGGGCTGCCAGATTGCGCAGCAAATGGTATTCCCGGGTTTTGCCGCCGCTGGTGGTAGGCCAGGGCAGGTAAGGGAGCGTCCATAGAATTCGCATACTCAGGGCTTCCATTCCAGAATTTGCAGAGTCGGCTTCAGCAGCAGAGTGACACCCTGGCTTGCGGACAATGGAGTGCGGCTGCCGCTCAGCGGGTCATGCACGACCGCGTCGGTGATGTTCGGGAAATTCAGCGAGGTGCCGGTCGCACTCCAGAACATCAGTAGATGAGTGCCATCGTCACGGGTCCACGGCACTGCGTACAGATCGTCCGGTACACGGCTCACTGCGGGCGGCTCGGCGGGTTGCAGGCGCGGGCCGGTGATCTTGAGAAAATTCTGCAGTGCGGTGTAGACCGGCTTGGGGCTGGCTTGCAGGTCAAGCAGGCCGTAACCCTGATCGCGGGCCGAGGCGCGCTCATCCAGATCACTGAGATTGAACAGGAAGATGCGCTGAAAATCCATCGCACTCATCAGTGCCAGACGGCGCAGGGTGTAGTCGGCCTGACCTGAAGTGCCAATCAAATGTTGCATCTCCACTGGGCCTGCATAGCTTGACCAGCCCCATTCAGTGGCCCACACCTGCTTGACGCCATTGCTGTGCAGCAACTGGTTCATGGCATTGGCGCGCACCAGAAAATCGCGGTCCGGTAGCGAATCGCCTTCGGGGTACTCGGAGTACGGATGGTATGCCGCCACGATGTTCTGCTGGCCCAGGCCATTATCGAGCAGGGCCTGCAGCATGTAGCCAGAGGTACTGTGCATCTGACTGTAATAAGCCATGCCCGCAGTGACGATGGTCTTGTCCGGCAGGGCGGCGCGAATCGCGCTGGCAGTGGTGGTCAGCAGGCGTCCATAGGCGGTCGGATCCTCCTTGGGCAGCCAGACAATGTTCGGCTCGTTCCAGACCTGCCAGTTGTTCACCTGTGGATAGCGCTGGGCCAGGGCGGTCATGCGTGCGGCAAATACGTTGAAATCCGTGGGCGGATACTGATCGCGGCTTTTCGCACCGGCCGGTGCGCTGCTGGCGAAAGGTGCCGCGCCCACCAGATAAGCCACCGTGTTGTAGCTGTGCGCCTTGATTGCGGCCATGGCGGCATCCAGCTCGGTCAGTGCGTAGTGATCCTTTTGCGGCTCGATCACCGGCCAGTGAATGGTCAGGCGCACCCAGTTGAGGCCCAGTTCGTCCAGGCGGCTCATCTGTTGTTGGTAGATGTCAGGCGCAAAATATTGAAACTGCACGTTGACGCCCAGAAAGTCCGCCCAGACCACCTCGCGAGGTGCCTTGAGGACCGTTGCTGCCTGGGCCGCGCCAGTCATTGCTGCGCTGAGCAGTGCGCTCGCGACGATTTGCCGGAATCTGGATGGACGCTGCATGTCACTTCTCCTCGCACGCCTGGCGGAATACATCCCGAAAATGCTCTGCGGTGTGGCTCCAGACTCTGGCCTTGCCCATGTGCGAGGCGTTTTCGGCCCATTTTTTGACCAGCTCCGGATCCGCGCAAGCTTGCGTCAGAGCCTTTGCCAGTCCGTCCACATCGCCTTGCGGATAAATCATGCCGTTGCCGTGCGAGACTTCTTCGGCAAACGAGCGTGCATCAGAAGTAATCACGCCCCTGCCACACGCCACCGCCCATGACAGCGCGCCGCTGGTGCCGCGCAGTTTGCCCAGAAGCTTCAGTTTGCTCGATTCGCGATAAGGCAGGACCATCACGTGATGGGCCTGGATTACCTGCGGGATCTGCTCGGCAGGCAGGTCCAGTTGCCAGTCGATCAGATCGACAAGGCCCAGTTGGCGGATACGCAGGCGCAGTTGCTCCAGGTAGCTGCCGGACGGGCCGAAGGCCATTTCCGGCTCGCTGCCGCCTGCCAGGGTCAGGCGTACGGTCGACCTCAACGCAGGCTGCGCGGTGAAAACGCTGGCCAGCGCATCAAGCAGGTCTTCGATTCCCTTGCCGCGATAAATGAAGCCGAAATACAGCAGGCGCAATGGCTTCAGAGGTGGTAGCGGGGCGGGAGCGATGGCGACGTTGCCGTGACTGATCACCGCCATCTGTGCGGTTTTCAGCCCCATGCGCTGACGCAGGCTCTGGCTGCCCGCCTGGGTCAGTGTCACCAGACGGGTCATGTGCTGCGCCAATTGCCGTTCTTCACGCAGGCACAGCGGGTCGGCCAGCACCGTCGCCATTTCCGGCAGCGGTGAGCGCATGCCGCTGGCGATCGATAAGGGCCATGGCAGTTTTTCGCGCCGCCACACCAGCCGCTCGGGATCGTGCACTGTCGCGGTCAACGGCAGCTTCGGGAAGCGTCGACGCAAGGCACGCAGGGCCTGAAACTCTGCCAGCCGTCCGCCGCCCAGTTCGGCATGGACCAGATCGATTTCGCTCCAGTCCGTTTCGGCCACGCGCCGTTCTGCGGCACGTGGATCGTTGCCGACACCCAGCAGCGGTGTACTGACCTGCAGGCCGAGGCTTTCGAGCGCATGCCGCAGGTGACCGGCATAATCGGCGATGCCGTTCTGCTCGGGTGGCAGCGGCGCAAGCAGGGCAATGCGCATCAGCCTCGGCTCCCGATCCGTTTGAGGAAGTTAAGTACCTGCTCCGGTACCTCGAAACGACGGCGGTTGATAATGATGCCGTCGACTTTCTTGAATGCGGTGTTGAGGTTATTCAAGGTGTCTTCCAGCATCGGCACGGTGGTGTCTTCGGCACGCACCACCAACACGATCAGGTCAGCCTTGCGTAGCAGCACAAAAGCATCCTGATTGGCGGAAAGTGCCGAAGCGTTGATCAACACGATTTCGCCAGGACTGGCCGGCCCGCGGCCTTCGGTGCGGACCTGATGACCCTGTTCGATCAGCAAGGTGCTGAGCCGCTCGATCACGAACGACACGCCCGCGCCTGACTTGACCGAGGTGAAGCCGATGGTCAGGCCGCGCTCGTCTACCTGATCGAGCGGCAGAATGCCGTATACCCGGTGCAAATTGGAGGTGAAGGCTGCACTGCGCTCCTGAGCACGTTCCAGGTCGGGCAGACTGGTCCAGACCGGGACGCCGAAGCTGCTCTCGATCTTGTCGCCGTCGTGGATGCGCTGGTCCAGCAGGTAGAAGAAGTAAAGCGCCACGGCACCGACCACAATACTCAGCGGGAATGCCAGAAACAGCATCAGCAGGCTTTTCGGGAACACCCGGCTGGGGTTGAAGGTGGCGTCTTCGATGGTCGCGATATTGCTGATCTGGCTGTTGTCCAGCTCACGGTCAATACGCGATTTTTCCAGGCTGTCCTTGTACAGCGCATAGCTTTTCTCGGCCGCATCCAGTTCGTTCTGCAGGCGCGAAAGCTCCGGCTCCAGATTCAGTGCCTGCTGGCGGTCGCTTTCCAGCTGCGCGATCTGCGCATTTTGCTGAACGAGCTGGGTTTGCAGGCGCGCGTAGCTGGTCTGCTGATCGGCGTACACGTTCTGCATGCGGTTGTAGATGGGGTTGGGAGTGATGCTTTCAGAGCGCTGGACGGTGGCTTCCTGTTCCTTGAGCAGCTTCTTGAGGTTGTTGACCTCCTCATTGATCGCCCGGATTGGCGGCGCCTCTTCCTTGAACGAGCGGAGCATTTCCTGACGCTCCACTTCCTTGCCATTGATGCGGTTCTGCAAGTCCTGGCGATTGGGGTTCAACGCCAGTTCGCGACCTGCCGAGACTGTCTTGGGCTGCTCTGCCAACTGCTTTTTCAGCAGGTCCAGGCCGGCCTTGGTAGACGCAATGGAACGGGTTGTGTTGTTGCGCTCGGTACGCAGATCGTTGAGCCCCTGCGAGGTATCCGCCAGGCGCTGGGAAATGCTCACTGCGCTCAACTGGTTCAGGTAATTCTGGATTTGCTTCTTGTACTCGATGATGTTCGCGCCGGTCGTTTTCACTTCCGATTCATAGAACGCGTACAGGCTGACCCGGCCCAGTGTCTTTGTGCGTTGCAACTGGTACTCGGTGATCCAGGTCCTGAGCACGGTCTGGGCGATGTCCGGGTCGTTCCAGGTAAATCTCAGCTCCATCACCGACGAGCCCGGTTCGTGGCTGACCTTGAAGTTTTTCTCCAGATCCTCGGCCAGGCGTTCGGCCTGCGAGCGATGCTCCACCAGACCGATAAATTGCAGAACGTTGCGTACGCCGTTGACGACTGCCCCGACGACTGCCTTGAGGCCGTTTTTCACCGACGCCAGAACGCCGGTTTCAGGCGGCACCATAGACAGCTCGGCGAGGTATTTTTCGGACACGGCACGCATGATCGGCCGCCCGCTGAGCATGCGCTCTTCGTCGAGCAGCGGATCACGCAGGCCGCTCGGTATAACGATAGCCTGACGGTCGGACAGCTCGATAGGTACAGTGCTGCTGTCACGGCCGGGCTTGACCAGCAGCAAAGCTGTGGACTCGTAGCGGTTGGGGAGCAGAAACGCGCCCAGAAGGATGATGACGAAGGTCGCCAGCACGGTGATCCTGACTTCGCGCTTGAAAATGAACAGCAGGCGCAGCAGGTCGCGGAATGAGCGGATGTTGATCATGTCTGTTTCCCTGACAATTAATTGTTGTTGCGCAGCTCGTAGTTCATGCCCAGGCCGATCGACTTCGCGAAGGGGATCAGCTGGTTGAAATACAGGGATACGCCGTCAACCTTGTTGCCGACCGATGATTTGGGAACGAACACGATATCGCCACGTTTCAGCAGTACCGGCGCTGTAGGGCCACCCGCACCGCCCGCCCAGAGAAACTTGCTGTAATCAAAGAAATAGGTCTTGTAGAGCCCGTTTTCTTCCTGACGCAGCAGCGCGACCTGACCGGCATCGGCATCCAGCGCCACACCGCCCGCGCCGACAATCGCCTGATCGAGATTGGTAGCAACGTTAACCGGCAACGTTACCGAGTTACGTACGGCGCCGCCGACAAACACGGTGTTGCCCGGTGACTGGGAAATGTTGATGGTCAGTGCCGTCTCGCGGTAGACATTCTGCAGCTTGCTTTCCAGCAGGTCATTCAACTGCTGGAGTGTCAGGCCCGCAGCCTTGACAGTGCCGATGTAAGGGTAGGAAAAGGTGCCGTCGTTGAGCACCTGAAACAGGGTCAGCTCGTAGATGGAGTTGGCGGTAAACGCCGAAATCGACGGTGCCTCGCCACTGTTGCGCACGATTCGCAGGGTATCGCCAGGACGGATTCTTTCCGGCGGCAGCGGTTTGCCCGCCAGTGCGCGACCTGCCGCCTGACCGGCTTCAATTTGCGCACGGTCATCCGGCAAGCCCACCCTGGACGGGGTGTTACATGCACTCAACAGCAATAAGCTTGCGATCAGCATCATGCTTTTCATTGGTCCTGAACTCCTGTCGAGCACAAATACGGCTCCCTTGCGGGTAATAAATTCATGTTGGCGGGTACTGCCTGTTCCGGTTGCTATCAATTGAAAACCGAGTGAATCAAGCGGCGTTTGCCGCTCGTGGATCAGCTCTTCACAGTCTTGTCGGGAACACGTCCGTAAATATCGGTGAAACGCACGATATCGTCTTCGCCCAGGTACTCACCGCTCTGCACCTCGATCATCACCAGGTCGATGACGCCCGGATTGACCAGCCGGTGCGTGAACCCCGGTTTGATGAACGTCGACTCGTTGGTATCAAGCATGAATTCACGCTCGCCGTTGGTGACGGTGGCCATGCCGCTGACCACGATCCAGTGCTCGCTGCGGTGATGGTGCATCTGCAATGAGAGTGATGCCTGCGGGCGAACCACAATGCGCTTGATCTTGAAACGCTTGCCTTCTTCGAGCACCGTGTAGGTGCCCCACGGACGCGTGACGGTGCGGTGCAGACGGTAGGCATCATGGCCCTGGCGCTTGAGCTCCTGAGCGATGACCTTGACGTCCTGACTGCGGCGTCCGTCTGCGATCAGCAAGGCGTCGGGGGTGTCGATGATGATCAGGTTGTCGAGGCCAATAGCGCCCACCAGACGTTTGGGTGAGTCGATGTAGCAATTGCTGACGTCATGCAGCACGGCTTCGCCATTGCAGTAATTGCCTTGAGCGTCGACGGGAGACAGCTCACGCACGGCCTGCCAGGAACCGATATCACTCCAGCCGAGCTGGCAGGGCACTACGGCGACCTTTTCGGAGCGCTCCATCAGCGCGTAGTCGATGGAAATGTCCGGGGTCAGGGCAAACGATTCGCTGTCCAGCTCGACTTGCAGTTCACGATTGCCTTCCTTGCGCGGGCTCGATGCCAGGCAACTGCTGACCGCATTCAGCACGTCAGGCGCGTGAGTACGCAGCTCTTGAAGCACGGCATCGGCACGCATGCAGAACATCCCGGCATTCCAGAAATGCAGACCACCGTCCACATAGCCCTGGGCGGTGACTGCATCGGGTTTTTCGACAAAACGGGCGACCTGACAGGCATCGGCGTCAAGTGCCGGGCCTTTTTCGATATAGCCAAAACCGGTTTCCGCTGCGGTCGGCACGATGCCGAACGTCACCATCCAACCCTCAGTGGCCAGCTTCTGCGCGGCCGTCACTGCTCTGGAGAATTCCTCGACATTGGTAATCAGGTGATCAGCAGGCAAAACCAGCAACTGCGCGTCATCGCCATACAGCTGGCTGACATGCAGCGCAGCGGCAGCAACCGCCGCTGCGGTATTACGCCCGAAGGGCTCGAGGATGAAATCCAGACGCGCATTGCCTTTGTTTAACTGGCGATAGTCGTCCACCGTGCGGAAGTACACCTCCCGGTTGGTAACCGTCAGCAGGCGATCGACTCCGGGCAGGCCGACCGCCCGCAGGAAGGTCTTCTGCAGCAGGCTCTGGCCGTCGGGAAGGCGCATGAACGGCTTGGGCATGGCTTCTCGCGAGACCGGCCACAGACGGGTGCCGGAGCCACCGGCGATGATGCAGGGAATAAGCGTGCTCATCAGTAAGCCTCGCGAGTGAATAGCACTGCAGGCACAGTGCGCATAAGGATGTACAGGTCGAACCAGACAGACCAGTTTTCGATGTACTCGAGATCGAACTCGACGCGTTTTTCGATTTTTTCCACGGTGTCGGTTTCACCACGATAGCCGTTAATCTGCGCCAGCCCGGTGATCCCCGGTTTGACGCGATGCCGCGACGTGTATTCTTTCACCGCTTGCTCGAACAAAATCCCTGCAGCCTTGGTGGCCGTCGCATGTGGGCGTGGCCCGACCATTGACATGCTGCCTGCCGCTACGTTGAACAGCTGTGGCAGTTCATCCAGGCTGGTCTTGCGAATGAAGCGCCCGACCCGTGTGATTCTGGCATCGCCACGGGTGGTCTGGCGCTCGGCCGTTGCATCGGCCTGGTGCTGATGCATGGAGCGGAACTTGAATACTTCGATCAGGCGATTGTTGTAACCGTAGCGCTTCTGGCGGAAAAACACCGGGCCTGGGGAGTCGAGCTTGATCGCCAGCGCAACCAGCAGCATTACCGGTGACAACACCAGCAAAGCGAGCGACGACAGAACGATATCTTCGGCGCGCTTGATGAATGGAGACCAGCCACTGAGCGGCAGATCCGACGCATTGAACATCGGCAGCCGGGCCACTTCGGTAATGCGGTTGTGGGTATGCCGGAAGGCAATCATGTCCGGCACCAGCAACACGTTGACCGGTAGCCTGCGCAGTTCGCGAATGATGTAATCCATGCGGTTTTCCGCCGTCCAGGGCAGGGCGACCAGCACCTGGGTCACTTTCTCTTCGCGAATCAGCCGTTCCAGGTCGCTGGTATTGCCCAGCAGGGGCAGGTTGGCCACAGTCTTGGGCATGCGACCGATCCGGTCGTCGATAAAACCGGTGACACCCGAACGGATGTCCTGATGCTCAAGCAGGTACTCGGCCAGGCGCAGGCCATTTTCCGTCGCGCCCAGAATCACAGCGTGTTGCAGGAATACACCCTTGCGCATCTGCCGCTTGAACAGCATCAACAGCAGCAGGCGAATGATGCCGAACAGCGCCAGGCTGGTCAGGTACCAGATCAGCGATTCTTCGGGAGAGAGATAGCCGAACAGCCCCATTGCCTGTTGCATGAACAGCAATAGCCCGAAGGCTGCGGTCCAGGCAACTGCCAGCGCGCCCATGCGCAGATCGTTGCTGAACAACGCTTCGGAATAGACGCCCATGGCCTGAAACACCAACACGCCGACAAAGCCGAAAAACAGCAGCATGGTCATATAACCCTGCTGTGTTTCCGGGCCGTCATGCTTGATAAGCATCATGATTGCAAGGCCGGGCAGAATGCAGGCAATGCCATGGGCCAGCCGAATACCGAAAAGAAAGTATTCGACCAGACTGGTGCGGGTGAGCGAAAGACTGTCGACCGGCTGCAACCTCATAGAACTCCCTTACTCCCTGTATGCGTCTGGATCCTGCTGATCCTGGGCGTTTTGCGATGACGCTTTTGCAGCTTCAAATAGGCATCTGTTCACAGATAGTGTCCAAGCGTAGCCAGTTACGTGTCGAGGTCATGACGAATCCGGACTGTCTTTTGTGAATATCACTTTATATATGTCGTCCTGTTCCGAATTTTATTTAAGACTTTTCAACCATTTGTAGATGAAACTTCCCTCAATTGAGGGGCCTGCTGTCAGTAAAGCTCATGAAACAAATAGCGTCAGTACAAAAGTGTGCCAACCCTGATGCAATCGTTGCTCCAGAGCTTCTGCTTCCGGGTTTTGCCCAGTATTGGCGGGGGTTGATCTGTTCTTGATGACGTGAAAAAAATTTCTGTGACGGGTGGGCCTTTTTGACATGTGCGGGGTCACAGTCATGCGTCGTGCGAAATGTATGCGGGCGCTGGTTACAGAAAGAGCGTCGCTCGCAGGCTTCAATTCGTAGGGTTCGTCAGAGGAGGTGTCATGACACAACGCAGGGCAATGCTCATTCTTCACGGTAAACAGGCGCTCAACGAAGACGTACGTGATGCCGTTGCAGACAAGCGCAAGCAGGGCTGGGAGCTGGACGTGAGGCTTACCTGGGAAGCTGGCGATGCCCAGCGCCTGGTTGGCGAAGCGCTGGCCGCCGGGCATCGGCATATCGTGGCGGGCGGTGGTGACGGTACCTTGCGAGATATCGCCGAGGCCCTGGCGTTGGCTGAAACACAAGCCAGCCTGACTATTTTGCCGCTGGGCACTGCCAACGATTTTGCCCGCGCAGCCGGGGTGCCTCTTGAGGTCTCCAAGGCTCTGCAACTGATGGACGTAGCACCGCGTGCCGTCGATCTGGGTGACGTCGGCGGCAAACTGTTCCTCAACATGGCTACCGGCGGCTTTGGCAGTCAGGTAACGGCCAACACATCCGAAGACCTGAAAAAGGTATTGGGCGGCGCGGCCTATCTGTTTACCGGCCTGACAAGGTTCAGCGAATTGCATGCTGCCCACGGCGAACTCACCGGGCCGGATTTCCACTGGCGCGGCGATCTTCTTGCCTTGGGTATCGGTAACGGCAGGCAGGCTGGCGGTGGACACGAGCTGTGTCCGACCGCGTTGGCTGATGATGGCCTGCTCGACATCAGTATCCTGCCAGCGCCTCAGGAAGTGGTCGGCACGCTGAGAAGTCTGCTGGAAGGCGGACTGGGCATCGACAACATGTTCATCCGCGCGCGTCTGCCCTGGGTAGAACTCAAGTCGGCTCAGGGGCTGGATATCAACCTCGATGGCGAGCCGTTATCTGGCGAGGACCTGCGCTTTGAGGCACGACCGGGCGCGCTACAGGTGCATTTGCCGGCCGATTCACCGGTGCTGAGCCGTGCACCGATGCTCAATCGTCCAGACTGATAATCCGTTCGCGAACGCAAAACAGGACCAGCCCGGCGACATCGAATATCTGCAGCCGCTTCATGACCTGGGAGCGGTGGGTCTCGATAGTCTTGATGCTCAGCCCCAGGCCGTCGGCGATCTCACGCGTGGACTTGCCACGCACGATCAGGCGCAGGATTTCCAGTTGGCGAGCGGTCAGGTGATATCGCTCCTTGGCCGCCCGGGCCCTGTCCGAGCGTGTTCCGCGCAGGGCGCGCTCGATAACGGTATGAGCGATGGCCGGGCTCAGATAGCGTTCGTTGTTGCGCAGCGCTTCCAGTGCCTGTTCCAGTTCGGTAGCTGTGGTGTCCTTGAGCAGATAGCCGCGAGCCCCGATGTCGAGCGCACGCATGATCATGTCCGGGTCGGTGTGCATCGACAGGATCAATACCTTGCAATGTGGCTGTACTTTCAACAAGTGTTCGAGCGCCTCAAGGCCGTCGACGCTCTTCATCCAGATATCGAGCAGGATGATGTCGGGCTTGAGTCGCTGCGCCAGGCTCGACAACTGCGCGCCGTCCGCCGTTTCACCGATAATGGCGTAGCCCGGCATTTCTGCAACCAGCGCTCGCACGCCGGCTCTGATCAGGGAGTGGTCGTCGACCAGTAACAGATTGCAGGTCATTGTGGCTTCTTGTGTAAATGGGACCGCCGAGGCGTGCTTTCAGTCCCTGGTCAACCTTTAAGACGATTTGAAAGCAGTGAAGACAATAGGACGGAAAACCCTGACGTGACAACATCACTTCAATGACATTGCGTGTGTGATGCTCGACAGTCGAGCGTTATCGTTGGGTTGCGTCCTTCACCGCTGCCGATTGCGAGGAAGCGCTGGCCAGCTTTTCCAACAGCTCCAGCTGTTCGTTGTTGTCCATCGTCAACTCACCCGTTTGCGGATCGAGAAGCTCGACCTGCCAGGACATCAGCATCAGGCAGTTTTTGACGGTCAGCAGGGTTTCCTGTGAGAGTTCGTTGGCCTGGTCGCCGCTTTTCAATAATTGACACAGCTGACGTGAAAACTCGGCAATACAAGGCACAGGCGCGGCTTCCGCCTCCTGGGCCAGCGTGCGCAGGGTGGTCAGAAGGCAGCCGGTGGCGTCCTCGTCGTTGGGGATCAACTCCAGGTGCGAAAGACATTCTTCCGACTTGTACAGAAGTGCCTGAGAGGTGCTCAGGAACTGGTCGTGCTTATGCTGCCAATCGTTGTTGCTCAGCATCCTTTGTCTCCACTGATCATGGATAGCGAACTTCCGCCCGCGGCGAATGGCTGACAGTTAATGTCGATTTCAAACAAAAGTATGTAGGGCATTTCTGAATGTTGCCAGCGCCGCTTGATTACAAGGTTTGAAAAGCGGACACGAACCTGACGCCATTCTTGTATTGAGAATGGCGTCACAATAGTGGCAATTAGATGTCGATCATATCAGGTTATCCCCGATTGACTTTTTGTGCTTCTTTGATTTTTACCTTGAGCGACTGGGTATGTTCAGGCTTTTCCAGGACGCGCTCATCGTCGTATTTGTCTGGCAGGAAAGCGACACCAGTAAATCATGATGGTAAAGTGACATCAATACTGAGAATGGCCTTTCATCGCCATTAAGGTCCGGCTGGTTTCAGCCGATACAGGCTCAACAGACTCATCGTGACCATTGCTTCAGGAGCTAATAATGGCAGGCATTCTCGACACAGTAGATCAGCGCACACAACTGGTGGGCGAGAATCGCCTGGAAATCCTCATGTTTCGCCTTGCCGGTCGGCAATTGTTTGCGATCAACGTGTTCAAGGTCCAGGAAGTATTGCAGCTACCCAAGCTGACCCTCATGCCGCAACGTCACTCGTTCGTCTGTGGCGTGGTCAACCTGCGTGGCCAGACCCTGCCGGTGATCGACCTTTCCCAGGCCATTGGTATGCGGCCGCTGGTGCCGGGGCCTGGCAGCACGATCATCGTCACCGAGTACAATCGCTCGGTTCAGGCCTTCCTGGTCGGTGGTGTGGATCGCATCGTCAACATGAACTGGGACGCGATCATGCCGCCGCCGGCCAGCGCCGGTCGTCAGCATTACCTGACGGCGATCAGCAAGGTCGATGACCAACTGGTAGAAATCATCGACGTCGAAAAAGTACTTGCCGAGATCGTGCCGTACAACGCCAAGGTGTCCCGCGAGAAGCTCGAAGACCCGGTACTGGAAAATGCCCGTGGTCGTGAGGTGTTGCTGGTCGATGACTCCAAGGTGGCACTGGCGCAGTTGCGCGACACGCTGTCTCAATTGGGCCTCAAGCTGCACGTGGCCAGTGATGGTCTCAAGGCGTTGAACATGCTCAAGGGTTGGGCGGACGCGGGCGAGAACGTCCATGAAAAGCTGCTGATGGTATTCACCGATGCCGAAATGCCGGAAATGGACGGTTATCGCCTGACCACCGAGATTCGCAACGATCCGCGTTTGCGCAGTCTTTACATCGTTCTGCACACCTCGTTGTCCGGCAGCTTCAACGAATCGATGGTCAAGAAGGTCGGTTGCGACAACTTCCTCTCCAAATTCCAGCCCGACAAGCTGGTCGAAGTAGTGCGCGAACGTCTTTTGATGATTGGCTGATACCTCGCGCGATTGTTGATCGCGGATGCCTGCCGCTCCGGCTTCGGATAAGCTTCGATGTCTTCGTCAAAGCTTATCCCGCCATCAAAGGAACCGGCTCTCATGTTGCGTCTCAGCTCTCTCTATCGTTTCCCTCTCAAATCCTGCAAGGCGGAGACGCTGCAACGCGCGTCGTTCGACCAGTTGGGGTTGGCGGGGGACCGACGCTGGATGCTGGTCGACGAAAGCAACGGTCGGTTCTTCACCCAGCGCGCCCTGTCGCACATGTCCCAACTGACGGTGTTGTGGAATGCCAGCGGCGGCGTAACCCTTTCGGCACCCGGTTTCGAGCCTCTGGATGTCGCGGTTCCGCTGGACATCGAGTCGAACCTGCGTGGTGTGACAGTCTGGCGTGATTCGTTGCAGGTGCCGGACGCTGGCGATGTGGCAGCCGAATGGGTCAGCCGGTTTATTGGCAAGCCCACCCGCATGGTTTATCTGCCGGCAGAGCGTGCGCGCTGGCTGCCCGGGAGCTATCAGACGATTAACGATCGGGTGAGTTTTGCCGATGGCTTCCCGTTGCTGCTGATTGGTCAGGGCTCGCTCGATGACCTGTCGACCCGCCTGGGCAGGCCATTGGAAATGCTGCGCTTCAGACCCAATCTGGTGGTTGAAGGGGCCGAGGCCTTTGCCGAGGATGGCTGGAAGCGCATCCGTATCGGCGACATCGAATTCCAGCTGCTCAAGCCTTGCGCGCGCTGCATTCTCACCACTATCGACCCCGCTACCGGCGAGCGCAGCCCGGATCGCGAACCCTTCGCCACGCTCAAGACCTATCGGGAAGTGGAGGGTAACGTGCTGTTTGGCCAGAACGTGGTCAACGAGGGGCTGGGCGAGCTTGAAGTGGGTATGCCGGTCGAAGTGCTGGAATAGGTGTTGCGTGGCGGCAGGAGTGCTCTGAGAAGCACTCCTGCCGACCGGTCACTGATCGTCGAAAAACCGCTCGTGCCAGTCAACCAGCGGCTGAGGCGAGTTGAGCTTCTGGCCGTAGATCACCGAATAGGACAACACGTTCTGTACGTACTGGCGGGTTTCATCGAACGGTATGCTCTCTACCCAGACATCGAAGGCCAAGTGATTGGCACCTTTCAGCCATTGGCGTACGCGGCCTGGCCCGGCGTTGTAGGCGGCTGAAGCAAGCACGCGGTTGCCGTTGAACTGGGCATGCACCGAACTCAGGTAGGCAGCGCCCAGCTGAATGTTGGTGTCCGGGTCCAGCACCTGCTGCGGCGAGGCCAGCGGGATGCTGAACTTGCGGGCAGTTTCCTTGGCGGTGGCAGGCATCAACTGCATCAGCCCGCTGGCACCGACGCCCGAGCGAGCGTCATCCATGAAGGCGCTCTCCTGGCGCGTAATGGCGAATACCCAGCTTGAGTGCAGTCCACGCACCTTGGCTTCGCGTACCAGCGTGTCGCGATGGGCCATCGGGAAGCGAATGTCCAGATCATCCCAGTATTGCGCCTGACTGATCGTGCGAATGGCCGGGAAATACCATTTCAGGTCGTAGGCCAGTTTGGCCTGGGCAACCATTTCGTCACGGTTGAACTGGCGGCTGACGTGATACCACTCGCGTCGTCCATCGACGATTTCGCCGCGATCATGAAACTCCAGCGCACGACGCACTCCAGGGGTATTGCGTACCTTGTTGATCAGCGCCTGGCTGAGCACCAGGGGCTTGTTGTTGAGCTGATAGGGGCTTTGTGTGCGGTCGGCCGCCAGAAAACCGTAGAAGTCGCGTTCTTTGGCCACGTCCTTGTACAGAGCGGCAATCAGCGGGCTGTTGGGCTGCGCCAGTTCCAGAGAGCGGGCTTCCCAGTAACGCCAGCGATTGGTTGCAGCAAGGTCCTTGGGCAGTCGACGTGCCAGTTCGTAGGCGTCTTCCCAGCGACCCAGCCGCAGCAGCAGACGCATACGCCACTCGGTAACCGTATTGTCGCGCAGCTCCGGGTCGTACCGGGTCATGACCTCCAGGGCGCGGTCGTCGTAGCGACGTGCCAGGGTCAGGCCGATTTCCTTGGCAATTTCCACCTGCTCTTCACGGGAGAAGTGCATGGTTGCCGCGTAGCCATCGAGCATCGACAGGGCTTTCTGCGGATCCTCCTTGGCCAGTCTGCGCAGGCCAAGGCCGACCACATCGGACATGGCTTCATCCACCGGCGCGAACTGCGCGGGGTTGTTGACCATTTCCGGCTTCTGGGCGACGGCCAGCAGCAGGCGTCCTTGCGGGGCCAGCGAGTTGAGACTGTTGACCAGGGTGTTGGCCAGGCTGTAATTGCGTGCCTGAGCGGCCAGTTTGGCCCGTTGCCAGCGTTTCTGCTCTGTCAACTGGCCTGCGGCTGCCCATTGCGCGAAAAAGCCGTCGCAGGCGGCTGGCAGTGTCTTGCCGGTCATCCACAGTTTTTCTGCACTGGCATAGCCTTCGGCACGCTTGTTGTTGCTCAACTGGTATTGGCCGTACAGGCAATCCAGTTCGACGAAATTCATTTTCGGGTCGTAGTACTTGACGAACGGTTGCCAGTCACCGCGTTCCGCCAGCCAGCGCAACCAGCGCAACTTCATCCAGTTGGCCTGCGGCAGGTCTCCATGCTCGGCAAGAAACTTCTCGATTTCCGCGTTGCTGGCAGTCTTCAGGCGCGCCGTCAGCTCGTCGTATTCGAGGTAGGGCTCCAGCGGATAATCGGCCAGCGCCGTGCTGTACATCTGATACGGGCCTGAATCGCCCTTGGCCAGCGCACGCTTGGCTTCGTCGTAATACTTGCGTTGTTGGTTGAGGTCTACCGCATGAGCAGTCTGGATGGCGGTGGTGGAGAGGAGCAGGCACGATAAAAAGCTGAACAAACGACTGCGCATGAGACTTCCGAGCAGATGAGTCGTGAAAAGTATTGCTAGCTTAGCCTTTTGCCAGCTCATGGTGAAAGCATTGCCGACGAGCTTGTCTCATATGGAAATAATTGTCGGTTATGAAGGGTATGTGGAAGTTGTCACGGGTGCCACGATTCCCGACATCCGCCGGTTATCTCAGGTAGAATGCGCGCCCGGTTTTTGGAGAAGCTCATGACCCTGCTCAAATTCAGCGATGTGTCCCTTGCTTTCGGCGCCATGCCGTTATTGGACAAGGTGTCCTGGCAGATCGCCCGTGGTGAGCGGGTGTGCATCATCGGCCGTAACGGCACAGGCAAATCCAGCATGTTGAAGCTGGTAAAAGGCGTTCAGAAGCCTGATGACGGGGCTGTCTGGCGTGCGCCCGGCCTCAAGATCGGCGAATTGCCCCAGGAATTGCCGGTAGCCGACGGACGGACTGTCTTCGACGTGGTGGCCGAAGGTCTGGATGGCGTCGGTGCGTTGCTGGCCGAATACCACCATCTGGCGCAGAACTGCGTCACCGAGGAAGACCTGAACAAGCTGATGCATGTTCAGCAGGACCTCGAAGCCCGTGATGGCTGGCGCTTGCAGCAACTGGTCGAGAGCACGCTCAGCCGCTTGCAGTTGCCTGCCGACAAGACCCTGGCCGAGTTGTCCGGTGGCTGGCGTCGCCGTGTTCTGCTGGCTCAGGCGCTGGTTTCCGAGCCGGATCTGCTGCTGCTCGACGAGCCGACCAACCACCTGGATATTGGCGCTATCGCCTGGCTTGAAGAAGCCCTCAAGGATTTCCAGGGTGCGGTGCTGTTCATCACGCACGACCGGGCATTCCTGCAAAACCTTGCGACCCGTATTCTTGAGCTGGACCGCGGTGGACTGATCGACTGGGACGGCGATTACGCCAGTTTCCTGGTCCACAAGGAAGCCGCACTGGCAGCCGAAGAGACTGCCAACGCACTGTTCGACAAGCGTCTGGCCCAGGAAGAGGTCTGGATCCGGCAGGGCATCAAGGCTCGACGTACCCGTAACGAGGGCCGCGTGCGTGCCCTGAAGGAGCTGCGTGTAGAGCGTAGCGAGCGCCGTGAACGTACCGGCAAGGCCAATATCCAGCTCGATACTGCCGAGAAATCCGGCAAGCAGGTCATGGTTCTCGACAACGTCAGCTTTGCCCATCCGGGTGGCCCGATGTTGATCAAGGATTTCTCCATGGTCCTGCAGCGCGAAGACCGTATCGGTCTGCTCGGCGCGAACGGCACCGGCAAGACCACATTGCTCAAGCTGATGCTCGACAACCTCCAGCCGACCGGTGGCAAGGTTGAAGTCGGTACGCGTCTCGATGTGGCCTATTTCGACCAGTTGCGTCACCAGCTCGACCTGGAAAAGACCGTGATCGACAACGTTGCCGAGGGGCGTGACTTCATCGACATCGATGGCCAGAGCCGTCATGTCCTGAGTTACCTGGGTGACTTCCTGTTCAGCCCGCAACGTGCCCGCACGCCAGTCAAGGCGCTGTCCGGTGGCGAGCGTGCCCGTCTGTTGCTGGCCAAATTGTTCAGCAAGCCTGCCAACCTGCTGGTGCTCGACGAACCGACCAACGACCTGGACGTCGAAACTCTGGAGCTGCTCGAAGAGGTCTTGCTGACCTTTAAGGGCACCGTGCTGATGGTCAGTCACGACCGGGCATTCCTCGACAACGTCGTCACCAGCACGCTGGTGTTCGAAGGTGAAGGCAAGGTTCGCGAATACGTCGGTGGTTATCAGGACTGGCTGCGTCAGGGCGGTTCGCCGCGTCTTCTGGGTGTTGCCGACACCAAGTCGGGCAAGGCCGAACTGGCCAGCGCTGTGGTGCAGGCCGCACCGGTTGCCGCGCAGGACATGCCGGTCGCCAAGAAGAAGCTTAGCTACAAACTTCAGCGCGAGCTGGAGGCGCTGCCTGCGCAGATCGATGAGGTTGAAGGCAGGATGGCCGTCCTGACTGCAGAAATGGCCGAGCCGGGCTTTTACCAGCGTTCGGCGGAACAGACTGCTGCCGTGCTGGCGCAACTGGAAAACCTGCAGGCTGAGCTGGACAAGCTGCTGGAGCGCTGGGCCGAACTGGACGAGTGATCGCCTGACGCGTTCGTGTGATGCAGAAAAGCCCGGGTAACCGGGCTTTTTGCTGTAGCAGGCCAGATTACTCGGGCTTTTTGAGGCTCACTGCCAGCACGTCACATGGTGCGCCGTGCAGGACGTCGTTGGCAGTGGAGCCAAGCAACAAGGCCAGGCCGTGGCGGCCATGGCTGCCGACGACGATCATGTCACAAGCCTTGCTCTTGGCGAGTTTGTGGATTTCCTGCCGTGGCTGACCAATCACTATGTGGTTTTCGCTGGTTTTCAGCTGCGGGTACTTGAGTTTGAGCTTTTCGAGCTTCTCCTGGGCCTGATCCATCTGTTGCTGTTGCAATTGCGAAAGGTCCATCGGGACGTCACCGCCGAACGCCATGGCGATTGGTTCGACGATGTGCACGACCGACAGTTTTGCTTCGCTGGCCTTGGCCAGCAAGCTGGCGCGACGGATGACCGGGTCACACTCATCGGTGAGGTCAATAGCAACCAGAATGTGTTCGTATGGCATGAGGGTGTCCTCCGGGAACATTGCGATGGTGGGAGTATGGCTCTTTCGTTCGCATCTGGGCAGACCCTTGTGCAAGCCATTGTTTTCAAAAATGTTGTGAGAAGTCCGAGATCGGGTGGGGGGCAAGAAATATGACGGTCTGGATAGTCCTGTCAATCATTGGTGTGATGCTGAGCCCGCTTGTGTGGTTGCGCCCGTCGCGTCATCAGAGCGGCAGGATGGCATTGCGCATGGAGGCGCGCCGTCTGGGAATGGGTATGCAGCTTGCCCCGCAAGAGTGGCCGCACTGGCTGACGAAAGAGCCGCCAAGCCCTTGCGCACAGTACCATCGCCCGCGGCTGGGCTCGCATGCAGATGCCTGGGTTTACTGGCAGAGCGAGCCGGGTGTCTGGCGCAACCGCTGGCGTGAGGTCTGCGAAGATCCAAAGCTGCTGCCTCATCTGCAGACGTTACCCGCAGATGCCTACAAGGTCGAGGCTGACGGGCAGATGGTTGCCGTGTACTGGGCGGAGCGGGGCGAGGCAGAAGTGTTGCAGCGTATTGATAAGCTGCTCAGGGAATTGGCCTGAGCCTGACTCAAAGGCATTAAATCGCAGGCATTAAAAAGCCCGATAACAACATCGGGCCGGGGTTGGCCAGGCAGGCCGATAATTCGTCGCGTGCCGACAGGCTTTCGCCGCCATGTCGGCCTTCGCTGTTGCGCACCCGCAAATCAGCTGCATTGCGAGCCTCTTGTGGCGCAGTGTTGCGACTCTAGCCCTTTTGCTCCATTTTGTCGCGATTCCTGCAAATATTTTTTGTATGTGCCCTCAGGCGGTGCGTCCGCGCCTGATTTTCCTGGCCTACAGCTGTCTCGTGTCACGCTCTCTAGATCAGGCTACAGCACCTGAGTTCGGCTACTATCACGCTGGCGAATGATGGCGGATCGCACACAGGCGTGGGCATTATGGAGTGCCTGCATATTCCCGCGAAAACGAATATTTTCGAGTGTTTAGTCGAATTGACAATCTCTCGGTTATGCCTGATGGTGTGCGTACCCAAATCAAACGGGCGTATGAAATGATCGTTTGGTCGTCAGAAGGCTCTGACAGAATCCTGGCTACCACGTCGCGGCGGGTAAACGTGTGATTTGGCGAGTTCATCGACGGCGACGTCGTAGCCCCGTCGGACATTAATGTCCGGCGGGTATTGTTCAGCTTCCATATTGTGGAGATCAGTTGATGATTTACGAAGGTAAAGCCATCACGGTTAAGGCTCTTGAAAGTGGCATCGTCGAATTGAATTTCGATCTCAAGGGTGAGTCCGTCAACAAGTTCAACCGCCTCACCCTCAATGAATTGCGTCAGGCAGTCGATGCAATCAAGGCCGATGCCTCGGTCAGGGGCGTGATCGTCAGCAGTGGCAAGGACGTATTCATCGTCGGTGCCGACATCACCGAGTTCGTCGACAACTTCAAGTTGCCGGAAGCCGAACTGGTTGCGGGCAATCTGCAAGCCAACAGGATTTTCAGCGATTTCGAAGATCTGGGCGTGCCCACCGTTGTCGCTATTAACGGCATTGCGCTGGGCGGCGGTCTGGAAATGTGCCTGGCCGCAGACTATCGGGTCATCTCCAGCAGTGCTCGCATCGGTCTGCCCGAAGTCAAGCTGGGCCTATACCCTGGTTTCGGCGGTACTGTGCGTTTGCCGCGCATCATCGGTGCTGACAACGCAATCGAATGGATCGCGTCAGGCAAGGAAAGCTCCGCAGAGGATGCTCTGAAGGTTGGTGCCGTTGATGCGGTAGTTGCACCCGAGAAGCTTCAGGCCGCGGCCCTTGACCTGATTCAGCGCGCCATTTCCGGCGAGTTCGACTACAAGGCCAAGCGCCAGCCCAAGCTGGACAAGCTCAAGCTCAATGCCATCGAGCAAATGATGGCATTCGAAACCGCCAAAGGTTTTGTTGCAGGTCAGGCCGGACCGAACTATCCGGCACCGGTCGAGGCGATCAAGACCATCCAGAAAGCCGCCAATTTCGGTCGTGACAAGGCGCTGGAAGTCGAAGCCGCCGGTTTCGTGAAAATGGCCAAGACATCTGCTGCGCAGAGCCTTATCGGCCTGTTTCTGAACGATCAGGAACTGAAAAAGAAAGCCAAGGGCTACGACGCAGTCGCCAAGGATGTGAAACAGGCCGCCGTACTGGGCGCCGGGATCATGGGTGGCGGCATTGCCTATCAGTCGGCAGTCAAGGGCACGCCGATCCTGATGAAGGATATCCGCGAAGAAGCCATTCAACTGGGTCTGAACGAAGCCTCCAAACTGCTTGGTGGTCGCCTGGAAAAAGGCCGTCTGACTGCGGCGAAGATGGCCGAAGCGCTTAACGCGATTCGTCCTACGCTTTCCTACGGCGATTTCGGCAACGTCGACCTGGTGGTCGAAGCGGTTGTCGAAAACCCGAAGGTCAAGCAGGCGGTACTGACGGAAGTCGAAGCCAACGTGGGTGAGCACACCATTCTGGCGTCCAACACTTCGACCATCTCGATCAGCTTGCTGGCCAAGGCCCTCAAGCGTCCGGAAAACTTCGTCGGCATGCACTTCTTCAACCCGGTGCACATGATGCCGCTGGTGGAAGTGATCCGTGGCGAGAAGTCCAGCGAAGAAGCGGTCGCCACGACCGTTGCCTACGCCAGGAAAATGGGCAAGAACCCGATTGTGGTCAACGACTGTCCGGGCTTTCTGGTCAACCGCGTACTGTTTCCGTACTTTGGCGGTTTTGCCAGGCTGGTCAGCGCAGGCGTGGATTTCGTGCGCATCGACAAGGTCATGGAGAAATTCGGCTGGCCGATGGGGCCTGCGTACCTGATGGACGTTGTCGGTATCGACACCGGCCACCATGGCCGTGATGTCATGGCCGAAGGTTTCCCTGACCGGATGAAGGATGATCGCCGCTCTGTGGTTGACGCGCTGTATGAAGCCAAACGTCTGGGACAGAAGAACGGCAAGGGCTTCTACGCCTACGAGACCGACAAGAAGGGCAAGCCCAAGAAGGTCAATGACCCGGCTGTGCTGGATGTGCTCAAGCCGATCGTCTACGAACAGCGTGAAGTGAGCGATGAAGACATCATCAACTGGATGATGATCCCGTTGTGCCTGGAAACGGTTCGCTGCCTGGAAGACGGCATCGTCGAAACCGCTGCCGAAGCCGACATGGGCCTGATCTACGGTATTGGTTTCCCTCCATTCCGTGGCGGTGCGCTGCGCTACATCGACTCCATCGGTGTTGCCGAATTCGTTGCCCTGGCTGACCAATACGCCGAGCTGGGTGCCCTGTATCAACCGACCGCGAAGCTGCGTGAAATGGCCAGTAAAGGCCAGAGCTTCTTCGGTCAAGCGTCTTCCGAGGAATGAACGAATGAGCCTTAATCCAAGAGACGTCGTGATTGTCGACTTCGGTCGTACCCCGATGGGTCGCTCCAAGGGCGGCATGCACCGCAACACCCGCGCTGAAGACATGTCCGCGCATTTGATCAGCAAATTGCTCGAGCGCAACAACAAGGTTGATCCGGCTGAAGTCGAGGACGTGATCTGGGGCTGTGTCAACCAGACCCTGGAGCAGGGCTGGAACATCGCGCGCATGGCGTCATTGCTGACCCAGATCCCGCACACTTCGGCTGCGCAGACAGTAAGCCGTCTGTGTGGTTCGTCCATGAGCGCGCTGCACACCGCTGCGCAGGCGATCATGACCAACAACGGTGACGTGTTCGTCATCGGTGGTGTGGAGCACATGGGCCACGTCAGCATGATGCATGGCGTGGACCCGAACCCGCACATGTCCCTGCACGCTGCCAAAGCCTCCGGAATGATGGGCCTGACCGCTGAAATGCTCGGCAAAATGCATGGCATTACCCGCGAGCAGCAGGATGCCTTCGGCCTGCGTTCCCACCAGTTGGCCCACAAGGCGACGCTGGAAGGCAAGTTCAAGGATGAGATCATCCCGATGCAGGGGTATGACGAGAACGGCTTCCTCAAGGTCTTTGACTACGATGAGACCATTCGTCCGGACACCACCCTGGAAAGTCTCGCCGCGCTCAAGCCGGCGTTCAATCCAAAAGGTGGCACCGTGACTGCCGGTACGTCCTCGCAGATCACTGACGGTGCGTCGTGCATGATTGTCATGTCGGCGCAGCGCGCCCAGGACCTCGGTATCCAGCCTCTGGCGGTGATTCGCTCGATGGCCGTGGCCGGTGTCGACCCAGCGATCATGGGCTATGGTCCGGTTCCGGCAACTCAGAAAGCGCTCAAGCGTGCAGGCCTGACGATCGCCGATATCGACTTCATCGAGCTCAACGAAGCCTTCGCTGCACAGGCCTTGCCGGTGTTGAAAGATTTGAAAGTGCTCGACAAGATGAACGAGAAGGTTAACCTGCACGGCGGCGCCATCGCTCTGGGTCATCCGTTTGGGTGTTCCGGCGCGCGCATCTCCGGCACCTTGCTCAATGTCATGAAGCAAAATGGCGGCACCTTCGGTGTGTCTACCATGTGTATTGGTCTGGGGCAGGGCATCGCGACCGTTTTCGAACGCGTCTGATTCCTGTGTGTGATGCGAGCCGGGGCTTGGTGCCCCGGCTTTTGTTTTTTGAAAAAAAGGTTTCTTCAGCCAAATTTTTTGAACGTGTTACAAGAGGACCGCAGCATGCAACTGCAACCAGGGCTCTATCGCCATTACAAAGGCCCGCAGTACCGGGTTTTCAGTGTTGCCAGGCATTCCGAAACCGAAGAGGAAGTCGTGTTCTATCAGGCTCTGTACGGCGATTTCGGGATGTGGGTGCGTCCCTTGAGCATGTTTCTGGAGTCGGTCGAGGTTGACGGCGAGCACGTCCCGCGCTTTGCTCTGGTTGAGGCTGAACCCAGCCTGTTTTCACCAATGTGAGAAGGAATTGCACAACAGGCTGTGCTTGACCTCACCTTGTAGCCACTATATATAGCGTGGCCTTTACAAGCTCCTCACTGTCTTTCATCTAGTTATTCAGGAATTTTCTGATCCATGGGCAAATCGCTGGTCATCGTGGAATCCCCGGCTAAGGCCAAGACCATCAACAAGTATTTGGGCAACCAGTACGTGGTGAAGTCGAGTATCGGCCATATCCGAGACCTGCCCACCAGCGGTTCGGCTAGTGCCGCCAAAGACCCTGCCGCCAAGCGTGGCAAGGCTGCTGCGGGCGAGGGCCCGGTACTGACGCCTAAAGAAAAGGCGCAGCGCCAGCTGGTCTCGCGCATGGGAGTCGATCCGGAACATGGCTGGAAGGCCAAGTACGAGATCCTTCCTGGCAAGGAAAAGGTCATTGAAGAGCTGCGCAAGCTCGCCAAGGATGCCGACACCATCTATCTCGCGACGGACTTGGACCGCGAAGGGGAAGCCATTGCCTGGCACCTGCGCGAAGCCATCGGCGGGGATGACAGCCGCTACAAGCGCGTGGTGTTCAACGAGATCACCAAGAAAGCCATTCAGGAAGCGTTTTCCAAGCCAGGCGAGCTGGACATTGCCCGGGTCAACGCTCAGCAGGCGCGTCGTTTCCTTGACCGCGTCGTAGGCTACATGGTCTCGCCGCTGCTCTGGCAGAAAGTGGCCCGTGGTTTGTCTGCCGGTCGTGTGCAGTCGGTTGCGGTGAAGCTGGTGGTGGAGCGTGAGCGTGAAATTCGCGCGTTCAACCCTGAAGAATACTGGGAAATCCACGCCGATCTGGGCACCGCCAAAGGCGCCAATGTGCGGTTCGAAGTGGCGCGTGAAAACGGCGAAGCGTTCAAGCCGCTGAACGAAACCCAGGCCATGGCGGCCCTTGAAAAGCTCAAGGCGTCCAGCTACAGCATCGTCAAGCGTGAAGACAAGCCGACCAGCAGCAAGCCATCGGCGCCGTTCATCACCTCGACCCTGCAGCAGGCGGCGAGCAATCGCCTGGGCTTCGGCGTCAAGAAGACCATGATGATGGCACAGCGCTTGTATGAGGCTGGCTACATCACTTATATGCGTACCGACTCGACCAACCTGTCGGCCGACGCGGTAAGCATGGCGCGTGACTACATCGAAACCGAGTTCGGCAAGAAGTACCTGCCGGAATCGCCTAACGTCTACAGCAGCAAGGAAGGTGCGCAAGAGGCTCACGAAGCGATTCGACCTTCCGACGTCAACACCCACCCGAGCAAGCTTGCCGGGATGGAGCGTGACGCCGAGCGCCTTTACGAGTTGATCTGGCGCCAGTTCGTGGCTTGCCAGATGCTGCCTGCACAATACCTGTCGACCACTGTCACGGTCGCAGCAAGCGACTTCGAGCTGCGCGCCAAGGGCCGCATCCTCAAGTTCGACGGCTATACCCGTGCGTTGCCACAGATGGCCAAGCCGGGCGATGACGACGTTCTGCCGGACATGGCGCAGGGCGAAGCGCTGAAGCTGAACAAGCTCGACCCCAGCCAGCACTTCACCAAGCCGCCAGCGCGTTATTCCGAAGCCAGTCTGGTCAAGGAAATGGAAAAGCGCGGTATCGGTCGCCCGTCGACCTACGCCGCGATCATTTCGACCATTCAGGACCGTGGCTACGTGGCGCTGCACAATCGCCGCTTCTACTCGGAAAAAATGGGCGACATCGTCACCGGACGTCTGTCCGAAAGCTTTTCCAACCTGATGGACTATGGCTTTACCGCCGGGATGGAAGAAAACCTCGACGACGTGGCTCAGGGTGAGCGCGACTGGAAAAACGTCCTGGACGAGTTCTACGGTGATTTCCGTAAAAAGCTCGACGTGGCCGAGGCCGCTGATGGCGGCATGCGTGCCAACCAGCCGGTGATGACCGATATCCCGTGCAAGGTATGCGGCCGCCCGATGCAGATTCGCACCGCCTCGACTGGTGTGTTTCTGGGTTGCTCCGGCTACAGCCTGCCGCCCAAGGAACGCTGCAAGGCGACTGTCAATCTGACCCCCGGCGACGAAATTGCCGACGATGACGAGGGCGAGTCCGAGTCGCGGGTTCTGCGCGGCAAACATCGCTGCCCGATCTGTAGCACGGCGATGGACGCGTATTTGCTCGACGAAAAGCACAAACTGCACATTTGCGGCAACAACCCCGATTGCACAGGTTACGAGATCGAGGAAGGTACTTACCGGATCAAAGGCTACGAAGGCCCGAGTCTGGAATGCGACAAGTGCGGCAGCGAAATGCAGCTCAAGACCGGTCGTTTCGGCAAGTTCTTCGGCTGTACCAATCCGGAGTGCAAGAACACCCGCAAACTGCTGAAAAGCGGCGACGCAGCACCACCGAAGATGGACCCGGTGAAGATGCCGGAGCTCAAGTGCGACAAGGTCGACGACACCTACATTCTGCGTGACGGCGCTTCGGGCCTGTTCCTGGCTGCCAGCCAGTTCCCGAAAAACCGTGAAACCCGTGCCCCGCTGGTTATCGAGATCGCGCCGCACAAGGACGAAATCGATCCCAAGTACCACTTCCTTTGCGAAGCGCCGAAGAAGGATCCGGACGGTCGTCCAGCAGTGATCCGTTACAGTCGCAAGACCAAAGAGCAGTATGTCCAGACCGAAGTAGAGGGCAAGCCTACGGGCTGGCGTGCGTTCTACGACGGCAGCGCCTGGAAGGTTGAAGACAAGCGTTGATCGCAAGCGCCCGACGCAAACATGTCGGGCGCTGTTTTCGACAGGCACGGCCTGCGGTGCCAGACTGATCCGGCGCCACAGGCTATGCTGTTCTGTATCCCATTGTTATGGAGAGTCTCGCCATGGCTCATGAGCTCTATACCCGTACCAACCAGAAGATCTATTTCGCAGGGCTTGCGCTCGAAGCGTTGGGGAAGGCGGAGAAGGGGCAGGCGGTGAACGCGCCTGCATTGTTGCAGGCCGAGCGTGAGTCCGCCTTGTTTCATCTGTATGGCGCGCTGCTCGGCTTGTGCCACGAGATCGCGGGGTTCTACCGACTGCCGCAGGCCGGCTCGCGTCGTGCGGAGGACTTGTTGACTCAGGAAGTGCTGAACGCCACAGCAATTCCCGAAATGGCCGAGTTGGTTGAGCTTGCCCAGAACCGCCAGACATGGCTGGCTCAGTTGCTGACGGCCTATAACGCGTTGTATGAGCCGCCGCGTGCACCGAAAAAGCTCAAGGGTGACGTCACACAGCCGATGATACAGGCTGTGAACCTGGACGCTGAGCCGGAGTCTGAACTGACACGTGAAGAGCTCGAAAACTGGCGTCAGCAACTCAAAGGGTTGGCCATCCGTTTTCGTGAAGGCCTGAGCGAGTGCTGAAAACCAATGAAGTGCAGGCTGGCAGGCTGTTACAATGCCCGCCTCTTGCGGAGTAATTGTAATGCCTACCTCTTTCCTGGAAATTGTCGAACTGCCTGACGGACGTATTGAACTGCGTCGTGCCGATGACGAGGGTTCTCTGGTGACGCTTGATTTCTCTGCGGATGCCAAAGCGTTCATGCAAGGTCAGCATGTTGAAGTCGCCAAGGCCATGTTGAGTGTGGGCGTACAGATGGCTGGCCGTCTGGCTGAGGGCGAAGTCGAGAAGGATGACGTGCCCCACGTCCTGCACTGATCGACGACCGGGCTTTTTAGCCCAGCCGAATGTTCAGGCTCTGTGCTTCCCCGATTTTTGCAGCACTGATCAATTGCTGACGCGCTGCGGTGCCAAGTGGATTGATCCAGCTCACAACCGTATGGCTACGACCGAGTCTGAGTGCTTCGCGAGTCAGCTCCAGTACACTTTGTGTGCCGCGCGGCTGCAGTAGCAGAATCCGTTCCCTGTTGAGTCCTGCATCGCGCAACCAGGTCTGGGTCAGGCTTGAGGGTGGCGCAATGAGCGTCAGCCAGCGTGCGTCGATTTCTTCGCTCAGTTCCCGAAGGATAGGGGCCAGAAGGTTCAGGCAGTTCCCGGCGGCGCCGCGCAAAGACAGTTCACTGAAGAGTTCTGGCTCGTTGCCCCAAGGTGTTTCGACTGCATCGGCAAGCAGCGGGGCGATGGGCTGAGCCAGAAACGCCTCGAACAGTGGCAATTGTGAATGCGGTGCTTGATGGAACTGCATAACGCCTCCTTAGCGGCGAATGACGCCGACGCTCAAACCTTCGATCACCAGCTCCTGATCCTTGAGATCGACCTCGATAGGGGCAAAATCAGGGTTTTCAGCCAGCAGCCAGACTTTGCTGCCTTCACGCTTGAAACGCTTGACGGTGACTTCGTCGCCGATCCGGGCAACTACGATCTGGCCGTTACGTGCTTCGCGAGTGGTGTGCACCGCCAACAGGTCGCCATCCAGAATCCCGACGTCCTTCATACTCATGCCGTGAACGCGCAGCAGGTAGTTGGCGCTGGGGTGGAAAAAGGAGGGGTTGATGTTGCAGGACTCTTCGATATGTTGCTGAGCCAGAATCGGCGCGCCAGCTGCTACGCGACCAATGACCGGCAGGCTGCTTTCATCCGGCCGTGCTTCAAAGCCGGGAATGCGGATGCCGCGTGAGGCACCAGGGGTCATTTCGATGGCGCCTTTGCGAGCCAATGCCTTAAGGTGTTCTTCCGCTGCGTTGGGCGATTTGAAACCCAGCTCCTGGGCGATTTCCGCACGTGTAGGTGGAAAGCCGTTGTCTTCCAGGCAGCGTTTGATGAAGCCCAGGATTTCAGCCTGGCGTGGCGTCAGTTTGATCATGATGGGCGCTCTGGCTTTTTATACAGTGACTGGGATTATATACAGTGAACGCGCGTTGGCAATCATCCTTTTTACTTTCGCCGCCAGGCGGTGCGGTGGGGGGTTGCGAAGCCTTGCGTCAAAAAGCGCTGCATAAGCTGTCTATTGTCATTTAACATCCAGTTTCGTGACTGTTCAGCCACAAAATGAACGGGTCCGCTTGACAAACGGGGCGCCTGATACGTATGTTTCAAACGTTCGTTTGTTAGGCAGAGAGCCATGGCCCAGTCGGAAACCGTTGAACGCATTCTTGATGCTGCCGAGCAGTTATTCGCAGAAAAGGGGTTTGCTGAAACCTCCTTGCGTCTCATCACCAGCAAGGCTTCGGTCAATCTGGCTGCGGTGAACTATCACTTCGGTTCGAAAAAGGCGCTGATTCAGGCGGTGTTCTCACGTTTTCTCGGCCCGTTCTGCATCAGTCTCGATCGCGAGCTGGAGCGTCGCCAGGCAAAACCCGAACACAAGCCGAGCCTGGAAGAACTGCTGGAGATCCTCGTCGAGCAGGCGCTTGTCGTGCAACCGCGAAGCGGTAACGACCTGTCGATCTTCATGCGTCTTTTAGGGCTTGCCTTCAGTCAGAGTCAGGGCCACCTGCGCCGTTATCTTGAAGACATGTACGGTAAGGTGTTCCGTCGTTACATGACACTGGTCAACGAAGCCGCCCCCCGTATTCCACCTATCGAGCTGTTCTGGCGCGTGCACTTCATGCTCGGTGCCGCTGCATTCAGCATGTCCGGCATCAAGGCCTTGCGTGCGATTGCCGAAACCGATTTTGGCGTCAATACCTCCATCGAGCAGGTCATGCGCTTGATGGTGCCGTTTCTGGCCGCAGGCATGCGTGCCGACACCGGCGTCAGTGACCCGACCATGATCGCCGCTCAACTCAGGCCGCGTAGCAAGAGCAGCACCGGCACGCCTGCGGTAGCCAAGGCCTGACGATCCAAGCCTTAATGTACCGGCGCATCGCATTGCGTCAGGCTTCAGGATCAAGCACCATGCCCGGATTGCAAATGGGCACTGGTGTGTAAGGGTTTTTTCTATGAGTTCTGGCCTGCAAGGCTCCCTGATGGTCGATGTCGCCGGCACCTGGCTGACCAGCGAAGACCGTCAGTTTCTGCGTCAGCCCGAAGTGGGCGGTTTGATTATCTTTGCCCGAAACATCGAGCATCCCCGTCAGGTTCGTGAACTGAGTGCGGCAATTCGCGCCGTTCGCCCGGACTTGCTGCTGGCAGTGGATCAGGAAGGCGGCAGGGTCCAGCGCCTGCGGCAGGGGTTCGTGCGTCTACCGCCGATGCGCGCTATTGCCGACAAGCCAGATGCTGTGCTGCTGGCCGAGCATTGCGGCTGGCTGATGGCCACCGAAGTATTGGCTGTCGGCCTGGACCTGAGTTTTGCTCCGGTGCTGGACCTGGACTACCAGCGCAGCGCGGTCGTCGGGACGCGTTCGTTTGAGGGCGACCCGGAGCGTGCGGCGCTGCTGGCAGGGGCGTTTATTCGTGGCATGAACGCGGCTGGCATGGCTGCGACCGGCAAGCATTTCCCTGGCCACGGCTGGGCCGAAGCCGACTCTCACGTGGCTATCCCGAATGACGAGCGCAGTCTGGAACAGATTCGCGCCAGCGATCTGGTGCCGTTCGCACGCCTGAGCCGACAGCTCGCTGCAGTGATGCCTGCTCATGTCATTTACCCGAAAGTCGATTCGCAGCCTGCCGGTTTCTCCAAGCGCTGGCTGCAAGACATCCTGCGCGACGAACTGAAATTTGACGGTGTTATTTTCAGCGATGATCTGTCGATGGCCGGTGCCCATGTGGTCGGTGATGCCGCCAGCCGTATCGAGGCTGCGCTGACGGCGGGTTGCGACATGGGGCTGGTATGTAATGACCGCGCTGCGGCAGAGCTGGCCCTCGGTGCGGCCCAGCGCCTGAAAGTCAGGCCTTCGCCGCGCATCGCGCGTATGCGCGGTCAGGCATCAGCCAGTACTGATTATCGGCAACACCCGCGCTGGCAGGCCGCGCTTCAGGCCCTGCGCGCTGCTCAACTGATCGATTAAGGATTTGCGATGACTGTTTACGCGATTATTGGTGGGACTGGCCTGACCCAGCTGGAAGGCCTGAACATTCGGCAGTCCTTGCCGATGAACACGCCTTATGGCGCACCTTCCGGCGAAATCCAGATCGGCGATTATGCCGGTCGCGAAGTGATGTTTTTGGCGCGGCATGGCCATCCGCACCGTTTGCCACCGCATCAGGTCAACTACCGGGCCAACATCTGGGCCTTGAAGCAGGCTGGTGCCGAAGCGATTCTGGCGGTCAATGCGGTAGGTGGCATACATCCAGCGATGGGCACCGGGCACTTTTGCGTGCCGCATGATCTGGTCGACTACACCAGCGGTCGCCAGCACACGTTCTTTGCCGATGATCTGGAAGAGGTCACGCACATCGACTTCAGCTATCCCTACAGCGAAGCGTTACGGGCGCGGCTGGTTGCAGCACTGGCCGCTGAAGGGTGCGAGTTCTCTGATCGGGGTGTCTATGCCTGTACTCAGGGGCCGCGCCTGGAGACGGTCGCCGAAATCATCCGCCTTGAGCGTGATGGCTGCGACATCGTCGGCATGACTGGTATGCCCGAGGCCGCTCTGGCCCGTGAGCTGGAGCTGGAATACGCCTGCCTGGCGCTGGTGGTCAATCCGGCAGCGGGCAAGTCGACCACTGTCATAACCATGGCAGAAATCGAACAGGCCCTGCGCGATGGTATGGGCAAGGTAAAAGCCACGCTCGCCCGGGTTCTGTCAGCCTCCTGACTTACAGCATGCGCTTGAGGGTATTGTCCTTGCGCACAAGGTGATGCCAGAGCGCGGCGACTACGTGCAGGGCGATGACGTAATAGAAGATCGAGCCCAGCAACTTGTGCACATCTTCGAACGTTTCGGCCCTGCGATCCGAGGTCGGCAGGGGCCAGGGTATCTGCAGGTCGGTGAGGGGAATGGGTAACGCGCCTTTTTCCACCATCACCGTCAGCAGACCCAATAAAGGCTGAGCGAACAGGAACGCATACAGCGCGTAATGCGTAAGTGTCGCGGCTAAGCGCAACGCGCCTTCAAGCGGCGGCGTTATGCCGGGCGGACGATGCCGTCGACGTTCGGCGACGCGGAAAAACGCCATGGCCAGAATCACAATCCCCACCCAGAAATGGCTCTGCACGACCAGTGTGCGGTATTCAGAACCCTTGCCAAACTGACTGCGGCTCAGAATCAGGGTATACGCCAGCACAATCAGTATGGCCATGACCCAGTGCAGCCATCTGGCTCGTGCGGTGTAGCGTTGAGAAGTCGGTGCATCCACGGTTGGATTCCTTGTCGCTTTTTTACAGGTCCGGTAAGCAGTTTAGGCAGTTGCCGGGATCCTGCGTTTCATTTGTACGCGTTTTTTTCAGCGTCAGATCAGTGCCATTGAATATGCCCGACTGAATATGGCAAATACGCAGCACAGGCGACACGGGACGGAACCTGTGCCGATGGGTGGCTTCATATGACGTGAATATTCACCCGGGAGCGAGTCTTGACCAGTGCCAATCCGCCTGTCGGCCCAGCAACGCCAGTGTCCGCCAGTGTTTCATTGAATGTACTGACCATGAACATGCACATGGGCTTTGGCATTTTCAATCGCCGCTTCATTTTGCCGGAGTTGCGTGAGGCTGTGCGTACTGTATCGGCCGATATCGTGTTTCTTCAGGAAGTGCACGGCGAGCACCAGAGCCATGCGCGCAGCGTCAAGGACTGGCCGACGATTTCCCAGTACGAGTTCCTCGCCGACAGCATGTGGAACGACTTTGCCTATGGTCGTAATGCGGTGTACCCGGATGGCGATCACGGTAACGCGCTGCTGTCCAAGTACCCGATCATCCAGCACGAGAACCTCGACATTTCCATTCATGGCACCGAGCAGCGCGGTTTGCTGCACTGCATCCTGGAGGTGCCATACGCCGGTCGGGTGCATGCGGTGTGTGTTCACTTGGGCTTGCGTGAAAGCCATCGGCGTCAGCAGCTCAACCTGCTCGCCGAGCTGATGGAGCGTCTTCCCGAGGGTGAGCCGGTGATCGTTGCCGGTGATTTCAATGACTGGCGTCAGCGCGCCGATGCTTTGCTGGAGGGCACCGGGTTGCACGAGGTTTTTGTCGAGCGCTTCGGCGCGCCGGCCAAAAGCTTTCCGGCCCGCTGGCCGTTGCTCCGGCTGGACCGGATTTATGTCCGCAACGCGACTTCCCACAGGCCGAAAGTATTGTCCAGCCGCCCGTGGTCTCATCTTTCCGATCATGCACCGCTGGCGGTGGAGTTGACCTTATGAGTAATACGACAGGGCAGTGGTGTGATGGCAACTCGGTAGAGCTGCTGATCAACGGTGAAGACTTCTACGCCCGGGTGTTCGAGTGCATACGGGCCGCGCGCAAAGAGGTGTTGATCGAGACTTTCATCATCTTTGAAGACCGGATTGGCGAGGGCTTGCAACAGGCGTTGCTCCAAGCTGCGGCCAACGGCGCGAAAGTGGTTGTCACGGTAGATGACTACGGGACATCGGACCTGAGTTCGGTGTTTGTCAAAACCATGATCGATGCCGGTATTCAGATTCAGCTGTTCGACCCGCGTCCGCGATTCATGGGTATGCGCACCAACCTGTTCCGCCGTCTGCACCGCAAGGTGGTCGTCATTGACGGCGAACTGGGCTTTATCGGCGGCATCAACTACAGCGTCGATCACATGACTGACACGGGGGTGACGGCCAAACAGGACTATGCCGTTCTGGTCCGTGGCCCGATTGTTGGCGATATTCACCACAGCGCGTTGAATATGCTCAGCAAGGTCGTTCGTGACAAATTGCCGCCCATTGCACTGAAGCTGGACCGTGCCGGTGACGCCAGCATGCTGCTCGCCGAGCGCGACAATGACGAGCACAGTACCGATATCGAAGAGCAGTACCTTGAGGCGATTCGCGCTGCGAAGCAACGGATCACCCTGGCCAACGCGTATTTTTATCCCAGCTACCGCTTTCTGCGTGAGCTGCGCAATGCATCACGGCGGGGCGTCAAGGTCACCCTGATTTTGCAAGGTCAGCCCGACATGCCGTTCGTGCGGGTCTGCTCGCGGCTGACCTACACCTACCTGCTGCGCGACGGCGTGGTCATTCACGAGTACAAGCAACGTGCATTGCACGGCAAGGTCGCGCTGATCGATCAGGACTGGTCCACCGTGGGCTCCAGCAATCTAGACCCGCTGAGCTTGGCGCTGAACCTGGAGGCCAATCTGTTCATCCGCGATCGCGGGCTCAATGAGCATCTGCAAAACCATCTGATGGAGCTTGCCGCTGCGCACAGTAAGCAGATGAGCCTCAAGGGCGCGGCGCGTGGTCAGTGGTGGCGTGCGCCGATGATCGTTTTAAGCTTCTTTTTTCTGCGGCGTTTTCCGGCCATTGCCGGCCTGTTCCCGGTTCACGGTGTGCGCCTCAAGCCGTTACGGGCCGGTGACGTGGTGCCGGAAGCGAAAGTCATCGAACAGCAACAGAACAACCACGAGATGGACCAGGAGAAAACTTCATGACTCAGGCCGCAAATGCAGCGACGCGAAGTGCGCAGGGAGCCAAATGGAAATGGGCAAAGCGGATATTCAATCTGTTTTTCTTCATTGCTGTCCCGGTCCTGTTGTTTCTGCTGGTCAAGAACCTTGACTGGCAAGAGGTCAAGCAGGCGCTGTCGTCCTACAAGGCCAGCACTCTGGCCATTGCCGCTGTTGTGGCCTTTGCCAGTTACGCAACCTATTGCGGTTTTGACATACTGGCGCGGTATTACACCCGCCACACATTGTCGATCAAGCAGATCGTGCCTGTGACCTTTGTCTGCTACGCATTCAACCTCAATCTCAGTTCATGGGTTGGCGGCATCGCCTTGCGTTACCGGTTGTATTCCCGGTTGGGGCTGGACGTGTCGACCATCACCCGGATTCTGAGCCTCAGCCTGATTACCAACTGGCTGGGCTACATGCTGCTGGCCGGTTTCGTGTTTTCGATGCGTTTTCTGGAGTTGCCAGAGGAATGGTCGATCGGCACCACGACCCTGCAATTGATCGGTTTCGGACTGTTGGCCGTGTGTTTTGCCTACCTGTTGGCCTGCCGGTTTTCCAAAAAGCGCTCATGGACTGTTCGTGATCAGGAATTCAATCTACCGTCGATGAAGCAGGCCTTGATGCAGGCCAGCCTGGGGGCTCTGAACTGGTCGCTGATGGCTGCGGTGATTTACACGCTGCTGCCCGACAAGGCGTTTTACCCGGCGATTCTCGGTGTGTTGCTGATCAGCAGCATCGCGGGTGTCATTACTCACATTCCAGCCGGGCTGGGCGTGCTTGAGACTGTATTCATTACCTTGCTGGCTCACCAGTTCTCCAAGGGCAGTCTGCTGGCAGCTCTGATCGGCTACCGCGCCATTTACTTCCTGCTGCCGCTGTTGATTGCATTGGTGGTGTATCTGGTGCTGGAAAAACGCGCGAAGAAAATGGGCCAGAAGAACCAGCAGCGAATGGGGCAGGAAGCGAATACCTGAGGGCCGGGAATCTCAGCCCTCAATCATCAAACCCGACCTGCTCGTGGATCTCGTCGACTTTCAGCTCCAGCCGATACGCCACTGCAATGAATAGTGCCTGGCACAGGCACAGGGTGGCGCTCAGCGAGCGGAAGGCGAACGAGCTGCCTTCATTGACCAGCAACACCGAGTTGGCACGCTTGGCCAGCGGCGACAGATTGCTGTCGGTGATGATCAGCGTCTTGGCCTGATGATGCTGGGCGATGCGCAGGCAATGCTGGGTTTCCTTGCCGTAGGGCGTGAAGCTGATGGCAATCACCAGATCGTTGGCACGCACGCTGCGCATCTGCTCTCGATAGCTGCCCCCCAGGCCCGATATCAAGTGAATACGCTTGTTGGTGTGTTGCAGGTTGTAGACCAGATAATCCGCCACGGCAAATGAGCGGCGCACACCCACCACGTAGATATTGTCGGCGTTGACCACCAGATCTACAGCCTTTTCGAACTCATCGTCGTCCAGCTCTGCACTCAAACGCTCCAGCCCGGAGAGCGTTGCGCTCACGCATTCGCGTGCCAGATCACCCGAGTGGGCCTTCTGAGACTTATTGGCGATCATGCTGCGGATGCGTTGCTGGTAGTTCTGCACCGGCGTGGTCTTGTGCGTGTAAGCCTCGCGAAACAACGCCTGCATCTCACTGAAGCCGCTAAACCCGAAACGCTGGGAAAAGCGCACGATGGCCGACGGGTGGACTTCGCACTCGCGGGCAATGTCACTGATCCGGTCAACCATGATCCGGTCGCTCTGCTGGCTCATATAGCTGGCGATGCGCTTGAGCTGACGCGGTAAACCGTCGTACTCATCAGTGATCAGCCTTAGCAGGCCTTCGGCATTGGTCGGCGGCATGTCGACGCTCGTCTCGGGCAGAGTGGGCTGATCGGCGCGGGTCATATTCAAATCCTTTCTACTTGTTCTTTCAGGGCAATTTCTTACAGAGCAACATCTTTCAAGGTAACGCAGTTGTGTGCCCGACGATGGAGGCTGCCTTGGGCCGGGACGACTATAGCTTACCCGTCTGTGCATTGTGCCAGCACTTGAATAGCGGTATGGAAAAAATATTCCACTAAAAATAATTATAGAATAAATATTGATTGATGAGGCTCGACGTTTTACGCTGCATTCACAAAGCAGCGTGTACACATGATGCAGGCGCTGCAGGCTGATAAAAATAACAGGAGCCACCATGGGCCAGACACGCTTTGCCACTGGGCGTCAGTTGGATCTGATCTGCCTCGGACGCCTGGGCGTCGATCTTTATGCGCAACAAGTAGGTGCGCGGCTGGAAGACGTTTCCAGTTTCGCCAAATACCTGGGCGGCTCATCGGCCAATATCGCATTCGGTACTGCCAGGCTGGGGCTCAGGTCGGCCATGCTGAGCAGGGTAGGTGATGACCATATGGGTCGCTTCCTGGTCGAGTCGCTGGCCCGCGAAGGCTGTGATGTCAGCGCTATCAAGCGCGATCCCGAGCGCCTGACCGCCATGGTGCTGCTGGGGCTGAAAGACCGTGAAACGTTCCCCCTGGTGTTCTACCGCGAAAATTGCGCCGACATGGCTTTGCGCGCCGAGGACATCGACGAACAGCAGATCGCGTCGAGCAAGGCGCTGCTGATCACCGGCACGCATTTTTCTACCGATCAAGTGTTCAAGGCCAGCAGCCAGGCGCTCGACTACGCCGAAAAGCACGACGTCAAACGCGTGCTGGATATTGATTATCGCCCGGTGCTTTGGGGCCTGGCGGCCAAGGCTGATGGCGAGACACGTTTTGTTGCCGATCAGAAGGTCAGTCAGCATGTGCAGCGCATCCTGCCGCGTTTTGACCTGATTGTCGGTACTGAAGAAGAATTTCAGATTGCCGGCGGCTCTACCGATTTGCTCACTGCCCTGCGTACCGTGCGCGAACTGACGGCCGCGACGCTTGTGGTCAAGCTCGGCCCGCAAGGTTGCACAGTGATTCACGGTGCGATTCCTGCGCGGCTTGAAGACGGCGCAATCTACCCCGGCGTGCGGGTTGAAGTGCTCAACGTGCTGGGCGCTGGCGATGCGTTCATGTCCGGTTTTCTCAGCGGCTGGCTCAAGGATGCCAGCGACGAGCGCTGCTGCCAGCTGGCCAATGCCTGTGGCGGGCTGGTGGTATCGCGCCATGCCTGCGCGCCTGCGATGCCGACGCCTGCCGAACTGGATTACCTGTTCAGCAGCCCGCACCCCATTACCCGGCCTGATCAGGATGTTGTCCTGCAACGGCTGCATCAGGTCAGCGTGCCACGCAAGCAGTGGCGGCAGTTGTTCATCTTCGCCTTCGATCATCGCGGCCAACTGGTCGAGCTGGCCCAACAGGCCGGGCGCGACCTGAGCAGCATCAGCCAGCTCAAGCAACTGTTCGTGCAGGCGGTTGAGCGGGTCGAAGCCGGCCTGCGCCAGCGTGGCATCGAAGCCGATGTCGGGCTGCTCGCCGATCAGCGCTTCGGTCAGGATTCACTTAACGCTGCGACCGGTCGCGGTTGGTGGGTGGCGCGTCCGGTGGAAGTGCAGGGTTCAAGACCCCTGGCGTTCGAGCATGGCCGCTCCATCGGCAGCAATCTGCTCGCCTGGCCGCAAGAGCAGATCATCAAGTGCCTGGTGCAATATCACCCCGATGACGAGCCCATGCTGCGTCTGGAACAGGAAGCGCAGATCAAGGCGCTCTACGACGCGTCGAAAGTCAGTGGTCACGAACTGCTGCTGGAAATCATTCCACCCAAGGATCACCCCTCGTCTCATCCTGACGTGATGGTCCGGTCGCTGAAGCGTTTGTACAACCTGGGCATCTACCCGGCGTGGTGGAAGATCGAGGCGCAGAGCGCGCAGGTCTGGCAGCAGCTGGACGAGTTGATCCAGCAGCGCGATCCGTATTGCCGTGGCGTGGTACTGCTCGGGCTCAATGCGCCTGTCGAAGACCTCGCTGCCGGTTTTGCCGAAGCACGACACAGCCGCGTCTGCCAGGGTTTTGCCGTCGGCCGGACCATATTTCGCGAGCCAAGCCGGGCCTGGATGGCCGGGGAAATAGACGATGCGGCGCTGGTCAGTCGGGTGCAGAGCACCTTCAACTGGTTGATCGAGTCCTGGCGCGAAAGCCGCGCCTGACTCTTTCTTGATCTGACGTCGCGATAACAACAAAAAAGGTGCAGCCATGCCCGTTTCCATTTCCACACCCAGGATCCGCATCGGCATCAACCCGATCTCCTGGAGCAACGATGACTTGCCGGCCCTCGGCGGAGAGACGCCACTGAGCACAGCCTTGAGCGAAGGCAAAGCCATTGGTTACGAGGGCTTCGAGCTCAACGGCAAATTTCCGAAAGATGCCAAGGGCGTCGGCGATGTGCTGCGGCCCTATGATCTGGCGCTGGTTTCCGGCTGGTATTCAAGCCATTTGGCGCGGCGCTCGGTGGCCGAAGAAATCGAAGCCATTACCCCGCATGTGCAATTGCTCGCCGAGAATGGCGCTTCGGTACTGGTGTACGGTGAGGTGGCTGACTCGATTCAGGGGCAGCGCATTCCGTTGGTTGAACGACCGCGTTTTCACACCGATGCAGCCTGGCTTGAATATGCCGAAAAACTCACCGAACTGGCGCGTTTCACCCTGTCCCGAGGGGTACGCCTGGCGTATCACCACCACATGGGCGCTTACGTCGAGTCGCCACAGGATATTGATCGGCTGATGACACTGACCGGCAAGGAAGTCGGACTGCTGTTCGATTCGGGGCATTGTTACATGGGCGGCGGCGAGCCTTTGCAGGTGCTGAGCAAGCACATCGAGCGTGTTTGCCATGTGCATTTCAAGGATGTGCGCAAACCTGTGGTGCAACTGGCGCGCAACAATCTCTGGAGCTTTCCGGACTGCATCATCAATGGCACGTTCACGGTGCCAGGCGACGGTGATATCGACTTTTCTGCGCTGCTCAAGGTGTTGTTGCAAGCCAGCTACAGCGGCTGGCTGGTGGTCGAGGCCGAACAGGACCCAGCGGTAGCGCCGAGTTATGTGTATGCCAAAAAGGGCTATGACACCTTGCGCCAACTGCTGGCCGATGCGCAATAAGGAGGATTGAACCATGAATCTGCTGACCAAGAGCAAACCCCAGGGCCGTGACATCGTGGCGCTGGCGCCCGGCTCGCTCGAGTACGTGAACTTTGCCGCCTACCGACTGGAGGGCGGTGAGCGACTGCCTCTCGCTGCAGAAGAAAACGAACTGTGCGTGGTCTTGCTGGCCGGGCACGCCAGCGTGAATGGCGAAGCACCGGGGCAGGGCGCTTTCAGTTGGGAAAACATCGGCGACCGGCAATCGGTGTTCGAGAAAAAATCGCCGTTTGCGGTCTACCTGCCGCCGCATAGTCAGGCAGAGTTCGTTGCGCGTGGGCCGCTGCACCTGGCCGTATGCACGGCGCCGGGCGATGCGGGCAAACAGCTTGCGGCGCGGCTGATCATGCCGGGCAGCATGAAACGCAGCGTACGTGGCAAAGGGGCCAACACCCGTTACGTGTGCGACATTCTGCCGGACAGTGAACCGGCGCATTCGCTGCTGGTGGTCGAGGTGCGGACTCCTTCGGGACATTCGTCCAGCTACCCGCCGCACAAGCACGACCGGGACAATCTGCCCCACGAGAGCTTTCTCGAAGAGACCTACTACCACCAGGTCAACCCGCCGCAGGGTTTCGTTTTCCAGCGGGTTTACACCGACGACCGCAGTATCGATCAGGCCATGGCCGTGGAAAACAATGATCTGGTGACAGTGCCCAAAGGCTATCACCCGGTGTCTGTGCCCTACGGTTACGAATCGTATTACCTGAACGTGATGGCCGGTCCGACACGCGCCTGGCAGTTCCACAACGACCCGCAGCACAGCTGGCTGCTGGATCTTTGATTTCCCCTTTTTACTCTGGAGGCATGAGATGAACGAGTCACCGGTAATCGGCCATTACATCAACGGACACCTGAATGACGGCGATGGTGAGCGTTACAGCGATGTCTTCAACCCGGCAATCGGCACTGTTCAAGCGCGCGTTGCGCTGGCCAGCGTGAAAACCGTGGATGAAGCGGTCGCTTCGGCCAAGGCTGCTTTTCCCGGCTGGGCCGATCAGTCCTCGCTGCGCCGGGCGCGGGTCATGTTCAAGTTCAAGGAATTGCTGGACCGGCACCACGACGAGCTGGCGCAGATCATTTGCCGCGAGCACGGCAAGGTGCTGTCCGATGCGCGTGGTGAAGTGGTGCGCGGTATCGAGATTGTCGAATTTGCCTGCGGTGCGCCCAGCCTGCTGAAAAGTGATTTCAGCGACAACATTGGCGGTGGTATCGATAACTGGAACCTGCGTCAGCCACTGGGCGTCTGCGCCGGGGTCACGCCGTTCAACTTTCCGGTCATGGTGCCACTGTGGATGATCCCTATGGCATTGGTGACCGGCAACTGCTTCATCCTCAAACCTTCCGAGCGTGATCCGTCGGCCAGCCTGCTGATGGCGCGCCTGCTCAAGGAGGCCGGTCTGCCTGATGGCGTATTCAACGTGGTGCAGGGCGACAAGGTCGCGGTCGATGCCTTGCTGCAGCACCCTGACATCGAGGCCATTTCGTTCGTCGGTTCGACGCCGATTGCCGAGTACATCCACCAGCAGGGCACGGCCCATGGCAAGCGCGTGCAGGCGCTGGGCGGGGCCAAGAATCACATGATCGTGATGCCCGATGCGGACCTGGATCAAGCCGCCGACGCCTTGATCGGGGCGGCGTATGGTTCGGCGGGTGAGCGCTGCATGGCGATTTCCATTGCAGTGGTGGTAGGCGATGTCGGCCAGCAACTGATCGACAAGCTGCTGCCGCGCATCGATCAGCTCAAGGTCGGCAATGGCATGCAGGCCGATTCGGACATGGGGCCGTTGGTCACCGCCGTGCACAAAGCCAAGGTAGAGGGTTTCATCGATCAGGGCGTCAAAGAGGGGGCGAAGCTGATTGTCGATGGTCGCCACTTCAAGGTGCCGGGTGCCGAGCAGGGCTTTTTCGTCGGGGCGACGCTGTTCGACCACGTCACGCCGCAGATGCAGATCTACAAGGAAGAAATCTTCGGCCCGGTGCTGGGCATCGTCCACGTCGCGGATTTCGCCAGCGCCGTCGAGCTGATCAACGCACACGAATTCGGCAACGGTGTGTCGTGCTTTACCAGCGATGGTGGTGTGGCCCGTGCGTTTGCGCGGACCATCAAGGTCGGCATGGTCGGTATCAACGTGCCGATCCCGGTGCCCATGGCCTGGCATTCGTTTGGCGGCTGGAAACGTTCACTGTTTGGCGATCACCACGCGTATGGCGAAGAAGGCCTGCGCTTTTACAGTCGCTACAAGAGTGTCATGCAGCGCTGGCCGGACAGCATCGCCAAAGGCCCCGAGTTCAGTATGCCGACTGCCAAATAGCCTTCATCAATGGAATGTTGCGGAGAACAAGAACAATGAACCAACCTCTGCGTTTCGCCCTTAATCGAATGGTCGCGCCGCGCCTGTCTCTGGAAGGTTTCGTCGATCTGGCGGTGAAGCTGGGTGCCGATGCCATCGAGATTCGCAACGACCTCAAGGGTATCGAGATCGAGGACGGCACTGCACCCCAGGTCGTTCGTGACCTTTGCGCTGCCCGGGGGGTAAAAGTGCTGTCCATCAACGCCCTGTACCCATTCGATGTCTGGAATGAAGAGCGCGCAGCCCAGGCGACGAAGCTTGCGCAGTACGCTCGCGACTGCGGTGCGCGCGGTCTGGTGCTATGTCCGCTCAATGACCGTGCAGATCCGCGTAACGGCGCGCAGCGCGCTTCGGGGTTGCGCACCGCGTTGACTGCGTTGGCACCGATTCTTCGTGAGCACGGCATTCTCGGCTTCGTCGAACCGCTGGGCTTCGAGGAGTGCTCGTTGCGCCTCAAACGTCAGGCGGTGGACGCCATCAGGGCGGTGGGTGGGCTGGACGTTTATCGGCTGGTTCATGACACCTTTCACCACCACCTGGCCGGTGAGGTCGAGCTGTTTCCAGAGTTGACCGGGCTGGTGCATATCTCCGGTGTCGAGGATGCGCAGGCACCGCTCAACAGCATTCGCGATGGCCATCGCGTGCTGGTCGGCGAAGCTGACATTCTGGGTAATGCATCGCAGATCGAGCGTTTGCTGGACAGCGGCTATGAGGGCCATCTGTCGTTCGAACCATTCGCCGAAAGCGTCCATGCGCTGGCCGACATCCCTCAGGCGATAGCGGCGAGCATGACGCACTTGTCACGAGCCGTTTCGCAGCGTCACTGACGTCAGCCGTCAGGCCGCCTCAAACCCTGGCCACCTCAAACAACAACAAGGTGCGAACATGAGTACAACCCGACTGACCATGGCCCAGGCCCTGGTGAAGTTTCTCGATAATCAGTACGTCGAAGTCGACGGCGTGCAGAGCAAATTCGTCGCTGGCATCTTCACCATTTTCGGGCATGGCAACGTGCTGGGTCTTGGGCAGGCGCTGGAACAGGACAGCGGCGACCTGGTGGTTCATCAAGGCCGTAACGAGCAGGGCATGTGCCACGCCGCCATCGGTTTTGCCAAGCAGCACCTGCGGCGCAAGATCTACGCGTGCAGCTCTTCGGTCGGGCCAGGCGCGGCGAACATGATCACCGCCGCCGCAACCGCCTCGGCCAACCGCATTCCGTTGTTGCTGTTGCCGGGGGACGTCTACGCCAGCCGCCAGCCTGACCCGGTGCTGCAACAGATCGAGCAGTTTCACGACCTGAGCATCAGCACCAACGATGCGTTCAAGGCGGTGAGCAAATACTGGGACCGTATCAACCGCCCCGAGCAGTTGATGAGCGCGGCGCTCAATGCCATGCGCGTACTGACCGATCCGGCTGATACCGGTGCCGTCACGCTGTCGCTGCCTCAGGATGTGCAGGCCGAGGCCTACGATTATCCGGACAGCTTCCTGCAAAGACGTGTGCACCGTATCGACCGCCGCCCGCCCAGCAAGGCCATGCTTGACGACGCATTGAAGCTGCTGGCCGGCACGCGCAAACCGCTGCTGATCTGCGGTGGTGGCGTGCGTTATTCCGGCGCAGCCGATGCCTTGCAAGCCTTTGCCGAGCGCTTCGATATCCCGTTCGCCGAAACCCAGGCAGGCAAGAGTGCCATCGTTTCGGCGCACCCGCTGAACATGGGCGGCATCGGCGAAACCGGCACGGTGGCGGCCAATCGGTTGGCGAAAGAGGCGGACCTGATCATCGGCGTCGGCACGCGCTATAGCGATTTCACCACCGCGTCGAAATGGCTGTTCCAGAACCCGGATGTGCAGTTTCTCAACCTCAATGTCGGTGCCTTCGATGTGCAGAAGCTGGATGGCGTGCAGGTCCTGGCCGATGCGCAGGTGGCATTGCAGGCACTGACCGAAAGCCTGCAAGCCAGCGGTTACCGTGCTGCCTGGGGCGATGCGCCGCGGACAGCCCGTGCGCAGCTGGATGCCGAGGTTGATCGCCTGTATGCGGTCGAGTACCAGAGCGAGGATTTCGTCCCGGAAATCAACGATCACCTGGACCCGGCCGTGCTACGCGAGTTCATCGAGCTGACCGGCTCGTGTCTGACCCAGAGCGGCGTACTGGGCATCCTCAACCAGAGCGTACCTGACGACGCAGTGATCGTCGCGGCGGCGGGCAGTTTGCCGGGTGATCTGCAGCGTGCCTGGCGCAGTACCGGGGTCGACACCTATCACGTCGAATATGGCTATTCATGCATGGGCTATGAGGTCAATGCGGCACTGGGCGTCAAGCTCGCTGCGCCGCACCGCGAGGTCTTCGCGCTGGTCGGTGATGGCTCTTACATGATGCTCCATTCAGAGCTGGCGACCTCGATTCAGGAGCGGCGCAAGATCAACGTGGTGTTGCTGGACAACATGACCTTCGGCTGCATCAACAACCTGCAGATGGAGCACGGCATGGACAGTTTCGGCACCGAGTTCCGCTTTCGCAATCCCGACACAGGCAAGCTCGACGGCGACTTTGTACCGGTGGATTTCGCCATGAGCGCTGCCGCCTATGGCTGCAAGACCTATAAGGTCAGCACCGCCGAACAACTGCGTCAGGCGCTCGTCGATGCGCAACGTCAGACGGTCTCGACGCTGATCGACATCAAGGTCCTGCCCAAGACCATGATCCACAAATACCTGTCGTGGTGGCGTGTCGGCGTTGCCGAAGTATCAACGACCGGCACCACGGCCCAGGTTTACGAAAAACTCAACCGCGAACTGGCCAAGGCTCGACAGTACTGATCACTGTTTATCGTTCAGCACCCGTGACCCGTTCACGGCAACATCCAATAAAAAAAGGAACATGAAAATGGCATTGAAACTCGGTGTGATCGGTACAGGCGCAATCGGTCAGGATCATATCCGGCGTTGCAGCAAGACGCTGGTTGGCAGTCAGGTGGTAGCCGTCACCGACATCAACCTGGAGCAGGCAGCCAAAGTGGTGCGCGAGCTGGACATCGGTGCCGAAGTGTATGCCGACGGCCACGCGCTGATTGCCGCGCCCGACGTCGAAGCGGTGCTGGTCTGTTCCTGGGGCCCCAGCCATGAAGAGTACGTGCTGGCGGCCATTGCCGCAGGCAAGCCGGTGTTCTGCGAAAAGCCTTTGGCCGTTACCGCCGAGGGTTGCCGGCACATTGTCGAGGCCGAGATCGCCAGCGGCAGGCGTCTGGTTCAAGTGGGCTTCATGCGCCCCTATGATCAGGGCTATCGCGCCCTGAAATCGGTGATCGACAGCGGCCGGATCGGCGAACCGCTGATGCTTCACTGTGCGCACCGCAACCCTCGGGTCGGCGAGAACTACAAGACCGACATGGCGATCACCGACACGCTGATTCATGAGCTCAATGTGCTGCGCTGGCTGCTCAACGATGACTATGTGTCGGTACAGGTGGTGTTCCCGCGCAAGACCAGCAAGGCCCTTGCGCACATGAAAGATCCGCAGATTGTGATGCTGGAAACGGCCAGAGGCACGCGCATCGACGTCGAAGTGTTCGTCAACTGCCAGTACGGCTACGACATCCAGTGTGAAGTGGTCGGCGAGAGCGGCATTGCCAAACTGCCTGAGCCTTCTCAGGTGCAGTTGCGTAGCGAAGCGAAATTGTCCAACGCGATCCTGATGGACTGGAAAGACCGGTTCATTGCTGCCTATGACGTCGAGTTGCAGGACTTCATCGATGGCGTCAACGCGGGCACGATTTACGGGCCTTCTGCCTGGGACGGTTATGCCGCTGCGGTGGCCGCCGATGCCTGTGTTCAGGCGCAGAACAGCGGAGCGGTCGTACCGATTGCCCTGGAGATGCGTCCCGCGTTTTATGACTGACAGAGGTATCTGGAGTCGGGTTGTTTTTCAAACAATAAAAAGGAGGGCATCATGCGCATCGCACTGGATCCTTACATGTATCGCCACCTGTCGCTGGGTGCGATGGTCGATAAGGCGGCGGAGCTGGGCTACGACTACATAGAGCTTTCACCGCGCGAAGATTTCATGCCGTTCTACAAGTACCCGCGCGTGGATCGTGCGCGGATCAGGGAGTTTCGCAAAGCCCTGAGCGATGCCGGTGTGAAGCTCTCCTCGCTGCTGCCGCTGTACCACTGGGCTGCGCCGGATGAAGACTTGCGTATTGCAGCGGTGCGCAACTGGAAACGCGCCATTCAGGTGGCCGTGGAAATGGACTGCGACCTGATGAACACAGAGTTCAGTGGGCAATCTGATCATGCACTGGTGTGCGAAAACCAGTTCATGAAATCCATGGATGAACTGATGCCGCACTTCGAGCGAGAAGGCATCCGGCTCGATATCCAGGCGCATCCTTATGACTTCTGCGAACGTAACAACGAGTCAGTCGACATCATTCGCGGCCTGGACCGGGACTGGATCAATTACCTGTATGCCGCGCCACACACCTTTTTCTACGATGATGGCGTGGGGGACATTGCCTCCATGCTGCGGTACGCAGGTGACAAGCTCACCCACCTGATCATTGCCGACACCTATAATCACCGGGCTTCGTCCAACCTGCGCTACATCGTCAACCCGCCTGGCGTCACGGCAACGGTGCATCAGCATCTGGACATCGGGCAGGGCGAGGTGGACTGGGACGCGTTCTTCTCGACATTGCGGGACATTGATTTCGACGGTATTGCCACAGTGGCCGTATTTGCCTGGGAGGAGCGTGCAGATGAATCGAGCCGATTCATGCTGGAGCGGGTCAAAAGCGAGCTGCTTCGTTGAAACGGTGGCATCCAATACACGACCGATGGCTGCGGCCATGAGGTTCATGGACTACAGGAGATATCCATGCGAGCAGGGCTGGTGGGCTACGGCAAAGGCGGGCGTTACTTTCATGCAACGCTGATTTCGAGTTTGCCCGGTGCCACATTTGCAGGCGTTGTCACCCGTTCACCCGAGCGAAAACAGGAAGTGGTCAACGATCATCCCGGCGTGGCAACATTCGACACGCTGGCCGAGCTGGTCGCTGCCGGGGTCGATGTGGTGGTGATTTCCACGCCCCTGGCTTCGCGCCGAGCGTTGATCCTTGAAGCGATAGAGCTGGGCGTCGGGGTGGTCAGCGACAAACCCTTTGCCAGCGACGCCGCCCAGGCGCGCGAGCTGGTGGAAGCGGCCGAACGGCGTGGCGTCCTGCTTAGTGTTTATCAGAATCGGCGCTGGGATTCCGACTTCCTCACCGTACGCAAGTTGATCGACAACAAGGCGCTGGGGCAGATCAGCCGGTTCGAGTCCAGTATCGAGCGCTATTCGCCACGCTCGGTAGGCAAGGCCAGCGGTGGTGGCATGCTGCGTGATCTGGGCAGTCATCTGGTGGATCAGGCACTGGTACTGTTCGGGCCGGTCGAGCGGGTGTATGCAGAATTGCAGTTCGCTACGCCGCAAGACGAACTGGACCACACGTTCTTCGTGTCCTTGAGGCATGCCAGCGGTGTGACTTCGCACCTGTCAGGCAGTTGTCTGCAAAATACCCCCAAGCCGCGTTTCAGGGTCAGTGGATCAAAGGGCTGTTACAGCGTCGAAGGGCTGGACGGTCAGGAGGAGGCTGCGTTTGCCGGCCTCACGCCACGGTCCGAGGGCGAGCGCTGGGGTGTCGAAGAGCATCGGCGCTGGGGCTGGTTCGAGCAGGGTGACCATCGCGAGCGTGTGCCTTCGGAGCGCGGTTGCTGGCTTGAGTTCTACCGCCTGTTGCAGAGCGCCGTTGACGAGCAGGGCGGTAATCCGGTTGATCCTCATGATGCCATCGCATCGGCACAGGTCATGGATGCAGCTCGCTTGAGCGCCAGTGAAGGGCGGGTTGTGGTGTTGTAATCATCGCGTGCCACGCTGCACATTCAAGCCTGCCATCGGACAAAGCCCGACGCCTGACAAGCGTCGGGCTTTGTCGTATGTGCAGCCGAATAAAAATGAAATGGAATAAAATTCTAAAATCAGTTGAATTGGAAAATATTTTCCAATAGAGTCTTTTTCAGGTTACCGACTATCGAATCACTCGGGCTTTGAAGGTCTTTCAAGTCACGAGATGCACACCAACAAAAACAAAACAAAAGATAGGTACTGTCGATGAAAACCCCTACCTCTGGCCTCACCGCCAAGCGTTCTGCCACCTCTTCATTCTGGATTCGGACCATGGAGCGATTTCTCACAATCGTTGCCCGTGGCATGTGCGTGCAACACAAGGACGCGCAACTGTTCTGCATTCCCGGAGCGACCGGGATCCGCCTGTCACGCTGATTCGCTGCATCCGAACAACAATAATTTGGAGACAGATCCTCATGAAGACCAAGATTGCTTTGACCTCATTGGCCATGGCGCTGATGTTGGGCAGCGGTGCAGCTTTGGCCGATATCAAGATCGGTGTGGCCATGTCGCAGTTCGATGACACCTGGCTGACCTACCTGCGTGACGACATGAATGCCAAGGCCAAAGCCATGTCCACGACCGAGAAAGTGGACCTGCAGTTCGTCGATGCCCGCGCGGACGTCAACAAACAGCTCGACCAGGTCAAGGACCTGATCAACAAGAAAGTCGACGCCCTGATCGTCAATCCTGTCGACACCGCTGCCACTGCGCGGATCACCAAGGACGCGGTCGCCGCCGGCATCCCGCTGGTCTACGTCAACCGCCGCCCTGACGATCCGAAACTGCCAGCAGGCGTCGCCACCGTTACGTCGGATGACATGGAGGCAGGTCGACTTCAGGCGCAATACATCGCCGACAAACTGAAAGGCAAGGGCAGTGTCATGATTCTTCTGGGTGACCTGGCCAACAACTCCACGCAAAACCGCACCAAGGGCATCAAGGAGGTGTTGGCCAAGTACCCGGACATCAAGATAGATCAGGAGCAGACCGGCATCTGGCTACGCCAGAAGGGCATGGACCTGACCAACGACTGGCTTACCCAGGGCCGTAAATTCAACGCGGTGCTGGCCAACAACGATGAAATGGCCATTGGCGCGGCGATGGCGCTGAAGCAGGCAGGCGTGGATGTGGATAAAGGCAGCGTGTTAGTCGCCGGTGTCGACGGTACACCAGACGGGCTCAGCGCCGTTACCAAGGGCGACCTCGCAGTCTCCGTTTTTCAGGACGCCAAGGGCCAGGCCGACGGGGCGATTGATGCCGCCGTGAAAATGGCGAAAAAGGAAAAGGTCGAGCCCCAGGCGATCATCATCCCTTATCGCCTGATTACGCCTGAAAACGTCGCCACCTTCAAATAACAGCAATCGGCAGGCCAGGGAGGATCGTTCCTCCCGCAGCCTGCCGCTTGAGGAGTTGTGATCATGTTCGGTTCAGCTACTGCCAACCCGCCCGCACAACGCGATCTGCCGTCCAGTGACAGCGATAGCCCGACGCCGGATGCCCAGCCGCCTTATCTGCTTGAAATCAGCCATATCAGCAAGGGCTTCCCCGGTGTCATCGCGCTCAACGACGTCCAACTGCGTGTGCGCCCCGGCAGCGTGCTGGCGCTGATGGGCGAGAACGGTGCCGGAAAGTCAACGCTGATGAAAATCATCGCTGGCATCTACCAGCCGGACTCAGGCGAAATCCGTTTGCGTGGCAAGCCGATTCGCTTCGAGACGCCACTTTCGGCCCTTCAGGCCGGCATTGCGATGATCCATCAGGAGCTGAACCTGATGCCGTTCATGAGCATCGCCGAGAACATCTGGATCGGTCGCGAACAGCTCAACGGTCTGCACATGGTCGATCACCGGGAAATGCACCGCTGCACTGCCGAACTGCTGGAGCGCCTGCGCATCAGGCTCGATCCCGAAGACCTGGTGGGCAACCTGAGTATCGCCGAGCGGCAGATGGTCGAGATCGCCAAAGCTGTGTCATATAACTCGGACGTGCTGATCATGGATGAGCCGACTTCGGCCATCACCGAAACCGAAGTCGCTCACCTGTTTTCGATCATCAACGACCTGCGCGCTCAGGGTAAAGGCATCATCTACATCACCCACAAGATGAACGAAGTCTTCGAGATTGCCGACGAAGTAGCGGTTTTTCGCGACGGCGCCTATATCGGCCTGCAGCGCGCCGAAAGTATGGACGGCGACAGCCTGATCACCATGATGGTGGGGCGTGAGTTGACCCAACTGTTTCCCGAGCGGGAAAAGCCGCCAGGCGAAGTGCTGCTTTCAGTCAGCAACCTGTGCCTGAACGGCATTTTCAAGGACGTGAGTTTCGATTTGCGTGCCGGAGAGATTCTTGGCATTGCCGGATTGATGGGGTCGGGCCGGACCAATGTGGCAGAGACCCTGTTCGGCATAACCCCCAGCGACAGCGGCGAGGTACGCTTTGATAGCACTACGGTACACATTGCCGACCCGCATCAGGCCATTGAGCTGGGTTTTGCACTATTGACGGAAGACCGCAAGTTGACTGGGCTGTTTCCATGCCTGTCGGTGATGGAAAACATGGAAATGGCCGTGCTCGCCAACTACGCCGGTAATGGTTTCGTGCAACAGAAGGCACTGCGTGCGCTGTGCGAGGACATGTGCAAAAAACTTCGGGTCAAGACCCCGTCACTGGAGCAGTGCATCGACACCTTGTCGGGCGGTAACCAGCAGAAAGCGTTGCTGGCACGCTGGCTGATGACCAACCCCAGAGTACTGATTCTGGATGAGCCCACCCGCGGCATCGACGTAGGGGCCAAGGCGGAAATCTATCGCCTGATCTCCCTGCTCGCCAGTGAAGGCATGGCCGTCATCATGATCTCTTCAGAGCTGCCGGAAGTCCTCGGTATGAGCGACCGGGTGATGGTCATGCACGAAGGCGAAATGATGGGCATCCTCGATCGAGGCGAAGCGACCCAGGAAAAAGTCATGCATCTGGCCTCCGGCCACAAGGTTCATTGAGTTCGCACTACAGGGCTCGGTAGAAGAAGAACAAAAGGGGAACGAACATGAGCAACGCGATTTCGCAAAACAAACCAGCCTTGGCACCGACCAGGAACAAACGGCGGCTGCCAACCGAGCTGAGTATTTTTCTGGTGCTGATCGGTATCGGTCTGATCTTTGAGCTGTTTGGCTGGATCGTCCGTGATCAGAGCTTTCTGCTCAACTCCCAGCGTCTGGTACTGATGATCCTTCAGGTGTCGATCATCGGCTTGCTGGCCATCGGCGTGACTCAGGTGATCATTACCACAGGCATCGACCTGTCGTCCGGTTCGGTGCTGGCACTGTCAGCAATGATTGCCGCGAGCCTAGCGCAAACCTCGGACTTTTCCCGGGCGGTATTTCCTTCCTTGACCGACCTGCCCGTGTGGATTCCGATCGTGGTCGGGCTCGGAGTCGGGCTGCTGGCGGGTGCCATCAACGGCAGCATCATTGCCATAACCGGTATTCCGCCATTCATTGCCACGCTGGGCATGATGGTCTCCGCGCGTGGCCTGGCGCGCTTCTACACCGAAGGTCAGCCGGTGAGCATGCTCTCTGACTCCTACACGGCTATCGGACAGGGCGCGATGCCGGTGATCATCTTTCTGGTGGTGGCGGTGATCTTCCACATTGCCCTGCGTTACACCAAGTACGGCAAATACACCTACGCCATCGGCGGCAACATGCAGGCTGCGCGTACTTCCGGGATCAACGTCAAGCGCCACCTGGTTATCGTCTATAGCATCGCCGGGCTGCTGGCCGGGCTGGCAGGGGTGGTTGCCTCGGCACGTGCCGCAACCGGGCAGGCCGGAATGGGCATGTCCTATGAACTGGACGCTATCGCTGCCGCAGTCATCGGCGGCACCAGCCTGTCCGGTGGAGTAGGGCGAATCACCGGCACTGTGATCGGTGCGCTGATTCTCGGCGTAATGGCCAGTGGTTTCACCTTTGTCGGCGTAGACGCTTATGTTCAGGACATTATCAAAGGCCTGATCATTGTAGTGGCGGTGGTAATCGATCAATATCGCAACAAGCGCAAGACCAAGCGCTGATATTCAATAATCTGCATCAAAGGGCCTTTTCAGGCCCTTTTGTGCGTTGAATGTTGCAGGAACCGATTAGCTGTCAGCAGGTCAGAGCCTCATCAAGCAGCATGCTGGCCGGGTCTTTCGCCCGCATTTCAAGGGTTTTACGGCAATTGTTGTACAAAAATCCTTCAATTGTGTTGCCGAGCCCGCTAGCCGGCCTTAGACTGCCGCCCCTCGTAAATTGAGTGCCAGGTGGCGCTTGGAGATTATTGGTTTGCACGGCAACGTCAAGCCGCTCCTCAATGCACGTTTTTTTATAGAGAAATAAATGACAAAGGAAAAGTTGCTGGCCATGCCGGCCGATGACTACATGAACGCCGAGCAGCACGCTTTCTTCGTCGAGCTGTTGCAGGGCATGAAGGTCGAGATCCACGAGCGAATCGAGCAGAGCCGTATTGCGATCGAGAGCCTGGACACGCCTGCCGATCCTGCAGACGCCGCTTCGGTTGAAGAGGAGCGTCACTGGCTGGTCAATGTGATCGACCGCGACCAGCGCATGCTGCCCCAGTTGGAAATGGCCCTCTCGCGTATTGCCGACGATACCTTCGGCTGGTGCGATGACAGCGGTGAGCCAATCGGCCTGAAGCGTCTGCTGATCAGCCCGACCACCAAATATTGCATCGAGGCGCAAGAGCGCCACGAGCAGATCGACAAGCACCAGCGCCAGGCCTGATACGCAGGCAGCAGCTGAGTGACCGAACCGGGAGGCAAGCGATTGCCTCCCGGTTTTGTTGTGCCCGGAATTTGTCCAAAACGTATTGCTCGCTACGACCAACGGGGCATGGCATAAGGCCGTTATCTAGCGTTTAATAAACGTAATAATGATAAATACAGATGGGGTGACGCAGCATGGCCGAGAACCTATCCATGGCAGCCGGATTACCACTGGCCGATGCTCGCGGCGCTGCGTCGAAGTGGTGGGTGCCAGCGGTGCAAAGTGTCGTGTTGTGCCTGCTCTTCGCCGCAATGAGCGTTATCGGTTTGTCTCTTTATATCGTCATTCCCGCAGCGCTGCTGGTCGCCTGGCTGCCGCTTTTGTTGCGCAGAAGGCAGCCTGGCCTGCAAGTCGAGGCAAGTGACAGTGATATCGCGCTGCTGACCCGCGACCTGTCGCGCACCACTAGCCACAACGCACTGTCGGCCGCTCAGGTGGCATTTTCTGTCGGGCAACTGGCGGGCAAGGTGCAGTCGCAGCTGGGTGCTGCCGGACAGATAGTCAACAGCGCCGAACAGATGATTGCGACCGAGCAGCAGACTGCCCAGTTGAGTCAACAGGCATTGGTTGCAGCCAGTGAGGCGCGCCAGCGCAGCGAATCAGGAAGCGGCGTTCTGAATGAGTCTATCGAGCGCATGCACCTCTTGAGCAAGCGTGCTGTCGGCAGTCGTGAGTTGATCGAGGCGTTGAGCCAGCGCAGTGAAGAAATCCAGCGTGTGACGCTGGTCATTCAATCTATCGCCAGCCAGACCAACCTGCTGGCGCTCAATGCGGCCATCGAAGCTGCCCGGGCAGGTGAGCACGGGCGCGGTTTTGCGGTGGTCGCTGACGAAGTACGCGGGCTTGCGGGCCGTACTGCCAGTGCTACCGGGGAAGTCGGGCAGATGGTGGCCGATATCCAGCAACGCACCGCACAGGTGGTGGAGCAGATTCGCGAGCTGTCTTCTGATCTCGATGCGGGGGTCGAGCAGGTCGAGCTGACCGGACAGCATCTGGGCAATATCGCCCGGCTTGCGATCGAGGTGGAAAGCCAGGTCAGCGAAATTGCTCAAGGCGCGAGGAGCAACCAGGACCAGTTGGCCAGCCTGTTCGATGCCGTCGAGCACATGCGCAGTGATCTTGCCGTCAGCGATGAACAAACCCGGCAACTGGCCAAAGCCGCAGTACAGATGGAGGGGCAGGCCGAGACCATCAGCCAGCGGCTGGCTCAGGTCGGTCTGGATGACTATCACCAGCGTATTTACGACCTGGCCCGCGAAGGTGCGCGGCTGATCGCGGAAAAATTCGAGGCTGACATTGTGCAGGGGCGCGTCAGCCTGGATGACTTGTTTGATCGCAACTACAAACCCGTCCCCAATACCTCACCCACCCGCTTTACCACGCGTTTTGATCGTTACACCGATCAAGTATTGCCGGCATTGCAAGAACCGTTGCTTTCGCGCCATGAAGGTCTGGTATTCGCTATTGCCTGCACGCAGCAAGGGTATGTGCCGACGCACAACAACGCTTTCAGTCAGCCTTTGACCGGCGATGCGACGGTGGACAATGCGCGTAATCGAAGCAAGCGCAAGTTTGATGATCGTACCGGCATTCGCTGCGGCAGCCATCAACAGCCTGTTCTGTTGCAAACCTACACGCGGGACACCGGCGAACTGATGCACGACCTGTCTGTGCCTATTGTGGTCAACGGGCGACATTGGGGTGGTCTGCGCCTTGGGTACAAACCGCAAAGCCGCTGATTCTTTAAAACAGGCGGCTCAGGTTAGATCAAGTATTAAATAACCTGCCCGGTTGGTTTTTCTGTTTGGTGAAATTGCGGGTTCTGAAACCCGTTTGCACAAACGTGTAGGTGTTTGTTTATAAATAATAAATACCTGACGACAGAAGTTGTAGGAATACTCTGAATACACGCTGCATGACTTGACTGATCACCGTCTTTAAGCAAGCTGTTTAAATCAACGTTATTTACGTTTTGATTTAAGTGCGGCCTTTTCTTGGCCTGCCTCTAGGGATGGAAAAGATATGAACGATAAATGGAGTGTCGAACAAACAGCAGCAATCTCGGATGTGGTAACGCGGCGTGTTACCGCACGGATCGGAATTTTCTTCGACGGCACGGGAAATAATCGCGTCAACAGCCAGATCGGGGCTGACTGTCAGGCATTGATTGAAATGAACGATGGTCAGCACATTAAAGAGTGTGCGGGTCGTCATGTTCATCCTGGCAGTAGTTATAGTAATGATCTGAGTAATATAGCCAGGCTGGTTGATCTTTATCGGCTGCAACGTGTTGCCGAAAATGACAGTGCAGGCTTGAAGGTGTACTACCCGATCTATGTAAGCGGTGCGGGTACTACCTCCGGCGGGCGTGATTCGGTATGGCCGGGACAGAGTTTCGGCCGTGGCACCACTGGTGTGATATGCAAAGTGGAAAATGCATTCAGAAAGCTTGAAACGGTATTGAAGGCATTTCCACACGACAACCCGGATTGTGTACTGGAAGCGCTTGAACTGGACGTATTCGGCTTCAGTCGAGGGGCTGCGTCGGCCAGGCACCTGGCCAACGAAATCCTGAAACAGCGGGCAGGAATGCTTGAGCCGATACTTCAAAGCCGCAAAGTCAGGCTGAGTGAGCATTTCAGCTGGCGCAACGGCAGTGTACAGCTCAAGGTTATCGGCCTGTTCGACACTGTCGCCGCCATCGGCAGTTTCAGGGATATGGGCAATACCCGGTACGCGAGCAACAGGAGGGTCAATCTGTACCTGCCGCCGGGTTGTGCCCAGCAGGTGCTGCATCTGGTTGCTCGTGATGAATCACGGCGCAACTTCGCGCTTAACAGCGTCCTGCCGGAATGGCCGAAAGAAATCGTTTTACCCGGTGCCCATTCCGATATCGGCGGTGGTTATCCTCCTCAGATGGAAGAAAGCGTGTTGCTCACGCGTCCGCAAAGCAGCCTGGTCAACCGTGACAGCCCATGTGAGGCGGCGCCTTGCTGGAAGAACGCCCAGGCCCTGTTAAGTGCCATGAGCCGGGATGACTGGATCGACCCGCTGGACAGACAGGCATTTCTGAGGGTTCAGACCTGCGAAAGCAAATGTTACCCGTGCAGAAAAAACCTGAGTGGCATGAAAACGATCGTTGCTGCAGTGGGTATGAACCGCCAGGTCTTTGGTCACTTGTCGAGGGTGTCGTTACAGGTCATGCATGCACTGGCCTGTGATGAGGGGGTACCTTTCGACCCGGTGCCGAACAGCCCTGAATTTCAGCTTCCTCCCGAGCTCGAAGGCATTTCAGCCCGCCTGATCGATTATGCGCGAGGCGGGCCTTACTTACTGGACAGTCATGAAGAGCAGCTATTGCGCTGGCGCTATATCCATCAGTCTGCGCACTGGAACGCAGTGGTCGGCAGAATGGGCACCTTTAGCGACGCTGTTTTTGTGCATGCCCCGCAACCGGGTGGCAGGACATTGCACCCCAATGTCGGCCAGCCCGGTTATCCGCAATAGGAATCAACGCCCGAGTGGTTCACTCGGGCTTTTTGTGAAGGCGCACATTCAGTTCGTCGACCACCATCGCCCATTCGGCATCCTCATGCAGCTGCTCCTTGAGAAAGTCAGCCTGCCGCGGCGTCCAGAAGTCGGCATCAATCAGCTTCACGTCGTCAGGCAGGGGATGGCTGGCGATGAACGCTTCGATGCTCTCATCGTCCGAATCCAGTGCCAATTGGGCGAACAGGTCGTTGATGGTCGTTGTAGTCTGTTCCATGTCATCTCCTCGCCGGGGGATATCCCCGTCTTCATCAGTTCTTATGGGAGTGGCCGACGCACGCAAGAGTTCGATGCATTTGGCCTTATGAGAAGATGGCCTTTTGTGCTCTGCCTACAAGTGATATGTTTCCAGTATCGCCGAATGCACATTGATCGCTTGGCTGGAACCCGTCCAGCCTTTAAGTCCTGGTCAAGCTGGCCGCCGGTTTCAGGGCTCCAGCGCTTTTGCGACACTGCAGTGTACAAAAGGTATATATCCCGTAGCTGCCATGAGCCGGTAGAATCCGCCACCCGCCTGCACAAGGTTTGCGGTGGCGCTTTCAGCGCTTCCGCGTGCAGCGTGCCGGAAAAAATCCGGTCGCTTGACGCGGTCTATGGATTAACCACTTTCTTGACTGCCCTGACATCAGGCAGCCTCATTTTTATGTTTGAGGGTTTGTACTTTGGCTGTAAGTAATCTGGATACCCATGCCTTGTTCGTGCTCGGCGATCTCCGCGCACAGTTGGTCAAGCAGTTTCAGTCCCGTTTTGTCTACATCACCGAGCAGTCAGCCGAAGGTATTTATATCGCTGAAATCGACACCGAAACCGCTCTGGTCGTCGACGACAAGCCGCGCCTGGAGCTCAAGGTGGGCGATCATTTCCGCGCGTCGGTATTGCCAAGCCGTGAAGGCGGCAAGCTCGAATTGAAATTCCGTGAAATCAAAATGACTGTGTATGGATTGGGCGAATATGCATTCGTCGATATCCCTGAAGGCCACGGCATTGTGTTCAAGGAAGGTCAGGCTGTGGTCATGGTGTTTGCCGCAAAAGAGCAGCTGCAGACCGGTATGAGCAAGGTTCTCAAAGGCGCAGTCGGCAAGGCCGCCAAATGGCGCAAGGGCGAGCTGACCTTCAAGGCCAGCGAGTAACGCTGGCCAGGCTGAAGATTCAGCCGCCTGCCGATTCTCCATTGCCAGTGCCGCTACTGACTTCTGCGGGCACATCGTCACCGGCCATGCGCTTGCGGAACAGCGCCGTACGTGCCAGCAGCAGCGTGGTCACAGGCACGGTGATTGCCAGCAGCACCGGAATCAGCCAGGCGTGAATCACCGGCTCTGCCTTCAGTGCAGAGAAATAGATGATCGACGCCAGCGCAACGCACCAGGCGCCCAGCGTCGACGCGAGGGCTGGCGGGTGCATGCGCTGGAAGAAGTCCTTGAGGCGCAGTAGCCCGAGGGCACCGGTCAAGGCAAACAGACTGCTGGCGATCAGCAGCCCGGCGGTCAGTATCTCAGCCCAGAAGGGCACGGTGTTCGGCAGTCCGGTCATTCGATCACTTCTCCGCGCAGCAGGAATTTGGCCAGAGCGAAGGAGCCGACAAAGCCGAACAGGGCAATCAGCATGGCGGCTTCGAAGTACGTGTCACTGGCGTAACGGATGCCGAGCACCAGCATCATCAGCATGGCAATGATGTACAGGTAGTCCAGCGCCAGCACCCGGTCCTGGGCTGACGGACCCTTGAGCAGGCGCAGCAGGGTGATCACCATCGCCAGGGCGAAGATCAGCAGGCTGATCAGGATCGCGTTGTCGAGCAATGCACTCATTGAAAGATCTCCATCAACGGTCGCTCATAGGTGGTCTTGAAGTGTTCGATGAATTGCGCTTCATCCTCCAGATCAAAAACATGCATCAGCAGCACACTGCGATCCAGCGCCAGTTCCGACCATACCGTTCCGGGTACGACCGTGGTGACCATCGCCAGCGCGGCGAGGCCATGGGCATCGTGCAGGTCCAGCGGGATACGCACGAAAGCCGAGCGTGGCGGACGACTTTCGAGCCGCCATACGCTCAAACCGACCTGAAGATTGGACACCACCACATCCCACCCGACCAGGCACAGAAACTTCAGGATTGTGCCAGGTTTGCGGATGCGCACCGGCAGCGGGCGCAGCGGTGCCATCAGCAAGGGCGCGAGCAAGCCCAGCACCGCACCCAGTAGCAGGTGGCCGGGGCTGATCGACAGGTTCAGCACCAGCCACAACAGCCACAGTGCCAGAGAAAGCAGAGGAGCCGGAAACAGGCGCTTCATGGCTGCCCCTCCGAACTGATTTCCTGGCTGGTAGGGCCGGGTATCGGACGTGTGGCAAGGACCGACTGCACATACTGCTTGGGCTCATGCAGCGCGGCGGCGGTGTCCTGGGTATAGCGCAACAAGGGCTCGGCCTTGAACGTCAGCGCAACGCAGAGGCCCAGCAGGAAGATGATCGGCAAGCATTCATTGCGTCGCAGCAACGGCGAAGGGCGCTCGTGTGGTGTCCAGAAGCGCTGTGTGCCAAGCCTGGAAAAAGCGATCAGCGACGCCAGCCCGGAGAAGATCAGCAGGCCGATCAGCATCCATGCCGGGGTCGAGAGCGCTTCGTCCTGCGCGACGTCCAGCCCCAGCGGGTTCATCAACGCGCTGAGCAGCGTGAGTTTGCCGATGAACCCCGATAGCGGTGGCATGCCGATAATCAGCAACGCACAGGCGATAAAGCTCAGGCCCAGAAATGCCATGGTCATGGGTATGACCTGACCGACTACGACTTTCTGCTCGTCGTCCAGGTTGGTGCCGGGTGGCGGATGCAGCGACTCAAGGGTGCGGGGCAGTTGATCCACGTCGTACTCCAGAGGGATCTCGTTGGCCGAGCGGGAACGCTCGACCAATTCGCCCAGCAGGAACATTGCGCTCAGCGCCAGCGTCGAGCTGACCATGTAGAACAGCGCACCCGAAGTCAGGCTCGGCTGGGCAAAACCGACCGCTGACAGCAGAATGCCCGCTGATACCAGTATGCTCAGGCTGGCGAGGCGCTCCAGGCGCTGGGCAGCGATGATTGCAATAGCAGCGGTGAAAATCGTCGCCATGCCGCCGTAGATCAACCAGTCGCCGCCGAAGAATGCCGAGGCCCCGGCCTGACCGGAAAACAGCAGTGTCCACAGGCGTAGCAGGGTGTAAACGCCCACTTTGGTCATGATCGCAAACATGGCCGCTACCGGCGCGCTGGCTGCCGAATAGGCCGGGACCAGCCAGAAGTTCAGCGGCCACATACCTGCCTTGGCCAGAAATGCCGTGGCCAGAATGGCAGCGCCTGCATGCAGCAGGCCCAGATCGGACTCTGCCACTTGCGGGATCTTGATCGCCAGATCGGCGAAGTTAAGCGTGCCGGTTACGCCGTAGATCAGCGCAGCGCCGATCAGGAACAGCGACGAAGCCAGCAGGTTGATCGAAATGTAATGCAGGCCGGTCGACACCCGCGCCCGGCCGGAGCCATGCAGCATCAAGCCGTATGACGCTGCCAGCAGCACTTCAAAGAATACGAACAGGTTGAACAGGTCGGCGGTCAGGAATGCGCCATATAGCCCCATAAGCTGGATCTGGAACAGTGCGTGGAAACTGGCACCGGCCCGGTCCCAGCGCGCCAGCGCGAACAACAGGGCGCAGACACCGATTATGCCGGTCAGCACCAGCATCAGTGCCGACAGGTGATCTACCACCAGCACGATACCGAACGGCACACCCCAGTTGCCTGGCAGGTAGACACCGATCGAACCACTGCTACCGCTGTGCTGCACCCAGAGAAACAGCACCACGGAAATGCCTAGCCCGAGGATGCTGGAAAACAGATTGATACGTCCCTTGAGCGGCCGATGCTTTTCGCCCAGCCAGAGCATCAGCCCAGCGGTCAGTAACGGCAGCAGGATCGGCGCAATGATCAGTTGATTCATCCAGCTCATGCCTTGGGCTCCCGGCCATCTACATGGTCGGTGCCGGTCAGGCCTCTGGAGGCGAGCAATACCACCAGAAACAGCGCGGTCATGGCGAAGCTGATGACAATGGCGGTCAGTACCAGCGCCTGCGGCAGTGGATCAGTGTAATTGAGCAGGTCTTGGGGAATGCCGTCCTTGATGATCGGTTCTCTGCCGATGAACAGGCTGCCCATGCTGAAAATGAACAGGTTCACTCCGTAGGACAGCAGGCACAGCCCCATGACCACCTGAAAGGTGCGTGGCCGCAGGATCAGCCAGACGCCCGAGGCGGCCAGCACGCCGATGGCGATTGCAATGACTTCTTCCATCAGAGGATTCCTTGCGGGTTGGCAACGGGTTTGGGCAGTTGCGTCGGACGGTGGCTGCGCACCGACTGGTGAGCCAGTGCGGTGAGGATCAGCAGCGTCGAGCCAACGACCACGGCGTACACGCCGACATCAAAGAACAGCGCACTGGCAATGTGAATATCGCCCAGAACCGGCAAATCGACGTGCGCGGTGTGGGTGGTCATGAACGGATAACCCAGCACCATGGAACCGGCTCCGGTCAGAACCGCGCACAACAGGCCTGTGCCCATCCAGCGTAACGGGCGCAGGCTCATTTGCGCCTCGACCCATTGGGTACCTGCCACCATGTATTGCAGAAGGAACGCCACCGACATCACCAGACCGGCCACAAATCCGCCACCTGGCTGGTTATGACCTCGAACGAACAAGTACATCGAAATGATGAAGGCAATCGGCAGCAGCAATCGCACCAGCGCTGCCGGAACCATCATGAAGCCGAGTGCGGTATCGCTGGCACTGCGCGGGTTAACCAGATCAGTCACCACGTCACGGGCCAGCAGGCGTTGCTGTGTGGGCAGCAGAATGCTTTCCTTCGGCGGGCGGAAGCGTCGCAACAGGGCAAACACTGTCAGGGCTACCGCCGCCAGTACGGTGATTTCGCCAAACGTATCGAAGCCGCGGAAATCCACCAGCATCACGTTGACCACGTTGGTACCACCGCCCTGAGGCAGCGCGCGGCTCAGGTAAAAGGACGAAATAGCGTTGGGTGTCTGACGGGTCAGCATGGCGTAGGACAATATCGCCATACCCAGGCCGACAAGAACCGCCAGCCCGAAGTCGCGTATTCGCCGGGTACGAGCGCGCAGGCGCGCGCTCAATGGGGCGACGTCTTCATTGCGTCGCGGCAGCCAGCGCAGACCGAGCAGGATCAGTACCGTCGTCACTACCTCCACGACCAGTTGAGTCAGCGCCAGATCAGGTGCCGAGAACCAGACGAAGGTGATGCAGGTCATCAGGCCGCAGACGCTGACCATGACCAGTGCTGCCAGACGGTGATACTTGCCTTGCCAGGCTGCACCTATTGCGCAGGCAATTGCGATAAGCCAGAGCGTGACAAACACCCCGGAGCCCGGAATCTTCGGCCGGTCGCCCCAGGTCAGGCCACTGAAATACATCGGTATGAAGCCGCCCAGTACGGCTGCCAGTACCAGCAGAAACAGTTGCGGCTGCAAGCGACGAGTGCTGACCTTGCGCTCGAAACGCCGCGCCCAGTGCATCATCACCACCTGACTGCGTTCGAAAAAGCGCTTGCCGTTGAGTCTGCCCACCAGCGGCGGGGCAGTAATGCGCTCGTGCTTGAGAGGTTTGCGCAGCAATAGATACAGGATGATACCGCCAGCCATCGCCACCAGGCTCATAACCATCGGCAGATTCCAGCCGTGCCAGATCGCCAGGCTGTATTCGGGCAATGTTCCGCCGACTACCGGACGCGCAGCGGCGGCGAGCAGGGGAGCGACCGATTGCGCCGGGAAAATCCCCACGATCAGGCACGTCAGCACCAGCAGTTCTACCGGCGCACGCATCCAGCGCGGCGGCTCATGCGGCAAGTGCGGCAGGTCCTTGGCCGCGGGACCAAAAAACACATCGACCGTGAAGCGCAGCGAATAGGCAACGCTGAATATCCCGGCGATGGTCGCGATCACTGGCAAGGCAATTTCGACCCAGGCAGTGGCGGAAATGAACACGGTTTCGGCAAAGAACATTTCCTTGGACAGAAACCCGTTGAGCAGCGGCACGCCTGCCATCGATGCACTGGCGACCATCGCCAGTGTTGCGGTGTAGGGGAGCAGCTTCACCAGCCCACTGAGACGCCGGATATCTCGCGTTCCGCTCTCGTGGTCGATAATCCCGGCGGCCATGAACAGCGAGGCCTTGAAGGTCGCGTGGTTGAGAATGTGAAAGACCGCAGCTACCGCAGCCAGCGGGCTGTTGAGGCCCAGCAACAGCGTGATCAGGCCCAGATGACTGATGGTCGAGTACGCCAGCAGGCCCTTCAGATCATTCTGGAAGATGGCCGCGTAGGCGCCGAGAATCAGCGTGCAGGCACCTGCGCCGCTGACGATCCAGAACCATTGCTCAGTGCCGGACAACGCAGGCCACATTCGTGCCATGAGAAACACCCCGGCCTTGACCATGGTCGCCGAATGCAGATACGCCGACACGGGTGTAGGGGCGGCCATTGCGTGGGGCAGCCAGAAATGGAAGGGAAATTGGGCGCTTTTGGTCAGCGCGCCGATCAGAATCAGGGTCAGTAACACCGGGTACAGGGCATGCGCACGAATCGCGTCGCCGGAGGCCAGGACACGGTCCAGGTCGTAACTGCCGGCCACATGGCCGAGGATCATCATGCCGGCCAGCAGCGCCAGCCCCCCCGCACCGGTGACCATCAGCGCCATGTAAGCGCCGCGCCGTGCATCGGCGCGGTGGTGCCAGTAGCCGATCAGCAGGAACGAGAACAGGCTGGTCAGCTCCCAGAAAAACACGATCTGAATCAGATTGCCGGACATCACCAGGCCGAGCATGGCGCCCATGAAAGCCAGGAAAAACGCGAAGAAACGCGGTACCGGATCATCTGGCGACATGTAGTAGCGGGCGTAGAGCGAGACCAGCGCACCAATGCCCAGCACCAGCATCGAAAACAGCCAGGCGAAGCCGTCGATACGCAGAACGAAGTTCATCCCCAGGCTCGGCAGCCAGAAGTACTCTTCGCGAATAACGCCGCCGTCGGCGATCTGCGGGAACCACAATGCCATCTGGATAGCGCCGATGAGGGCGACCAGACCGGCCAGAAACGATTCTGCGTTACGCGCGTTGTGCGGCAAAAAGGCCGCCAGACAGCTGCCGATGAAAGGCAGAAGCAGTAGAACTATCAGGGACATAGGCTTCTAATCTGCAGGGGAATGTCAAGCATCATACGTGCCAGACACCCCGATACCAAAGGGACTGTTTCCGAAATTTCCTACAAAAAGTGTCTGCTGTTTTTAAGACAGCAAAAAGTTGTCACGGGACATGTGTTTCACGGCGCACAATAGCCGCCGTTCACTCGGCTTTGCGCATGCCATCTTCTTCAGCAAGGCTCTGTTCACCGGGGGCAGAACGCCGCTTCATTTCGCTGACGATCACCCCGGCCACAATCAGTGCTGCGCCCAGCAGGGCGATACCCGGCAAGCGCTCCCCGGCAAGTCTTCCGACAATCCCGGCCCAGACCGGTTCACCGGCATAAATCACGGTGGCGCGTGTAGGCGAAACACTTTTCTGTGCCCAGTTCATCGCGATCTGGATAATCGCACTCATCGCGCCAAGTCCCACCGCGCTAAGCACCAGCAGCCAGGAGAAATCCGGCAAGCGTTCCTGAGTCGGCACGATCATCAGAAAGGCCAGGGCGGAGGCGGTTGCCAGCTGCACCACGGTGACCCGCCGCACATCGACCTTGCCGGCATAGGCGCTGATCATGATGATCTCGGCGGCGATGGCCACCGCGCTGATCAGCGTGACGATCTCGCCGGAGTTGAGTTGCAGAGAAGCACCTTGCGGCCCTGATACCAGCATCAGCCCGGTAAAGGCGAGGAGGATGCCCAGTGTCGGCATCAGGCCCGGTCGACGGCCAAGCACCAACCATTGCAATAAAGGCACGCAGGGTACGTAGAGCGCTGTGATGAAGGCGGACTGGCTGCTTGGGATGGTTTGCAGTCCAATGGTCTGCAAGCCATAACCAAGCATGATCGCGGTGCCGATGAATACGCCGGCCTTGAGTTCAAGAAAGGTCAGTCCGCGCAGCACCTTCATTGAAAACAGCGCTACGATAAGCGCCGCTGCGGCGAAACGCAGACCGACGAAGAGCATGGGGCCGCTGACGGTCAGCGCATGCTGTACCAGTAAAAAAGTGCCTCCCCAGAGCATGGTAATCAGAATCAGAACGGCTTCTGCCTTGCTGATGCGGGGTAATCGGCTGATAGACTTCATGTCAGCTCCAGATTCCTGTGAACGGCTATAAATGACGATGCGCCTGATGAGAGGCTGAGCACCCTGAAAATGGTCTCGAATTGGGCAGTATAATGCGCAACGGTTTGATGTGAGCACCACCATGCACAAAGAAAATTCCCCGCGCCCAGCCGTGTTGCAGCACGTCAGCCAGAACGTACGGCGTTTGCGCAACTGCGCTGACCTCAGCCAGACCGCCCTGGCAGAAAAGTCCGGGGTCAGCCGCCGCATGCTGGTCGCTATCGAGGCGGGAGAGAAAAACGTCAGTCTGGCGACGCTGGACCGGGTAGCAGAAGCATTGGAGGTGGCGTTCAGCGATCTGATCCAGGCCCCCGAAAATCGTGATTACAGCCGTATCAACGAACTGGCCTGGGCGGGTACGATTTCTGGCAGCAAGGCCGTGCTGCTGGCCCGAGCGATTGCCCGCCGGGAAGTCGAGCTGTGGGAGTTCTGCCTGGAGCCCGGCGATGCCTATGTCTCGGAAGCCGATCCGGACGGCTGGAGTGAGCAGGTGTATATCGTAGAAGGGTATCTGACTCTGCGCCTCTCCGATCCTGCGGCCGTGCAACAGATCGGTCCAGGCGAGTTTTTCATGTTCCCCAGCAATCAGCCGCACCGCTATTGCAATGAGGCTGACGTGCCCTTGCGCTTTGTGCGTAACGTCGTGCTCTGACCTTCCTGTTCTTTTATCGCAACTGACCGAGGCGCTGTTCGATGAGTGAAGACCCTAACCAGACAGCTGACATTCTGATCATCGGCGGCGGTCTGAGCGGCACCATGCTGGCGGCGCAGTTGCTACGCAGGCCTGGCCAGCGCCGGATCCTGATCATCGAAACCCGCAGCGAGCTTGGCCGGGGCGAGGCCTACAGCGCAACAGAGCCGGGCCATACGCTCAATGGCAATGCGGCGCGCATGAGCGTCGACCCCGATGACCCGGACGACCTCACGCGCTGGCTGACGGCCTATCTGGCCGAGGGCGGCTGGCCTGAAGCGGCCGCGCAGAAGGTCCCGGTCGCCGAGCTGTTCCCGCCGCGCGGTGTGTTCGGGCTTTATGTCCAGCAGCGATTGCGTGAAGCCCGTGGCGCTGGCGAGGTGTTTGGCTCGACGGCAACGCATGTGCCCGGCGAAGCGGTCGATGTACAGATCGATGAACACGGCGTGAGCGTGACGCTGGCCGACGGTCGTCTATTGCGTGGCAGTCGGGCCGTGCTGGCGACCGGTATGTACGCCGCTTCACGCACACCGCAGCGTGAGTCGAACGCACTGAACGCGGCAGCGCTGGACCCTTGGAATGTACAGGCAATGCAACAGCTCGATGCACAGTCCAGGGTGTTGATCATTGGCTCGGGGCTGACCATGGTCGATGCGCTGGTCTCACTGGAAAAGGCCGGGCACCGCGGGCCGATTCAGATCTATTCCCGGCATGGCCTGCTGCCCCATGTGCGGCGCCAGCCCCCGGAATGGTCTGATTTCCTGGCGCAGGACCCGAGTATCCGCAGCACTCGCCAACTGGTACGCAAGGTGCGCGAGCAGTGCGAGCTGGCCATCGAAAGCGGCATTGACTGGCAGGCCCCGCTGGACACCGTGCGCGCCAACGTCGGCAGGCTGTGGAATCAGGCCAGTGACAGGCAGCGCCGCCAGTTTGTCCGTCATGTACGGCCATGGTGGGAGAGTCATCACCATCGCTCGCCGCCACCCAGCGCCGCACTGCTGGCGCAACTGATCAGGCAAGGTCGGCTGAGCATTGACGCCGCTTCGTTGCAGGCTGTTGCGAGCCTGCCGTCAGGCCAGGTGCAGATCAGCGTGCGTCGGCGCGGTGATAGCGAACCGACGCAGATCGTTGGCGATGCCTTGATCAACTCCACCGGCATCGAGTACGACTGGCGACGCGTGGATCGCCCGTTGCCTCGGCAATTGCTGCTGCGAGGTTTGATTCAGCCCGGACCGCTTGCGCTGGGCATTGCTGCCGACGCCGATGGCGCGGTGCTCGACGCGCAAGGTCACTGCTCGTCACGCCTGTTCGCCATGGGCCCGCCACTGCGCGGCATGTGGTGGGAAAGCACAGCAGTGACCGACGTGGCGATTCAGGCCAAGGCTCTGGCGATGCGTTTGTCGTGAGGCGCCGCGTGATCAGGAGAGGACGCAGAGCGTCCAGAAAGGCATACCCACGCGGAGCATGGGCACGATAGCGTTCCTGCGGACAGCGCTCGTTCCTCACGCTCCAGCGTGGGAATGCCGTTCATGACGCTCCGCGTCATCGGTCTGGATCTTCACACCGACAAATGCAGCATCCGGTCGCCCTGTATATTTTCACCCGGCCTGCGTTTGTTGACCGCTAGCTCACCGATCTTGATCAGACGAGTGCGCGTCACGTTGCGGGTCAGGCCCAGCAGGCTGGCGGTGTGTACCTGGTTGTGATGGCAGTAGCGATACGCGGTCCTCAGCAACGTGTCTTCGACCTTCTCGTGCAAGGCACCTGCCTGTTCTTCAAACAGCTTTTGGAACGCCCGATTGAGCAACTGTTCGGCTGACTCGTCAGCCGGATTCTGCTCGTCCTGACGCTCGATCCTCAGGTTCGACAGGCGCAGGTCGTCACGCTGAATGACTCCTTCGCGGCAGACCAGCAAGGTGTGATGAATAACGTTTTCCAGCTCGCGAATATTGCCTGGCCAGCTGTAGGTCTTGAGCTTGTGCTCGGCTTCGGCGCTGATGCGCACCGGGCCATGGCGCAGACGCTGGCTGTAGACCTCTATGAAATGCCGGGCCAGCGGCAGGATATCGCCGGGCCGGTCGCGCAGCGGGCTCAATTCCAGATTGACCACGTCCAGGCGGTAGTAAAGGTCCTCGCGAAAATGCCCGGCATTGATGGCTTTTTCCAGTTGTACGTTGGTGGCTGCGAGCACCCGCACGTCAATAGGCACGCTCTTGCGCGAGCCCAGGCGGACCACTTCACGTTCTTGAAGTACGCGCAGCAGCTTGACCTGGAGAGTCATGGGCAGGTCGCCGATTTCATCGAGAAACAGCGTGCCGCCATTGGCCTCTTCGAACCAGCCCGCCTTCGCGCTGATCGCGCCGGTGAAGGCGCCTTTCTCGTGGCCGAACAACTCGGCCTCGATCAGGTTCTCGGAGAATGCTCCGCAGTTGACCGCCACGAACGGTTTGTCGCGACGGGCACTCAGTTCGTGGACGTGCCGTGCCACCAGTTCCTTGCCAGTGCCGGTTTCACCAATGATCAGTACGCTGGCATCGCTGGGCGCCACCTGGCGTACGTGAGCGAGCAGATCCTTGGATTTGGGGTCCTCGAATACCTGCGCAGTGGCTCTGATCGAGGTCGCCAGCGCAGGCGAGTGCGGTAAGGTCAGCAGTTGCCCTGACATCACTTGGCCTGCGGGGGCAGATCGTTGGCGATCATTTCGCCGAACGGGCCCGTCAAATTGGTGATGCCGCGCCCGGCGAGGCTGGCGTAAGGCTCAGGCAGCAGCGGGAAGACCAGTTCGGCAAAGCGGTACGCTTCTTCCAGGTGCGGGTAGCCCGAGAAAATGAAGCTCTCGATGCCCAGGTCTGCGTATTCCTTGATGCGTGCCGCGACTTCCTGCGGGTTGCCGACCAGTGCCGTGCCAGCACCGCCACGAACCAGACCCACGCCCGCCCACAGGTTAGGCGCGATTTCCAGGTTGTCGCGGCGTCCGTCATGCAGCGCAGCCATACGGCGTTGACCTTCGGAATCAAAGCGCGAGAAAGATTTCTGGGCCGCAGCGATGGTTTCGTCGCTGATGTGTTCGATCAATGTGCTGGCGGCTTTCCAGGCTTCTTCACTGGTTTCGCGCACGATGACGTGCAAGCGAATGCCGAACTTCACGGTACGACCTTTGCGGGCTGCCCGTTCACGCACATCGGCCAGCTTTTGGGCCACAGCTGCCGGAGGTTCGCCCCAGGTCAGGTAAACGTCCACCTGATCGGCCGCAAGGTCATGCGCGGCATCGGAAGAGCCACCAAAGTACAGCGGCGGATAGGGCTTTTGAATCGGTGGATACAGCGCTTTGGCATTCTGCACGCGCAGGTGCTTGCCTTCGAAGTCGACTGCTTCGCCCTGTAATACGCGACGCCAGATCTTCAGGAATTCGTCGGTGACTTCATAGCGTTCGCTGTGATCGAGGAAGCTGCCGTCGCCACGGTTCTCGTCCGGGTCGCCACCAGTCACCACGTTGATCAGCAGTCGGCCGCCGGATAAACGATCCAGCGTGGCCGCCATGCGTGCCGAGACGGTAGGGGAGATGATTCCCGGACGGATCGCCACCAGGTACTTCAGACGCTCGGTCAATGGCACCAGTGCCGAGGCGATGACCCACGAGTCTTCGCAAGAGCGACCGGTCGGAATCAATACCCCGTAATAGCCCAAGTCATCGGCGGCCTGCGCCACCTGTTTCAGGTAATTGAGGGTGACGGGACGTGCGCCCTTTGTCGTGCCCAGATAATGGCCGTCGCCGTGAGTCGGAAGAAACCAGAAAACGTTCATGACAAATCCTTGGGAGTGATCAGCTGAGTGAAAGCTGACGGGACCAACTGTTGATTCGCAGACAGTTCGCCAACAGCGTTCGGGGTGGGGCCATTTATAGAACGTCTTATTTATTCCGCAAAAGAACGTTAAACCATATTTTTAGATCTTAAACGCATATGTGACTTGAAAAATCCTGATTCTCTTTGCGCGAACCCCTCTACTACAAGGCTTTGACGGCTGTAAGCATCCCGTTAATACAGTTCGCACCAAAAGCCAAAACGTTGACAGTCAGATTGCCAAGATGAAAAACGGGCTGCGCCTGCGCGGATTTTCCGGCACTCGTCAGGCTGTCGAAACTTTTGTTCGACCGGTCCAGTCACTTTTTCAGGATCAACAGGAGTCAGACCATGGCAAGGGCAATCTGGAAGGGCGCAATCAGCTTCGGGCTGGTGCATATACCGGTCGCATTGGTGTCGGCGACAACGTCGACCAGTGTCGACTTTGACTGGCTCGACAAGCGCAGCATGGACCCGGTTGGCTACAAGCGAATCAACAAGGTCACCGGCAAGGAGGTCACCAGCGAAAATATCGTCAAGGGCGTGGAGTACGAAAAGGATCGTTATGTCGTACTCAGCGAAGAGGAAATTCGCTCCGCGCACCCCAAATCGACGCAGACCATCGACATATTCGCCTTTGTCGACAGCCAGCAGATTCCTTTGCAAAACATCGACACGCCTTATTTTCTGACCCCGGATAAACGCGGCGAAAAAGTCTATGCGCTGCTGCGCGAAACCCTTGTCGACACCAAAAAGGTGGCGCTGGCCAATGTCGTGCTGCATACCCGCGAACACCTGGCGGCGGTCATGCCGCTGGAGTCGGCGCTGGTCATGGTGATCCTGCGCTGGCCTGCCGACGTGCGTGAGCTGGACACGCTGGAACTGAGCGACGCAGTGACGGACGTACAGTTGAACAAGAGCGAACGCGACATGGCCAAGCGTCTGGTCAAGGACATGAGCGCCGACTGGCAGCCTGAGCAGTACCGCGACACTTTTCAGGAAAAGATCATGCACCTGGTCAAAACCAAGGCAGACGAAGGCGAGATCGAGGATGTCGAGACGGATCCGGCCGAGGAAGAGCGCAAAAGTGCCGACGTCATTGACCTCACCGACTTGCTGCGACGCAGCCTGGCGGGCAAGGGGGGTGCCAGTAAAGGCAAAGCGAGCAAGCCCGCAGCAAAAGAAAAACCTGCTGACAAGGCCGCGGCCAAGCCCAAGCGGCCCGCAGCCCGCAAGAAAACCAGCAAAGCCTCTTGAGCCAGACGGAGACACCGGACATGGCCAAGCCCGCCAGTGAATACACGCGCAAGCGCAATTTCGCCATCACCTCCGAGCCTGCCGAAAGCACGCGCAAAGGCAAGTCTTCGTCCAAGGCCAAGGCGCTGGGTTTCGTGATTCAGAAGCATGACGCACGCAACCTGCACTACGACTTTCGACTGGAGCTGGAGGGAACGCTCAAGAGCTGGGCGGTGCCCAAAGGCCCGAGCCTGGACCCCAAGCAAAAACGTCTGGCGGTGCATGTTGAAGACCATCCGCTGGACTATGCCGATTTTGAGGGCAGCATCCCGAAAGGGCAGTACGGCGGCGGTGATGTGATTGTCTGGGACCGTGGCGTCTGGCAGCCGCACGGTGATCCGCAAAAAACCTATGAGGAAGGCAAACTCAAATTTACCCTGGTCGGCGAGAAGCTCAGCGGCGACTGGGCGCTGGTGCGCACGCGGCTCACTGGCAGTGGTAGCAAGGAGCAATGGCTGCTGATCAAAGAAAAGGACGCCATTGCACGGCCTGCTGCCGAATATGACATCACTCTGGAGCAACCGCAGAGCGTGATCAGCGGCGCGCACGTAGGGGCAGGGCGTGCAGCGCCAGCGAAGCCAAAAGCCAGCGCCGCAAACGAAAAAGCCAAAGCCGGTGCAGCGAAGCCTGCGCGCAAGCCCGCGCAAAAGAAGTCGAAAACGGTTTTCCCGGAAACCCTTTCGCCGCAACTGGCCACGTTGGTAGATGCACCGCCAGCGGGTGACTGGCTGTATGAGATCAAGTTCGATGGCTATCGCATTCTGACCCGCATTCAGGGCGACGAAGTGCGCCTGTTCACCCGTAACGGCCACGACTGGACCGAACGGCTGCCCGAGCTGGTCAAGGCGCTCAAGGGCCTGAAATTGCAAAACAGTTGGTTCGACGGCGAAGTAGTGGTTCTCGACGAGCAAGGGTTGCCCGACTTTCAGGGGTTGCAGAATGCCTTTGACGCAGGGAACAGCAAAAACATCCTGTATTACCTGTTCGATATGCCGTTCCTGAGTGCGGAGGATCTGCGTGAAGTGCCCCTTGAACAGCGCCGCGACGCCTTGAAACAAGTGCTTGACGCCCAGCGCAGTCGCCTGCTGCGTTATTCGGATGCGTTTCAGGCCGGGCATCAGGATATTGTGGCAAGCGCTGCGGCAATGGGCCTGGAAGGGGTGATCGGCAAGCGGGCCGGTAGTGTTTATATCGGCAAGCGCAATGCCGACTGGATCAAACTCAAATGCCGGTTGCGTCAGGAACTGGTGATCGTCGGCTACACCGCCCCACAAGGCAGCCGCTCCGCATTCGGGGCCTTGTTGCTGGCGGTCAATGAAGGCGATGAAGGGCTGGTCTATGCCGGGCGGGTGGGCACCGGCTTCAGTGAGGTGACGCTTGAACAGCTTTATCAACAACTGAAACCGCTGCAGCGCAAGGATTCGCCCCTGGCGAAAAAACTGACCTCGGCTCAGGCCCGTGGCGTGCAGTGGGTAGAGCCGCAGCTGGTCTGTGAGGCGGAATTCGCCCAGTGGACCCGCGAAGGCATTGTGCGACAAGCCGCATTTGTTGGGTTGCGCAGTGACAAGCCTGCCAGTGAAGTGGTGCGCGAAGACGCTCAGCCCGCCAGGGTTGCCAGCCAGACCCGAACGCAATCGACATCGGCAGCGCCGCGTTCAGGCAAGAAAACCGCTGCCGGCAAAGGCAAAGTGGACGTGGCGGGCACGGGCATCAGCCATCCGGATCGGGTGATCGACAGCAAGACCGGCACCAGCAAGGTCGAGCTTGCGCAGTTCTACGCGTCTATTGCCGAATGGATTCTGCCGTATCTGAACAAGCGTCCTGTGGCATTGTTGCGTTGCCCGGAAGGCATCGACGGCGAGCAGTTCTTCCAGAAGCACGCCGAGCATCTTGCGATTCCACACATCAAACAGCTGGATCGTGCTCTGGACCCCGGGCATGCCGCGCTGATGGAGATCGATTCATTGCAGGCGCTGGTCGGTGCCGCGCAAATGGGGGCCATCGAGTTGCACACCTGGGGCGCTACGCGTGACAGGATCGAAACGCCGGATCATTTTGTACTGGACCTTGATCCCGACCCGGCGCTGCCCTGGCGCAGCATGATCGAAGCCACGCAAATGGTGCTCGCCGTGCTGGAGGAACTTGGGCTGGAAGCTTTTCTCAAGACCAGCGGCGGCAAGGGCATGCACATCATCGTGCCATTGGCGCGGCAGGCAGACTGGGGCACGGTTAAAGCCTTCGCCAAGGCTATCGCCGAATTCGTCAGCCGTCAGTTGCCCGAACGCTTCACCGCGACCATGGGGCCGAAAAACCGGGTAGGGAAAATTTTCATTGATTACCTGCGCAACAGCCGTGGCGGCAGCACCGTGACTGCGTATTCGGTGCGCGCCCGGCCAGGTTTGCCGGTCTCGGTGCCGATTGCTCTGGATGAACTGGCAGGCCTGAAATCCTCGGCGCAGTGGGACATCACCAACCTTGAGCAGCGTTTAAAGAAACTCAAGGCCGACCCGTGGGCAGGCTACAGCAACCGCCGCAAAATCACGCAGAAGATGTGGAAGCAGTTGGGGGCGAAACGGCCCTGACACACCCTGTTTCTTTGGTTGTATGGCCGACATGCCAGGCATGTCGGCCTCAGGCTTGAGGGTCAGAGTATCCGGTACAGCAATCGCTCGACCCGCACACGGCTGACGCGCTTGAGGAATTTGCGTACCCCTTCGGGATAATTGACCAGTGTGTCGAGTTCGTCGTACTGGTTGACGCGTTGGGTGTTGCGCATCAAATGGGCGATTTCCGCCTCGCGCGTTTCGCTCCACTGGCCCTGCGGATCATCGATCAGCAAGGCGTTTTCCAAATCAAGATTGAAGGCGCGAGGGTTCAGGTTGTTGCCTGTCAGCAGTGTATAGCGCTGATCGACCCAGATGCCTTTGAGGTGGAACGTATTATCGCCGTGTTTCCACAGGTGCACGTTGAGGCGGTTCTGCGCGATTGCCTTCTGATGCTTGTGGGCAAAGCGTCGCAGGCTGATTTCATACAGATAGGGCAGGGCCGAGATCACCTTGAACGGCTCGTCCGGGTCGATGAAGAAGTCGTTGGCGGTTTTGTCACCAATGATGATATCGACCTGCACACCGCGCTTGAGCGCCCGATTGATTTCGCGGGTGACCGCCACCGGCAGGTTGAAATACGGCGTGCAGATGGTCAGCTGGATCTTGCTCGAGGCGATCAGGTCGCAGATGGCACGATTCAGATTGTTACGCGGCCCGACGCCCAGCAGCGGAATCACCCGCAGCTCGCCGTTTTCCTTTTCGCCTGCTGAAGTGTCGTACGCAGCGCGTTTCAGATCCGCACGAAAAGCGCGAATCTCGCTGCGAATGCTGCGCGAGCCAGGTGGCGATTGCAGGTCGAGGCGGTGCACCGCCGGTGAAGGGAGTATTTCGCGCTGCACCAGGTTCTGGAAAGCGTCGGCCAGTGGCGCACTTTCGATCAGGTGGTAACGGTCCAGACGATATTTGTCGAGCTTGTGCAGGTAGACGTTGTTGATGCTTGCGCCACTGTAGATCACACAATCGTCGATCACGCTGCCCTTGAGGTGCAGCACGCCGAATAGCTCACGGGTTTGCACCGGCACGCCGTAGATCGGCACTTCTTCATCGTATTCAAGGTTCTGCGCCTGATACCAGGTCGAGTTGCCCGGTTGCCGCCCGGCACCGATCAGGCCCCGCTGCGCGCGGAACCAGTCAACCAGAACCACGACATCCAGCTCAGGCCGTGCGGCCTTGGCCGCGTACAGTGCGTCGAGGATCTCCTGACCAGCTTCATCCTGTTGCAGATACAACGCGATGATATAGATGCGCCGGGTGGCCGAAGCGATCCTTTCCAGCAGACAGCGCCGATAGTCGGCGGCAGAAGGAACAATGGAGATTGCACCGCTTGGCAAGGCAAAACCACGAAGTGCTGCCAGTGTCGAGCGTCGGAAAGTGGATTGCATAGGCCTCTCGATGGGAAAACCAATAGCGTACGAGCTTACACGAGAGTCGCACTCAGGTGGCTGTCCCCTACCTGTTTCAAAGCATTGCTGTGTGAGACGTAGCGATGAGCGTTGGTTATGTGACGCCCTGCACATAAATTAATGATAAGCATTCCCAGTAACATGTGGTAGCATTTCGCATCCACTGAGTCGGTCATCTCCAGGAAGGTTTCTTCCGATCTCGCTCATCTCGTCAGCAGGACCTTTTCATGCACACCCCATCGATCCCGATGCGCCTCACGTTGCTCGCATTTTGCTGTTCCATTGGTTCTCCGGCCTGGGCCGCTACTGCTGCCGCCAGTCAGCAGGAAGGCCCGATGGTTCTCGGAGAGACCGATATCAGTGCCGACAAGGCCGACCCGCACGCGCTACCGCCTGTGTACGCAGGAGGGCAAGTGGCTCGCGGCGGGCAGTTGGGTGTTCTGGGCAATGCCGACGTCATGGACGTGCCGTTCACCATGACCAGCTACACCGAACAATTGATCGAGGACCAGCAGGCCGAAGACGTCGGTGATGTGCTGCTCAATGATGCATCGGTTCGCCAGTCAAGCGGCTATGCCAACGCCTCGAAGATCTTCGTCATTCGTGGCCTCAAACTGACCACCGATGATATTTCCTACAATGGCCTTTACGGCGTGCTGCCACGCCAGATCATCTCCACCGATGCGCTGGAACGGGTTGAGGTTTTCAAAGGCCCCAATGCCTTCATCAACGGCGTAACACCGACCGGCTCCGGTATTGGCGGCGGCGTAAACCTGCAACCCAAGCGCGCTCAGGACACGCCGACACGGCGTTTTACCACCGACATCAGCAGCGACGGCCGGGTCGGCGAGCACCTGGACCTCGGCCAGCGCTTTGGCGAAGGCAATCGATTCGGCGCACGCCTCAACCTGTCTCAGCGCGAAGGCGAGACCGGCGTTGAAGACGAAGAGCATCGCAGCAAGCTGTTCGCGCTGGGGCTTGATTATCAGGGTGACAACTTCCGTCTTTCCGGCGATTTTGCCTACCAGAAGCAGCGCATCAATCAGAATCGCAACATGGTGTTCGTTGGCAGTGGCCTGACCCGTGTGCCGCATGCACCGGATGCCGACACCAATTACGCGCCGAACTGGACCTGGACCGAAACCGAAGACACCTTCGGCATGAGCCGGGCCGAATACGACCTCAACGATGACTGGACGCTGTACGCTGCAGCCGGTGCCAAGCACACCCGTGAAAATGGTATCTATGGCTCGCCGACTATCAATGACGCCGCAGGCAACATCACGGCGTCACCGTCTTCCATTCCGCATGACGAAGACAACAAGACAGCCATGGCCGGCATCAACGGCAAGCTGCAGACCGGCGCGGTCAGTCACAAGGTCAACTTCGGTCTGTCCGGCATCTGGACCGAGCAGCGCAGTGCCTACCTGTTCGGCAGTCCGGCTGGCAGCAACCTGTACAACCCAGTGGAAACAACACGTCCTGCGCTGGACAGCTTCTCGGGTGGCGATCTCAGTGATCCCGGTATCGTCGGCAAGAGCCGTATGCGCAGCGTAGCGTTCTCCGACACGCTGGGCTTTTTCGATGATCGCCTGCTGCTGACCGCAGGCCTGCGTCGCCAGCAACTGCGCGTCCAGGGCTACGACTATGGCAGCGGCCCGCGCAACGCACTGTATGACGAGGCAATCACCACGCCGGTCTACGGGCTGGTGTTCAAGCCTTGGCGCTATGTGTCGTTCTATGCAAACCGCATTGAAGGCCTTGCGCAGGGGCCGACGGCGCCGAGCACCGTGACGATCAACCCTGGCGAGGTGTTCGCGCCGGCGCGTTCAAAACAGATTGAAGCGGGCGTGAAGCTGGACATGGGCACCTTCGGTGCAAGCCTGGGTGTATACCGTATTGAACAACCGACTGATGGCTACCAGATTCAGGATGGCAGCGGAACGCGCTACGTCCGTGATGGCGAGCAGCGCAACCGTGGCGTGGAAATGAACGTGTTCGGCGAGCCCGTCAGCGGCCTGCGTCTGCTAGCCGGTCTTACTCTGATGGACACCGAGGTGAGCGGCACGTCGGGTGGCAGCAACGATGGCAACAGGGCCATTGGTGTGCCGACCTTCCAGTTCAACGCGGGTGCCGATTGGGATGTGCCAGGCGTCACGGGCGCAGCCATCAATGCGCGCATGCTGCGCACCGGCGGGCAATATGTCGACGCTGCCAACAATCTGAGCATTCCGACCTGGAACCGCTTTGATCTGGGCGCGCGCTATACCTTCAACGTTGCGCAAAAGGACGTCACGCTGCGTGCCAACGTCGAAAACCTGATGAACAAGGATTATTGGGCATCGGCCAATGGTGGCTATCTGACTCAAGGCGAGCCACGCACCTTGAAGCTCTCCGGCACCATCGATTTCTGATCAATCGGCGCTGGCCGCATCGCAGGATGCGGCCAGCCAGTCGATCAGTAGCCGTTACGCTTCAGAATCGTCTCGATGCTCTCTTTCGCTGGCCGCCCGTAGAACTTCAACAGTTCGGCAGTGCGGTTGGTGAAGAAACCGTCAACTCCATCATTGCTGATCCGCTTGAAGTCCTCTGCGTCGTCCACCGTGTAAGGGTGGATCACCATGCCTTTCTCGTGGGTCAGGTTGTTCATCCAGGGTTTGACCAGGTCCATGTAGCTCTGATCGCCACCCTTGGCCAGTTGCGAAGAAGGGCCGGTGCCGATCGCACCATGAGCCTTGGCCCAGTCAATCCACTTCTGGAATTCCTCCGGCGATTTGACTTCCTGCGCTGCGTAGTAGCTGGCCTTGTCCTTGGCCCCCGAGTCTTTGAACGCGACGCTGGATTTAGGCTCTATCGAGCCTTCGCCAATCCACAGCAGCATGACCTTGGGCACTTTCGGCATTTCTTTTTGCAGGAGTTCCAGGCTCTGCTTCTCGAACGTCTGCAATACCACACGCCCCGGCATGTGCGCGACGTTCACATGACCGGCCGCAGCAGCAGGTCGCTGAGCCAGCCAGCCACGTTTGGTCAGCACCTTTTTAAGATCGGCTTCGACACCGGGAAACTTGTTCGGCACCTTGGTCTCGATATACAGCCCAGGCTTGTTCGCGCCGCCTTCGGCGATGTCGATGACCTCATCCAGCGTCAGGATCTGCAACCCGCTGTAGCTTGCGCGCGCCCGGTCGGGGTAAGCCTTGTTGAACCATGAGCCGGCGTCCAGTTGCTTGAGCTCCGCCAGGGTGAAGGTGCTGACCGGGTCCTTGACCCGTGTCGGGAACACTTCGGCAATATTGGTCGTGCGTTCCAGTACGTCATCGTGCAGCGCTATCAGCACGCCATCTTTAGTACGCTGGATGTCCATCTCCAGATAGTCCGCGCCCAGGTCGCGTGCCAGGGTATACGCCGGAATGGTCTCCTCCGGAGCGTCGAACGAAGCTCCGCGATGGGCGATCACGGCTGGCCAGGGCAGACCGTATTTTTCGCTCAGCACCTTGCCCGGTGCATCCGCCGCCGCTGCCATACCGGATGACAGCATCAGGCCCGACATGACCGCTGCGGCCAGGAAGGTCTTTTTCAACAGGGTTGTGGTCGACAGAGTGGCGGAAAATCCTTGCATGGGCGGTTGGTTCCTTATGGTTGGAAGGCGTTCGACTGCACCAGCCAATACCGTTACTGGTCACAGCGTTGCACGCAACGATAGCGCACTATCGCGTTGGCGAGGTTGCTTGTAACGCAGTCTGTCCGGCAAATGCGTCCACTTCATGAACACCTGGTGTTATCGCAAAAGGTTTTTTCCAACGAGCGCCATTGTCTGTGCAATTGGCTCTGCACAAGCGCACGAAGTCGCGTTACTGTCAGCGTTTTGCTGACCGAACGGGAGTGCGCATGACAACGGTATTGGTGCTGGTGGAAAATCTGGACATGTATTTGCCGATTCTGGAAAGCAGCGGTTATCAGTTGATTCGTGCGCCGACGGCCGAACTGCGCGCCGAGGCAATTGCTGCACACGGGAAGAGCATCAGCGCCGTGATGACGCGTGGGCCACTGGGTTTTTTCGACGAGGAAATGGATGCACTGCCGAACCTGCGCATCATTTGCGTGAGCGGTGCCGGCTACGAGAAGGTTGATTTGCCCGCCGCGCAGGCACGCGGCATCACCGTGACCAATGGTGCAGGCGTCAACGCCGCCACAGTGGCTGACCATACGCTGGCGCTGTTGCTGTCGCTGGTACGTGACATCCCGCAGGCCGATGCGTCGGTACGCCGTAGCGAATGGCGCAAGGTGGTTCGACCGTCGCTGGCAGGCAAGCGCTTGGGAATCGTCGGACTGGGAGCGGTTGGGCTGGCGATTGCCAGGCGTGCAGCCGCGTTCGACATCGCCATCGGCTATCACAATCGCAAACCGCGCACCGACTGCGATTACACCTGGCACGCCACCGCACAGGCACTGGCTGCGGCGTCGGATTTCCTGATCATTGCCACACCCGGTGGCAGTGGCACGCAGCACCTGATCGATGCCGGTGTGCTTGAAGCGCTGGGCCCTGACGGCTTTCTGGTCAACATTGCGCGTGCCAGTGTGGTGGATACCCATGCGCTGGTCAGTGCACTTCAGAACGAGCAGATTGCCGGGGCTGCGCTGGATGTGTTCGACGATGAGCCCGCTGTGCCGGACGTACTCAAAACGCTGGGCAATGTTGTGCTTACGCCCCATGTTGCAGGCCTGTCGCCCGAGGCTTCCAGAGACAGTGTGCAAATGGTCAACGATAACCTGCTGGCGTTCTTTTCCGGGCAGCCGGTGCTGACGCCGGTAACTGGCTGAAGAAACGTGCAGCGCTGCACGCCAGGCATTGCTGCAATGCCCATTCTGCTGGTTTTGCTGCCTGTTTATAGTCCGCCCGGGTTATACGAAAATCGAACAGGGGGCGGGGCATGGGCACAATCAATAACGTACGCAACACTTTGCAGATCGGGCTGGTGGGCGATTTCAACGCCGATGTGCCAGCCCATCAGGCCATTCCGCTGGCGTTGGCGATGGCGGCTGAGACCGTTCACGTGCCGGTCAGCTTCGAATGGCTACCGACGCCACAGATCGGCAGCGGTGCGCGGCTTGGCGAATTTGATGGGCTGTGGTGTGTACCGGCCAGCCCGTACCTGGACATGCAGGGCGCGTTGACGGCCATCCGTTTCGCACGCGAGCGTCTCGTACCGTTTCTGGGGACGTGCGGCGGCTTTCAGCACGCACTGGTGGAGTACGCCCGCAATCAACTGGGCTGGGCAGACGCCGAGCACGGCGAAACTGCGCCGCAGGCGGCAAACGTCATCATCGAACCATTGAGCTGCTCGCTGGTTGAATCCGTGGCGGCGATTCACCTGCAACCCGACACTTTGATTGCCCAAGCCTACGGCACGCTGAATATCGAGGAGCGTTATCACTGCCGCTACGGTCTGCGTCGTGAGCTTGAGCCAGCGCTGTTCGGCGATGCATTGAAAGTCAGCGGCCGCGGCCCTGAAGGCGAAGTGCGCAGTATCGAATTGCAGGGCCACCCGTTCTTCGTCGCCACGCTGTTCCAGCCGGAGCGGGCTGCGTTGCAGGGCAAGGTATCTCCTGTGGTTGCTGCGTTCGTCCGCGCGTGCAGCCAGGCCGCGCAGAGGAATCGATCATGATGGCAGCGCGCTTTCCCACACCCTACTTTGCGGTGGTGTTCACCTCACTGCGTACGTCTGAAGAGGGTCAGGCGTACGCAGACGCGGCGCAGCGGATGGTAGAACTGGCCAGGCAGCAGCCCGGCTTTCTGGGCGTGGAATCGGCTCGCGACGAACACGGACTGGGCATCACCGTGTCCTACTGGAGCGACGAAACCGCGATTCTGGCCTGGAAACAGCAGGCCGATCACGCCCAGGTCCGCGAACAGGGACGCGCGCGCTGGTATCAGGCGTTCACCACGCGAATCTGCAAGGTCGAGCGTGACTACTCGTTCAATGGCTGACGATCAGGGCATTACCGGTGGCGTATAGACCAGCGTAGTGCCCAATGCCCAGAGCAGAAACAGCACCAGCGGCGTGTGGACCAGCAACTGCACGAACGAGAAACCGATCAGGTCACGTGCCTTGAGGCCCAGTACGCCCAGCAGCGGCAGCATGTAGAACGGATTGATCAGGTTGGGCAGCGCTTCGGCTGCATTGTAGATCTGCACCGCCCAACCGAGGTGATACTGCAGGTCGTTGGCGACTTGCATCACGTAAGGCGCTTCAATGATCCACTTGCCGCCGCCCGACGGAATGAAAAAGCCCAGAATGGCCGAATAGACGCCCATTAGAATGGCGTAGGTGTCGTGGGAGGCAATGCTGGTAAAGAATGTCGAGATGTAGTGCGCCAGGGTCTGCGCATCAGCGCCTTTGACTGTGGTCAGTAACGCAGCGATCGAGCCGTAAAGCGGGAATTGAATCAACACGCCGGTGGTGGTGGGCACGGCCCGCGCTACGGCATCGAGAAAGCTGCGTGGTCGCCAGTGCAGCAACGCTCCGAGCATGATGAACAGAAAATTGTAGGTGTTGAGCCCGGAAATTGCGGTGATCGCCGGTTTGCTCGAAAACTCGCTGAGCAGCCAGCCGACCCCCAGCAGTACCATCAGGATGATCAACAGCGGGCTGTATTCCAGCCATTCGCCCGGCCGTGTGCGAGGTGCCAGTGGCGGCAGGCTGAATGCCGGGTCGACACCGCAGGCTTTGGCGTCACGGGCACTGTTCGGGCCAGGGGCGGTGGCATAGGCCACGATCAGCGATATGACTACCAGCGCGGCGAGCATCACCCCGGATTGCCAGAGAAAGATGGTTTCAGTGAAAGGGATCACGCCGGTTATCGCCAGGATCGAAGGCGGCAGACTGGCCGGGTTGGCCTGCAACTGTGCCGCCGAAGACGACAGCCCCAACGCCCAGACTGCGCCCAGCCCCAGATACGCGGCAGCACCGGCTGCGCGATAATCCATGCGCAGGTCGGTACGGCGGGCGAGGGCGCGCACCAGCAGGCCGCCGAACACCAGTGACAGCCCCCAGTTGAGCAGCGAAGCCAGCATGGAAATCAGCGCCACCCATGCCACTGCCGAACGACCGTTACGCGGCACAAGGGCCAAGCGGTCGATCAGGCGCACCGCGGGCGGCGAACTGGCCACGACGTAACCGCCGATGACCACGAAGGCCATTTGCATGGTGAACGGAATCAGGCTCCAGAACCCGTCACCGAACGCTTTGGCAGCCTCGGCCGGACGTGCGCCAATGGCCAGTGTTGCCAGTGTGACGATGACCACCGCCAGCGCGGCAAATACCCATGAATCGGGAAACCAGCGTTCAGCCCATGCGGCACAGCGCAAGGCGAATCGGGCAGAGCGGCTTTCTTCTATGTTGGCGTTGGCGGCCATCGGGGGCACCTCTTTTTGTAATTATTATCGGGGAGTTACTTGAACAGCCGACTATTGCGGACGCAGAGCGTCCGGAACGACAAATCCTGTGGGAGCGAAGAGGCCAGTACAGTCCCTGGATATCGAGTGTTTGAACCAACGTCTTCGTGAGCAAGCTCACTCCCTCAACTGTCCGGAATCTGTGGGACGGGACTTGTCCGCGAACTGCCGGGAACCGGCAGCAAAACGGAATCATAGAATCTTCCACAGAGATGTATCCATCCTGCTCGAAGATGCCCGCGTTCAGAAACTCATCTCGATCACATCATCCGGCACAATCAGCCTGCCCGCGGTTTTTGCCACGATTTCTTCTACGCTGACCCCCGGCGCACGCTCGCGAAGGATGAAGGCACCGTTGTCGATTTCCAGATACGCCAGGTCAGTCAGAACCTTGCGGATGCAGGCCGCGCCGGTCAGTGGCAGGCTGCAGCGGGGCAGCAGTTTGGATTCGCCATCCTTCGAGGCATGGGTCATGGTCACGATGATGTTGTCGGCACCTGCCACCAGGTCCATCGCTCCGCCCATGCCTTTGACCAGCTTGCCGGGGATCATCCACGACGCGATATTGCCCTCGACATCCACCTCGAAAGCGCCGAGCACTGTCAGGTCTACATGACCGCCGCGGATCATGGCGAAGGATTCGGCCGACGAGAAAATCGACGCGCCGATACGCGCCGTAACCGTCTGTTTGCCAGCATTGATCATGTCAGCGTCTATGGTGTCTTCGGTCGGAAATGCGCCCATGCCCAGCAGACCGTTTTCCGACTGCAACATGACGTCGATGTCGTCCGGTACGTAGTTGGCCACCAGGGTCGGAATGCCAATGCCCAGGTTCACGTAATAACCGTCCTTGAGTTCACGGGCGACGCGTTGAGCCATTTGTTCGCGAGAAAGTGCCATGGTCTGAAATCTCTTTGTTGTTGTATGGCCGAGCTGCTCTGTCAGGGTTTTCTGACGGTGCGCTGTTCAATGCGCTTTTCGAAGGTGCCCTGAATCACCCGGTCGACGTAAATGCCAGGCGTGTGGATCTGCGTCGGCAAAAGCACACCTGGCTCGACGATTTCCTCGACCTCAACCACCGTGATTCGTCCAGCAGTGGCTACTACCGGGTTGAAGTTCTGCGCGGTGTGACGATAGATCACGTTGCCGAAGTGGTCGGCTTTCCAGCCCTTGACCAAGGCGAAGTCGCCGGTGATGGCCTCTTCCAGGATCACATTGCGGCCATTGAACTGCCGGGTTTCCTTGCCTTCAGCCACTAGCGTGCCATAGCCGGTCGCGGTGTAGAACGCAGGGATGCCCGCGCCGCCTGCGCGCAGTTTTTCTGCCAGGGTGCCTTGCGGGGTGAGTTCAACTTCCAGCTCGCCGCTGAGCAACTGCTTTTCGAACAAGGCGTTTTCGCCCACGTAGGACGAAATCATTTTCCGGATCTGCCGGTCCTCAAGCAGGATGCCCAGGCCGAAGCCGTCAACGCCACAGTTGTTGGAGACGACGGTGAGGCCCTTGATGCCCATACGCTTGATCTGCGCAATGAGGTTTTCCGGAATGCCGCACAGACCGAAACCACCGCAGAGTACCGTCATGTCGTCGGTCAGCCCGGCAAGGGCTTCTTCGTAGGTCGTTACTCGTTTATCGAGTCCAGCCATGTTGATCCGCCTTTTATAGTTGTTGACCGACAGTCGCACTGTCGGAGGATCGGGTGACTTGCATCTTCTCTCGCAGCGACTGATTTGTTAATTTTGTTTTTCTGATCAATTAATAAGAAAAACAAATATATGAACGTCAAGCAGCTTCGGGCTTTTCTGGCAGTGGCGCAGTACCTGAGCTTCGCCCAGGCCGGGGAACGACTGAACATCTCGCAACCGGCGTTGAGCCTGACCGTCAAGAGCCTTGAGGAGGACCTTGGCGGGCAATTGCTGACACGCACTACACGTAACGTCGGCCTGACACCCGAGGGCGAAACCCTGTTGCCGCTGGCGCGCCAGTTGCTGGCTGACTGGGACAACACCGAAGAGCTGTTGCGACAGCGGTTTACCTTGCAAACGGGCCGGGTTTCGGTCGCCGCCATGCCTTCATTTGCCGGCAATCGATTGCCGGCAGCGCTGAAGGTGTTTCGCGGGCGCTACCCACGGGTCAATGTCGCGGTGCATGACGTGATCAATGAGCAGGTGCTGGAGATGGTGCGTCACCGCCGTGTCGAGCTGGGCATCGGCTTTGAGCCCGAGTCGAACAGCGCGTTGTCGTTCACTCCGTTTTATATGGATCGCTTCGTGGCTGTGGTCTCGAAGGATTCGCCGCTGGCCGGGCTTGGCGAAGTGTCCTGGGCCGAGCTGTTGGGCGAAGACTTCATTGCCCTGCAAAGGCCTTCGGCTGTGCGTTTGCTACTGGAGCAGGCCATCGAGCCGATGCACGGCAAACTGGCGGTGGCGTTTGAAAGCCATCAGCTGTCCACCATCGGGCGCATGGTTGCCAATGGCCTGGGTGTCAGCGCGGTGCCGTCGCTGTGCATCGGGCAGATGCAGGAACTGGGTGCTTGCTGCATCGCGCTGGTGGAACCGCGTATCGAGCGTCGTATCGGCCTGATGATGCTGGCCGATCACAAGCTTTCCGCTGCGGCTCAGGCGTTGCGCGAGGTATTGATCGAGGATGCTCGCAATAGTCGATAGCGACTATCACGGCGGATGATTTTTGCTGCGTCGGGGGCGGGCGTAACCTTGCGTCATTCCTGAAATGAAGCCTGCCCCGGAGGCCCCAGATGAACCGTATACTTGCCCTTGCGCTTGTCCTCACATTCACCGTTGCACTGCTCTCCGGCTGCTCCAACCACCATGCTGTCGAGCAGCGTCCCTTCAGCGCCGAAGAAAGCCATCAACTGGCGCTTGAAGACCTTAACCGGCGCGGCCTGTCGTTTGATGAATACCAGGCACGCAAGGCGCAATTGATGGCTGATCCGCAGGCACAGCAGGCGCGCGAATTCGATGATAAAGGCGAAGCAAGCGTTGATCTGAATGTGACTGGCCAGCAGCCACAAGGTTAACAGTCCGCTTTAAAAGAGTTTTTTATCAAACTGTACGGTAATAATTACCGGTCAACTGTCCGTGTGTTTCTTGCAGCGCCTTCTATAGGGTAAGTGCCTGACTCACTAATCTGGACAGGCTGTATGGTGCTCTCTTTCGATTTGCTTCTTGCCTTCACACTCTTCGCGTTCGTCACCTCTATTACCCCCGGCCCGAACAACATGATGCTGCTGGCCTCGGGCGTCAATTTCGGTTTCAGCCGTACGTTGCCGCACATGCTGGGTATCAGCATCGGTTTTTTTGTCCTGGTGCTGGCCGTCGGTTTCGGGCTGGGCAGTGTGTTCAAGGCATGGCCGCTTCTCTACACCATCCTGCGCTATGTCGGCGCCGCTTATCTGTTGTATCTGGCGTGGAAAATCGCCACGTCAGGTCCTGCCTCCGATAACGTCGACAGTCAGGGCAAGCCGCTGAGTTTCATGAGTGCAGCGCTGTTTCAATGGGTCAATCCCAAGGCCTGGATCATGGCGATTGGTGCCATTAGCACCTACACGCCGATGCAGGGCTATTTCTACAATGTGGTGGTGATCTCGGCGGTGTTTGCGCTGATCAACCTGCCCAGTGTCGGCATCTGGGCAGGCTTTGGCAGTTTGTTGCGCAATGTTCTGCGTGACCCGCTGGGGTTGCGCATCTTCAACGGCGTGATGGCCGTGCTGTTGGTGGCCTCGTTGTATCCGCTGATTGTCGAGCATTGATGCCGAGCTATAAAGCCAGTTGCAAATGCCCGCCGGCCTGCTTGTGACGTGCTTGCAAACGACGTTGCAGGCCGTGATGGAAGTGCTCCAGCCCCTCATGCAGGCGCTCGGTGAGGATTTCGTCCAGGGTGCCGCCTTCTTCGTTGTCGTCGTAGCTGATCTGGGTATCGATGGCGAAGATGCCGTGTAGCACTTCCTGCGATTTGAGCGCCGACAGTACCGGTTTGAGCGCGTAATCCACGGCCAACATGTGCGCGATACTGCCGCCGGTGGCCAGCGGCAAGACCACTTTGCCATGCAGTGCACGCTCGGGCAGTAAGTCGAGCAGGGTTTTCAGTGCGCCTGAAAATGACGCCTTGTAGACCGGCGTACCAATCAGCAGGCCATCGGCTTGCCTGACCGCTTCGATAAATTCCAGCACTTGTGGGCTGTCGAAGCGGGCAAAAAGCAGGTCCTCGGCATTGAAGTCGCGTATGCGCAGCGTGGTGACTTCAACCCCGCGGCTTTGTAACCAGCGGCTGGCATGAGCCAGCACTACGCCGGAACGGGATTTGGGCGAAGGGCTGCCGGAAAGTGAAACAACGAGCATATGGGATTTCCTTGCGATAAGCGTGTGTCTGTAAAGCAGCTTGTGTGCCAGCCTTCGCAAGGTCCGGCGATGGCTCGCAGACATTGGGTTTGCGCGCTTTTCATACCGACGGTGCGGCGTTGCCATGCTGACGAAAAGCCAGCCAACTGTTGAACCACTGTTGCTCAGGCAACAGTTTTGCGTTGTTCGGCGGGCCAAAAAAAATCCCGCAAAACTGCTTGCAGGAAGATTTTCAAAGCTTCGTCAGAGTCAGTTGCGGAACGCTGCGCCGGTCTGCACCACACTGGCCGAACCGAGCAACTGGCTGATGAATCGGCTCCAGCGGGTGATATCGGCCGTGCCTACAAATACCACGTCCTGCGCCTTGAGCTCGAACTGCCCCGCCAGCAGGTAGGCGGTGGGCTTCCTGGCATTGAGGTGGTAAACGATAGACGTCGCTTCGGCAAAGTTTTCCGCACCGCGTATCACATACACCGCATCGCCATCTGCGCTGTCCGGGCTGAGGCCGCCGGAGTTGCCCAGTGCCTCCAGCAATGTCAGGCGGGTGGTGCCGAAGGAGATCACTTGCGGGTTACGTACTTCGCCCAGCACGTAGATCTTGTTTCGCGAATTACTGTTCAGGTGCAGGTAATCGCCATCCTTCAGGAAGATTCTGCTCAGTTGCGAGTCTCTGCGGTTCAGCGAATCGATGTCGATCAGGTAATCGCGGCCATCGCGGCGCAGGGTCAGACCGGCCAGATTGGCATCGGTCAGGTCAACGCCCGCGACACTTACGGCCTGCACCAGGCTCAACGGAATATTGGTAATAGGTTGCGGGCCGGGCACTTTGAAGGAGCCGGACAGGAGTATTCGCTGACTGTTGTAGCGCAGCACTTTGACGTCGACCTTGACCTCGGTGTATTGCGGCGCCAGCCCCATGCGCAATTGCTCGCGCACCTCGTTCACCGTTCTGCCGCTCGCGCGGATGCGTCCGACGTAGGGGAAGTAGAGCGTGCCATCGTTCAGCACCTCCCGGGTGTTGGCATCCAGCTGGTCCTGCGAGCCCGGCGCGGTCAGCTCCGGGTGTTCGAACACGGTGACCAGCAAGGTATCGCCAGCGCCGATCACGTATTCGGGAGTCTTGTAGTCAAGCAGCGCCTGCGGCAGTGCCTTGGCATCTGCGGTGGCGCGTTGTTGTTGTTGCTGAAGGCTTTTCGGTGTGACCTCAATCAGTTGCGCCCTGGGCTCGTCCGGTTTGCCAGTGGTAACGTCGTCCGGCGTCATGTGCTGCCCCGGGGCGAATGCGCAGCCATGCAGCGCCAGGCTGGTGAGCAGTAAAGCAACTAACCTTGGATTCATTGCGTTTTTCCTTTCATGGCATTGCTCCTTTCTTTCGGCGTACCGACGAATTTCGGCGCGTTCGTTCACTCAGGGGAAGCGTCAGAAGGCGTTCTTGTTGACGAAGCCTTTGAACAGCGTCAGCAGAATGATTTTGAGGTCGAGCCAGATCGACCAGTGCTCGATGTATTCCAGGTCGAATTCCACGCGCATGCGCATCTTGTCGAGTGTGTCGGTTTCACCGCGCCAGCCATTGATTTGCGCCCAGCCGGTGATGCCGGGTTTGACCTTGTGGCGCAACATGTAGCCGCTGACCTGCTTGCGGTACTGCTCGTTATGGGCGATGGCGTGAGGGCGCGGGCCGACGATGGACATATCGCCGTGCAGCACATTGAAAAACTGCGGCAGTTCATCCAGCGAAGTGCGCCGCAAAAATGCCCCCAGCGGCGTTACCCGCGCGTCATTGCGCGTTGCCTGAAGCACCACATCGGCGTTTTCCTGGACGCTCATGCTGCGAAATTTCCAGACCATGATGGAACGGCCGTCCAGCCCATAGCGGCGCTGGCGAAACAGCACCGGGCCCGCAGAGGTGAGCTTGATGGCCGCCGCGATGGCCAGCAGTGGCAGGGCGATCAGCAGCAGAATCAGACTGGACAGGACGATGTCTTCGGCGCGCTTTACCAGGCTCCAGGCACCGTCCATGGGCGAATCGAAAATGCTGATACTGGCCAGGCCATTGATGCTTTCACTGCGGGCGTGCAGCAGGTCGAACATGAACACGTCGGGAATCAGGTACACCGAGGCGGTGGTGTCGCTCAAACCGGTAATCAGCTCGCGCAATTGCGGCTCGTCGCTGAACGCAAGGGTGATGTACACCTTGTCTAAACGGCCTGCACGGGCATCCTCTATCAACTGGTCCAGATCACCCAGCACTGGCAGACGACGTTTTTCAGCCCGCAGATTCATCTGCTGCGGGTGCGAGTCGTAAAACCCCAGCAGGTTCAGTCCCATCCACGGCGCGAGGGAGATGGAGCGGGCCAGTCGCTCGCCGACCTGACCGGTCCCGACAATTGCCACCCGGCGCGTATTGAAGCCGTGCCGACGCAGAGTGTGCAGGACCAGGCGGATCAGCAGTCGATAGCCGCACAGCACCGCAAGCGTCAGGGCGAACCAGCTCATCTGGCCGTTATCGGGCAATTGCGTCTGGTTGAGCAGCAGGCTGTTCAGTGACAGCAGGGTAATGAAGGTCATCGCCCAGTAACTGAAGATCTTGGTCAGTTCGCGCAGGATGCGCTCGCCACGCCATGAACCATATAGCTGGTGATATTCGCTGACCCAGTGAAATACCAGTACCGCGAGGATAATGTGCGACCAGGCCTCGGTGCTGTCGGTGACCAGCAGCCCGGTTTGCCAGTAGCCGATCAACACGATGATGATCAGGTCCAGCAGACGATGGGCGAGCGACAGCGCTGACTGATGGGCATGCAGAATGCCGCGGACGGAAGTGCGCATTGGAGGGGCTCGCTCAGACGGTTTTTATGGGGACGACACGGCCTGGCAGTTCGCTGCCCGGGACCGGCGCTGGTTGAGCGACGCGGTGCGGGTGGGGCAGGCGAGCCAGATGCACAAGATGCGAGGTGGCCAGACGGTTCTCGACGAAGGCTTTGATCTCCTGCTCGAAACGCGCCACCGAAAACCGTTCGGCGTTGGCCCGGCAGGCCTGCGGCGAGATGCGTGATTGCGCAGCTTCAAACTCGCCGATGGCGGCGCTCAGCGCTGCCACGGTTTGCTGCCGGTAGAGCACGCCGGTCGGTTGCGGGTGATCCAGGCCGTGCACGGTCTCCATGATGCCGCCTTTGCCGAACGCGATTACCGGCGTGCCGCAGGCTTGGGCTTCAACCGGGCTGATGCCGAAATCCTCCTCGGCGGCGAAGACGAACGCCTTGGCGCTGCGCATATGTTCCAGCAGTACCGCGCCAGGCTGGAAACCCAGCAGCGTTACGTTAGGCGCCTGCCTGGCAATGGCCTGCGCCTTGGTCAGGTCCGGTCCGTCACCGATCATGATCAGGCGTTTGTCCGGCATGGCGGCGAAGGCTTCGACGATCATTGGCATGCGCTTGTAGGGCACCATCCGCGATGCACACAGGTAGGAGTCCCCACGCGCGCCTTGGGGGGTGAAACCGAGCGTGTCCACTGGCGGATAGATGACGGTGGAGTCACGTCGATACGCCTTGGAGATGCGTGCGCCGATAAAGCCCGAATTGGCAATGAATGCGTCCACACCGGTCGACGTGCGTTGGTCCCACAGGCGCATGTAATGCAGGACCAGGCGCGCCAGACTGCCCTTGATTCCCTTGCCCAGCCCTGATTCCTGCAAGTACTGGTGCTGCAAGTCCCAGGCGTAGCGAATTGGCGAATGCACATAGCTGATGTGCAGTTGGTCCGGGCCGCAAAGCACGCCCTTGGCCACTGCGTGGCTGCTGCTGATGATCAGGTCGTAGCCGGAGAGGTCCAGTTGCTCGATGGCCAGCGGCATCAGCGGCAGGTAGCGTGAATAATGTTTGCGCGCGCCGGGCAGCTTCTGGATGAACGTTGTTCTGGCTACCTTGCCGCGCAGCTGCGCGCGGTCCTGATCGCTGAGAAAGTCGATGACTGCAAACAGATCCGCATCGGGCCAGATGTTGATCAGGGAAGCAAGCACGCGCTCGGCACCGGCGTAACTCACCAGCCAGTCGTGGACAATAGCAATTCTCATGGGCGTTCCTTGCTGTAATGGCCCGCGCTACTGCGGATGCGACAGGGCGCATCCTGGCGTTACTGTTGTGGGGTCAGGGTTTGCCGGCGGACGACTCGGGTACGACGTGCTGCTTGCTTGGCGACGCAGGAGCAGACTCCAGCAGCGCATCGATACGCTGGGAAAGGCGCTGCGCGGAAAGGTCCCAGGAAAAACGCTGCACGTTATGCAATCCCTGAACACGCAGCGCATTGCGCAACGGCGCATCCACCAGCACGCGCTGCATTGCTGCGGCCATGTGGCTGACGTCCAGCGGGTCGAAATACAGTGCGCTGCCTTGCAGGACTTCGGGAATCGAAGCGGCATTGGCGGCCAGCACCGGGCAACCGCAGGCCTGTGCTTCAAGCGGCGGAATGCCGAACCCCTCGTAAAGCGAGGGAAATACGAACGCTGTGGCACCCTGATATTGGCTGATCAGCTCGGCATCGCTGAGTCGCCCCAGAAAACGGATGCGCGGGTCACGGCAGGCGAGGTGTTGCAGATCAGGGTCGGCGAACAATGCGCTGGCTGCGCCGACAATATGCAGTTGCAGGTCGGTGTGGCCACGCAAACTCAGAAATGCCTGAATCATCCGGTTGAAATTCTTGTGTACGGCGGGTGAGGAAACTGCAAGCAAGTATTTCGGCTGATCGACAGGTGTCGGCCTCGGCGTGAATTCGTCACTGACCGCAGCGGGCACGACCAGCACCTTGTCCTCGGCGTAGCCATAGAACGAGGTTATTTCCCTTCGCGAGAAGTTGCTGCCGGTGATCAGCGTTCTGGCGCGTGACAGCAGAATCGGGGTGATGGTCCGATAGGCCAGGCGGAATAGCCGGGTGTAGCTTTGCGGATAGCGCACATAGGTGATGTCGTGGTGAGTCGCTATCTGGTTGCCATAGAACATTGGCCCTGTGTTGCTGACTGAAATCAGCAGCGGGCTGCCCTGACGTTTCAAGTGAAGCGGCAGGTCGATCTGCTCCCACATATGCCCGGTGGAATGACCGATGCACTGGGCCTCCAGTGCGCTGGCACAGTCATGCAGCCTGATGGTGCGCGGAGCGACGAATACCAGATCGTCGCGCAGCCGCTTCAGGGCTCTGCACATATGCTCTGCGTAACGCTGTACACCGCTGACATCCTGGGTGAGGAACCGTGAATTGATGACAATCATCTCGAGCATCCTGCTGATGAGGGTGATCTGGCTGGTGCCAGATCCTGTCCTTGAACGGGCTTGATGGGGCAGATTGCGCCCCTTCACTGTGTGACGTACGTGCGGCGGTCCTGCAGGGTCTGGGCAAAGATGCTTTCGTACTGGTCCAGCATGAGGTCCAGGTTCATCAACGACGCGACGCTGTTGCGCGCCTGGCTGCCGAGGCGCTTAAGCAATTCGGGTTGCTGGTGCAGTTTGAGCATTGCCATCCCCAACGAGTCCGGGTCATCGGGGCTGCACAGCAGACCGTTGAGCGGTTCCTGAATGATTTCCGTCAGCCCGCCCATGCGGCTGGCGATGACTGGCAGAGCATGTGCGCAGGCCTCGACGGCCACCATGCCGAACGGCTCATTCCACAGGGAGGGGACGATTGCCACGTCGATCTGGCGGTAGAAGTCTTCGGGCTTCTGGACGCCGACAAAACTGATGTCCGGTGATGTGGCCATGGCCCTGAAGTGCTTTTCATCAGATGCCTGCCCACGGCCGGCAATCTGCAGGGTGGCTTTGAACGGCAGATGCTGAAACTGATCAATCAACCATCCCAGCCCCTTGTTTGTGGACAGCGTGCCCAGGTAACCGAAGCGCAACGGTGCATCATCGGCGGGTGCCTTGGGCTGCCCCGAAATCGGTGGAGTGAACGGGCTGGCGTTATGCACTACGTAACCCCGCGCGCCTTTGAAATAGCCCTGCGCCTGCAAGGTGTCGAGCATGAAGCGGCTGACACCCACGACCGTGTCGACCTGTTCTGACTGCTGTGCATGATTGCTGCGCAACTGCGTGCACATCGTGCATTGGCGCTGGCAGTTATGACCCTTCTTGAACATGGTGCTGGCCGGGCAGAGCAAGTAAAAGTCATGCAGGACCTGCACGATCGGGCGATTGGCCCTGGTTATTTCGTCCCACGCCGACACCGACCATCCGGTCAGGTTATGGCACACCACCAGCTCCGGTTGCTCCAGTTCCATCACCCGCCCTACGTATTCGCGCATGCCGGCGTTGTAGCGATCACGCCAGTGCCAGGCAAGCCGCGCCAGACGGCCCGGACGCTGGGCCATGAAGTGCCAGTACCGGTTAAGCAGGCCGGCGCGATAGACCTTGACCCGATTGACCTCTGCCAACTGCAAACCGGGCCGGTCGGTGGTGGCCAGCACGGCGACGCTGTGCCCGCGTTGCTGCAAGCCCTCGACAGTACGTTGCAGAATGATCTCTGCGCCGCCGCCGATATCGGGCGCATAAAGGCTGCTGATAAACAGAATTTTCATAACGGGTAGGCCTTGTTCAGGCCCAGCACGCTGGCTTCCCCATCGTGAATGGCGTCGTTGAGCAGGTTCAGGCGCGCATCGGCGTCATAGCGCCAGGCATACAGGCTCAACAGGCAGAGAAATACCAGGCGATTGACTTGATAGAGCAGTGGGGAGGACGCCCAGATATGCCTGTCGAACCACGCCTGGTTACGCGCGGCGTAATAAGCGCGCAGGTCCGATCCGCCCGACAAGTAGCTTTCATAGACGTTGCGGGTGCGCGCCTTGATGTTCCATGAGTCCTCGAGATCCTCCAGCAGCGCTTCGGGGACCAGAAATACCTTCCCGCCACCGTCGGTAATGCGCCAGGTGTATTCGGTGTCATCGCTGTACAGCTTGAGCGCGTCCAGTGGCAGTCCGATCTTCTTGTACAGGCTGCGATGGGCCAGTAACCCCCCGTAGGTGGCGAAAGGGAGCTGCACCCGTTCCGGCATGGGCACGCTGGCACCGGGCTTTCCGAAGGGCAGGCGTCGCCAAATCTTGTATGGCAACTGGGCGATGTGAAAGCCGAAGAAGCTTGAGCGCCGCTGAATGGCGTAACGCAGCGGTACACCCGCGGCGATGTCCGCTTGATGCGTGGGGCGAAAGCCGAGCACTGCGCAATTGTCCCTGCCGTCGATCGTTTCACGTTCATGAAGAGACCGGTGTAACACCTCAATGGCATGGGTGGTCGGCGCGTTATCGTCGTCCATCAACCAGATGTAATCGTCGCCGGTTTCCAGCGCGGCCTTGATGCCTGTCGAATAGCCGTTGGCCGAGCCGGTGTTGTCAGGCAGCCAGAGCACCTGAATCCGGTCGGGCCACTCATCGCACAGCGCCTGCAAGGGTGCAACGGAAGCATTGCTGACAATGATCACACGACCGATCAGCGGGCTCTCCAGCGAGCGGCTGATCAATGTGTGCAGATAGCTGAAACGGTCACCATAGGTGAGCGTCACCAAGGTGGTCTGGTGGGGCATGGTGTGGTTCCGGGGCTGGTTAAGCAGGCTGAGACGCATGTTTCAGGCACACGCCTTGGGCAGTTTCCTACAGGTGCGGCAGGTCTTACGCGCGGGCTTCGACCCTTGACAGGCTGCTGATGGGCAACACCATTTTTTGCTGGCGTTGCAGCATGTTGAGCAGAATCACCGCACGCTCGGTACCGTCTTCGCTCAGAAAGATGGCTTCCACATCACTCCAGCTGCCCGTCGTGATCATTACCGGATCACCTTGAATAAATCGTGCTTTGGGCGCAGGTGTGGAGAGTCGCTGGCGGATCTGCTCGATCAGATGATCGCGGACCGGCACCGGGTGCCCGCCGAACGTCACAATGCGCGAGACTCCGCGTGTGGAGCGAATCGGGTACCAGTTGTCCTGTACCTGATCCATCTGAATGAACAGGTAACCGGGAAACAAAGGCTCGTCGGCCTGAACCCTGGCAGCGTTTTTTTTCACATCGACCTGCAGCGGTCGGTAGCACTGGAAATGCTGGCGTCGCAAATGCTCTTCGGCGCGGGCTTCCTGACGCGGTTTGGTCTGGATCAGATACCAGCGAGCTTCCTGGGCGGAGAGGGCCATGATTAATTCCTTTTAAATGAAACAGCTCAGTGAACGGCAGGCGTCAATACGGGTTATCGGGGCGCAGGGTGGTAGTTGTAGCCATAGGCCGCGTAGTCGTAATCGGACGTCGTGGCCTTGCGTACCACCGCGTTGAAAATGGCACCCTTGATCAGAATTCCGTTCTGGCCCAGGCGGCGCTTGCAGGCTTCGATTTCCTGGGCGGTGGTCATGCCGAAACGAGCAACCAGCAGACAGGTGCCTGCCTGGCGACCCACCAGCGTCGCGTCGGTCACAGCGAGGATGGGTGGCGTGTCAATCAGGATCAGGTCATACAGTGGCGACAATTCGGCCAGCATCTTGTTGAAGTTGTCATGCATCAGCAGTTCCGAGGGGTTGGGTGCCGCGAAACCACAGGACATAAAATCCAGATGCCGGACCCGCGTCTGATGGATGACTTCGGTGCACCGCAAGCGGGCGGCCAGCGTGTCGGACAGACCGTGTTTGGGCTGCAGGCCAAAGAGGCGATGCAGGTAGCCTTTGCGCATATCGGCATCGATCAGCAGAACCCGCCTGCCGGTCTGGGCAATGATGGTTGCCAGATTGCTCGATACAAACGATTTGCCGGCGCCTGGTGTCGGGCTCGATATCATCAGTACGTTGTTACGCGCCTCCAGCATGGCGAAGTGCAAGCTGGTACGCAGGCTGCGCAGCGATTCGATGGCCAGCTCGCCGGGTGCGGCAATGCTCAGCAGTCTTGAATCCTTGCTATCCTGATCGCGCTTTTCCAGGCGTTCCTGCTGACGCGAGTGGGGGAGTGATGCGTAGACCGGCATGCCCAGACTTTCGATGACTTCGGCGCTCTCGATGCCCCGATAGAACGCCTGGCGCACGAATACGATGGTCATCGCGACCAGTGCGCCGATCAGCGTGGCGATCAGCACAATCAGCGTCTTCATCGGTTTGACGGGTTTCTCGACATTGGTGTCGGCGTTGTCGATGACCCGCACATTACCAATGCTGCCAGCACGCAGAATGTCCTGCTCCTGACTCTTGTTGAGCATCAATGTGTAGGTCTGGCTGATGACCTGCATATCGCGGGTCAGACGCAGCAACTCCTGCTGGGTCATGGGCAGCGCGTCGATCTTCTTCAACAGGCCTTGTTTCTGTTGTTCCAGCTGGTTCATCTGGCTCATCAGGCTGCGATAGGTCGGGTGCTCACGGGTGTACAACCGTTCCAGCTCTACGCGCCTGAGTTTCAGTTCGGAAAGCATCGAGTCGAGGCTGACCACCTGATCAAGCACGCCTTTGGTTTCGATGCTAAGGTCCACCGACCTGGCGCTGGTCTGGAAGGTGTTCAGCGCAGTCTCCGCGTCCTCCAGCTGTTTGCGCACGGCAGGCAACTGCGAGCGTAGAAACTGCAGCCGCTGCGCGGCCTCGGCCGAACTGCGCTCCACGTTCTGGCGTACATAAAGATGGCTGACTTCGTCGAGAATCCGGTTGGCCCGCTGTGCGTCCTGGTCCTCTATGGACAGGTAGATGATGCCCGAGTCCCGGCCGGCTTCGGCGATTTTCAACCGGTTCTGATAAACCAGCGCGGTGCTGAGCGTGCGCTGTCTGGAGACACTGAAATCGGTACCGGGACGCGCCCGCAGCGCAGCGACCTGAATCTTCACCCCGTTGCCTTCGACAATGCGGTTGATGGTGCCGCCAAGCAGCAGATTGTGCTCGTTGTCGTAGAGCGAGAACTGGCCAGGCTTGCCTGCGATGAGGGTGAGTTTTTCGCCCAGCAGGTGCTCCGGCACCTCCAGTTGGAATACCTCGATTTTCTCGCCACCCCACGCGTATTGCGTCAGGCCGAATAACGGCTTAGCCAATTCACCGTCGCGCACTGGCTTGAAGGTACGGTATAGGTAAGGGCCGATTACCGGAAAGAAATCAGGTGTCTGCAGCGTATTGAGCTTCAGATCGTCGACGACCTTGCCCAACAATGCGCGCGACTTGATCAGCTCGATCTCGGTGGTCGCCTGCGACACTGACAATGGCTTGGCGCTGACCTCCGGGGTGCCCTCGATGCCGATTTTTCGGGGCTCTATCTGGATCATGGCGGTGGCCTGATACACCGGCGTGGCCAGAATGGCATAGCCCAGACCGATCAGAAAAAACAGGCTGACGGTCCACAGGATCAGCGCTTTGTGATCGAACAGCATGCGCAGGACCGCTGCCAGATCAATCCGGGAGTCCTGGTGGAAATCCAGCGAAGGACGGTTCATGACGGTCATTTATCCTGTTGCTCCTGACTGAAAATGAGGAAGCCAGTCGTCAATGCAGCGTGAGAGCTGCGTGTAGGTCTGTTCAAAGGCTGATGCGGGACGTCGGTAAGGGTCGGCGATGTCGAGCGGGTGCTGCCATTTACCGATCAGAAAGGCTTTGCCGCGTACTTCGGGTGCGAGTTTAAGGACGTCGGCAAAATGTGCCTGCTCCATCAGCAGAATCAGGTCGGCCTGGCGTAGCAGATCACGGCTCATCTGCCGAGCTGCATGGCGCTGCGGCTGTACCCGGTGCGTTTGCAGAACCTGCCGAGCCGCCGGGTCGATGGACGAACCTGACAGCGCGGCGATGCCTGCTGACTGAACGCGCACCTGCGTGGCCTCCAGGCGTTGATGCAGTATCGCGACGGCCATCGGGCTGCGGCAGATGTTGCCGACGCACAACACCAGTACGTTACTGAACATGTGCTTTGCCACTGGTCTGGAACAGGCGTCTGCTCAGGTTGACGACAACATTGCCGGCCACTTTCCACAACGTCTGCAGTTTGTGGCGGGGGGCGAGCGCGGCCAGCGAGAGGCACACCGTCTGCATCAGGAAGTGTTCGTACAGGGGCTGATTGCCCAGACGATTGTAATAGTTGGCCAGGCTTGAACAGGTCTGCAGGTTCATATGCAATTTGCGTTTGTCGCTGCGCATGGAAAACACGCCGCCGGGGTGCAGCCGATAGGCAGCCGGCTTGATCTGCGCCATGAACTTGCCTTTGCCGTAGGCCCCCAGCAATGACCACCAGCACATATCGTTCAACGGTGCTCCGCACATGCTCAATTCGGGCGGCATTGTGCTGAACACATTGCGAAAGCAGACGGTCAGCGTCGACAGGCGTCTGGCCTGTTGCAGCTCCAGCGCCGTAGCATCGTTGCGCAACAGGCCTTGCAGTTGCACGCCGTACTGGCCGTATTCGTCGAAGGCGAACGCGTCGTGATAGGTGATGACGTAATCGGCATGGCTCTCGAGAAAGTCCACTTGCAGCTGCAGCTTTCGCGGATCAGTCCAGTAATCGTCGGCTTCGCAGTAGGCGATATAACGGCCGCGGGCTTCGGCGAACAGGCCCGGAACGCAAGGTGCGCCCTGACTGTACTGGTTGACCTGTTGATAGAAGGGCCGAATGATCGTCGGATACCGCTCGGCGTAGTGCGCAATGATGCGTGCAGTGCTGTCCGTGGATGCATCGTCGTTGATCAGGATTTCAAACCTGAAATCGGTCTGCTGTGACAGAAACCCTTCCAGTGCCTGAGCAATGAAGGTCTCTTGGTTGTAGGCGGGGCATATGATGCTCAGCAACGGCGATGCCACGCAGGGTTCGCCGGTATTTTTTGCAGTGTCGTCCATGGCTCAGGTACTCGGTTTGCTGAACAAAACATAGATTTTTGACGCTAGCGGCCCATGGCTTGCCGCCACCAGTGCCAGAGTGACAAGGCCGCTGGCGGCGAGCGCCAGCAGCAGGCTGCCACGGCTTTCATCGGCAATCAGATGGAACACAGGCGCGCTGATCGCCAGGCCCGCAGCGGTCATCGCACTGATACGCAGAATGTCGCTTAACCATTGCCGATGAAGACCCGGTGCCAAGTGCTGATGGACGATGACGGGCCATATGGCGAAGGACGTCGCACGCAGAAAAAACCACGCCAGCGCCGCGCCGTAAACGCCGTGATAATGGATTGCCACGAACATTACAGGCACGCTGATCAGTGTCGAAATCAGGCTGTACCACAGGTGCAAGTGCATTCGGCCATAGGCGTATTGCAGGTAGAACTGAAAAGCACTGGCGGCCATGATTGCGCTGCCCAGCGCGTACCAGCCCAGCACCGGTCCACTCCAGCGCGCGGCGGCGTCATCACCCGTCCAGGCGATAATCAGCGGCTCGGCATACAGGGCAATTACGCCTGCCAGAGGGAACAGAAAGGTACAGGCAAGGCGATTGGCTGCCAGAAACAACGTGTGCATGTCGTCGCGCCTACCTTCGGCCACCAACACAGTCAGGCGCGGCAAGAGCGTCTGAACCAGCGGGTTGCTCAGCATCACGATGCCCGTGGCGATCAACGCAACCAGTGAGAAGTAGCCGTACTGGTCCAGTGGCAGCAGATTCGACAGCAGCACCTTGTCCACCTGAGTCAGCACAATCCACAGCACTGCGCTCAACGACAGACTGACGGCGAAGGGCAGCAGCGGTTTGATCAGTTGCCAGTCCAGGCCGGTCAGCCAGCGCGGCGCAGGCATCTGCCTGCGGGCTTTGCTGGCAAAAAGCAGGGCTTCGAGCAGCCCGACCACGAGCTGAAATACAAAAAAGTCTTGTGGGTCTCGGGAGAACTGACTGACCAGCAGCAACCCGCCGAAGTAGCGCAGCGTTGCAATCGACACATTGGCAGCGTTCAGCCAGGCATGCTGCTCAAGGCCTTGAATGGCGCTTTTATAGAGTGTCGAATACAGGCGCAAGGCTATGACGATGCCCATCAAGGTGATGCACTGCGCCAGAGTGTCGGGTTGCAGCGTATTGGCGTTCAACCATTGTGCTGCGATCCAGGGACTGGCGACATGGACAAGCAGGCCGCAGAGCATCGTGATCGGTAGAAATATCAGTTCGAATGAGCGCAGTAGACGGCCCAGGCTTTTCTCGCTCACGGGAGTGCCTTGCTGATGTGCCACTGCGCGCACCAGGCTGGGAGACAGTCCCGCGTCCAGCAGTTGCAGCCAGGCTTGCAGCAGGGTGAAGAAACCGATCAAGCCGTAAGCCTCGGCACCCAGATGGCCCAGATAAAACGGCATGATTAGAATCCCGACCAACATTACATAGGCCTGTCCGCTGTAGTTCAGGACGGTGTTGCGAATGATCGAGCGGCCGCGAATGACCGGGCTTGTGTCACGCATGATAGTCAGCAGACCCTGGCAGCGGAGCAAGCCGGGTAGTCCATATCTGTCACAGCACAGGTTTCGATCAGCGTGCGTATGACCAGGTCCTGCTCGCTTTTCAGCAGGCCGGGATAGATCGGCAGGCACAGCACTCGTTCGCTCAATGCTCTGGATACAGGCTGGCCGGGCTGTGGCTGCAGGTATTCAAGGGTGTCCAGTGAGGGGTAAAAATAGCGGCGAGGGTTGATCTTGCGCAGGTTGAGCGCAGTGCGCACCGTCAACAGCTGTTGCTCGTTACGCAGCGCCACCGGGTAATAGCTGTTATTGAGTTCGCTGTCGGCCTGGGGTTTTTGCAGATCCAGGTAGCTTTCCAGCGCTGACGTATAGCGGTGAGCGATTTGCGCGCGCTCTTCAAGGATGTTGCCTATGTTGTCGAGAATGCACAGCCCCATGGCTGCGGAGAATTCGTTGAGCTTGGCATTGATGCCGATGCCGTCGATTCGGTCTACTCCCGATATGCCAAAGTTGCACATCAGGTGGGCGCTTCTGGCCAGTTCGTCATCGTTGGTGATGATCGCGCCGCCTTCAATCGTGTGGAACAGTTTGGTGGCATGAAAGCTTAAGGTGCTGATATCGCCATGATTGAGCACCGACTGGCCGGCATGACGCACGGCAAATGCATGTGCGCCGTCATAGATCACCTTGAGCTTATGTTCGCGGGCAATCTGCTGAATGGCTTCTACGTCGCAAGGATTGCCGAACACATGGGTGCCCACGATTGCCGTAGTGTCTTCGGCGATGCTGCGTTTGATGTGCTGTGGCGAGATATTCCAGGTGTCCGGATCAATATCGGCAAAGACCGGGCGAATACCTTCCCATTGCAGCGAGCTGCTGGTGGCGACGAAACTGAATGGCGTTGTAACAGCGCTGCCACTCAAGCCCAGAGCCCGATAGGCAATCTGCAGGGCAAGAGTGCCATTATTGGTCAGAATAATGTGTTTGACACCCAGATAGTCCTTGAGCCGGTCCGTCAGATCCTTGGCCAGCGGGCCGTGATTGGTCAGCCAGCCGCGGGCGTAGATACCTTCAACGTAGCGTTTGAACTGGTCGATATCACCCAGATACGTCTTGGTCACATTAATCATCGAAGCCTCCATGTTTCTCTGAATCGGGGTGTTGCCGAGTGAGTGACCAGACATCTTTTTCGCGCACGGGCGCTGCATTGCTTCAGGCAACGCTACCGCCACACCGAACGTGTTCAGTACTTTAAAAATAGAATGGAGAGTCAACAGACATCCGCCGGCGCCTGCTGAGCACCGTGGAAATAACTGAAAGCGTGGGACGGAACAGCGGTCAACTTCGGCTTGATTATCCCGACGCCATGCTCTGCGGCATGTGCGTGACAACGGAATGCGCCTGACGGTCCTATATATCGGTCGCGGCAGGGTATCTGTCAAATTATTTCGTCATCTTTCTGTTATATTTTTCATAAATGGTAAAGCAGATTTCATAACTAACTGATTTATAAGGGTGTCAAAAAAATATCATCTTGCAGGTGTATTTAAATGACACGCTGAACGTGCTTTGCAAGACGTCAATAAGTCGCTGGATTTTACAATCTGCGCCTCTTTATATTTCCAATTTATCTATTTAAATATCAATTAATAATTTTTGGTTCTATGTGGTTTGGTGCATGATCGTGTTCATGGACTGCAGGCAGGAGAACGAACATGAAAGAGCCAGTGCTGTATTTTGATTACGCCGCCACTACGCCTGTGGACGAGCGTGTTATCAGGGTCATGGTCGATTGTCTGGGTGTGTCAGGCAATTTTGGCAACCCTGCATCCAGCGCTCATTCATTCGGACAAAAGGCCCGCGTTGCGGTAGAGATTGCCCGTGAGCAGGTTGCCCGTCTGGTAGGTGCTCAGGCCTCGCAGATCATCTGGACCTCCGGTGCCACCGAATCCAGCAATCTGGCGCTCAAGGGCGTGGCTCAAGAACGCGCGAAGAGGCAGGCAGCATTCGCCGGAGGCAGATCCGGTCATATCATCACCAGTCAGATCGAACACAAGGCAACCCTTGATACTGCGCGGCAACTTGAGGAAGTGGGCGTCGAGGTTACCTGGCTGGCCCCGGACAGCGATGGCCTGATCAGCGCCGACGCGGTCAGTGCCGCTTTGCGCAATGATACGTTTCTGGTCTCGCTGATGCTGGTCAACAACGAACTGGGTACGGTCAACGACATCGCGGAAATCGGCAGGCGGGTAAGGGCTCACGGCGCATTGTTGCATGTCGACGCTGCGCAGGGCGCTGGCAAGTTGCCGATTGACTTGAGTCAGCTCGCGGTAGACCTGATGTCGCTTTCTGCACACAAAATCTATGGGCCCAAAGGGATTGGCGCGCTGTATGTCGGCCCGCGCGCGCAGCAACGGGTTCTCGCCCAGATTCACGGAGGCGGGCATGAATGTGGTCTGCGCTCCGGCACCCTGGCGACGCATCAGATTGCCGGGATGGGTGCGGCCTTTGCCCTGGCGGCCGAAGTGCTTGAAGAAGAAGTTGTTGAAATACAGCGGCTCAATAGTCTTCTCTGTGAGCGACTGGCCGATATTCCGGGTGTGTGTATCAACGGCAGTCCCACCCAGCGGATTGCCCACACCCTCAGTTTTACATTCACCCACAATGATCTCGACGTTGCAGCGCTGGGCGACAAACTTGCCTTCTCTTCTACCTCGGCCTGTAACTCGGCGAAGAACCTGCCTTCACACGTCCTGCTGGCTCTGGGACTGAGTCCGCAGGCTGCCGGTCAGACCATACGTCTGAGCCTGGGGCGCTTCACTCGTGATCAGGATATCGAGCGTGCGGCCGAGTCGATTCATGCCTGTCTGATTCAACCAGCGTTCTGGGCGGTTGCTCAGTCTCGATGAGTGCTCCATTATCTGAACCGGTGAAAGCAGTCAATTTCCGGGTCAGCAGGAGAGTCAATGAGCACGCAATCCAATGCCAGTTCAGAAGTGGCAGAACGTTTGGCGCAAACCCGCGCCTTGATGAGCAGGGAGCGCATCGATGCCTATCTGGTGCCGTCAGCGGATCCGCATCTCTCCGAATACCTGCCCGGCTATTGGCAGGGGCGCCAGTGGCTGTCGGGTTTTCACGGTTCGGTCGGTACACTGATCATTACCCAGGACTTTGCAGGCATATGGGCTGACAGTCGCTATTGGGAGCAGGCAACCAAGGAACTGGCAGGTAGCGGTATCGAGCTGGTGAAACTGTTGCCGGGCCAGCAGGGGCCGCTTGAATGGCTGGCGGACGAAGCCAAAGCCGAAAGTGTAGTTGCCGTAGACGGTGCGGTCCTGGCCGTTGCCTCTTCGCGCACTCTTGCAAGCAGGCTTTACGCGCGTGGTGCTCGCCTGCGCACGGATATCGATCTGCTCACCGAGCTGTGGCAGGACCGTCCTGCCTTGCCGTCTCACCCAATCTACGAACACTTGCCCCCTCAGGCATCTCTGGACCGTGCTGAAAAACTGGCTCGTGTTCGCCAGATCGTTGCCGAGCGAAACGCTGACTGGCACTTCATCGCAACACTGGATGACATAGCCTGGCTGTTCAATCTGCGTGGCGCTGACGTTTCCTACAATCCGGTTTTCATCGCCTTCGCCTTGATCGGTCCGCATAGCGTCACGCTGTTCGTGGACTCAAGGAAAGTGCCTGACCCGGTGCGCTCGCGTCTGGAGCGCGACGGCATCAATCTCATGGAATACACGCAGATTGGCGCAGCCTTGCGCGAGCTGCCGAAAGACGCACGACTGCTGGTTGATCCGGCGCGTGTTACCTGCGGCTTGCTCGATTACCTTGACAGTGAAGTCACCCTGGTTGAAGGGCTTAATCCGAGTACGCTGCTGAAATCGCAAAAAACCGAGACCGATACAGGTCACATCCGTCAGGCAATGGAGCAGGATGGTGCGGCGCTCTGCGAGTTCTTCGCCTGGCTGGACAGTGCGCTGGGACGTGAGCCCATCAGCGAAGTGACGATTGATGAAAAGCTTACTCAGGCACGGGAGCGACGTCCTGGATATGTTTCACCCAGCTTTGCAACCATTGCAGGGTTCAATGCCAACGGCGCGATGCCGCATTACCGAGCGACTGAAGCTGAGCACGCGCAGATAGAAGGTGATGGCTTGCTGTTGATCGACTCGGGCGGTCAATACCTTGGTGGCACCACCGATATCACGCGCATGGTTGCGATCGGAACGCCGAGTGCCGAGCAGAAGCAGGACTGTACGCGGGTTCTCAAAGGCGTTATTGCGTTATCGCGCACGCATTTTCCCAAAGGCATTCTTTCGCCGTTGCTGGATGCCATTGCCCGAGCGCCAATCTGGAGTGAAGGCGTCAACTACGGTCATGGCACCGGGCATGGTGTCGGGTATTTTCTGAACGTCCACGAAGGGCCACAAGTTATTGCCTATCAGGCACCTGCAACGCCGCAGACAGCAATGCTCCCAGGCATGATCACGTCTATTGAACCTGGTACTTACCGGCCCGGGCGCTGGGGTGTGCGCATCGAAAACCTGGTGATTAATCAGGAAGCGGGCACTACCGAGTTCGGCGAGTTCCTGCGTTTTGAAACCCTGACGCTTTGCCCGATCGATACGCGTTGCATCGAGGTCTCGATGTTGAACGAGGAAGAACGCACCTGGTTGAACGATTACCACGCTCACGTTCTTGTGCGATTGAGCCCTCTACTGCAGGGTACAGCGCTGTTGTGGTTGCAGGCACGCACGGTCGCTGTCTGATATCTCGAAGCGCGTTACCGCAGGCTCAGTCCTGCGGTAACGGATCCGTCAGTGGTGTGCTTTTTCTGCAGACGATAATCATGCTGCGGCTGGTATAGCCTGCGGGGTTGAGGCCGAACGGATAGTCTTCCGGCTCTTCGGTGGCATCGCCCGATTTTGCGATGACCTTGAACGTCCTTGACGCACAGGCGTTGGTCGCAAGCTCGTAGCATTTGGCCCAGGAGGACGTCAGGCCGGAGCAGTTGATGTGAATGCCGCGCTTGCTTTGCTTGACAGGCTTGGATGTGGCTGCACAACCTGCCACAGCCAACATGGCCAATACGATAAAAATGTATTTCATTCCTTTCCTTAGCAGGCCATTGCTAATCGCGATCCATCCGGATGACTGGATCATGAGTCGATAAAACTGTAACGCAGAACTCTCGAACATCTGTAGGTCAGGTGTAAACATGGCGCATGCGCTTAACAAATGCTAGTGCCATGTCGCTTCTTGACCTTATGACCGCGTGGTCAGTTCAGTCGGCAGGGACCAATTGAGGTTTTGTGTTTGCAGAACCAAGGGTGGCACCGATGGATGCGAAGATGATTGCGCCAATTGCCAGCCATTGGGTCAGCGAAAGGCTCTCGTGAAGAAACACCAGACCTGATAGCGCTGCGAAGACAGGCTCCAGGCTTGCCAGTGTGCCGAATGTGCGTGCCGACATTCGCGTCAGAGCGATCATTTCCAGGCTGTAGGGCAGGGCGGTCGACAGAATGGCGACACCCAGCGCTGCCGGTACCAATGAAATGTCAAATAATGCAGAGCCTGCGTGTATCACGCCGACAGGTCCGATGAAGAGTGCGGCAATCATCACGCCAAGCGCGGCGGTCTGTACGCCGTTGTCTGCACCTGCTTTATGCCCGAACACTATATAAGCGGCCCAGCACACTCCGGCCCCCAGTGCATACGCAGCGCCGAGCAGATCAATCGCTTCGTTCGAGGCCCCGAGGGGGATCAATAGCAATAAGCCGATAACTGCCAGCGAAACCCATAGAAAATCGATGGGCTTGCGCGAAGACAGCAGAGCTACAGCCAGTGGACCGGTGAACTCCAGCGCGACCGCGATTCCCAAAGGCACAGTCTGCAACGACATATAGAAAAGGAGGTTCATGCTGCCCAGCGCAATGCCGTAGATCACCACAGTGCGTAGCGATTTTGCGGTCAGATTCGCTCGCCATGGGCGCAGGATGGCGATAAGGATAAGGCTCGCAAATACCAGCCTCAGGGTCGTGGTGCCTTGCGCGCCCACTACGGGAAAAAGACTCTTTGCCAGTGACGCGCCGCTTTGAATGGAGATCATGGCGATCATCAGCAGCCCTAGGGGGAAAAGGGCGGACGCTATAGTGTGGGGTTTCTCAGACATTTTGGTTGTACATCCTGGGTGTGATCCGGGCACTGATAATCGAACATGATGCGCAACAATCGATGCATGGGCAATATATTGCGCAATTTTTGCTTTTCCTTCTATATAGGTAATCACGAAACGGGCAATTTCGGTGATTTTGAAATTAACGGTTGACGCCCTCTGTGATCTGTCTATAATTCGCCCCACTTCCGGCGCAGACGGAAACGAAAAAGCCTTGA
>NZ_JAWHPL010000026.1:0-35879 GCF_032587875.1 Pseudomonas syringae group sp. 243L2
TTGAAAGTGCTGAGGACTCGGTAGCCGGAAAACATCCGGCTACTTCAGACCTTCCTTAAGCGTAGGTTGCGCAATATTGTCCATCGAAACTAAAAAAAAATGGACAGTACCTAAAAATGATTAAGATGCTGATTTCATTGAAGTTCCATGTCCATGTCCAGCATTTAACTCACTAATACAGAACTTCGACAAAACCATCGTCTCCATCCCAACCTGGCGCTTAATGTCCGAGTCGTTCCGCAACTGGCGCGGCATGCAGCAATCAGGCGGACGGCGCATCAAACGCAGCCTGTTCATCGACGCCAGCGGCGTGCGCTTCGTGCGTGACGATGAAGAACAACAACTGATGCAAATCCACCTGCTCACCGACTACATCGGCCGCAAACAGGCGGAACTGCTGGCCTGGAACCAGGCACAAGGCAACGTCGCACAAATGTCCGCCAACCGCAGGCGCATGACCAACATCGGTACCTTCCGCGCCTACGCCCTGGCGTACCTGAAGAGCCACGTCGACATCAACCCGAACATGACCTGCATGGTTCGCCAGCTCGAACCCACCTCGCAGGGCATCCCACTGGAAATCTACTGCTTCACCCGCACGACGGTGTGGGTTGAGTACGAGCGGATACAGGGGGATATTTTCGATTATCTGATTACGGTGATGCCGGAGTTTGGGTTGAGTTTGTATCAGCAGCCTAGTGGGGCGGATATGCGGGTTGGGTTGCGGGGGGAGGTTCGGCACCAGACTGCAGATACGTTTCCTAAAGAACGTTTAGGCTGAGGAGTACACTCAATGCAAAAAATGAAGCTGGCTTGAGACTTACCTATGTGCAGACGATTCGGAGGCGAAAGAATGCTTCGCCGTATCCCCGCCGCCTGACCTCACCCGCAGGGGCTTGGTCAGTACAAGAGCGCTGTTTTTCGTCCATAAGGAGTGCTATGTCTAATCGAGAATTTGGGTGTCTAGTTGCGGCAATTTTCGTGCTACTCGCTGTTTTCCACCGGCAACTGATTGGTTGGATTGATGTCGACGGATTCTGGTTTCTGGTCTTTCTTGTCGCAGTGATCACGGGCCGCTTGGGCCTGTACGGCTATAGGAAATCGCTAGGTCGGAAAGACAGCCTTGATACTCGTCGTTGGTGGGATATCTTTTGATCTAGGAAACGCAAGTCTGCGTTCGGAACGCTCACGATTCATGATAACCGAGCTAGCTGCGGGCTATGCTTGAAGCGCTTCGATCTGTACAAGCATTGCTATCAGAGCATCAAAAGCCATCTATAAAAAAAATGACAAGTCGAGGGTAAGGATGAATCGCCTATTTCATGCTGCAGCGTTGGCAAGCTCAATGATGATCGTTGCAGCACCCGCCCAAGCCCGTATCACACAACTGGAGATCCTGCGGACCGAGCCCGCTTTCGGAGGCGAAAGCTTCGGGAATACAGGTACTTACGAACGCGTCTTTGCGCGCGCTCATGGTGAATTAGACCCAGAAGCTTCTGAAAACAAGATTATTCAAGACATCGAACTTGCCCCCCGTAACGGTCGTGGGGTGGTTGAATACACGACTGATGTTGCAATCCTGCGTCCCGCTGACGTGGCCAAATCGAATGACATTCTTCTATTCGACGTGCCAAATCGAGGCTCTAAGCGCGCGATGTTATTGTTCAATGCTGATATGCGGGGTAGTCCAGCAGCGTTCAACAACTTCGAAGTCGCTGGGGACGGTTTTCTACAGCGCCAGGGTACGACGCTGATCGCGTTTGCCTGGCAGGGGGACGTTGCCCCGGGCGACAACCGCATGATGGTGCAATTGCCGACGGCCATAAATACTGATGGGTCGCCGGTAACAGGTGTGGTGCGCAGTGAGTTGACCACGCTCTCACCGACCGTCAGCCTTAACCTGTCCGCAGGTTGGTTCACCTCCACGCCGCCTCATACAAGCTACAAATCGGTTGAAACCAACAATACCAAAGTGCTCGCAGATGGCTTTCGTCCGACGTTGACGGTGCGTTCGCGGGCAAATGCGCCCAGGCAGGAAATTCCAGTGAATGACTGGAAGTTTGGCGATTGTAATACGCCGAACGAAACCCAGATATGCCTACCCGCTGGTTTTCAGCCCGGCAAGCTTTACGAGCTGATATACCGGGCCAAGGAGCCGGCGGTAATGGGTATTGGTTTTGCGATCGCACGGGATATTGGTGCGTTTTTCCAACAGGCTGAGCATGACGATACCGGTGTGCCCAACCCTGTAGTGCATGGGCCTAAGGTCAAGTCGATTATCACTGGCTCATCACAATCAGGGCGATTCATTCGCAGCATGATCGCGCTGGGGTTCAACCGTAGCGAGGAAGGTCATCGGGTCTATGATGGTGCGATGCCGCATATCGGTGGCGGCCTGATGCCGCTCAACATCCGATTTGCTCAGCCTGGCCGGGCGTGGGGCCAGCAGGTCGATCATGACTACCCTGCTTACGATTTTCCGTTTACCTATGGCCGGGAAACCGATCCGATTACCGGACGCTCGCAGGGTTTGCTGGATCGCTGCAACGATAACAACACCTGCCCTCTGATATTCCACATGGCAACGGCCCTTGAACTTTGGGAGGGACGCCAGTCGCTTGGCCTTACCGACCCACTCGGCTTGCGCGATACACATGAACCGGAAAACGTCCGCACTTTTATTATGGCAAGTACACAGCATGCCCCGCCGTCTTTGCCACTCCCGGCTAACCCACCCTTTGGACTTTGCCAGGTTCAATCGAATCCAAACCCGCACACCTGGACAATGCGCGCAGCGTTCATCAACCTCGTCGGCTGGGTACGTGATGAGACAACACCGCCCGCTTCGATAAAGCCCTCTGTGGCGGACGGCACACTGGTGCCGGCGGACAGGGTCAGTTTCCCGCTCATCCCCGCGACCAATTATGGCGGCGTCACGCGCCCCGCGCTCCGCTATACCGGTGCCGTCAATAGCCTGCAAGTGCTTGATTTTGGACCTGGTTTTCGTCCCGAAGACAGCTCTGGAATTCTCACCAACGAGCCGCCGAAATCTGGGGTTGGCAGTTACGGCCTCTTGGTACCTCAAGTGGATGCAGACGGAATTGATGTGGGTGGCGTTCGGGATGTGTATCTGGGTGCTCCCATCGGGACTTACACGGGTTGGAACACCTTCAGGCCCGAGTTTTTTGATGGCGGCTTTTGCAACTTCCAAGGCAGCTTCCTCCCGTTTGCCACGACGAAGAAAGAGCGAATCGTGGCCGGAGACCCTCGCCCTTCCCTGGAGGAACGCTACCCCACGAAGGAGGCTTATGTGTCTGCAGTGAGTAAAGCTGCAGACTCGCTGGTTGAAGCGCGGATGCTACTTCCTGAAGACCGTGAGCGGCTTGTGAAGGAAGCACAGGAGAAAGGTGTGCGTGTAGGGCCTTGAGCAGGGGTGACCAATTGACCACTACAAAGGAGGAATACATGGACTTTCTGTTTCAGATTGCTTCTGATGTGATAAGGGATGGTCTCGGGATTGAACTCATCGACGCGACTGGGCAGGTGTGTGCTGAGGTGTTCCGATGTGATGCTAACAACACTTTAACCATCTCGTTGTTCACCGAGGACTTGCCGTATGTGCAGGTTGAGGAGCTAGTGTACGTGCACGGAAAACATTAGGCTCCTATGAGGATGGAACACCTTTGCCTCCCCCTCTCACCCACAAATGTGCTTAACACACAGGAACTTGGCTATCACCGCACCATGGGCACTGCTCGATTCTACCCCTCCCGACCGGCCGCATTGGGTCGAAAGCGGTCATCTACGGCCGATGGCTATCAACCCGAAGCGGTAGGTCGCGCAGGCAGCACTTCAGGCATCGTCGTGAATCGGCTGACGACAGAGATGAGGATTTATATGACGACAACCGGCGAAGTATATTTTGCAATGTACGGCGACAATTTTGAGCCAGACGAAGTGACGGCGTACGTAGGACTAACTGCGACAAAGATTTTTCGGAAAGCTCCGCGCAGTCCTGACGCGCCCCTGCGTCGAAACTCATGCTGGTCAGTCTCAAACGGAAGGATAGAAAGCGATTTGATCGACGTATACGAAATGTCGGAAGCGTTAGTAACACGACTAGCGCCATTTGCTGCAAAGATTGTTGAGGCAAAAAAGAAGTTTGATCTGAGGTGCGTTTTTCAGGTCGTACTGTGGATTGACCAAGATGAAGAAGCTCCCATGCCAGCTATAGGCTTTGGGTTACCAGTCATTGATTTCATCCACATCGTAGGCGCGACAATAGATATTGATACCTATCGAAATTAGGGCCTTCGAAGCATAGCAATTGGGCAAAATTGGCCTGTGCTCCAAGCTTCATCGCCTTACTACTGGTTTCTCAGATAACTCTGAAGCTAGCCTTTCACCAGGCTAGCTGTCGCGCTACCTTCTGAGTTTTACGACGGTCCTTGTTCACGAGGCAAGGAGTGAAACGGACGAATTCGAACGACTACTTCTGGCCGATTGCTGCCTGTCGTGACTGGCAGCAATCGGCCAAGAGCGGACGTTTATAGAAAGCGCTCATAAGCTTCGATAAACTCCACGCCTACGCTTCAAGGATGGATTTTAAATTGCGCCGGTTTTTAGTTGCTCTATACCTTTGCGTTGCAGCATTTCTTTTTGTCACCCTCAGCATTACTTTCTGGCGTAGCCCATATAGTCTCGTTGTGTTGATCGCCTCCGCCTATGAAGATGGGCTCGTCGTTGGCAAAAATCCTGGCAAAGCCATGATTTGGTATTCACGCGCCGCAGAAAATGGCGATCCTGTTGCTCAGTATAAGCTCGGCCTCATTCATTTCTATGGACGTGGTGTTGATATTGATCGAGCCAAAGGCCTTCAGTGGGTAACTGAGTCGGCCGAACGAGGGAACGCTGATGCCGAGTATTTTATGGGCACCGCAATCACTGCGGGGGTAGCGACTGAGACAGATTTTGGCCAAGCGGCGAGGTGGTTCAGCAAGGCCGCAGAGCAAGGTCATGTTAAAGCTCAACAAAAGCTCGCTTCCCTTTATTTCAACGGCGGCGGCGTTGAAAAAGACGATCAGGAAGCTTTCAAATGGGCCAGCAGGGCAAGTGCTCAAGGCGATGCGGAGGCCAAACTACTTCTGGCTACACTATATTTCTATGGCAAAGGTACTCAGGTAGATCCTCAACACGCAGTGAAATTGCTCACCGAAGCGGCCAACTCCGGGAACAGCCTTGCATACGAAATGTTGGGAGCGTCCACTCTACATGGCACTGGTGTTCCCAAAAATCCTTCCGCCGCATTGCAATGGTATACCCGTGCTGCCGAGGAAGGCAGGGTTAACGCTCAATTCGTCCTTGGCTACCTATACAGCAGTGGCGGTGATGTCGCGTTTAATTACTCACTGGCGAACCATTGGTTTTTAAAGGCCGCAAAACAAGGAAGCGCGCCCGCGATTGTCGCACTCGCCTTTCATTTCGATAATGGGCAGGGTTTCGAACGTAACAAGGTCAAGGCGTGCGGGCTATTGCGTGTGGCGCTGAAACACGAGCTACCAAACAATATGGCAGAGGACCTCCGCGTGCAGCTTAAAGAGGAAGAAAAAGCGCTTTCGGCGCAGCAACTGGCTGACGTATCTGTCTGGGAAGCCCTTTATTCGAGCCCTAAGGGTTTAAGCGAACTAGAAGGTGATGTCACGGAGGTTACTACTCAACCCAACTCGTGAATGCCGCTGGTGCTTGAAACACTTGGAAAGCTCTCAGAGGACACAAAAGCCTTTTTCAACAGACTCAGCAGCCAGCTTTAGCCAGTCAGCCTGCTAATGGATATTTTTCGTTGCTGCGGGTTCCAGTTCAACGCTGGTCTCTTTGGTTTGAGCTTTTACTAGCTGATTTTTATAACGATTCATTTTTTACTCAGCGTGCAATCAGTTCTCTTTAGATGATTATATGCAGGATGCCCAAGTCCGCTTCTGGTATGTCGTCTCCCAAGTTTACGAAAACGATTTCTTTAAGCACCTGAAGGCCAGCAGTGATTGGGAGGGATCGTCGGGGAGGGGCTACTATCGACCCAAAGCGGTCATTAAAAGCAGGCCTGACCAAAAGAGAGTTCGAAGTCAGACCTTCCTAGCCTAGTCGCCGCTACCCATCAGAATCGATATTTTCCCATGACCCTGAATACCGAAAGAGAAATCCTAGAATACTGGTTACACAGGATGGCCTCTGGTTAGCCAAGATGAAGTTATGGCGCTGGCTTGTCGAGGCGCACATACTTGAATGGAGTTTCAAGAAGGATCAGGATTTCTGAGCGCTTCGGCGTTAGATCTAGTGGGCAATAACTGCCATCCTGTTAGCCAAAGAATTCGGTTCCCCTATGCGGATACCGCAAAGGCATTATTGGTGCGTACGCCTGTGGGGAGTAGCTTTCACGAACCAAGCCTTGGTGAAGCCCCCGGCTTGGCGTTTCGAGTCGTCATCCCGCGCGCAGCCCTTGCCATGCCTATGTGGACAGGGCTTCAGGAGTAATCGGCCAGCCCACTATCCCCACACAAACCAACGCCATTTCCTACAAACAATTAAGGCCTGAAGGTGCAGACAATAAACACTCTAGCGCCTAAGATAAATTCATCCACACTGGATACGATCAAATATTTACTAAAATACGCACGCCTTTAACAACGAAACAATAAGCAACAAAACCACTGCCACACACCAAACAGAAACATGCAACCAACTGGCGTACCTGACAACAAGCACGCGCTGTGCAACTGCGTCAAATATCCGCACTAACACTCATATAAACACATCAAGAATTAAATTCTCAATTAAAGGAATATCATGAAAAAAGTATTAATCAGCGCCGCAATTGCTACCTGCCTGCTGGGCATGTCCCTGACCTCTCAAGCGGCGGAAAACTGCCCTGCCGTGGAAAAGATCGAACAGGTCTCACCCGGTGTATACCGGGCGAGCGGTAATGACGGCGAGTGGACCGGCGTGCTGCAAGGCGTTGTAACAAAGAAAATGCCTGTGCAGTCCTTTGAACTGGCCATCGCTATTCAAGAGAGCGCAGACGCGCCTCAGATGCTGCAATACTGTACCTACAACATCGGTGGGCGCGAGATGCTGGACATGCGCTTCACCGCTAAAAACAATAAGGATTTCACTGTGAAAACTGCAGGCAGTATCTGGAAAAAAGAAAATGGTTTTTTGGGTCTCGTCTATAACGTATGTGAAAAAACATCACCTGAAAACTGCAAGTTCACCGTTGTTAAGTAAAACAAGGTGAGCATGTCGCTCTTCAGCGGGCCTGCAATGGCCGGCTGAAGAGTCACTCACGTCAGATCATGCAAATCCTTGCCCAGTGCAGGCATGACCTCGAAATGAGAGAACACTACCTCCAGCCCTCCCCGCTCCGGGCTGCAGCACATTGGGCCTACGGCATAAGACTCACTCACGGGAAATGGTGCCAGGCGCAGCAGCGGCCAGCGCAGCCCGTCGCTGGAGTGCTGAATACGCATAACGCCCTTGGCGACCGTGACTCGCAGCCAGAGGCCGGATGACGACTCATCAAACGCACCAGTCGCCCAATCCGATTGCCCGCAGGTCAGAACGCTGCCCAGCATCAGGGCTCCGTCGCTGACCTCAACGCCGGTTTTGACCCAGTTGCGCTCGTCAATGCGGACCATCAAACCCGCCTGATCGTAAAGCGTCTTGAAATCGCCTTGCACATGCACTTGTGCAGTGAAATCACCGGTCACCGAAACACCCAGAAAATGACCGGTGTCGCGGCAGAAACCGTAGTGCGTCTGCTGCCAGAAATCGGTTTGCGGGTCTGTGGTGACTGTCAAACGCTCGTCTGTCACGCTGGAGTGCCGGGGTTGGTTCAGCCAGATGCCTTTGTCAAACATGCTATCTCCTGTGTTAGAGAAACTATGACTGTAGGTAGCCTAAGAGCAGACAAAACATACCGACTACGCCGTTGGCTGGCCCATGATCTTACCATGCCTGACAGAGAGCACTTTAAGACCCAAACCAAAACTGACTTGCTTACGATCCAAAGGCGAATAGCTCAAATGTTAAGACGTAGCCACAACGACAAGAATTCTTAATGCAGCGCAATTCGCTTAATGAGGCCCGTCTTGATGTCAAGAACTCAAAACACCTAAATCTCCATCCTACACAGACTTGTTTGACGACATCCTTTGGTTTCCAATAACACATCAGTTATGATATCAAAAGGACACCCCTACCCCCCGGACAGACTGCATAGGACTCAAGCGCATAACCGGTGGAACTAAAAACCAAGCATGGACTGATCGGGTAAACAATGAGTGATATCAGATACGTAGAACACAAAGATTTCCGTGCGAACATACAGAAAATGGTCAAGGCTGGGGGATCCAGTCAAAAAGCAGCGGTATTAGTGCAGGCGATGTTTGGTAGAATTAGTTTTGGCCAAGACCCGTTTGAGGGGTTGCAAGTTACAAACAATGGTGAAACTAGAATCGATAAATGCGTAAAATACGATCTTGCGGGTAGAGCAAGGCTGATCACAGTACAAGACGAAAAAGTAGTCTTCTTTCTTTTCCTTGGCAATCATGAAGATACGGATAAATGGCTAGACCGACATAAAGATATAAAATTTAGCGTAAACAAGCAGTTAATAGTAAACTTTGTACCTGCATCGGTCAGCACTGATGAAAGAATATCTGCTGGCGACAACCTGTCTTATCATTCAGAGCAGCTATTTAAGCTATTCGAACCGCAGGAGCTTTTTGATAGAGTACTTGAGGGTATTTCTAGAGCGACATGTAGAGATATAGAGAATCTGACAGGCGCCCATAGCGAAGAAGAAATATTTAAAGTCGTTTCAAGCATTGATATCGAGGAACATGCCAAAGCACTATATGACGCGTTAGTTCTTATACGCTCAGACAACTTCAGTGCAGCAAATGACCGACTAAAACTATTCTTAGGCGACAGCCGCGAAATTGACGAACTTCCGCCAGAAGAAATTGTAAAAATAAAGTTCGGAGATGCGTTCATAGAGTTTAGGCCGGATGACAAAGAGTTCCTGGCACGAGCTGACCAAGTAATGATGGGGGGCGATTACAAAAGCTGGATGTTATTTATGCATCCCGAACAGGAAAAAATCGCCACTGCTAATCTTACAGGTCCGGCCAAGCTTATTGGGGTTTCAGGATCAGGAAAAACTTGCGTGGTTGTTCGACGAGCAATCTGGTTAGCTACAGAATATCCTGACGAGAAAATTCTAGTTATTACATTAAACAAACCACTAGCCCACCTAATAGAGAGCTTAGTTAAAGCCGCCGCACCAACTGAATTAGCTGAAAGAATTGACGTACTACCTTTTTTTAAATTATGTCAAAAACTATTAGCATCTTACGAGCCTCACAACCAAAAAATTTATGATGATAAAACGTGGAAAAGCGAAGAGCATATCGATGAAGTTTGGACCGAGTTTTACAGGTGTGAGCTAAACAATGAAGACGCAAAAGTATTACTCCCCATACACAAAACACTAATCCAACGAGGAATAAACTCCGAACATTATATAAGAGAAGAGTTTGATTGGATTCGATCTGCGTTCCCCAAAAAACGCCGCAATGAATATTTAAAAACCGAGCGAGAGGGGAGAGTTATCCCATTCGACGCCGACGCTAGAACTTTGATTTTGAAAGGACTAGAGCTGTGGGAAAAGAAAATGCGGGATATTGGCATATGTGATTACTTGGGTCTAGCCACAGAGCTCTATCAATATAAAGACCTCTTCAAAACCAGCTATCGCTCGATAATTATTGATGAATGCCAGGATTTTGGAACTATTGAACTAGAAGTAATTAGATCACTTACCCCACCATCAAAAAACGATATTTTCTTGTGCGGGGATGCAGCTCAAAAAGTTCAAACCAAAAGACAAAGTATGAGGCTTGCGGGAATCGAGTGCAGTAATCGCTCTCTAGCTCTAAAGAAAAACTACCGAAACACAAAAGATGTTCTGAGAGCCGCTCACCACATCTTGAAACATCACTACAATGCTGAACACCAACCCCTTGAAGACTATGAGCTGCTTGATCCTGAGTTAGCCGACAGAAGCGGTACAACGCCTCTTATTTTAGAAGCCAACTCTCTTGGCAGCGAGTTTTCTTACGCGCTAAATTATTTACAGGACGAAATATTAAAGCATCCAGGCCGAAAAGCATGCATAGCATATTGTGGATTCACTAGCTATGAAGTAAAAAATCTTTCTGAGCGCGTGGGAATCCCCCTTCTTGACGGTGCAATAGACATTGATATCAGCGACATTTTTCTTTCAGACCTAGAGCAAACCAAAGGTTTTGAATTTGATTACGTAGTTATTTTAAACTGCTCCGAAGAATTTTTACCCGATCAAGCCGCCCCTAAAGAAGAGCAATTCAGAGACATTTCTAAATTTTATGTAGCTATGACCAGAACAAAACATCAACTAATACTATCTTACTGCAATGAGCTGAGCAAACTAATGTCGGATAGCGAAGACTATTTCATCAAGGACACTTGGGATAGTTGGCTGGATGGCGTCTCGCCTAATAAGAACGTATACGAGCCCATACGAATAGAAATCAATAGGGGGGAGGGCAGCGATAACTCATTATCACTTTCAGGCATAAAATTTATCTATCACAGTGATGCAATCGGCTTAAACACACGCAGTATTGAAGTGATTTTAAATCTAGTCGATGGGAAAGGACTACGAGACAAAAGAGGAGCAAAGAAATGGAAGTCGATTGGACAGCTTTTATCCGATATGGCGGCAGACACCAGAGTGAAAAATATATTAGGATCAATTGCATTTGAAGATATCAAAAAATCGAAATTCGCTAGGAGATCGGAAGCTCTTACCAGAACAGTTGAGCTATCCAAGCTCTCTAGAAAAAAAGAAAACCATAACATTTGAATTAGTCTATTGCTAAATAGTATTAGCCTGTAAATCATAGCAATTAAGCAGCAATTTACAGGCTTACACCAGCACATCTCATACTGATAAATTTATTATCAGTCCTCTCTGCGAAGCAGCGATTGGGCTCTTTTTCCTCACAATATCCCTCCGGTCATTTTTCTCGCCTCAAAACAGCTAACGTCCTCTTGCCACCCCATACCTGCCACGCTAACCTCCCCGTCGTTCGCTGCAAAATCAGCGGCTGGGTTTGGCGACCCAAAGAAAAGACAAAAATACGCTCCATCGTGAAACAGCAGATCCTATCGGCCTGCATGTCGCGCTATGGCGGCTGTGCGCGGGAGATCTTCGGGTCTGCCGGGGTTTGTCTTTTTGCCCGGTTCGCCAACCTGCACACAGCTGCCACCCAATGTTTGGCGACAATCCGTGGCGGCTCTCGATAACCAAAAAGAGCGTCACCCATGCAAAATATCGTTCTCAGAAACACCCATACACCCCACTTCGAAGCCACCCTATTCCTCCGTCACAGCCGCATGCTGCGCGCCATTTTTACTGATGCCCAGGCATGGTTTTGCCTCGCAGACCTCGCCCGTCTGATGGGCAAGGCGCTGGACGAGCGTGCCACGCTCAAGCTTGATGCCGATCAGCGTCGCGAGGTCTGGTTGCAGGCCAATGGCGAATGCCAGCGGCAACTGATGATCAGCGAATCCGGCGTGCTGGCGTTGCTGGTTCATCACTACGTGCCGGAAAACCGCGCGTTGCGTCAGTGGCTGACGCATGAGGTGCTGACGGTGCTGCATGGTCAGCAGAACTTCACGCTGGATAACCCCAGAATGAGTCAATTGCAGTGGCCGGGCACCTCGCTGAGCGTGCTGCACTGGCGCAGTGAAACCTGGATTCGCTTGCGGGACATGCCGAATGTGGTGACCGAGGCAGCACCCCAGCCGAAGCGGGCAATATGGCGCAGGGTCTTGAGGCGGATTAACCGCATACGTTCTGCGGCCTGACACCGGACAAACAGCGTTGACACCCCGCCCGCCAAAAAACATGATGCATCCACCCTCAAAAACCGGAACGCACTCATGGGCGACAAGAAAAAGCTGTTGCTGACTGGCGCAAGCCGGGGGATCGGTCATGCCACGGTCAAGCATTTCAATGCCGCAGGCTGGGAAGTTTTCACGGCGTCCAGGCAGAACTGGGTGGATGACTGTCCGTGGGCTGAAGGTCTGCTCAATCATATCCATCTGGACCTGGAAAATATCGACAGCGTCAGCGAGAGCATGGCGGCGATCAAGGATAAGCTCGGCGGGCGTCTGGATGCGCTGGTGAACAATGCGGGAGTTTCGCCGAAGACTGCGGAAGGCGGTCGCATGGGCGTTCTGGAGTCTGATTACAGCACCTGGATCAAGGTGTTCAACGTCAACCTGTTCTCCACGGCGCTACTGGCTCGCGGTCTGTTTGACGAGTTGAAAGCGGCCAAGGGCAGCATCATCAATGTCACCTCGATTGCCGGCTCGAAGGTTCACCCGTTTGCCGGGGTCGCCTATGCCACGTCCAAGGCCGCGTTGTCGGCACTGACCCGGGAAATGGCTTTCGATTTCGGCCCGCACGGGATACGGGTCAATGCCATTGCGCCGGGTGAAATCGATACGTCGATTCTGTCACCCGGCACGGCGGAAATTGTCGAGCGGCTGGTGCCGATGCACCGGCTGGGCAAGCCCGAGGAAGTCGCTTCGCTGATCTACTTCCTGTGCACGGCTGGCGCGTCGTACGTGAACGGTGCGGAGATTCACGTCAACGGCGGCCAGCACGTCTGACTCAACGCGTGCCGGAAACGCTCTCCGGCACACGCCGCACGCCCAGGCGACTGATCCACACCGACGCCACGATCACCCCGCCACCAATCAGCAGGCGGGTGAAGTCTTCATGCTGGTTCCAGATCAGCAGATTGATCAGCAGTCCCAGCGGCACATGCAGGTTGTTCATGACTGCCAGTGTGCCGCCATTGACCATGCACGCGCCTTTATTCCACCAATACATGCCCAGCGCCGTCGAACACAGGCCGAGAAACAACAGTACGATCCATTGGGTCGGCGCTTCGGGCAGGTGTTGCGGGTTGCCGAACATCAGGAACGCGGGCAATACCACCGCCAGTGCGCCCAGGTAGAAATAGCCGAAACGTCGGTAATGCGGCAGATCGCTGGGGTGGCGTGCCACCAGATGTTTGTACAGCACCTGCCCGGCGGCGTAGGTGAAGTTGGCCAGTTGCAGTAGCAGGAAACCGCCGAGGAAGTCGCCGTCCAGACCGTCGTAACGAATCACGCCCGCACCCAGCACAGCGACCATCGCCGCCAGCAAGGCCCAAGGATTGAATCGCCGGTTCAGCGCGTCTTCGATCAGCGTCACGTGCAGTGGCGTGAGGATGGTAAACAGCAATACTTCGGGCACGGTCAGCACCCTGAAACTCAGGTACAGACAGACATACGTGACGCCAAATTGCAGCGCGCCGATCAGCAGCATGCCACGCATGAATCGCGGTTCGACCTGACGCCAGCGAGTAAGCGGGATGAATACCAGACCAGCGAGCACCACGCGGATCAGCACCGCGAAATAGCTGTCGACGTGCCCGGCCAGATAGACACCGATCAGGCTGAACGAAAACGCCTGAATCAGTGTGACGATAAGTAGATAACCCATGCCTGCCCCCATTTTTGAAGGGCGCGACCATAGCGGTTGCGTCACTCACTGTCCACTCGACGGCCGCCGCTTTTTGACGCCAACCTGTCGCCGCGCCCCGCGTTACCCGTCACAAATATGACAGTCGTATGTTTGACGCACATGTCGTCGGTTTCGCCGAAAATATAGCCTATATCACGCAACTTTTCCTTAATGGAGGGTCTTACTCCGGGGCGCTGCAATATTGACTTCATCACCTAAAATCCTCGTCGCCCGGAGTAACACCATGATATTCAACACAAAAGACTTTGGTGCAGTGGGCGACGGCGTTACGGACGATACAGCAGCCATTCAGGCCACTATTGATGCAGCTGCAGCGGCGGGCGGTGGAGAAGTTGTGCTGGCAGCCGGGACCTACATTGTGTCCGGTGGCGAGGAGCCTTCCGACGGCTGCCTGATGCTCAAAAGCAACGTGACCCTATCGGGCGCGGGCATGGGCGAGACAGTCATCAAGCTGGCGGATGGCTCGGACACCAAGGTCACCGGCATCGTGCGTTCCGCCTACGGCGAAGAAACCCACGACTTCGGCATGAAAAATCTGACACTGGACGGTAACCGGGACGCCACCACCGGCAAGGTGGACGGCTGGTTCAACGGCTACATTCCAGGTTCTGACGGCAAGGATTCGAACGTTACGCTCGACAGCGTCGAGATCAAGGACTGCTCGGGCTATGGCTTCGACCCGCACGAGCAGACCGTCAACATGGTGATCAAAAACAGCGTATCCCATGGCAACGGCCTGGACGGTTTCGTGGCCGATTACCTGAGCGACAGCGTGTTTGAAAATAACATTGCTTATAACAACGACCGTCACGGCTTCAACGTGGTGACCAGCACTCACGATTTCACCCTGAGCAACAACGTCGCCTACGGCAATGGCAGCACCGGCATCGTGGTGCAGCGCGGCAGTGAAAACATCCCCTCGCCTGCCAATATCACCATCACCGGCGGCGCGGTGTATGGCAACGCAGCAGAAGGCGTACTGATCAAGCTGTCCAGCCAGGTCTCGGTCAGCGGCGTGGACATCCACGACAACGGCAACGCCGGCGTGCGCATTTACGGCAGTTCCGGGGTGGATATCTTCGATAACACCCTGAGCAACAACGCGCTGGGTTCAGCAGTTCCGGAAATCATCATTCAGTCCTACGACGACACCACGGGCGTGTCCGGCAAGTTCTTCAGCGGCAGCGACAACCTGATCCGTGGCAACACGATCACCGGCAGTGACAACTCCACCTACGGCGTCGCCGAGCGTAACGAAGACGGCACCGACCGCAACAGCATCGTCGGCAACACCATCAGCCACACCAGCAAGGGGCTGACCCTGGTGTATGGCGACGGCAGCTTCGCAGGTGATGCGTTCCCGCTGGTGACCGTCAATGGTACCGAGGCCAACGACGTCATCACCGGTGGCGCGGCCCACGAGCAGATCTTCGGTCTGGCGGGCAAGGACACCTTGAACGGCGGTGCGGGTGACGACATCCTGATTGGTGGTGCCGGGGCCGACAAGCTCACCGGTGGCGCGGGTGCCGACACCTTTCGCTTCGATCAGTTGACCGACAGCTACCGCACGGCCACCACCAGTGCCACCGATCTGGTCACCGACTTCGATATCAGCCAGGACCGCATCGACCTGAGCAACCTGGGCTTCACCGGGCTGGGCAGCGGCAAGGGCGGTACGCTGAACATCAGCTACAACGCCACGCTGGACCGCACCTACGTCAAATCACTCGACGCCGATGCCAGCGGTAACCGCTTCGAACTGGGCCTGAGCGGCAACCTGAAAGACACGCTCAATGCCAGTCATTTCATCTTCCAGCATGTCGTGGAAGGCACGGCGGGCGGCGATACCCTGACCGGCACCGACGGCAATGACGTGATCAACGGCAACGCCGGTACGGACCGTATCGATGGCGGCGCGGGCGCCGACACGATCACTGGCGGAGCCGATGCCGACACCCTGACCGGTGGCGCGGGCGCGGACCTGTTCATCTACAACTCGCGTCTGGACAGCTATCGCAATTACACCGCCAGCGGCACCAAGCAGAGCGACACGATCACCGACTTCAACCCGGCCGAAGACCGCATCGACCTGTCCAGCATAGGCCTGCGCGGCCTGGGCGATGGCAGCGCCAACACCATTTACCTGTCCGTCAATGCCGACGGCAGCAAGACCTACATCAAGACCGATGCGGTCGACAGCACAGGCAATCGCTTCGAGATTGCCTTGCAAGGCAATCTGGCCGACAAACTGAGCGCGTCCAACTTCATCTTCTCCACCGCAGCCGCCGCCAATCAGGCACCAGTGCTCAATACACCGCTGATGGATCAGAACGTTACCGAGTTGAAGGCGTTTTCCTACGCAGTACAACCGGGCAGTTTCAGTGATCCGGACAGCAACACGCTGACCTACAGCGCGACCCTGGCCGATAACAGCGCCCTGCCCGACTGGTTGAAGTTCGACAGCAAGACCCTGACCTTCAGCGGCACACCGGGCGGCACGGCATCCGGGCTTTACTCGGTATTGCTGACCGCAAGCGACGCCACCGGCGCTTCGGTGGCCGACAGTTTTGCCATCACGGTAGGCAACGTCACACCGGGCGTTCTGACCGGCACCGAAAATGCGGAAGCGCTGTATGGCACCGAAGGTGACGACACCATTCTCGGGCTGGGTGGCGACGATACGCTGCGTGGCGATACCGGTGCCGACATCATCAACGGTGGCGCTGGCCGCGACGCATTGTACGGTGGAGACGGTGCCGACACGTTCGTCTACAGCACACTCACCGACAGCTACCGCGATTACGATGCTGGCGGGCTGACTGCCACCGACACAATCTATGACTTCACCCCCGGCCAGGACAAAATAGACGTCTCTGCTCTGGGTTTCCTGGGGCTGGGCAACGGTGAAGATCACACCTTGTACATGACCCTCAACGAAGCCGGCGACAAGACCTATGTCAAATCCGCCACGCCGGATGCCGACGGCAATCGCTTCGAAATCGCCCTGAGCGGCAACCTGATCGACACCCTGACCGATGCGGACTTCGTGTTTGGCCAGCGCGAGGCTCAGGAGATTCTCTATCTGCCGACGCTTGGCCAGTCCAACGCACGCCTGCTGCGTATGACCGAAGACGACAATCAGTCCGGCACCTCGGAAATGGTCAAGGACCTGGCCCGTTACACCGATTATGACGTGCGCAGCCAGTTCACCGACGCCAACGGTGATGGCATCGACCTTGCCGTAGGCGGCAGCACCGTGGTCGGCTATTCGACCGGCACGCAGGAAGAACAGCGTGTTTCGTGGTGGCTGGTGGATACCGATCAGCCAGGCCCTGCGCTGCTGCGTGCGACCGAACTTCTCAAGTCGCAACTGGCGTCGCTGACGGCTATCGATAAAGTGACCACCGGGATTATCTGGGGTCAGGGTGAAGAAGCCGCGCAGGAAATAGCCCGCGCCACGGACAAGCAGGCTGCAGCCGACCTGTACAAAGCCTCGACCCTGAAGGTGTTCGATTACCTGCACGCACAGATCGGCGACTTCACCGTGTACATGGCCGAAACCGGCCACTATCAGACCGAAGCGGCCAAGGCGCGCGGCTACACCGAAGAAAAGATCAACGCTATTGTCGAGGGTGCCGGATACGTCAGAAACGCTCAGGAAGCCATCGCCAATGAGCGTGCCGACGTCAAGCTGGCAGTTGACTACACCGACCTGCCGTTGCGTTACGAGGTCAACCCGCTGGTCTACCCCGATGACGTCTGGCACCTGCACGAAGAGTCCGCCGAAATCGTCGGTCAGCGCCTGGCCGACTTCATTGCCGATGACCTGGGTTTTCGTGGCGATGCCAGCGACAACAACGACCCGGCCGCCATTTTCGAGAGTGGCCAGAATGAAGGCGGCAACATCTTCGGCACCAGTGACGACGACACTTTGGTGGGCAGCGCCGGCAATGACGTGCTGGATGGCGATCAGGGCGCAGATGACATGACCGGCGGGGACGGCAACGACATCTATGTAGTCGATAACGCACTCGATACCGTCACCGAGAGCAATGATTCGCCATCGCAGGTTGATACCGTGGTGTCTTCCGTCAGTTGGCAGTTGGGGGCGAACGTGGAAAACCTGCTGCTTACCGGCGTATCTGCCATCAACGGCACCGGCAATGCGCTGAAAAACGTCATCACCGGCAATGCCAGCAACAATGTTCTCGACGGCGCAGCGGGTGCCGACCTGCTGACCGGCGGCGACGGATCGGACAGTTATTACGTTGACGATGCAGCCGACCGTGTGGTCGAGACCAACGCAGATCAGCAGGTAGGCGGCATCGACACGGTGCTCAGTTCGCTGGCCAGCTACACGCTGGGGGCCAACCTGGAAAACATCGTCATCACCGGCACAGGGGCGGCGAACGCAACCGGCAACACCCTTGATAACCTGATCTACGCAGGCGCTGGCGACAACGTCATGGACGGTCGTGACGGCAATGACACGGTGTCTTATCTGTTTGCCACGGCAGGCGTTACGGTTGCGCTGAACACCAGCGCTCAACAGGCCACCGGCGGCTCCGGGTTGGACACGCTCAAGGGTACAGAGAACCTGACTGGCAGCCAGTTTGCCGACACGTTGACCGGCAACAAAAACGCCAACGTCCTGAACGGCGGCAGTGGCAATGACACCTTGTCCGGCGGCGCGGGTGACGACGTACTGATCGGCGGGTCAGGCGCTGATACGCTGATTGGCGGCACCGGTGCAGACCGTTACGTGTTCAACAACAGCAACGAGACAGGCCTGGGCGGCCTGCGCGACATCATCAACGGCTTCAAGGCAGCCGAAGGCGACAAGCTGGACTTCACAGGCTTCGATGCCCGACCGCTGACCGATGCCCACGATGCGTTCGTGTTCATAGGCAACGCGGCGTTCAGCGCCAACAACACCGGCGAGCTTCGCTTTGCCGATGGGGTGCTGTACGGCAATCTCGATGACAACATCGGCGCGGACTTTGAAATCCAGCTGACTGGCGTGCAGAGTCTGCAAGCGGCCGATATCATCGTCTGATCGTGCTCAGCGTATTGCACAAGTCCTGAAAGCCCGGAACAAGGAGCTTTCAGGCTTCTGCCCCAAGGGCGTGGGAGCGAAGCGGCGACGCTTTGCCTGTTCGCGAAGACGGTATTTCAGCCGATGCATTTTCGGCGATCATACCGGCCCTTTCGCGAACAAGTTCGCTCCCACAGTCTTCGGCCACAATTGCGCATAACGCAACGCGGACCCCGTTATAAAATCGATTTATCGATTAAAAACTTCAAGCCCCTTGCTTAACCCATCCATAAATTTGTTTTATCCATAAGAGCGCTCTACTCTCAGACCGGCTGGCAGGTGAGCCTGATTCGCAACTTGATGATGCTGCGATTGAACGTGGATGAAGCGTCGACACTCTGACCTGCGCCAACCTGCATACGCCGGGTTCGCGGCGCCTCTGGCCCGTTGACGAACACCACCGAACATTTGGCGTCTACATCCCCGTAGTTGCTGACGGTGATTGACCCGATGTTGTGATAAACGTCGTGCGTCACGTAATCGATCTTCACGCCCTGATACTGCTTTTCGACCTCGATGGGGTACGCAAAAGCCGTCAAAGGCAACATGACCAGCAGTACACAGCACAGTCGATTCATTCGGCGATCTCCGAAGCGGGATTGTCAGAGTAGAACAAATAGCCAGCACATTAAGAGGAATTACAGCATGAAAGCGCCCCGCGTGACTCTCGACCAGTGGCGCACATTACAAGCCGTAGTCGACCACGGTGGCTTTGCTCAGGCCGCCGAGGCTCTGCACAGGTCGCAGTCATCGGTGAGTTACACCGTGGCGCGCATGCAGGAACAACTCGGCGTGCCGCTGTTACGCATTGACGGACGCAAGGCTGTGCTGACCGACGCCGGTGGCGTACTGCTGCGCCGTTCACGGCAACTGGTCAAACAGGCCAGCCAACTGGAAGACCTCGCCCACCATATGGAACAGGGCTGGGAAGCGGAAGTGCGGCTGGTGATTGATGCGGCCTATCCTTCGGCACGCCTGGTCAGGGCGTTGACCGCGTTCATGCCGCAAAGCCGCGGCTGCCGGGTGCGGTTGCGTGAAGAAGTGCTTTCGGGTGTCGAGGAGGTGTTGCTGGAAGGCGTCGCGGACCTGGCCATCAGCGGCTACAGCATTGCCGGGCATCTGGGCACCGAGATGAGCTCCGTCGAGTTCGTCGCCGTCGCTCATCCGGACCACGCCCTGCACCAGGCCAATCGCGAACTGACCTTTCAGGATCTGGAAAGTCAGCTGCAGGTGGTGATTCGCGACTCAGGCAGACAGCAACCCCGGGATTTCGGCTGGCTGGGCGCAGAGCAGCGCTGGACGGTCGGCAGCCTCGGTACAGCCGCCACCTTCGTCAGCAATGGCCTGGGTTTCGCCTGGCTGCCTCGCCACATGATCGAGCGTGAACTGCGCGAGGGGCTGCTCAAGCCGCTGCGCCTGGACAAGGGCGGCAGCCGCAACCCGACCTTCTATCTTTACTCCAGCAAGGACAGGTCGCTGGGCCCGGCCACGCAGATTCTCATCGATCTGATCCGCACGTTCGACACCGCACCACTGACCACGGCACTCACTGCTCCCCAACACGCCTGAAAGGAGTAGGCACATGGCTTTTTTCGAACACGACGACTGTTCGCTACACTATGAAGAGTATGGTCTGGGCGAACCCGTCTTGTTGTTACATGGCCTGGGTTCCAGCTGTCAGGACTGGGAATATCAGATCCCGGCACTGGCCAGTCAATACCGCGTCATCGTCATGGACATGCGTGGCCATGGTCGCTCGGACAAACCCTACGGGCGCTACAGCATTCAGGCCATGAGCAATGACGTGGAGGCGTTGATCGAACACCTTTATCTGGGTCCGGTACACCTGATCGGCCTGTCGATGGGCGGGATGATCGGCTTTCAGTTGGCGGTCGATCAACCGCACCTGCTCAAGAGCCTGTGCATCGTCAACAGCGCGCCACAGGTCAAGGTCAGAAGCGCAGGCGACCTTTGGCAATTGGCCAGACGCTGGACCCTGTCACGCATCGTCAGCATGCAGACCCTGGGCGAGGCGCTGGGCAAGCTGTTGTTTCCAAAGCCGGAACAGGCCGACCTGCGGTGCAAGATGGCCGAGCGTTGGGGCAAGAATGACAAGCGCGCCTATCTGGCCAGTTTCGATGCCATTGTCGGCTGGGGCGTGGAAAACAAACTGGGGCGCATTACCTGCCCGACGCTGATCATCGCGGCCGAACACGATTACACACCGGTTTCGCTCAAAGAGGCTTACGTCAAACGCCTGCCAAATGCGCGGCTGGTAGTCATCAACGACTCCCGGCATGCCACGCCACTCGACCAGCCCGAGCAATTCAATCGCACGCTGCTGGAATTCATGGCCAGCATCGGAGTCTGAAAACCTTGTGCAGCCGATAGGTGCGCTGGCTGATGGCATGAAGCCGCGCAAACCCTCTAACACGCTGGGCAAAGAACGCCAAACGTGGTTACCTTGCCGGCCACAGTCGATATCTCTTACCGAAGGACCTGTTGCCACATGCTGAAAAAAATCGCCCTCACCGCCTGCTCCGTATTGTTCGCCGCCAACCTGATGGCTGCCCCGGATAAAGCCACGCACGTGGTACTCGATACCAGCTTCGGCCAGATTGAAATCGAACTCGCAGACACCAAGGCACCGGTCAGCACCCAGAACTTTCTGGGCTACGTCGACAGCGGCTTCTACAGCAACACCATTTTTCACCGTGTGATTCCGGGCTTCATGGTGCAAGGTGGCGGTTTCACCCAGCAACTGGTTCAGAAGCCGACCAAGGACCCGATCAAGAACGAAGCACAGAACGGTTTGCACAACGTGCGTGGCACCATTGCCATGGCCCGTACTTCGGACGTTAACTCGGCTACCAGTCAATTCTTCATCAACACCAACGACAATGCCATGCTCGACAACGGCACACGTGACTTCGGTTACGCGGTGTTCGGTAAAGTCGTCAAGGGTATGGACGTGGTCGACAACATCGTCAACGCCCGCACCACTACTACGAAAGGCATGCAAAACGTGCCAATCGACCCGATCCTGATCAAGTCCGCCAAACGCGTCGACTAAGCAGGAAACCTGCACCGCATAAAGCCTTCGGGCTTTGTGCGGGCTGGACGGGAGAGCCTCCACTTATCAAGGAGAACCCACGTCGCGTGGGTGTGATAGCCAATGCTTTATCGTCGTTTTGAAAAACTGATCGATATCTTCAAAGACGCCCCTACCCCTGCCCCGCCCAACACTGTCTTCGCGTTTTACATGTATTACCTGCGTCAGGTATGGCCGACGTTTCTCGCGCTTCTGGTCGTGGGACTGATCGGGGCGCTGATCGAGGTGTCGCTGTTCAACTACCTGAGCCGCATTATCGACCTGGCGCAAACCACGCCGCCCAAGGATTTTTTCAGCGTTCATGGCCCGGAACTGATCTGGATGGTGGTGGTGGCCCTGCTGCTGCGCCCGATCTTCGTCGGCCTGCACGACCTGCTGGTGCATCAGACCATCAGCCCCGGCATGACCAACCTGATTCGTTGGCAAAACCACAGCTACGTGCTCAAACAGAGCGTCAACTTCTTCCAGAACGATTTCGCCGGGCGTATCGCCCAGCGCATCATGCAGACCGGCAACTCGCTGCGCGACTCGGCGGTGCAATCGGTGGATGCGCTGTGGCATGTACTGATCTACGCGATCAGCGCCATGGTGCTGTTCGCCGAGGCTGACTGGCGCCTGATGATACCGCTGGGCACCTGGATCGTGGCGTTCATACTCTCGCTGATGTACTTCGTCCCCAGGGTCAAGCAACGCTCGGTGGAGTCGTCCGATGCGCGCTCCAGGCTCATGGGCCGGATAGTCGACGGCTACACCAACATCACCACATTGAAACTGTTCGCGCACACCAATCATGAGCAGCAATATGCGCGTGAAGCGATGCGTGACCAGACCGAGAAAAGCCAGCTGGCTGGCCGTGTCGTCACATCGATGGACACCACCATCACCACCATGAACGGCGTGCTGATCGTCACCACCACCGGGCTTGCCCTGTGGTTGTGGACCCAGTCGATGATCTCGGTGGGGGCCATCGCGCTGGCCACAGGCCTGGTGATTCGTATCGTCAACATGTCCGGCTGGATCATGTGGGTGGTCAATGGCATTTTCGAGAACATCGGCACCGTGCAGGACGGCCTGGAGAGCATCTCGCAGCCTGTCACGGTGAATGACCAGCCCGGCGCGCTGCCGCTGAAGATCGAAAACGGCGGCGTCCGGTTCGATGGCGTTGATTTCCATTACGGCAATGGCAACGGGATCATTCACAACCTCAACTTGGACATCAAACCGGGCGAAAAAATCGGTTTGATCGGGCCTTCAGGCGCCGGCAAGTCGACGCTGGTGAACCTGCTGCTGCGCATGTATGACGTTCAAGGCGGCAGGATCCTGATCGACGGTCAGGATATTTCCGAGATTACCCAGGAAAGCCTGCGTGCGCAGATCGGCATGATCACTCAGGACACGTCGCTGCTGCACCGTTCCATTCGCGAAAACCTGCTGTATGGCAATCCTGACGCCACTGACGAACAGCTCTGGGAATCGATCTGCAAGGCCCGTGCCGAAGAGTTCATCCCGCAGTTGTCGGATTCCGAAGGCCGCACCGGTTTTGATGCCCATGTGGGAGAGCGCGGCGTCAAGCTGTCCGGCGGTCAGCGCCAGCGAATCGCGATCACCCGTGTGCTGCTCAAGGACGCACCGATCCTGATCATGGATGAAGCCACCTCGGCACTTGATTCGGAAGTTGAAGCAGCGATTCAGGAAAGCCTGGAAACCTTGATGCAAGGCAAGACCGTCATCGCCATTGCCCACCGCCTGTCGACCATAGCCCGTATGGATCGTCTGGTGGTACTGGAAAAAGGCCAGATCGCCGAAACCGGCACCCACGCCGAACTGCTGGCCCGCGGCGGGCTGTATGCGCGGTTGTGGCAGCATCAGACGGGTGGGTTTGTAGGGGTGGATTGAGGATGGGGAGATTGCTGGCCTCTTCGCGAGCAAGCTCGCTTCCACAGGATCTTCAGAGGCCAGTGATCTACCCGCTGCCATGTATACCCATGACTATCGTGCCAATGCTCCGCGTTGGCATGCATTTCGTGACGCTCCGCGTCACAAGTCTGCGCCGCTCCGCACAATCAAGAGCGGACGCAGAGCGTCCAGAACTGCACTCCCACGCGGAGCGTGAGGAACGAGATTCAAGTCTCGTGCCGATGCTCCACGCGGGAAGGCATATCCCCCGCTACTCCGCCTGCCGATACGGCAACGCACTCCTCGCCTCATCGGCATACGCCAGTACGCCGACGCGTTCCTGCTCGAGAAACTCGCTGACCGAGTCTTTCAACCCTGGGTGCATCAGGTAATGCCATGACCGGGTGATCTGCGGTTCGAAGCCACGAATCAATTTATGCTCACCTTGGGCGCCGGCATCGAATCGTTGCAGACCATGGGCGATGGCGTAGTCCATGCCCTGATAGAAACAGGTCTCGAAGTGCAGTCGGTCAAACTCGGCCAGGCAACCCCAGTAGCGCCCGTAGAAACTATCGTCACCGATCAGGCTGAAAGCCATCGCCACAGGCCGTGAGCCCTGCAAGGCGATGACCACGCGGATCGATTCGGGCATACGCTCGGCCAGCAGACTGAAAAATTCGCGTGTCAGGTATGGCGCCTGCCCGCGAATTTCGTAGGTATTGGAATAGCAGGCGTAGACGAAGTCCCACAGCACTTCGCTCATCTGCGCGCCTTCGAGCCATTCAAACTCGATGCCCTGCCCCGCCACCTGTTCACGCTCCTTGCGCATCTGCTTGCGCTTGCGCGAACTCAATGCGTCCAGAAAGTCCTGAAAGTCGCGGTAACCCCGGTTATGCCAATGAAACTGACAACCAAAGCGCTGCAGCCAGCCCGGTTGCGATTCAAGCAAGGCATCGGCAGCCGGGTCGGTGAAATTCACATGGGCGCTCGACAGCCCCTCGCTCTGCAGATAGGCCGGCAGCTCGCTGAGCAACTCCATGCCGCCTTGAGGCGTTGCCGACAGGATGCGTGAGCCGCCAACCGGGCTGAACGGCACCGCGACCAACAGTTTGGGGTAATAGGCGATTCCGGCACGACGGCAGGCGTCTGCCCAGGCGTGATCGAACACATATTCGCCGTACGAGTGCCACTTCCGGTAGGCCGGCAATGCCGCAACCAGTTGATCGTTTTCGTAGTGCAGCACATGTTCGGCACGCCAACCGGAGCGTGGCCCTAGACTGCCGCTGTCTTCCAGTGCGCTGAGAAAGGCATGCCGCAGGAACGGCTGATTGCCCGGCACCAGTGCGTCCCATTGAGCAGGCGCAACGGTGCTTAGGTTGTCGATAACGTGAACGGGCATGCAGATTCCCCGGATTGTCAGGCGTTATGGAGAGTATCCCTTATTGAGGCCCTGCGTTCACAGCGTCCGAGAGCTGTATGGAAAGTTTGATCGCACACGCCTTGATCGCACGCATGCGTTCCTTGGTGATCTGTTTTACCCGGTCAAGGTATTGTTGATCGGATTGCATGTCCGGCGACAGCTCATCCAGAACGGCGAGACGCTCAGCAAAAGGGCGCTTTACCGGCTCAAACTCGTGGGCGTAGCGGATTTCCAAATAATCCATCCAGAACTCCCTGGCAATCAGTGACTCGAAAAACGCAGGAGTACTTTCACGCGCAATTATCTCGCGGTAGGCGGAATCCAGATCGGCGTCACTCACCCCCGCCAGAGTCCTGAACAGCATGGATCTGGACCGGCTGGCCAATCCAAGCCGGACCTGCAAACCCGTTCGATAGGCCAGTCGTACTTCGGCTTCATCTACCGTTTTATTGCTTGTCATCCGAAGAGCAATATCGCGACGGGCAATTTTTTCCACCTCATCGAGACGGTCGAGACTGCGGGTCATCTTGAACAGCTCCAGTGGCCGTGCGGCTTCCGGCGTGGATGACGTAATCGCGAACACCCCAACGCGAACTTCCATGTCCCCGAATATTAACGCCAGACCATCGCCACAGGTTTGAGGATGGGCGGCAAGATCAAACAATTGCCGACGCAGCTCCCCATTTTCAGCAGCCGCTTCCATCATCGTCCAGACCCGTGTCGTGAGCGCTTTACGATCATTGAAAAAGTCTGCTGAAGTGGTCAGGTCGCTCAACACCTGAAAAAAATCCGTAGAACCGGAACAGTCCTGCACGTTATGCCAAAGCTCTGTCCGTGCAGCCAGTTGCTCACCACTCGCACTGCCAAGCCAGGTCTTAAGGGCAGGCGTTTCCTGATGCAACAAGCGGTTATGGCTGATACCCAAACGGAACTGATACCGTTGCTCACGCAGCACTCTGATCCGTTCATGCGTCTGCACACTCAGCGGATTACCATTCAAATGTATATTCAGACGATTATCGCTGAGGGAGCGATCAATAAGGGCGAGCGCCTGGGTGGTTATGTCCGAGATATGGTTGTCACGAAGGTCGAGAAGCATCAGATCAGAACTGCGCCAGTTCCACTCTGGCACCCTTTCAATACCTGTAGAACGTAAAAAAAGCATGCGCAGTGCGTTGAGCGGACTCAGCCGCGTGCTCCGCCCAAGCGAGCAAAAACTGAGGTCCAGAACTTCCAGTCGGCTCAGATTGCGCAAACCGGCGTTGCACTGGTCGGTCCAGACCAGCGGGTTGTGTCTGAGTGACAACTCTCTGAGTCGAGTCATCCGCCCTATCGACTCTGGCAGGGATTGCAGCGCATTGAAATCCAGGCTCAATGAATGCAGGTTGCTGAAATGCTTAAGTAATACATCAGCCTGTAAATGGGTAAGCCGCATGTTTCGAGCGTTTAAAACCGCCACATGACTGAAGTCAGCCAATACCTCCGGCATGTTTCCTATCCGTAGACCCTCCAGATCAAGCGAATACCCCAAAAACTCACCCTGATAGTTTCTGCAGTGAGCGCTCAGGCGCCTCCAGCAATTGCGAATTCGCAACGTCGCGATTGCCCTCGGTCTAAGCAGTGACGAGGGCTCAGCTTGCAGTACCCAATTGTCCAGGCCGGTTTGCAAAGTGCTCAGTTCCTGAGCGAGGCCTTGCAGCCTTTGTCGAACAAAGTTCGTCAATTGCGAGGCAGAACCTGTGTGCTCTGCACGCAGAGCCTGAAGAAACGTCGTAACCTGCTCCTCGGAAAAATCCGGATACAGGCTTTTTACCGCAAGCTCTGGCGAGTGGCTGGGCGCACCAATCCCAAGCCTGCGGAAGAGGCCACGCAAACGTCCGCTCAGGGGGTAACCCACACGGCCATCGTGCAGTCGTTGCGGCCATTTGATGCCAGGCTTGATCGGCTGCAACTGCAGGATTTCCGCTATCCGGTCGCGTCTGTCAGATGCGATACGACACAAAAGACTGCGCAGGTGCTGCTCATCCGCATTCACTGGCAATTCGATGTTGACTCGCACGTCATCAGGAAGCGCGTTCAGCAGAGCACTGAAAAAGCTCTGACCAGCCTCACCTATAGACTCACCCAACTGATTGAAGGGCTGAAATACCTCTTCGGTTCTGATCAGAACCCGATGCACGACAGTCGTCTGGTCACTTTCAAGGCTCGCGATCTCATCGCCCTCCAGCGTGTCTTTCAGCAGATCGATTGAAACGTCGCCACGCCAGCCCGGCGTGTACGGCAACATGCCAAGCCCAGTCGCACAGGTGTCCGGATTACCCGACGAGCGTCGGTAGAAGCCTTCGATGGCCCTGTTTATTCGCAGTTGCTGCTGATACTCACGAGCATGCTCGGCAAGCTCAAGAGGGATACGTTTTTCCGAGGTCATCCGTGCGGTGTCTGCATCGCTCGCCATCTCGATGAGTTCCAAAGCGATGCTGTCCGGCACACTGCTGAAATCGCGTTGAATCAGCTTGACCAGCGGCTCACTGCTGCGGTTGTGCAGTGCATAAACCTCGTCAAGCAACGGCCCCATGTGAAGTTGCGCACAGTCGGCCAGATAACGTTTGAAACCTTGAACCTGCGAAGTTTTATCTGCACCGCTGGTTCCCGTCAGATGACTGACTTCATCGGGTGTCAGCCCTTCCAGCAATTGGCCGAGCGCCTGCGTGAGGTCTTCTGTCGCGCCCACGACACTGGATGAAAATGTCATATGCGCCCCCACGTTCCAGGCGTCGAGCATGGTTCCGCCTGCGTCTAACACTAACAACCCTCGGCTCTTGTGCCAGTGCGGCGACGACACCAGCAGCTTCATCCATGGCTCGATATGAGTGACAGGCACTGGCGAGGACTCTTCTGCCTTGAGGGCGTCTATGCAAGCTTGCAAGCCCCGCTCGATTTCCATGCGCTGGATGGCATCTCTCAGCAGAGCTGGAAGCGGATGACTTTCGACATGTATCTGACGCAACAACGCCTCGTTGCTGCCCGTAATGCTCAAGACCCGCGAGATCTCTTCTTCGGTGAACGCATCACACGTCACATTAAGCCGCCTGAACGCTGTGACTTCATCCCAGCCCATGGGGTTTTCCCACTCGTGACGCCAGGCACCGGCCCCGTTGTGCTCAAGCTTAGGCGAGTAGGCGTGCTGATCCTGTGGGTGCCTGATACGCCAGTTTTTTCCGGTTGCATCTGCTTCAACGCGGTACAGCTTGCCGTTCATTGGCAGCCACGTCTTGCTGTCGAATTCGTAAAGCCCCAGCGGGTTGGCACGCAAACCGTCAGGCACCGTAACTGTATCCGCATAACCGCCAACAGTCGGCTTTCCAAGACGAACCGATCCATCCACCCTCTTCTGCACCAGGCTTTCGATAAACATCGACGGTTCCAGCCGATCGAGCGCGCCAATGACGCTGCCCACCACCACTGTCTGAGCGACGTTTTCGGCGATGTTATAAACATGTTGCATGGCCTCTTCCACTTCCCCGTGCGTCCAGTCTTCGTAGGCAACGAACGCTTCGCGGACAAGCTGATAGAGAGCAACCACGGCCATGACTTCACCCAGCACAGGCACAAAGAGCCCGGCCGCATTGAGTATGTCCATGCCACTGTTTTTCAGGTTGTCGAGCAGCGCATCCCTGGCTAACTGATCAGCCTGCGCAGACGGCACCGCTATGGTCCGTGAATCAACGTAGGTTTTGGCCAGCAGGTGGTCGTAAAGCAACTCGAACGGGGGCTTGGAAAATGGCTGCGCCTGCAACACCAGGTCGGCATTGACGTCCAGCGTGTGTTGCTGGACCGGGTAGAGCCGCGATTTCAGCTTCGCAAAAAACTCCGGACTTTGGCCAAGGCTGACGAAGCGGCTGAAATAGCGCCTGTAACTGTCACTGTCGAGCGCTGCCACGAGGCTGTCGTTGAAAGCCCGGAGTGACGCGAACTGTTTGAGCGGGTGTGACGGCTCTGAAGGCATATAGACAAGACAAGGCCCACTGTCAGGGTCAGCAATATCCTGCTGAATCAGCAAAGCCCCGTGTAACAGGCAGCCCGAAAAAGCGTAGGTATCGAGCATATGCAACTGACAATAGCGCAACCCCTGCCCCCCCATTGCGCATGGACGTCGGGCTTCACTACGCTCAACAGCATCTGGTAAGCGGCTTCGCTGATATCGCCCTTCATCATGGCAATGTGCGCAAGCACCTCGACAGCATCGCGCTCACCGTCGATAAAAACAGTGGCAACCGCTTTCGCGGCGCCTGGCGTGGAAGGTTTGAATACACTGTCCAGATGCGCCTGATACCGGCCACCAAGATCCAGTTCATGACAAAAATCAGCGAATTGCTCAAGGTCGATATCAAGACGGTCCTTGTATTCCACCTTGTACCTGCGCTGAGCACTGTCGATAAGCCAGTAACGCAGGCCTCCAGTACGAAGTATTGCCGAGTACGGATCGAAGCGGCTTCGGTTACTGGAGGCGAAGTTCTGCAAGGCGGCCTGCAACAGCGTCTGTTCAAGGGGATTCGGCTTCCAGGAACCGTCATAACGCCAGGTCATCAGTTGAAAGGCTTCGACATCCAAGGGACGTTCGAAGCGTTCGAAAAACGCTTGCGTCAGCAGAGGCGCTGCGAATGCTTGTGCTGATAAAAGACGATTGCGAATGGGCCCGAGCGCATGCGTGGAACGCAGGGTTTTCTGATGACTGGCATGCAGTGCCTGGCGCAAGGTCGCCGGGGCGTTCAAATACCAGTCAGGCAGGCTGCCTCTGATGAATCCGGCATTTGGATGCTCAACGTCGAATGGCGCAGAGTCGAGTTGTCGTGAGGAAGGCAGGGAACCAGGCGAGGCTGGCGTTCCAGACGTGGTGTTGGCGGTAAACATGATCGATACCCGTGATGGCTTCGGAAAAAGCCAACACGATAAAGATCCGCCGGGGTGCAGGTGACATAACGGGATATGACAGGCAGCGTCTGATATCCAGACGCTGCCCATAAAGCGCTATCAGCGCTTGCGCAGAATCACGCTGCCAATCGAGTAACCGGCACCGAACGAGCTGAGCACGGCGAGCGCGCCCTTGGGCAAGTCATCCTGATAGGTATGAAACGCAATGACCGAGCCTGCCGAGCTGGTGTTGCCATAAGTGTCGAGAATCACTGGCGCTTCCTCTACGGTGGCATCACGACCCAGCAGCTTCTTGACGATCAACTGGTTCATGCTCAGGTTGGCCTGATGCAGCCAGAAGCGTTTGACGTCAGTGATGTTGATACCGTTGTCCTGCAAATGCGCCGCGACCAGCTCGGCGACCATCGGGCAGACCTCGCGGAACACCTTGCGGCCTTCCTGCACAAACAGCTTGTCCGGCGCATTCTGGCCCTCGTCCGAGGTACGGTTGAGGAAACCGAAATTGTTGCGGATGTTGTTGGAGAATTTGGTCAACAAACGAGTACTGACGATATCGAACTGGTAAGGCGAGGTGGCGAGATCCGCGCGCTCGACCACAACGGCTGTGGCCCCGTCGCCAAAAATGAAATGGCTGTCACGGTCACGGAAATTAAGGTGCGCGGTGCAGATTTCCGGACTGATCACCAGCAAGGCGCGGGCCTGCCCCAATTGCACGCTGTTGCAGGCTGCCTGGATACCGAAGGTGGCCGAAGAACAGGCCACGTTCATGTCGAAACCATAGCCCGCGACACCCAGCGCTTCCTGAATCTCGATGGAAATCGCCGGATAGGCGCGCTGCAAGTTGGAGCAGGCAACGATTACACCGTCGATATCGGCAGCGGTTTTGCCTGCACGTTGCAAAGCCTGTTCGGCCGCAGCAACCCCCATCTGGCAGAGAATCGACCGTTCATCATTGCCGCGCTCCGGCAGGTTGGGCTTCATGCGCTGCGGGTCGAGAATGCCTTGTTTATCCATGACAAAGCGGCTTTTGATGCCCGATGCTTTTTCGATGAACGCGGCGCTGGATTCACTGAGTGCTTCCACTTCACCACGTTCGATAGCCGCTGCGTTGTCGCTGTTGAACTGTGCGACATAGGCATTGAAAGACTGCACCAGCTCTTCGTTGGAGATGCTGTTGGCCGGGGTAAACAGGCCTGTGCCACTGATGACGACGTTGTGCACGGTCGTTCCTCTCTTATTGAGTTGCAGGTAAACACCTGCTCAGGCACGGTGTTCGGAGGCCCTCTGTTTTTGGGACCAACGTACCAGTGCGACTGTAAAAGCTGCCCGCAACAGAGAGCAGCATTTCATGACACGGTGAAGACAGGCGCGGAGTGTGCCACAGAGCCCGGTTTTGGCGCTATCGGGCCAATGAATATAGGCCTGATAGCGACAATTGACTGTGCTGAAGGCCGACGCAGGATCAGCCCTCCACCTGACTCCACTGCTTGCTCAACCGTTTGTCCGACACCGGCATTTTGGTGCCTAACTGCTGAGCGAACAGCGACACGCGGTATTCCTCCATCCACCAGCGATACAGCGCCAGTTCCGGGTCGCGCTTGCCTTCCTGGGCGTGCTTGTCGGCACGTGTCTGGTATTGCGTCCACAGGCCTGCCAGCTCGATGCTCCACACCCGGTCTTTCTGCACCTGACCTGGCAGTTTTTCCAGACGCATCTCGATAGCCTTCAGGTAGCGCGGCAGTTCCTTGAGCCACACCGCCGGGGTTTCACGCACGAAACCGGGGTACACCAGTTTGCTCAGTTGCGCCTTGATATCGTTGAGGGCAACCGCCTGAGACAGGTCAATCTTGCCTTTGAAGCGCTTTTGCAGTCCGTGCCACAGCTTGAGAATCTCCAGCGTCAGCTTCGCGAGCCGCTCGGCATGCTCGGTCCAGTCGGCGCGCTTGCGCTCAGCCAGCGACAACAGGCCGGCACCGTCGCGCGGCAACTCGGCTTCACCTTCCAGCACGCAACTGTCGAGGCTGGCCAGCAGGATGTCCTCTATCAACGCATCGATGCGGCCCAGCTCGCGGTGCAACAAGGCCAGCTCGGTCTGCCCCGGCAGTTTGTTACGCAGGAACTTCGCCGGTTCAGCCAGCTGTTGCAGCAGCAAACGCTGCAAAGCAAGGCGATGCTGATATTCAGCTTCGGCCTGCGTGGAGAACCGGCCTTCCTTGACCGCTCCGCCCTCTTCGACCAACGCGGGATAAACCGTCATCGACAACCCGGCGATGTTCTGCTGAGTCTTTTGCGCCACCGCAGCAAAGGCCTTGGCCTGCACCGGCTGCTGGCTTTTCGCGGTTTGAGGTACGGCCAGTGCGGCCTGGCTCGCCTCGGCAAAGCGCGCCGTCAGCTCGGCCAGATCACGACCCTCACCGAGAAACTTGCCGCTGCCATCGACGATTTCCAGGTTCATCTTCAGGTGGCCTTCAAGCTGCTGCGCGGCTTCAGCCCAGCCCTCGTCGCTGACCCGCACGCCGGTCATGCGCAGAAGCTCACGCCCCAGCGCCTGGGGCAATGAGCCCTCGCTGAAGGTAATACGTTGCAACGCGGCCTTGATGAAATCCGGGACCGGCACGAAGTTCTTGCGCACCGCCTTGGGCAGGTTGCGCACCAGCGCAATGCTCTTGGTCTCGAGCAAGCCCGGCACCAGCCACTCCAGGCGCTCGGCAGGCAGCGACAGCAACAGGGGCGCAGGGACGCGCAAGGTCACGCCGTCACGTGGGTGGTTGGGCTCGAAGTGGTAACTCAGCGACAGACTGAGGTCGCCCAGGTGCAAGGTATCCGGATACTGCGCGGCGGTAACTTCACTGGCCTCGCGGGCCAGCACATCCTCTTCGCGCATGATCAGCAGTTGCGGGTTCTTCTGGCTTTCAGTCTTGTACCAGCTGTCGAACGTCGCCGTCTGATGAATCTCGGCCGGGATTCGCGCTTCATAGAAGCTGAACAAGGTGTCTTCGTCAGCCAGAATATCGCGACGTCGAGCCTTGGCCTCCAGCTCATCGAGCTGCTCCAGCAGGCGGGTATTGGCACTCAGGCATTTTGCCCGCGACAGGATGTCACCGCGCACCAGACCTTCGCGAATGAACAGCTCGCGCGACACCACCGGGTCAATCGGCCCGTAATGCACCGGACGGCGACCAACCACGATCAGGCCGAACAGCGTAATCTGCTCGAACGCTACGACCTGCCCGCGCTTCTTCTCCCAGTGCGGCTCGAAATGATTTTTCTTGATCAGGTGGCCAGCCAGCGGCTCGATCCAGTCCGAATCGATCTTGGCCACCATGCGCGCGTACAGCTTGGTGGTTTCCACCAGCTCAGCGGTCATCAACCACTGCGGGCGCTTCTTGCCGAGCCCGGAAGACGGGTGAATCCAGAAGCGCCGCTGCCGTGCGCCAAGGTAGTCACCCTCGTCGGCCTTTTGCCCGATCTGACTCAGCAGACCAGAAAGAATGGCCTTGTGGAATTTCGGGTAATCGGCCGGTTCCTTGTTGACCGTCAGTTGCAGATCGCGGCAGATCAGGCTCAGCTGTCGATGGGAATCACGCCACTCGCGCAGGCGCAGGTAATTCAGGAAATTACGCCGGCACCAGTTACGCAGCGGACTGGCCGTCAGGGTCTGGCGCTGCTCTTCAAAACCGCGCCACAGATTGACCAGCCCGGCGAAGTCCGAGTCGGCGTCTTTCCATTGCGCATGGGCCTGATCAGCCGCCTGCTGACGCTCGGGTGGACGCTCACGCACATCCTGCACGGACATGGCACTGGCCACGATCAAGACTTCCTGCAGGCTGCCCTGCTTCGCAGCTTCCAGAAGCATGCGACCCATGCGCGGGTCCACTGGCAGGCGCGCCAGTTGACGGCCCAGCGGGGTCAGCTGATTTTCCCGATTGACTGCCGACAGCTCCTGCAACAGGTTGAAACCGTCGCTGATCGCTTTGCCATCCGGCGGCTCGATGAACGGGAAATCGGTGATCTCGCCCAGACGCAGGTGCAGCATCTGCAGGATGACCGCTGCCAGGTTGGTGCGCAGTATCTCGGGGTCGGTGAATTCAGGTCGACCGTTGAAATCCTCTTCGCTGTACAGACGCACGCACAAACCGGGCTCGACACGCCCGCAACGGCCTTTGCGCTGGTTGGCGCTGGCCTGCGATACCGCCTCGATCGGCAGGCGCTGGACCTTGGCGCGATAGCTATAGCGGCTGATGCGCGCAGTACCGGTATCGATCACGTAGCGGATGCCCGGCACGGTCAGCGAGGTTTCGGCCACGTTGGTGGCCAGCACCACACGACGACCCGGATGGGACTGAAAGATACGCTGCTGTTCGGCAGGCGAAAGGCGTGCGTACAGCGGCAGAATTTCGGTGTGCCTGAGCTGCGCCTTGCGCAGTACCTCGGCGGCATCGCGGATCTCGCGTTCGCCGGGCAGAAACACCAGCACGTCGCCCGGGCTCTTGCGCTCGCTACGCTCAAAGGCCGCCAGCTCATCCAGCGTGGCCAGAATGGCCTGATCGACTGTCAGGTCTTCCTCGACGCTGTTGCCTTCCTCGTCCTGCTCGCTGGTCAGCGGGCGGTACCAGAGGTCGACAGGGAAGGTACGCCCGGACACTTCGATCACCGGAGCATCGTTGAAGTGCTCGGAAAAGCGCTGCAGGTCGATGGTCGCGGAGGTGATGATGACCTTCAGGTCCGGGCGACGTGGCAGCAGGGTTTTCAGGTAGCCGAGCAGGAAGTCGATGTTCAGACTGCGTTCATGAGCTTCGTCGACGATGATCGTGTCGTAGCGCTCAAGGAAGCGGTCATGCTGGGTTTCGGCCAGCAGAATACCGTCGGTCATCAGTTTGATCAGCGTGTTGCTGTCGCTCTGATCTTCAAAGCGCACCTGATAACCGACCAGCGCGCCCAGCGGTGTGCCCAACTCATCGGCCACCCGGCTGGCCACACTGCGTGCGGCGATCCGGCGCGGTTGGGTATGGCCGATCAGACCGTGCTGACCACGACCGATTTCCAGGCAGATTTTCGGCAATTGGGTGGTCTTGCCGGAGCCGGTTTCACCGGCAATGATCAGCACCTGATGCTTGAGCAAGGCCTCCTTGATCTCATCGCGTTTGGCGGCGATGGGCAGGTTGTCGTCATAACGGATGGTCGGCACGCTCTCACGCCGCGCCGTCACCTGCGCACAGGAGGCTTGAACCCGCGCTACCCACTGCGCCAGCTTCGCCTCGTCAGGCTTTTTGCGCAGGTCATGCAACTGACGGCGCAGGCGATGACGTTCGCTGATCATCGCTTGGTCGAGGTTTTTCAGAAGTTGGTCGATAGAGGGCGATTCGTCGGTCATCAGGCGCGCAGGGTCTTTTTTCAAATGGCAGGTGCGGATTGTCGCAGATTGTGGCGGGTCGTGACGAATGGCCTGAATGCCAGGCTATCCATCGCGGTCATGGTTTGCCGGCAGCCCGGCTCAATTACAACAAAGTATGAGGTACGCAATACCGGACGCTCCGCGTCCTCATTGCGACGCAGAGCGTCGAGACCTGCATTCCCACGCTGGAGCGTGCGGAACGATAATCTCAACTATCGTGCGGCGCTCTGCGTCGCATGCCTTTCCGGACGCTCCGCGTCCTCATTGCGACGCAGAGCGTCGAGACCTGCGTTCCCACGCTGGAGCGTGCGGAACGATAATCTCAACTAT
>NZ_JAWHPL010000027.1:0-1193 GCF_032587875.1 Pseudomonas syringae group sp. 243L2
GGAAGGTCTGAAGTAGCCGGATGTTTTCCGGCTACCGAGTCCTCAGCACTTTCAAAAAACGATGCATGTCGAAATTTGCTCAATTATCTTCGCTTTTTAGCTCTTTCGGCTGCTGCAAAGCCTTTTGCGGTAACCATTTCCTGCATTACACGCGCACCTCTCCTGCGCTCGCCAACAAATGTCGGCGGGCCATCCACAGGTTTGACAGGGCGAACAACGTCACCATCTGCGCGGTGTTCTTGGCCAAGCCCCGAAAGCGCACTTTTTCATAGCCAAACTGGCGTTTGATGACCCGAAACGGATGCTCGACCTTGGCGCGAACCTGGGCCTTGGCCTTCTCGATTTTTCGGATCGCCTTGTACAAAATACTGCGTTTTCCGTGCTTTTTGTAAGTGCTGCGGCGGGCGGCAATCTGCCAAATGACCTTGCGCCCAGCGTGTTCTTCGCGCTTCTCGACCCCGGTGTAACCTGCGTCGGCGCAGACTACGTTTTCCTCGCCGTGCAGCAGTTTGGCAACCTGCGTGACGTCTGCCATATTGGCCGCTGTTACTACCACGCTGTGCACCAGGCCTGACTCGTCGTCGGCGCCGATGTGAGCCTTGGCGCCGAAATAGTACTGGTTACCTTTCTTGGTTTGATGCATCTCAGGATCGCGTTTGCCATCCTTGTTCTTGGTCGAACTGGGCGCGTGAATCAGCGTGGCATCGACGATGGTGCCTTGACGCAACGACAAGCCACGGTCGCCCAGATAACCATTAATTACGCCGAGAATCCCGGTCGCCAACTCGTGCTTTTCCAGCAGACGACGGAAGTTGAGAATGGTGGTTTCGTCTGGAATTCGCTCCAGGCTCAGGCCTGAAAACTGACGCAGGATGGTCGTCTCATACAGCGCTTCTTCCATCGCCGGATCGCTGTAGCCGAACCAGTTCTGCATCAGATGAACACGCAGCATCGCCATCAGTGGGTAGGCGGGCCGGCCACCTTCTCCTTTTGGATAATAGGGCTCAATCAGGGCAATCAAACCTTTCCAGGGCACCACCTGATCCATCTCGATCAGGAACAATTCCTTACGGGTCTGCTTGCGCTTGCCGGCATACTCGGCGTCGGCGAAGGTCATCTGTTTCATCATCGAAAAGCTCGGCGACTGGTGTCCGGAGATTTTGCCAAATTAGGAAGTCTTTTTCAGAGTTTCC
>NZ_JAWHPL010000028.1:0-68516 GCF_032587875.1 Pseudomonas syringae group sp. 243L2
CCTCGCTCCTGTTTCCGGCCCGACTTCGTCGGGTTCCTTCGCCCTGTCACTGATCCGGGGGCCGCCGCAACGGGCCATCCTTGGCCCGGTGCGGCTTGCTCGGCGTCCTGCCTCGCATCCCCCGGATCAGTGCCAGGACTCAGCCGTCACTAACGTCGCACTCTGCGTCGTCAGTGCTACCGTGATCGAAAAGCACGTATGGCGGCCTCCTGCGGGCGCAGCATGACGTTGTGCTGCACTGAAAACTTGTGATGCAGGGCATCCCAGGCTCCAGCACCGGACACTACCCACCCTTACGCCGCTGTTGCCAAGCCGCCGCCAGGCCGCTGAGGCAGATGATGGCGATGCCTGCCTGTGCGGTCGGTGATGGCATGTGGTCGAACACCACGAAACCCAGCAGCCCGGCAAACACGATCTGGCAATAGCTGAACGGTGCGAGCATTGCCGGGGCGGCGAAGCGGAAGGCCTGGGTCAGCAGCAAGTGGGCCGACATACCACATGCCCCCAGCGCCAGCAGAAACGGCAGATCTTTAAGCGCAGGCACTTCCCAGAAGAACGGCACCAGCGCGCTCATCAACAGGGTATTGAACAGCCCGGCAAAAAAGTTGCTGGTGGTCGGGCTGTCAAACGGGCTGACCAGCCGCGTCAGGAGTTGATACAACGCAAAACACAAGGCTGACGACAGCGGCAGCAGAATCGCCGGGGTAAACAGCTCGCCCCCCGGATGAATGATGATCATCACCCCGATAAACCCGACAACCACCGCAACCCATTGCCCGCGCGTCACACGCTCATGCAACAGCGGCACCGACAGTGCCGTGACCAGCAACGGCGCAAGAAAGTTGACCGCGGTCGCCTCTGCCTGCGGGATGAACATCAGGCTGCTGGTAAACAGCAGACTGGTGCCCAACAGCGCCAACGCACGCAATGCCTGCAAGCCGGGACGCTTGGTACGCAGCACGCGCAACCCCGCCGATGGCATGAAGATGCAGGCCATGAGCAGCGTGTGCACCACGTAGCGCGCCCAGACCACCAGGATGATCGGATAGAAGCCGGACAGGTACTTGGAGAGTGTGTCGTGACTGGCGAACAGAAAAGTCGCCAGAAGAATGAAACCAATCCCTTTCAGTGGTTGGTTGACGCCGGACAAAGGCGTGCTGGCAGTGCTCATCGCGCTTCCTTGTTCAAGTTTCAGCAGCCGGACGCCGTGGCCGAAAACGCCAGAGCACGCCGCCTATGTTTACAGACCCGTATCTACAGACCAGTGAGCATCGCACACACGTTTGCAACGCCCTCCACAAAATGTTCGAACCGGTTCATTAACGTTCGATTATCGCCCGAAACAGTTATTTCACAATTGCATGGCACCTTCCGGCCTTTCACTATCGTAGCCAGCTACACGACTCAATAACTACAAAAAAGGTCTGTTCCATGCGCGCCAATTCCTCCTGCAAACTCCTTTGCGGTCTGTCTGCGGCCATTGCTGCAAACCTGACACCCATCAGCGGCAATGCTGCCGGGTTCGTCGAAGACGCCAAGGTCAATCTGAACCTACGCAACTTCTATATCAACCGCAACTTCGTCGACCCGGCCAATGCGCAGAACTACGCCGAGGAGTGGACGCAGAACTTCATCCTCGATGCCCGCTCCGGCTTCACCCAAGGCACCGTTGGCTTTGGTGTGGATGCGCTGGGCCTTTACTCGCTCAAGCTAGACGGCGGCAAGGGAACGGGCGGCACACAATTGCTGCCGATCCACAGCGATGGACGCCCGGCCGACGACTTCGGGCGACTGGCCGTGGCGGGCAAGGCGCGCTTCTCGAAGACCGAATTGAAGGTCGGCGAGTGGATGCCCGTGTTGCCGATCCTGCGCTCCGATGACGGCCGCTCGCTGCCGCAAACCTTTCAGGGCGGGCAAATCACTTCCAAAGAGATCGACGGGCTGACCCTGTACGGCGGCCAGTTCCGCGGCAACAGCCCGCGCAACGACGCCAGCATGGAAGACATGTCCTTGAACGGCCGCTCAGCGTTCACCTCAGACCGTTTCAACTTCGGCGGCGGCGAGTACGTTTTCAACGAAAAGCGCACCCAGGTCGGCGTGTGGTACGCCGAGCTTGAAGACATCTACCACCAGCAATATTTCAACCTGCTGCACAGCCAGCCGTTGGGCAGCTGGACGCTGGGTGCCAACCTTGGCTACTTCCAGGGCAAAGACGACGGTCAGTCGCTGGCCGGCGAGCTGGACAACAAGACCTGGTCAGCGCTGCTTTCGGCGCGGCACGGCGGCAACACCTTTTATGTGGGCCTGCAGAAAGTCAGCGGCGACAGCGCCTGGATGCGCGTCAACGGTACCAGTGGCGGGACGTTGGCCAACGACAGTTACAACTCCAGCTTCGACAACGCCAGGGAGAAATCCTGGCAGTTGCGTCACGACTATGACTTCGCAGCCCTGGGCGTGCCCGGCCTGACCCTGATGAACCGCTACATCAGCGGCGACAACGTGCATACCGGCACCATCACCGACGGCGAAGAGTGGGCACGGGAAACCGAGCTGGCGTACGTGTTCCAGAGCGGCGCGTTCAAAAGCCTGTCGCTCAAATGGCGCAACTCCACCATGCGGCGTGACTACAACACCAACCAGTTCGACGAAAACCGTCTGATTGTCAGCTACCCGCTGTCGCTGCTCTAAAAACGAAAACGCCGCCACGGTTGATCACTCATCGTTATACAGAAATCTAACTGACTATCGTGCCGACGCTCCGCGTCGGCATGCAGTTCTGGACGCTCTGCGTCCTCTTTGTGACGCTACGCGCCACGCGCTGGTTCTGCGAGTCAGTGAGATTGAGGCCCGACTTCGTGATAAAACAGCGCTTTCATTTATGGGCAGTGAACGCGGGTAAGGCATGACATTTCGCTGCAGCACTCCTTGTTATGCGACTTTTCAATCCTCCTTCAACGACTCCACACCCATTTCATCCCATACCGCTTCGGCCAGGTGGAACGTCGCATTGGCCGCCGGAATGCCGCAGTAGATAGCGCTCTGCATCAGCACTTCCTTGATTTCCTCACGGGTCACACCATTGTTTTTTGCGGCCTTCAGGTGCAGGCGCAATTCGCCCTCGCGATTCATGCCGATCAACATCGCAATGGTAATCAGGCTGCGGGTATGGCGTGGCAGCCCCGGACGGGTCCAGATATCACCCCAGGCGTGACGGGTAATCATCTCCTGGAATTCTTCATTGAACGGCGTCAGTTTGCTCAGGCTGTTGTCGACATGCGTATCGCCCAGCACTGCACGGCGCACCTGCATGCCAGCTTCGTAACGTTCGTCTTCGGTCATCGGGAAATCCTTGTGTGTTCAGCCACGGCACGCTCGACCCATTGTCGGGCCTGGCCAAGGTAATGGGCCGGATCAAGCAGACGATCCAGCTCGTCGGAAGAAAACTGCTCACTGACTTGCGGGGTTTCGCCAAGTACCTGACGCAAATGCGCGCCCTGCTCTACCGCACGACGGCAGCACTGTTCGACCAGATGGTGGGCAGCATCGCGGCCGATGCGCTGAGCCAGCGCAATGCTCACTGCCTCGGCGAGCACCAGCCCTTTGGTGGATTGCAGATTGCTCGCCATACGCTCGGCATCGACCTGCAGACCGGGTAGCACCTGCAACGCTTGCTGCAGCGAGCCGGAAACCAGACAGCACAGCTCCGGCAAAGTCTCCCACTCGGCATGCCACAGGCCCAGACTGCGCTCGTGCTCCTGCGGCATGGCGGCCAGCATCGTGGCGACCAGCCCCGGTGCGCGGGTGGCTGTGCTGATCATGACCGCAGCGCCAACCGGGTTGCGCTTGTGCGGCATAGTCGAAGACCCGCCCTTGCCCGGTGCCGAGGGCTCGAAGACCTCGCCCACTTCGGTCTGCATCAGCAAGCTCACGTCGCGCCCCAGTTTGCCGAGGCTGCCGGCGATCAGGCCCAGCAGACCGGCAAACTCCACAAGTCGGTCGCGCTGGGTGTGCCAGGGCTGCTCGGGCAACGCCAGTTGCAATTCACCGGCCAGCGCTTCGGCTACCGAAAAGGCCTGGTCGCCCAGCGCCGCGAGGCTGCCGGAAGCACCGCCGAATTGCAGGCACAACAGACGCGGTTTGATCTCGTTCAAGCGCTGTCGATGACGAGTCACCGCGCCCAGCCAGCCAGCGATTTTCATCCCCAGAGTGACCGGCGTGGCCTGCTGCAGCCAGGTGCGTCCAGCCAGCGGCGTGCCAGCATGACGCTGTGCCTGCTCAGCCATCGCATCGGCCAGTCGAGCAAGATCATGCTCAAGCAGCACGATCGCTCGACGCAGTTGCAGAATCAGCCCGCTGTCCATCACATCCTGGCTGGTTGCGCCCATATGCACATAGCGCTCGGCCTCAGCACTGCGCGCGGCTATCTGTTTGCCCAGCGCCTTGACCAGCGGAATCGCCGAATTGCCGGCACTGCCGATGGCAATTGCCAGCGCGTCGAAATCGAACAGCCGTGCGTCGCAGCTCAGTTCGATGTCGGCGACCACCTCGGGCGGGATCAGGCCGACGCGTGCCTGTGCCCGAGCCAGCGCAGCCTCGAAATCGAGCATGCCCTGTACCCGGCCTTCATCCGAAAAGATCTCGCGCATTTCGGGTTGCATGAAGTAGGCATCGAAAAGTTGATTGCTCACTCTGTTCACATCACCACTCCAGATTGAAAGGTTTCAGGTAGCGTCCGAATGACTGACCCAGCCCTTGATCAGCACCGCTATCGCGGCCAGGGCAGCGGGGACCACCAGCGCCGTCAGCACCTGTTCGAAGCTCCAGCCCAGGCCCAGCAGTGTGGCACCGGCCCAGGCGCCGAGAATCGCGCCGAAGCGGCCGATCCCGAGCATCCACGACACGCCAGTGGCACGCCCCTGAGTGGGGTAGAACCGCGCTGCCAGTGAAGGCATTGCCGACTGTGCGCCGTTGATGCACATACCGGCCAGCAGCACCAGCGTGGCCAACAAGGCGACATTGCCCAGACTCTGCCCGACCAGCCAGGCGAACACACCCGCCAGCGCATAGGCCAGACCAATGACCTTATGCGGATTGTAACGATCCATTGCCCAGCCGACCCCCACTGCACTCAACACCCCGCCGAACTGGAACAGCGCACCGATGAAGGCCGACTGTTCCATGCTCGCGCCACTGTCGCGCATCAACGTCGGCAGCCAGCTGGTCAACAGGTAGACGATAACCAGACCCATGAAATACGTCAGCCACAGCAACAGCGTGCCAGCGCTGTATGTACCGGAGAAAATCACTTTCAGCACGTTGCGGCTACTGACCGTTTTCTGCTCGGGAACGCTGAAATCGGTGATGCCAGCCAACGCCTTCGGCGCAATCGGTGCCAGCACTTTGCGAATACGCTCCGCACCGCGATTGCGCACCACCAGAAACCGCGCTGATTCCGGCAGCCAGACCATCAGTACCACCGCCAGTATCAACGGCAGAATACCGCCCAGCATCAGCAGGCTGTGCCAGCCCATGCTCGGGATCAGTTTGGCCGACACAAACCCACCACAGGCCATGCCCAGATTGAAACCACAGAACATGCTGGTCACCAGCAGCGACTTGAGCCGCTCGGGCGTGTATTCCGACAACAACGTGGTGGCATTGGGCATCGCTGCACCGAGCCCCAGCCCGGTCAGAAGGCGTAATACCAGCAGTTGATCAATGTTGCTGCTGTAGGCAGACGCCAGGCTGAACAGACCGAACAGAAACACCGCAAACACCAGCACGACCTTGCGCCCGAACCGGTCGGCCAGCGGGCCGGAACCCAGCGCGCCGAACACCATGCCGATCAGCGCAGCGCTCATCACCGGGCCCAGGCTGGCCCGGTCGATGCCCCAGTCCTGGCTGAGCGCTGGTGCAATGAAGCCCATTGCGGCGGTATCGAGGCCATCGAGAAACACGATCAGAAAACACAGCGCAACCACCCGCCACTGATACCCGGACAGCGGTTGCGCATTGATGAAGGCCTGAACGTCGAGCGTACCCGGCACAGGCTGGCTGGCGGAAAGCGTCATGGAGATGTCCTTTTATTTTTATAAGGTCGCCTGCCGATGCAGGCGCCGGGAACGCACGCACATTGATACGCAAATCGACAACCGATTCAGAAATCGAAAAACACCGTTTCGCCTTCACCCTGCACGCGGATATCAAAACGATAGGCCGTTTGCCCATCATGCGTGCAGCGGCGCGCGACCAGCGTTTCGCGACGCGGCGGCTGCTCGATCAGATTGAGCACCGGGTCCTGAGCATTGGCCTGCGCTTCGTCGTCGAAATACAGCCGCGTCTGCAGATGAATATTGATACCACGGGCAAACAGCGAAACGTTGATGTGCGCAGCCATCGGCACCCCGGCCGCATTATGTGCCGAGCCTGGCTTGATGGTCTTCAGAATCCATTGGCCGTCGTCAGTGGTCGCCGTGCGGCCGAAGCCGTTGAACGGCCGCTCCGGGTCGAATTCGCTGTGATACGCGCCTTGATGGTCGGCCTGCCAGAATTCCAGATACGCATCGCGGATCAGATGACCGTTGCCGTCGAAGACGTTGCCCAGCAACACGATATGCTCGCCGGGCGCCTCGGGCCTGGCCATCTCGTTCCAGATTTCCAGTTCGCGGGTCGGGTTGCCGGCCACCTGTGGTGCAAGACCGATGTGCACGTACGGGCCAGCGGTTTGCGAAGGGGTTTCCTGCAGTAATTGAACGGGCATGTCGGGCCTCCTCAGCAGTTTTCGAAGTGTGTCTTGCGCTGGCCGCGCAACACGATGTCAAAGCGGTACGCCAGGCAATCCATTGGATTACCCATCCCCAGATCGAGCCTGGCAATAAGGCTCTGCACGGCGTCCGGGTTGGCGATGGCCTTGACAATCGGGCAGATAGGAATCAACGGATCGCCTTCGAAATACAGCTGGGTGACCAGGCGGGTGGCAATCGACGGGCCGCTGATCGACACATGAATATGCGCCGGACGCCAGTCGTTAGGGCCGTTGCGCCACGGGTAAGGGCCTGGCTTGACGGTGCGGAAGCTGTAATTGCCTTCGCTGTCGGTCAGCGCTCGCCCTACACCGCCAAAGTTGGGGTCGATGGGTGCCAGATAGGCATCGCGTTTGTGGCGATAACGCCCGCCGGCATTGGCTTGCCAGATCTCCACCAAGGTATGCGGAATCGGCTTGCCGTACTGATCACAGACCCGGCCGGCCAGCAGGATGCGCTCACCGATGGGCAGCCCGCCGTTGTTGAAGTTGAGCAGCAGATCGTTGTCGTGCTGACCAAACTTCAAATGCGAGAAATCCGGGCCCGTGGTTTCGGAAATGGATTGCGGGATACTGACCAGCGCCTGACGCGGCGAGCGCAGGATCGAGGTCTTGTAATCAGGTGTCAGGGCTTTGGGGTGCCAGTTTCGGTCACGAATGACGAAGCGGCTATTGTCCGCGGCAGACATGGCGTTCTCCTTGTTTTTCTTATGGGCGCAGGCGTCGATCACTTGCGCTACAGGCTGCGGCGAAGTGTCGCGTGATCCATGCTTATAGAGAATTGAAATAAAACCGGTTATCCATAACCAAATGGTTATGCATACTGCGCTTTGCGGTAGGTCTCTCCAACGCCTCGCAGTTCATCCACACACCATTGCGCCGCACGTGTCAGCGGCAGGGCCGGGTTGCTGCACAGGCCGACTGATCCGCCCGGCTCGCGAATGCCCATGTCCAGCTCCACCAGCGTGCCGCCTTTCAACTCCAGCGACACCGCATCCAGTGGCGCGATCCACACCGCATCGCTGCACTGCACATAGCGGCGGCTGAGGGTGAGTGACAGGGTTTCAAGGCGCTGACGCGGCATGCGGATACCGCACTGTACGAAAAGACTGTCGGCAAACTTGCGGATGGTGGTGCCAGCCAGCGGCAACACCAGCGGGAACTGCTCCAGACTTTCAGGCTTGAGCGGCGCCGTCAGTAACGGGTGATCGTTGCGCACCACCAGCGTCATCGACTCGTTGTACAGATGCTCGAACGTCAGCCCCTGAATCTGCGGGCTGTCAGTCATGCGCCCGACCACGAGGTCCAGCTCCCCTACCCTCAGTTGCGACAGCAGGTAGGCACTGGGGCCGGTCATCACGCTGACGATCAACGCGGGGTGGCGCTCGTGCAGACGATGGACCACCTCCGGAACCAACAGGCTTTCAGCCGTGGACAGCACGCCCAACCGTGCGGTAACAGTTTCATGTTCACCCGAGCGCAGGCTACTGACACCTTCACGCAGGGCCTGGACGCTCGGCCCGGCGAAACGCATGAATGCCACCCCCGCCTCGGTCAGCGCCGCACCGCTCTTGCTGCGCACAAACAAGGTGGTGGCCAGCAGTGTTTCCAGCTCCTTGAGACTTTTCGACAGCGCGGGCTGACTGATTGCCAGTACATCGGAGGCACGCGCCAGGCTGCCCTGCCGAGCCACCTCGAGAAAGCACACCAGATGGCGAAATTTGATGCGGGTATCAATATTCAATGCGCGTCGGGTCCGGGGGATAAAGAAGAATGCAGCTCTACGACAATGCCGCTCAACGACTCAAAAACGAAGCTACCTGAGGCGCGTCAAATGGCCAGTCCAGCTCATCCCCGGTGTCGACTCGACGCAACACAGGGACGCGCCACTCGTAACGCTCGAACAGTTGTTCATCCTCGCAGATGTCGACCAGCTCAACCAGTAAGCCGTGCTCGATGGCGAACGGCAGTAAAACCGCTTCGGCAACCTCGCACAGCGGGCAGCCCAGGGTACTGAACAGCTGGCATTCGGGCGGCATGAATTGATCCTCGGCAAATCCTCTACAACCGAAAATTATTCTAGGCGCACCCCGCGATCACGTCGACACCCGGAAATGCATCTTGCTGAACGCGTTGGCGCGGTCCAGTACCGGTTTCTCGAAACAACGGTAACCGACCCAGCCGTAACACACCGTTGCCGCCATCATCAGCAGCGCGAAAAACAGGTTGTCCAGATAGCTTTCGGGCCAGGCACCGACCAGGCTCCACACCCGCCCGATCACCCCCAACACCAGCAGATGAGACAGATAGATCGTGTAGGACATGTCGCCCACAGCGACCAAAAACCCTGGCACAGCCAGTTGTCGACGTCGTTCGAGCAAGGCAAGGGTCAGTACCAGCAGGCCGAAAGTACCGCCGACCATGAGCATGCGCAGCAAGCCCTGACTGTCGTATAACCGAAAGTAACCGATCAGGGGCACGCCCAGCAGCAGCGCACCTCCCAGCGAGGCAAGGACGGCAGCGGTCGGCACGCGCGCGCTGTGCCGACCATAAAAGAACAACGCCAGCGCTGCGCCGAGAATGAATTCAAGGGCGTAGGGATGCAGGATGATCTTCAGTGCGGGCGAATAGTCCTGCCAGTCGGCCAGCACGTTGAACACGATGATGATCAGCGCCCAGCCGCCGAGCAGAAGCGGCACGCTGCGTTCACGAAACAACAGAAAGCCGGAGTACACGACGTAGAACCACAGTTCGAACAGCAGCGACCAGGCCACCATCACCAGCAGCACTTTATCGTTGGGCAGCAGCAGGAACGACATAATCAAGTTGGAAGCCCCATGCCCGCTGTTGACCATGCCCGGCTGCACCAGGTACACCGCCAGCGTAATGAAAAAGTACAGCCAGTACGTGGGGTAGATCCGCGACACCCTGTTGAACAGAAAGCGCCGGGCCTCGACCCCGCTCTGGAAACGGCCACGACTGACGATCACCATCACGAAACCGCTGATGACAAAGAACAGATCGACACCCAACTGAAAAAAATCGAGCATCGGCGGCAGAAGGATATCGCCACCGGAAAACTTGCTCTCTACCGACATCATGTGAAACAACACCACACCAAGGACAGCTATGCCCCTGAGCCCCTGCAGGGAATACAGCCGCTCCATGCCTCTCTCCATTCAGCTCTCATATCGCGCGCCATGTACGTGATCACGCGTGTGGAGCATAGCCAATGGCCAGAAATACGGAACCCCAATCTTCAACACGTCGCGGTTTTTCCTGACAGATACTTTTGGAGTAAGGTGCAGCGGCAGCACGCAGCCTGATCGAACACCAGACGGCAATCGAAGTGAACCTTCAGGAATCACCTGTACTCGAAACATTCATACGCCCACCAAACGGAGAACATCATGGCCCGCCAAACTGCACAGAATGCTCAGGAAATCCTGAGAGCCGACTTCCAGGTACTGGTTGCCGACACTGAGAAATTGCTGGCGCATACCGCCTCTCTCGCTGGTGATCAGGCCGATGAACTGCGCGCCCAGATCCGCGAAAGCCTGCTGCGTGCCAAGGAAACACTGAAGACCACTGAAGATTCGCTTCGTGAGCGCGGTGAGGCTGCTGTGATCGCTACCGAAGATTACGTTCAGAACAACCCCTGGCAGTCAGTCGGTATCGCCGCAGGTGTCGGCTTTCTGATCGGTCTGCTGGCTACAAGGCGCTAACATCATGACTCTGGGAACGGAATCAGCACCGCCCGAGGGAACTCCGGGCTCTTCACCGCGGCGTCTTGGCGCTGCATTCCTTGGCCTGCTGCACACGCACGTCGAGCTGTTCGGCATCGAATTGCAGGAGCAGAAGGCACGTACCGTCAGCCTGCTGCTGTTCGCGGGACTGGCGCTGGTTTTCGGCCTGCTGCTGCTCACTGGGCTCTCGGCCTTGTTGCTGATCGTTCTATGGGACAGCTATCGCTTGGCCGGTATCGTCGGCCTCTGCACGTTCTACCTGCTGGCCGCCATCTTCTGCGGGCTGCGCCTCAAGGCAGCGATTTTCGATGAGTCGTCGCCATTCCACGCAACCCTTGAAGAGCTGGCCAACGACCGCGAGCGATTGATGCCATGAGTGAACCCAAGTCGCACCAGAGCAATACCCGTCGAGAACTGCGCAAGGCGTTGATCCGCCTGCGCATGGAGATGCACCGTCAGGAAATTCGTCATGAGTCGACGCAATTGCTGCAGCCGTTGCAACGCTTTCGCGGGATCCGCCATGACTGGAAAAGCGCGCTCGGCTTTCGCCACGCGCCACTCTGGGGAGTGGGCTCGGTCGCCCTGCTGGGGTTTCTGAGCGGCAAACGTGCCAAGACCGGACGCACCAGCCTGCTGGGTCGCCTGTTGAAGCTCGGCATCACGCTGACGCCACTGATCAAGGTCGCCATGCAGAGTCGCGCCATCCAGAACCGCAACCGCAGGCTCTGATTACGCCAGACCTTTTGCGTGATTCGAGCCTTGTGACAAATGCCTGCTCCGGTGCTCCGGGGCGGGCATTTGCTTTTTAACACACCCTGTTTCTGTCTGTCCGCGCGTCAGGCCTTGCGGCAGGCGTGCCGAACCGGGAAGCTACGGCCAACATTACTGACGGAGTGAACGCCTTGGATTGGCAAACCCTGCTTAACCGCGAACGACTTGGCAAGACACTGCACAGCCCCGAAGAATTGGGGCGCAGTCCGTTTCACAAGGACCATGACCGGATCATCTTTTCCGGTGCGTTTCGCCGTCTGGGACGTAAGACGCAAGTCCATCCGGTGTCCAGCAACGACCATATCCATACCCGCCTGACTCACTCGCTGGAAGTCAGCTGCGTCGGCCGCTCACTGGGCATGCGCGTTGGCGAAACCCTGCGCGCTGCGCTGCCCGACTGGTGCGACCCAAGCGACCTGGGCATGGTTGTACAATCCGCCTGCCTGGCACACGACATTGGCAACCCTCCGTTCGGCCATTCTGGCGAAGACGCAATTCGCAACTGGTTCAATCAGGCTGCCGGACGTGGCTGGCTCGACGCGATGAGCGAGACAGAGCGCAATGACTTTCTCAATTTCGAGGGCAATGCCCAGGGCTTTCGGGTGCTGACGCAGTTGGAGTACCACCAGTTCGATGGCGGTACCCGTCTGACCTACGCCACACTGGGCACTTACCTCAAATACCCGTGGACCGCTCGCCACGCAGACTCGCTGGGCTACAAGAAGCACAAGTTCGGCTGCTATCAGAGTGAACTGCCAATCCTTGAGCAGATCGCTGGCAAGCTGGGTTTGCCGCAGCTTGAGGAACAACGCTGGGCGCGCCATCCACTGGTTTACCTGATGGAAGCCGCCGATGACATCTGTTATGCACTGATCGATCTGGAGGACGGCCTGGAGATGGACCTGCTGGACTACGCGGAAGTGGAGTCACTTCTGCTTGGACTGGTCGGCGATGATCTTCCGGAAACCTATCGGCAACTGGGCCCTGGCGACTCACGGCGGCGCAAGCTGGCCATCCTGCGCGGCAAGGCCATCGAGCACCTGACCAACGCAGCGGCCAGAGCATTCGTCGAGCAACAGGACGCCCTGCTTGCGGGCACGCTGCCCGGGGATCTCGTGGAACACATGCACGGCCCGGCCAAACGCTGCGTACTGAACGCCAAGGACATGGCGCGCAAGAAAATCTTTCAGGACAAGCGCAAAACGCTGCATGAAATAGGTGCCTACACCACACTGGAAATCCTCTTAAACGCCTTTTGCGGTGCAGCGGTCGAACAGTTTGGCGGCAGGACGCCCTCCTTCAAGCACCGACGTATCCTCGACCTGCTGGGCAACAGCGCGCCGGATCCCAAGGCACCGCTGCATGCATCGTTCCTGCGCATGATCGACTTCATCGCCGGCATGACCGACAGCTATGCCAGTGAGATGGCCCGGGAAATGACTGGCCGCTCCGGACAGATTTAGCCTTGATAAGACCAGCCGAGTACCTGCGCGCATGCAGATACAACGCTGGTCAGACCTGATTGCCTCGCAAAAACTCAGACAGGCCCTACATGCATGTCAGACGAGTCCTATCGCAGCTTTTCTTCCATCCCTCAATAATTACAGCCACTTCGAATGCCACTCCGGCTCGTCATCCATCCGCCTGCGATACTAACGGTCCGCACGCCGTCTGCGAGGCCTGAACGTCTCGTCAGGGCCTTTCCGGAAAACTCATGTCCACACACAGCCTGCGCATCCTCCTGGTGGAAGATCACCCGTTTCAACTGATCGCCACTCAGGTGCTGCTCAACAATCAGGGCTATTTTCTACTGACTCCCGCACTCACCGCCGCAGAGGCCATGGCTGCCATGCAACGCAGCCCGGAGCCCTATGGGCTGTTACTGTGCGATCAGTGCCTGCCGGATATGTCAGGCCTCGACCTGATCGACGAGGCAGCCCGTCAAGGCTTGCTGCATCAGGCCATTCTTCTCAGCGGCCTGCCTGATGTACAGCTTGAAAACCTGCAGCAGCTTGCCACGCAGCGCGACCTGCCCCTGCTCGGCTGCCTGAGCAAACCCCTGCATGGACCTGACCTCAGCCGCTTGCTGGGGCACAGCCCTGAGTGACATCTGCATTCCTGTTTCAAGCGACTTCGGAAATGCCTCGCAACTATGTAAACGGCAACTGATGCAAAACCGCGCTGCTTGTGAATTCACGTTCAGTCTCGTAGGAAATCATCAACCCACATGAATGATGATTCCATAAAGTAATAAACACCCCGTGCATCAATAACCAAATACACACCGAAATAAGCATTAACGTTTAAACACACTTGTGTTCAACGTAGGCTTTTACGTACTCCGATACGCTAATTATTGTAGGACTTTTCCTATATATGCCTGCCGAGCAAGTCTCTTTATGTGCCTGCCCGAACATCTGAGCTAAGGTGCGCGCTTTCTTCACTGCTTGTTATGGAATGGAATATGAACTCAGTTTTTATCATCGACGACCATCCGGTTATCCGGATGGCAGTCAGAATGCTTCTGGAAAACGAAAATTACGAAGTGGTGGGCGAAACCGATAACGGCGTCGACGCGATGCAAATGGTTCGCGAATGCATGCCTGACCTGATCATTCTCGACATCAGCATTCCCAAGCTCGACGGCCTTGAGGTACTGGCGCGCTTCAATACGATGGGGCTGCCCTCCAAGATACTGGTGCTGACATCGCAAACCCCCAACCTGTTTGCCATTCGTTGCATGCAATCGGGCGCTTCCGGTTATGTATGCAAGCAGGAAGACCTGAGCGAACTGCTCAGTTCGGTGAAAGCGGTATTATCCGGCTACAATTACTTTCCCAGTCAGGCATTGGCGTGTGCCGTTCGCGAAGACGGGCAGACGAACGAGCTGGAATTGTTCAAGTTGGTCAATGATCGCGAATTGATGGTGTTGCAATTGTTTGCTCAAGGCCGCTCCAACAAGGAAATAGCCAAGGGCATGTTTCTCAGTAACAAGACCGTCAGCACTTACAAAACGCGACTTATGCAAAAGCTGAAAACCAGAACCTTGGTAGAACTTATCGAGATGGCAAAACGCAACGCGCTAGTGTGAGAAACCGGATGCCCACACGCTTTAGACAATTATTAATACTGGCCACAGGCCTGTGCATGGGCTGGAGTGCTCAGGCCAGCCTTTATGCGGCCGAACATTACACACTGCTTGGTCGCTCGAGCCCGGCACACATGGACGTGAAGCTGGACAGCAACCAATGGCAATGGGTGCGCGGTCAACGTGAACTGACTCTCGGCATCTCGAACCCTGATTACCCGCCCTTCGATATCACAATGTCAGGCAACGACTATGAAGGCATCACTGCCGATTACGCGGGCATCATTTCGGATGCGCTGGACCTGCCGGTCAGGGTGCAGCGCTTCGAAACCCGCGATGCAGCGATCAAGGCACTGATCACAGGCCAGGTCGACCTGCTGGGCACTGCCAACGGCTTTGAAGCAGTTGATCGCAACATCAGACTGTCACAGCCCTACTCGGTGGATCAGCCCGTGCTGGTCACCCGGGTCGGAGACACGCGCCCCCTCAACGATGGCCTGAAAGGCATGCGGCTGAGCATGGTCTATCACTATTTGCCACCCGCAGAGGTCGAGGCGACGTACCCGGGTGCAACACTGAAGACCTACCCCTCGTTTCAGAACGCCATCAACGCCGTAGCCTTCAACCAGGCCGATGTCTTTCTGGGCGATACGATTTCCACCCAGTACATCATCAACAAGGGCTATCTGAACAATGTGCAAATGTCGAATTTCGGCAAGCACGAGCCCAATGGCTTCAGCTTCGCCGTCAGCAATGAAAACACACAATTGCTGGGTGTCATCAACCAGACACTGAAAGCGATTCCAGTCGATGAGCGCATCAACATTTCCAGGCGCTGGAGCACCGGCAGCGACCTGATGCTCACCGACCAGAAGCTGCAACTGACGCAACGCGAGGAACGCTGGATCGCTCAGCACCCGACCGTGCGCGTGGTGGTCAACGAAGCGTACGCACCGCTGACCTTCTTTGACGCCAAGGGCAACTTTCGCGGCATCACCGCCGACCTGCTTGAACTGGTCCGCCTGCGCACCGGCCTCAGGTTCGACGTCAAGCGCTCGCCCAGCCTGACCGATATGCTGAACCAGGTCAGCGAGGGCCAGGCGGACCTGATCGGCGCACTGGTGTCCAGCGATGAACGAGAAGACCACCTGAGCTTCAGCCGGCCGTATATCGACAACTCATTTGTACTGGTCACCCGCAAGGACCAGGGTTCGCCCAGCTATCTGGAACAGATGGACGGCAAACGCCTGGCAATAACCCAAGGCAGCCCGATGCTGGACTGGCTGCGACGCAAATACCCCAGAGTCGTACCGCTGGAAATCGACAACCCGTTCCAGGCGCTGGACATGTTGTCACTGGGCAGAACGGAAGGCGCGGTCATTTCGCTGCTCAGCGCAGACTACTTTCTGTCTTCAGGCATCTTCGAGGAACGCCTGCAGATGACCGCCACCATCGGCGAGGACCCGGCGCTGATTTCCATGGCTACCTCACGCAATGCCACCGAGCTGAGTTCGATTCTCGACAAGGCGCTGGCAAGCATCGCGCCGCAGGATCTGGCGGCGATCAACAATCGATGGCGCGCCTATGCCCCTTCAAGCGCCAGCTGGCATGACTACGAACGCCTTATCTATCAGATTCTGATCAGTGCAGGCCTGTTGCTGCTGGGCCTGCTGGCCTGGAATGCCTGGATGCGGCGGCAGATACGTCAGCGTGAAGCGGCAGAGCGGGCGCTGGGCGACCAGTTCGAATTCATGCGCGCACTGGTTGAAGGCACGCCCCATCCGATCTACGTGCGGGATCGCGAAGGCATGCTGCGCATGTGCAATGACAGCTACCTGAGGGTCTTCTCAGCGCAACGTGAAGACATCATCGGCAAGAGCGCTACCGAAGGAGTGCTGGGCAATGCCTTCGAAGCGCGGGAATACGCTGCCGACTATCAACGGGTCATGGCCAGTAACACTGCATTGATCCTCGACCGGCCCCTGCGCATTGGCGACCGGCAGATGACCATCTACCACTGGATCCTCCCCTTTCGCGACTCTCTGGGCGAGGTGCAGGGCATCATTGGCGGCTGGATCGATATCAGCGAGCGTCGCCAGCTTATTGAAGACTTGCAGGCCGCCAAGGAACAGGCTGACGCTGCCAGCCGTGCCAAGAGCACCTTTCTTGCCACCATGAGCCATGAAATCCGTACGCCCATGAATGCAGTGATCGGAATGCTGGAGCTGGCGCTCAAACGTGCCGATCATGGCGAACTGGACCGCTCAGCCATCGAAGTCGCCTACAGCTCGGCCAACGACTTACTGGACCTGATCGGTGACATTCTCGACATTGCGCGCATTGAATCCGGCCGGCTGTCACTGAATCCAGAGCGGGCGAACCTGCGTCGACTGGTAGAGTCGGTACTGCGGGTATTCGACGGTCTGGCTCGCCAGAAGGACCTCGACCTGGTGCTGGAACTGGACAGCCGGATCAACGCCGATGTGCTGATCGACCCTCTGCGCTTCAAACAGATACTGTCCAACCTCGTAAGCAACGCCATCAAGTTCACCCCTATGGGACGGATCAAGATCGTGCTGCAGGCAGCCGAGAGCCCGGACCCGCAACTGCTGCACTTGCACATTACCGTTCAGGACAGCGGTATAGGCATCAGCGCCGAAGACCAGCAGCGTTTGTTCGAGCCCTTTGCCCAGGCCGATAACACCGGGCAGATGGCGCGCACCGGTGCCGGGCTGGGCCTGGTGATTTGCCGCAGCCTTTGCATGATGATGGGCGGCAACCTCTCGCTTGATAGCGTACCAGGCCAAGGCACCCGGATCAGTATGAACCTGGTGCTTACCACGCTTGAACCACTCACAGGCCAGCCCGTTACTACGCCACCGCTAGCCGTCGCTCACCAGACGCTACGGATCCTGATCGTCGACGACCATCCTGCCAACCGGCTGCTGCTCTGCCAGCAACTCGGTTTTCTAGGTCACCACTGCGAAATGGCCGAAAACGGCGCGCAGGGGCTTGAGCACTGGAAGACCGATACCTTTGATCTGGTGGTTGTCGACTGCAACATGCCGGTCATGAACGGCTATGACATGACCACTGCAATCCGCGCAATTGAAGACGCAGACGGCCAGCCACGCTGTCCGGTCTGGGGCTTCACGGCCAATGCGCAGCCTGACGAGATCGAGCGCTGCCGCGCAGCAGGCATGGACGACTGCCTCTTCAAACCCATCAGCCTTTCGATGCTCAGCGAACGGCTGACAGCCGTTTCGCCGCTGTCGCGCACACCTCTGCCGTTCAGCCTCGACAGCATCAGCAACCTGACCGGTAACCGTCCGGAAATGGTTGAACGCCTGCTTGCGCAGCTGCTGCAAAGCAATCACGAGGACCGGCTGTTGCTGGCCAGACTGATACCGGAGAACAATCGCAGGAAAACCCGCGACCTGGCCCACAGGATCAAAGGTGCCGCACGGATCATCAGCGCTTCAAGGGTGGTCGATGCCTGCGATGCACTTGAGCAGGCCTGCGAAGCGGACACGCCGGATGAACAGTTCCATACCTGTCAGCAGGTTGTCGAACTGGCGATGATCGAGCTTGAGGACGCGCTGATTCTGCAGCAGGCGAAACCTGACTGAAGACGTTTCAAAGACGATGTAGCGAAGGGGAACAAGCGGGGGAAAAGCAAGAGAGGCAGGCGCTGGCCTGCCTCCCGTTACATCAGGCGGCCGGGTTGATTTCTTTTTCCGGGTACCAGACGTCGATCAGCGGGCTGACAGTGACTTCTGTCAGTTCACTGCGGCCTTTGAGCCAGGCTTCGACAGCAACACGCTGTTCTTCGCTGACCGAGCCACGCTTGCTCAGGCAAACCAGACCGAAGTCGTCGCCGCCCACATAACCAAGACCGTTGGCTTCCATTGCTTCTTTCAGAAAAGCGTCAAGGAAAGCATCGATTGCCTTGTCATCCAGCTCTTGCTTGAAGTCCAGGTTCAGTTCAAAACCCAATTCCTGGAACTCGTCCACACACAGTTTTTTGCGCAGACGGCGGGAGCGGTTAGTGGCCATGGGACAATCCTCATCAATAAATATCGGGCGGCACTTTACCAGCTTGACGATTTAAAAGCCCGACAATTGCGGTCTGTCATGGATATCCGGTCTTGCGACAGTGATGCAGGCCCAATCGATAAAAAATAACGTTTACCGGCCTGCCCCCCATCACAAGCCTGCCCTGCTTGGGGCATAATGCGGGTCGTTTCATGCGTGGCACTGTATGTTACAAAAAAGCCCGCTACGCATTCACTACTATAGTTATCAACATCGCAGCGAAATAGTTACCGAGGGAATTCATCCATGCCCTCTTTTTTATGTCCCCCCTTGCAGTAGGGTTTTATTCAATGATCAAGTCGCTACGTCCATTGTTGCTCGCGTCAATTCTTTTGCCACTGGCTCTGCCCTCCTACGCTGCCGTCATCAACACCACGCTGCCCCCCAAGGTTCAACAGGCTCTGAAAGCCAGCAAACTCGGCGATGACGCGCTTTCGCTGGTGATGTTGCCGCTCAACGGGCCGGGCACGCCGACCGTGTTCAATGCCGACGTATCGGTCAACCCGGCCTCAACCATGAAGCTGATCACCACCTACGCCGCGCTGGAAATGCTCGGCCCTACCCACCAGTGGAAAACCGAATTCTTCACCGATGGCACCCTGAGCAACGGCGTGCTGCGCGGCAACCTGTACCTCAAAGGCGGCGGCGATCCAAAGCTGAATATGGAAAAACTCTGGCTGCTGATGCGTGACCTGCGCGCCAATGGTGTGCAACAGGTGACCGGTGACCTGGTATTGGACCGCAGCCATTTTGTGCAGCCGCAATTGCCCGAATTCAATGATGACGGCAACGATGATAACAAGCCGTTTCTGGTCAAGCCTGATGCGCTGATGGTCAATCTCAAGGCATTGCGCTTCGTGACCCGAAACGATGACGGCAGAATTCTGGTCTCGGTCGAGCCGCCGATTGCGACCATTCGCATCGACAACCAGGTGAAGGCGAGCGCATCAAAGCAATGCACCGGGGATGTGCGCTACAACCCGGTCACCCAGCCTGACGGCAGCGTCAATGTGACGGTGACTGGCCAGTTGGGCAACGGCTGCAATTCGCAGACCTACCTTTCGCTGCTTGACCATCCGACCTATGCGGCAGGCGCAGTACGGGCCATCTGGCAGGAACTGGGCGGCACTATCCAGGGCAAGGACCGCGTTGGCGTTTTGCCCGGTAATGCCAAGCTTCTGGCCAAGGCTTTTTCGCCGGATCTGGTGGAAGTCATTCGTGACATCAATAAATTCAGCAACAACACCATGGCCCAGCAACTGTTTCTGAGCCTGGGTGAAGAGTTCCGCAATGAAGCTGACGGTGACGACGGCAAGGCTGCCCAGCGCGTCATCCGCCAGTGGCTGGCGAAAAAAGGCATCACCGCGCCGCATCTGGTCATGGAGAACGGCTCCGGCCTGTCGCGTGCGGAACGTGTCAGTGCCCGTGAGATGGCCATTATTCTGCAGGCTGCGTGGCGCAGCCCGTATGCTGCCGAATTCATGAGTTCGATGCCGTTGGCAGGCATGGACGGCACCATGCGTAAACGTCTGAAGCGCACCCCGTTGCTGGGTGAAGCGCACATCAAGACAGGCACGCTGAACACGGTTCGCGCTATTGCCGGCTTCAGCCGCGACAGCAACGGCAACACCTGGGCGGTCGTGGCGATCCTCAACGACCCGCGTCCGTTTGGCGCATCCTCGATACTGGACGAGGTACTGGTCGATCTGTATCGACAGCCGAAACTGACCAACACCACGGTCTCGATCCAGCAATAACCACCCGCCGCTTGTAACCAGCAGACCCGCTTTCGAAGCGGGTCTGTGTGCGTCAGATCTGCTCAGGCTCGACCCGATCGCGACCGGCCTGTTTGGCGGCATAGACACCCGAGTCAGCGCGCAACAACATTGTGTCGATCCCCTCACCGGCTCTCCAGCTGGCGATGCCGAAGCTGGCCGTCACAACCTGATCGACGCCTTCGATAACCTGGTTACGCAAGCCCTCGCGCAGGCTCAAAGCCAGTTGATACGCCTGCGAACCCCGTGTGCCCGGGCAGATCACCATGAACTCTTCACCCCCAAGGCGGCAGAACACATCATCGCTACGCAGGCGCTGGCTGATCTTTTCCGAAATCGCCTTGAGCACCTGATCGCCTGCGGCATGCCCGAAACGATCATTGATGCGCTTGAAATGATCGATATCGAGCATGATGATCGACAGGTTACCGCCGTGCCGGTCGATCCTTTTCAGCTCGGCCTGCATGCGGTCCTGGAAATAGCGCCGGTTGTAGGCACCCGTCAGTACGTCGGTGACCGACAGCGCGCGCAACTCCTGTTCGACACGCTTGAGGTCGGTGATGTCGGACACAAAACCGTGCCATAGCACGCTGCCATCTACCAACCGTTCTGGCGTGGAAGCAGCGCGGAGCCAGCGCTGGCCCTTGCGTGGCAGGTCGACACGGTACTCCTCGCTCCAGGGTGTCAGATGCTTCGCGCTGGCCAGAATAGAGCTTCTGACGCGCGTCAGATCCGGTGGCTGGATACGTCGCAGAACGGCCTCGGAATCGCCCAGCAACTGCGCTTCATCGACTTCAAACAGCTCGCACATGCCAGCGCTGGCGTATCTGAAGCGCGCACTGCCGTCGATGGCCAGGTGATACTGATAAATGCCGCCAGGCACCTGCGAGCCAAGTTTTTTCAACAATTGCCCTTGTTCGGCAAGTGCTTCGTTGACGCGCTTGTGCTCCGTGACGTCGATGCACACCGCCAGATACCCGGTCCAGAGCCCCTGATCGTCGCGCACGGCGGTAACCAGCATGTTCACCACCAGGGTGCTGCCGTCACTGCGCTGCAGGGTCCACTCCTGCGAAGGGTGATGACCGTCTTGCACGGCGTCGAGAAACATCAGCCGGGAAGCGCTGATCGGGTGCCCGCGGTCCTTGCTCAATACACTCGCGCGGGCCTCCAGCTCGGACGGCTGATAAAGGTCCATGAGGCGCAGCCTGCCCAGTACCTCTTCCTGAGAATAACCCAGCATTTTCTGCGCACCGACGTTGAACGTCTTGATCAACCCATCCAGGTCGGTTGCAATGATCGCCACTTCGGTCGCGGCGTCCAGCACACTGCGCAATTGCCCGTGCGCCGCCCGTAACTGCTGCCCGCGCTGGCGCAACTCACGGGTACGCTGCGCCACACGCTGCAGCGCTCGCTGACGCTGGCTGATCAGGCTGTAGAGCAACGCGCTGAGCATCAGGCTCAAAAGCCCGCCAAGCCACAGCACCCGGCCCGGCATCATGGTCTGATTGCTCTGGCTGAAGATTTCCGTAGGGCGAACCTCGACCAGATAATCCCTGTCACCGAGGCTCAGCAGGCTGCTGGCATACAAATGATTGCGTACTGCTACGACCGGCGACTGGTAAACCTGCTCAGGCTTTGCCGGCGAACTGAGGTCAAGCATGGTGACCGCAAGATTGTCCTGCTCCGCTGTGCCGATGCTCATCAATTGCGTCAGGCTGATCACTGCAGTGACATAGCCTCTCAATTCGGAAGGCGACTGGCCGATGGAGAACACCGGCGCCACCAGCAAAATTCCGTACGTGTCTGACGGGTCAAGGGCCAACAGGCTGATACGAGGCGTTGCAACAATGCGCTTGAGCAAACGCGCACGCTCAAGAGCGACATGACGTACCGGCTCCGAGGCTATATCAAACCCCGACGGCGTCGGAACTTTGCTGAGTGTCTGGATGAATCGAACCGGAAAATACTCGTTGCGTACAGTGGCGGTTTTCAACGCACCGTTTTCATCCATTTCTCTTATGAAATATTCGGCTGAGCTCTCCTCGCGCGCCTGCTGTTCAAAAGCGGCCCGCTCCGCCAGCGTTACTTTCGGGTTCCAGGCGTAGGCCTGGGTTCCAATCAGCAATGGCGCGACAAAGCCGTCGAATTCCGATTGCTCGACCTGATGGGAAAAGATAAAGAAGCGACACAGGGTGTCCAGACGAGTGACCTGCCGGTCCAGACGCTCCTGAAGACGACTGAAGCGCTCCGCAGCAAGCATGTCGAAACGCTGGCGCAATTGACGCTGGTACAGCTCATTGTCGGCCAGCGCCAACATGATGGTAAGTGCCGCTCCGACCATCAATGCCAAAACGGCTATTGGCCACGCTGAGAGCTGGCCGTTGATGAAACTCAGAACTCTGAGCCTGAACCGTTTCGCTGTCATACACAGAAACTCATGACGCCAACATGCTGAAGCGTCAAGCTGGCTATGACTTCTGTTATAGCTATTCGCCAGTAATTTTCATAGGGAGCGATGAGCAAACCTGTACAAAACTGTTACAGGCAAGCTCATCACACACCGTATCAGGCACGCGCCATGATTTTCCAGGCGCGGTGAATCTTGCCGTTGCGGGCAAAATCCTGGTCGATGGTTTGCGCGGTAATATCCTCGACCGCATAGCGCTGACTCAGATTTTCATCGAGCACGAACTTGCGGAAGTTGTTGGAGAAGTACAGCACGCCACCCGGTGCCAGACGCGCCATGGCCAGATCGATCAGCTCGACCTGATCACGCTGCACATCAAAAATGCCTTCCATGCGCTTGGAGTTGGAGAACGTCGGCGGATCGATGAAGATCAGGTCGTACTCGTCGCGATTGGCCTGCAGCCAGGCCATCACGTCCCCTTGCTCCAGACGGTTCTTGTCGGAGAAGCCGTTCAGTGACAGGTTACGCCGCGCCCAGTCCAGGTAAGTACGCGACAAGTCGACGCTGGTGGTGCTGCGCGCGCCGCCCTTGGCGGCATGCACGCTGGCCGTCGCGGTGTAGGCAAACAAGTTCAGGAAGCGCTTGCCGGAGGCCTCGCGCTGGATACGCATACGCATCGGACGATGGTCGAGAAACAGGCCGGTGTCGAGGTAGTCGGTCAGATTGACCAGCAGCTTGACGCCGCCTTCACTGACTTCCAGAAACTGGCCCTGCGCGCTTTGACGCTCATATTGTTTGGTGCCGCTCTGACGCTCGCGACGTTTGATCACCACACGGTTCTTGTCAATGTTCAGCGCCTGCGGAATGGCCGCCAGTGCATCGAACAGCCGGGCCGAAGCCTTTTCCGGATCGATGGACTTGGGCGCTGCGTATTCCTGAACGTGAACCCAGTCGTGATACAGGTCGATCGCCAGCGAGTATTCAGGCATGTCGGCGTCGTAGACGCGGTAGCAATCGATACCTTCGCGGCGCACCCATTTGCCCATCAGCTTGAGGTTCTTTTGCAGGCGATTGGCAAACATCTGCCCGCCTTCGCTCAGGCGCGCCTGTTCGACCACCACCGGTTCCGGCTTGATCGGGTTGCCGTTCTTGTTGAGCTTTCTTTCAACAACTTCAACTTCGACAGGGTTCTCGCGCTCGATCTGACGCTGCTCGGGTGTGCGACGCTCGCCGGTCACGAACTGATCAGGCGTGACCTTGATCAGCAGCAATTTGCACGGCAAGGCACCGTTCCAGAACGAATACTGCTTGTGGCTGCGAATGCCCATGCGCTTGCCCAGGTCAGGCGCGCCGGTGAACACCGCAGCTTCCCAGTTAAGGCAGGCCTGACGCAGGCGCTCGCCCAGATTCTGGTAGAGATAAAGCAGGCTGGCTTCATCACCCAGGCGTTCGCCGTACGGAGGGTTGCAGATCACCAGACCTTTCTGGTTTTGATCCGGACGCGGTTCGAAGGTCGCGACTTCGCCCTGATAGACCTTGATCCAGTCACTCAGACCAGCACGTTCGATGTTGTTGCGCCCAGGCTGGATCAGCCGCGGATCGGCCTCGTAACCGCGAATCCATGAAGGCGTTTTGGCCAACCCGGCTTCTGCGCGGGCCAGCGCTTCGTCGTGCAGCTTGCGCCACAGCGCCGGGACGTGGCCCAGCCAGGCCGAGAAGCCCCAGCGTTCACGCTTGATGTTCGGGGCGATGTCGGCGGCGATCATCCCGGCCTCGACCAGAAACGTACCGACACCGCACATCGGGTCAGCCAGCGCGCCGCCCTCGGCAGCGATGCGCGGCCAGCCAGCGCGGATCAGGATCGCGGCGGCAAGGTTTTCCTTCAGGGGCGCAGCACCTTGCTGCAGGCGATAGCCGCGCTGGTGCAGGCTGTGGCCAGAGAGGTCGAGAGACAGAATGGCCTCGCCGCGATCCAGGCGCAGGTGCACGCGCAGGTCAGGGTTGATCTTGTCCACTGACGGCCGCTCGCCATCCGGAGTACGCAGCTTGTCGACGATCGCATCCTTGACCTTCAATGCACCGAAGTGGGTGTTATCGATGCCCGACCCGTGGCCACTGAACTCCACTGCGATGGTGCCATCGGACTCGAGATGATCATGCCACTCGACATCCAGTACGCCGTGATACAGGTCTTCGGCGTCCTTCATCGGGAAGCGCTTGAGCACCAGCAGCACGCGGTTGGCTAGCCGCGACCATAGACACAGCCGGTAGGCGGTCTCCATGTCGGCCGAGCCGCGAATGGCCGATGTGTGCTCGCGGGTCTCTTGCAGACCCAGTGCCGTAGCTTCCTCGGCAAGCAGTCCTTCGAGGCCTTTGGGGCAAGTAAGGAAAAGTTCGTAGCGATCCGACATGTGTATTCCAGGGCCTGAGCCGTCTGCGGCGGGCAACGCATTGCCCTGCCAGATTTGAACAGGCGTCTTTCGTGGAGAACGCCTGCGTGGCACGTGATGTGTGCCGGTCCACCGCATGATCCTGTCATGTCATTGCGGCAGTTTTCGGGAGTATTAGAACAGATATCCGCCGGGACGATGTCGGCAATAAAAAGACGTAATTAAAAAGTCACGCTGGAAAAGTCACATTTCTACCGTGCCCATCGCGACCCTTCGTCGCTTAACCAGCCAAGGCATTAGGCCACCATACGAGACTGACAAGCGATCTCATCTGGCTCGCAAACCCCTGCGTCAAAAGGGCTGCGCCAAACAATCAGTGTCTGACCAGACCATCGCTTATTGCTCGACAGACCTGAATGTGACGTGCTTATGACAAAACGATCATTCACACCGACCTGTGCTTTGGTTAGAAATCGTCTCAGGTCATCTCCGCAACGGTTATGACATCAAGGTCCGCGACGCCGGCAGCGGGCCCCAACGGCAGAAGATTCTGCCCGACCTCATCACGGGGTCTCAGGGATATTACAGTCAACAGACGAGGGCATTACCCTATGAGAAGACTTAAGCGTGATCCGTTGGAAAGAGCATTTTTACGCGGATATCAATACGGCGTTCATGGTAAATCCCGTGAGCTTTGCCCTTTTACTCTACCGTCAGTACGCCAGGCATGGATCAATGGCTGGCGCGAAGGACGCGGCGACAACTGGGACGGTATGACCGGCACTGCGGGCATCCACAGACTCAACGAACTTCACGCGGTCGGATGAGGCGATTCAAAGACTTTCAGGCCTCTGTCGGGCCACCCACATGATTGACTGATTCACACCTGTACCATGCACGCCCGACCCGGGCGGCGGGCCAACGCCCAGGGGCTCTCTCGAGGAGCCCCTTTTTTTACCTTCGATTCAGCGTACGGCCGGTGGCATTGCCGCAATGGCGTCCACCGATTCGCGAATCAGCGCAGGGCCCTTGTAGATGAAACCGGAATAGATCTGCACCAGACTGGCACCTGCGGCTATCTTCTCGGCGGCATGCCGGCCTTCAGTGATACCACCAGCGGCAATGATCGGCAGACGACCTGCCAGCTCACCGGCCAGCACCTTGACGATGTGCGTGCTTTTTTCCCGCACCGGCGCGCCCGACAGACCACCCGCTTCATCGCCATGCGGCAGCCCTTCCACGCCCTGGCGGCTGAGCGTGGTGTTGGTGGCAATCACCGCATCCATGCCCGACTCGATCAGTGCAGAGGCCACCAGCACGGTTTCTTCATCGCTCATGTCCGGGGCAATCTTGATCGCCAACGGCACGCGTCTGCCGTGCCGCTGCGTCAGTTCCTGCTGGCGCAGGCTCAGGGCCTGGAGCAGTTGCTTGAGCGAGTCACCGAACTGCAGACTGCGCAGCCCCGGCGTGTTGGGTGAGCTGACGTTGACGGTGACGTAGCTGGCGTGGGCATAGACCTTGTCCAGGCAGATCAGGTAATCGTCCACCGCACGCTCGACCGGCGTGTCGAAGTTCTTGCCGATATTGATGCCCAGAATGCCGCGATACTTTGCCGCCTGGACTCGGGACACCAGGTTATCGACGCCCAGATTGTTGAAGCCCATGCGATTGATGATCGCCTCGGCATGCGGCAGGCGGAAAATGCGCGGTTTGGGGTTGCCCGGCTGTGGACGTGGCGTCACAGTACCGATCTCGACGAAGCCGAAACCCAGCTGCGCAAAGCCATCAATGGCTGCACCGTTTTTGTCCAGACCTGCTGCCAGCCCCACAGGGTTGGGAAATTCCAGCCCCATCACACTGACCGGCAACTTCGCCGGGGACTTGCTCAGCAGGCCATTAAGGCCCAGCCGCCCGCCTGCACCGATCAGGTCCAGCGACAGGTCATGAGAGGTTTCCGGAGAAAGTTTGAACAGTAACTGGCGGGCCAGGTTATACATGGCGGGATGGGCTCGTGAGCAGCTGAATTCAGGGTGGCGATTATAGACGCGTGCAGGCCTGTCAGGCGAGGCGCGCGACAAACTTGTTGCTCACTCTTCCCCGGCGATGGCATATGCCTTGCTTGAAACCGCTATCGGCACTCACTCCAACGGCGGAGCGGTGCATGGACAACGGCGTCGCTTCGACACTTGCATTGCAATGGGTCGGACGACGCCTTTTTTCTGGACGGACCTTTGATGAAGCACGCGCGATGAACGAACGAACCGGTAATGCGCTGGACTGGGTGGCCGGTAGTGACGCCCCGGAAATGAACAGCCTGGACGTGGGCTTCATGGCATTGACCGACTGCGCCCCGCTGGTGGTTGCGGCCACTCAGGGTTTCGCCCAGCCATACGGCCTGAGCCTGAACCTCGAGCGTCAGACCTCCTGGGCCGGGCTGCGCGACAGACTGGTCAGCGGGCAGTTGCAGGCGGCACACAGCCTGTATGGTCTGATCTATGCGGTGGAACTGGGCATCAGCGGTGGTCCGGCGACCGACATGGCCATCCTCATGGGACTCAACCAGAACGGCCAGTGCATCAACCTGTCCCGCGAGTTGCAGGAGGCGGGCGTGATCACTCCTGAAGCACTGGACAAACGCGCGCACCAAAGCGGATCAAGGCTGACCTTCGCGCAGACCTTCCCCACCGGCAACCACGCCATGTGGCTCTACTACTGGCTGGCCAGCCAAGGCATCCATCCGCTCGATGATGTGACCAGTGTCGTGGTGCCACCCACGCAAATGGCGCAACACCTGCAGGCTGGGCGCATCGACGGTTTCTGCGTCGGCGAACCCTGGGGCGCCAGCGCCGTTCAGCAGCAACTGGGCTTCACCATGGCGACCAGCCAGTCGATCTGGCCGGATCACCCGGGCAAGGTGCTGGGCTGTACCCGTGAGTTCGTCGAGCAGAACCCCAACACCGCCAGAGCGCTGATCATGGCCGTACTGGAAGCGAGCCGTTTCATCGAGCAAAGCGACCATAACCGGCGCAGCACCGCACAGTTGCTCAGCGGTGCGGATTATCTGGATACCTCGCCGGACTGCATCGAGCCACGCCTGCTTGGCCACTACAGCGACGGCCTCGGCAATCACTGGCAGGACCCACATGCAGTCAGTTTCCATGATCAGGGGCAGGTCAATTATCCGTGGCTGTCCGACGGCATGTGGTTCATGACTCAGTTCCGGCGCTGGGGCCTGTTGCGTGAAGATCCTGACTACCTCGCTGTCGCCAGCCGTGTCCAGCAACTGGACCTGTATCGCCAGGCAGCTGATGCGCTGGGCATCGACGCCCCCACTGCAACCCTGCGCAGCAGTCAGTTGATCGATGGCAAGGTCTGGGACGGCAGCGATCCGGCGGGCTACGCGCGTAGCTTCAAGCTCCATTCGCTGGCCGCCAACGCGCCCGCTGTGGCCAGTCGTTGACGGAGAACGTGACCATGCTGCGTATCCTGCTTATCAATGACACGGCCAGAAAAGTCGGTCGCCTCAAATCGGCATTGATAGAGGCCGGTTTTGAAGTAATCGACGAATCCGGACTGATCATCGACTTGCCCGCCCGCGTTGAAGCGGTGCGCCCGGACGTCATCCTGATCGACACCGAATCGCCAGGACGCGACGTAATGGAGCAAGTGGTGCTGGTCAGCCGTGACCAGCCGCGGCCCATCGTGATGTTCACCGACGAGCACGATCCGGGCGTGATGCGCCAGGCAATCAAGTCCGGGGTCAGTGCGTATATCGTCGAGGGTATCCAGGCCCAACGGTTGCAACCGATTCTGGACGTGGCGATGGCCCGTTTCGAGAGCGATCAGGCACTGCGTGCGCAACTGCATGCCCGCGATCAGCAACTGGCCGAACGCAAGCGCATCGAGCTGGCCAAGGGGCTGCTGATGAAAATGAAGGATTGCAACGAGGAAGACGCATACACCCTGATGCGGCGTCAGGCGATGAGTCGCCAGCAAAAGCTGATTCAGGTGGCCGAGCAAATTATCGCGATGAGCGAGTTGCTGGGGTAAACGAGCGAAGAACGCCTGCTCGCACAGGCGTTCTTCCGCTACCAGGTTAATGCGTGCAGTCGGTCAGCTCAGCACCACGTTCTTCATCGCGGGGATGTAGCCGTAGTCATACACTTCCTGCACAAACGAGCGATCGCCCTCCAGTAGAATCCTCACCGTCGGTGCCTCGGTACCGCCAATGCGGTAATCCTCGCCAGAGGTGGGTACGCTGTCGATGAACGAGGTCACCAGACCGTTCGGCATCACACAGTGCGAGTAGGTCTGAAATGGCTGTGCAGGCGGATTGCCCAACACCAGGCCGGAAGCGTTCATCGGCCGGTAAGGCCCGAACAAATGCTCGCCGACAAACCCGTAAACACCATCCGGACCCGTAACACCATCGGCATAAGTAAACTTGTGGCTGATGGTGAACAAGTAATACTTGCCGTCCTGAAAGACATAATGCGGGCGTTCAGTCTGATCATTGACGCCTACTGCGGTGACCAGCGGCGGAAGTATTTCCCACTCATCACCACTGAGGTCTTTCGCAACGGCCAGTCCGATACAACCGACTTGAAATCTGGCACCGCCTGTTTCCTCATGACCTGGCGGAACAGGACCAAGTTCTGCGGCGCCTACTGTATGCGTGCCGCGTTCGCCGGCGACATTGCCTTCAAAAACCATGTACAACTTGCCATCATTGGGATCAATAAACGGACTGGGGTCGCGAAAGTTCCAGGTCGAGTTCTGCGCTTCGGTTTGGTAATATTTGCCGTCGGCCTCGAACAGTGTTTTCACCTCCGTAAAGTCTTTCAATTCCACGCCCTTGTCGGACGTCACAATACGGCCACGTACTTTGGCAATTGCCGCCCCCGGCGTTACACAGGTGTAGTACAGGTCGATATCGCCTTTATCATTCAACAGTACGGGTGTGCCCGCCCACTCCCGGGTGGTTGGCGACACACCTTCGGCCATTACCCGGCCACCGAAGATCCAGTCCTTTCCGGTGCGCGAGTACCAGTAGCACATGCGTGCCCGGCCATGACGATCTTCCCAGTCACGCTTGATGTCATAGCGGCCATTGGCACCGACATACTGCGGATCGTCGGGGTGGCGGTCAGCCGTCAGCGTGACGATTACCGACCAGCCGTTGACTGAAACCACGGTGCCGTCAAGCTCGCGCAACGGCATGGTGTCCCAGATGAATACAGTATCACTCATGACCGGAAAATCCGGGCTTACCAGAGGCTGCGTGGTAGTCGGATCATTTTCATTGACCTTCAGCGCATCAGCTCTGGACCAGATGGTGGATGCGTAATTGATGTTACTCATGATGATGTCCTTTATTGGCGCCTGCAATGAAGCGCGAAGAGGAAGACAGCCCGGTCGGCGCGGCTGTATTGCCGGGAGGTACCCGGGATCGGTGTTTCAAGCCCTTGGGGGCAACTGAAAACCGGAAAAAGAGCGAGTAGCCGATTACTTTTTAAAAAGTAAACATTTATCGAAATTGACAGGCAATTTGCAATTACAGATCGCCGTAGTGAAGAGTAAATTCATTTCCTGATGGATGAGCCGTGTTAATCACGGTGCAATGAATGCTGTCAGAGATGCCGGGCAATGTAAATTAAATATTGAGACTGGTGTTATCGTACAACCTCAATAAACAGAATATTAATAAATATTAACACTTCTTGATCAGCGCTATTAAAACCGTCATACAAGCACGTCAAAACAGCATCACAATGACAGTACTTAACACCAACACTAATGGCACATGAAATAATAATACCGCCATTGAACTTTAATAAACTCTTCAATGGCCATGCGTGATCTTGCCCTTTCAGGCTGCAGACTGTCGCTCGCGGCGCGCCCTGTTTTACAGCGCTTTGCTGGCGAGCGCCCGCTTCAAGGTCACTGACCGGCCCTCGCCTGCTTCCCGGGAATCACCCAAACCCGCTCGCAGCTTGCGGCTAATCGCTTGCAACGCCATTGGCCCATCTCTTGCTTTAGCAATCGCACGGTAGCCAACGGCGGCTATCACCTTTTTACGACAAAGACGTCGCTCATCTCTTTCCGCTCATGTGGACAGAGAGGCGACGTTTTTTGCGTTTTGGCCCCGGCGACGGGGCCGGTGGAGTCGCCGTCATTCGGAACACTCCACCACAGCGTCTGGAATACCCGTGTCGCGGTCATGGCCCGACTGACTAACTAGCAGATGATGAGGTGTACACATGGATACAAGCTTCTGGAAGGCAGGCCATAAACCGACCCTGTTTGCGGCGTTTCTCTATTTCGACCTGAGTTTCATGGTCTGGTATCTGCTTGGCCCGCTGGCGGTGCAGATTGCCACTGACCTGCACCTGACCACTCAGCAACGTGGCCTGATGGTCGCCACGCCGATTCTGGCGGGTGCCGTGCTGCGCTTTTTCATGGGCCTGCTGGCGGACCAGCTGTCGCCCAAGACTGCTGGCATCATTGGCCAGGTGATTGTCATCGGCGCACTGCTGGCGGCCTGGCAACTGGGCATTCACACCTACGGTCAGGTACTGCTGCTGGGCCTGTTCCTGGGTATGGCCGGTGCTTCATTCGCCGTCGCGCTGCCCCTGGCGTCGCAATGGTATCCACCGCAGCACCAAGGCAAGGCGATGGGCATAGCCGGTGCGGGCAACTCGGGCACCGTACTGGCAGCATTGATCGCGCCGGTACTGGCCGCCAGTTTCGGCTGGGGCAACGTATTCGGCCTGGCGCTGATCCCGCTGGTTCTGACCCTGATCGCTTTCACGCTTATGGCGCGCAACGCCCCGGAGCGCAGCAAGCCCAAATCCATGGCGGATTACCTAAAGGCGCTGGGTGATCGTGACAGCTGGTGGTTCATGTTTTTCTACAGCGTGACGTTCGGCGGCTTCATCGGCCTGGCCAGCGCCCTGCCCGGCTATTTCAACGACCAATATGGCTTGAGCCCGATTACTGCCGGTTACTACACCGCTGCCTGTGTCTTCGGCGGCAGCCTGATGCGCCCTCTCGGTGGCGCGCTGGCTGACCGCTTTGGCGGGATTCGTACGTTGACCGTGATGTACGCCGTTGCGGCCATCGGTATCGCGGCGGTGGGTTTCAACCTGCCAAGTTCGTGGGCAGCACTGGCTCTGTTCGTTGCCGCGATGCTGGGCCTGGGTGCCGGTAATGGCGCAGTCTTTCAGCTGGTTCCGCAGCGTTTCCGCAAGGAAATCGGGGTCATGACCGGCCTGATCGGCATGGCCGGCGGCATCGGTGGCTTCCTGCTGGCAGCGGGTCTGGGCACCATCAAACAGAACACTGGCGATTACCAGTTGGGCCTATGGCTGTTCGCAGGCCTGGCAGTGCTGGCCTGGTTCGGTCTGCTTAACGTCAAGCGTCGCTGGAGAACCACCTGGGGTTCGGCGGCTGTGACCGCGGCGCGAGTCTGAACCGCCGATGACGCTGCAACTGCAGTTCGCTCAATTCAGCGCCAGCGGTCCGCGCGCAGAAAATCAGGATGCTCTGCGCCTGGTGACTCCGGCCCCGACACTGGCCGCCAGCAAGGGCTATCTGTTCGCCCTTGCCGACGGCGTCAGCCAGTGTGCCGATGGCGCACTGGCTGCGCAGTCCACGCTACAGGCGCTGGCGCTCGACTATTACGCCACGCCGGAAACCTGGGGCGTGGCCCAGTCTCTCGACCGCCTGCTGCTGGCGCAGAATCGCTGGCTGCTGGCCAATGGTTTACTGACTACCCTCAGCGCTCTGGTGCTGCGCGGACGACGCTTCACCCTTGCCCATGTCGGTGACTGCCGGGCTTATCGCTGGCAGGCCGGTACGCTAAAGCGCATCAGTGAAGACCACGTCTGGGAACAGGCCGACATGCAGCATGTGCTCAAGCGCGCGCTGGGCCTGGACCAATACGTGGTCATGGACTATCTGGACGGCGAGCTGTGTGAAGGTGAGCGGCTGTTGCTGGTCAGCGACGGTATCTGGGCAACTCTTGGCGATGCAAGCATCCGCTCGATTCTGACCGAGCAGGACAACCTCGACTCGGCGGTGAAAACCCTGGTCAGCGCGGCGCATCTGGCAGGCAGCCAGGACAATGCCAGCGCCCTGCTGATTCAGGTCGATAGCCTGGGCGAGGACGATCTGGGGGACACGCTGCTGCAATTGCAGCAATGGCCACTGCCACCCGCGCTCAAGGCGGGCCAGGCCTTCGAAGGCTGGACGGTTGGCAATATCGCGGCGCAGTCGCGCCAGTCCATCCTTTATCGGGTGACCGATACCCACGGCCAACCGTGGCTTCTGAAAACCCTGCCCGCCAGCCGACATGACGAATCGGGTGCTGGCCAGGGGTTATTGCTTGAAGAGTGGTTTTTGCGCCGGGTTGCCGGGCGCTTCTTTCCCGAGGTCCATCCGTTGGCAGACCGTCAGCACCTGTATTACGTGATGCGCGAGTATTGCGGAAATACACTGGCCGAGGTTTTCACGCGCAACGGGCCGCTGCCGCTGGCTCAATGGCAGGACCTCGCGACCCGACTGTTGCGCGCTGCGGGCCTGCTGCATCGGCGCAACATCATTCATCGCGATATCAAACCGGAAAACCTGTTGCTGGCAGATGATGGCGAACTGCGCCTGCTGGATTTCGGCCTGGCTTACTGCCCAGGATTGTCAACTGGCAACGCTGACGACTTGCCCGGCACCCCGAGCTACATCGCCCCGGAAGCCTTCAACGGCGCTGAGCCGCATCCGCAGCAAGATCTGTATGCGGCAGGCGTCACGCTGTACTACCTGCTGACAGGCCACTACCCCTATGGCGAGATCGAAGCCTTTCAGCATCGCCGCTTCGGCACGCCGATCGCCGCCAGCCGTTATCGACCGGATCTGCCGCAATGGCTGAGCCAGAGTCTGGACAAGGCACTGCAAGCCGACCCGCACCAGCGTTACGAAACCGCCGAGCAGTGGTTGCTGGAAATGGAGCAGGCCGAGCATCGCCCGGTGGTAGCAAAACCGCGCCCGTTGCTGGAACGCGAACCGCTCAAAGTCTGGCAAACGCTGGCACTGATCTCGATGCTGCTCAATCTCCTCCTGGTGATCTGGCTCATGAGCCATCACTGAACCAGACCGCCCTGCTTCTGTGCAGCACGCCTCAACGCAGTGCAGAAATAGCCTGAGGCATCGACCGAAATCCCCTTTACGCAAGTGAATGCGAGTTGGCACAGGCGCTGCATGGTCTTGTGCAGATCATTCATAACGCGTAGCCCTCAACGATGAAGGCTGCGCCTCCCGATAGAACGGGACCGGACAAAGGCGTCCCCGTCAGGCAACTGGCGGGACGCCTTTTTTTGTTTGCGCGAAACGTGTCGAGCACGCGCTGCAGTGACTCGGAGGCAAGATGAAAAAACTCAAACTGGTGATGATAGGCAACGGCATGGCCGGCGTGCGCACACTCGAAGAGTTGCTGAAACTGAGCGAAGACCTGTATGACATCACGGTCTTCGGTGCCGAGCCACACCCCAACTACAACCGCATCATGCTGTCCCCAGTGCTGGCAGGCGAGCAGAATTTCGAAGACATCGTGCTCAACGATCTGGCCTGGTACGAAAGCAACGGTATCCAGTTGTTGCTGAACCGTCGCGTGGTGAAGATCGACCGCATCAAACGCGTGGTAATCGCCGATGACGGCACCCAGGCCTCTTACGATCGCCTGCTGATCGCCACCGGCTCACGACCCTTTATTCTGCCGGTTCCCGGCAATACGCTGGAAGGCGTCATCGGCTACCGCGACATCGGCCACACCCGTCAGATGATCGATACCGCCGTCACACACAAACGCGCAGTGGTCATCGGCGGCGGCCTGCTCGGGCTCGAAGCTGCCAACGGCCTGAGCCTGCGCGGCATGCAGGTCACTGTGATTCACAACGGCCAGACGCTGCTGGAGCGCCAACTGGACAAAACCAGCGGGCTGATGCTGCAAGCCGCGCTGGAAAAGCGCGGCCTGGGTTTTCGCCTCAACGAACAGACCGAAGCCTTGCTCGGCGATGATCTGGGCCGCGTACGCGCAGTACAATTCAAAAGCGGCGAGGTGATCGACACCGATCTGGTGGTCATGGCCGCAGGCATACGCCCCAACACCGAATTGGCCGAACAGGCTGGTCTGCCCTGCAACCGGGGCATTCTGGTCAACGATACCTTGCAGACCTACGACCCGCGCATCTATGCGATTGGCGAATGCGTCAGCCATCGCGGCATCGCTTACGGGCTGGTGGCGCCGCTGTTCGAGCAGGCCCGGGTGTGTGCCAATCACCTTGCCCAACTGGGCTTTGCCCGTTATCCGGGGTCAGTGACCTCGACCAAGCTGAAAGTCACCGGCATCGACCTGTTTTCCGCCGGGGACTTTCTGGGTGCTGAAGGCACTGAAAGCATCACCCTCTCGGACCCCATCGGCGGCGTCTACAAAAAGCTGGTGATCAAGAACGACGTACTGGTCGGCGCCTGCCTTTATGGCGACACCGCGGACGGAAGCTGGTACTTGCAGCAGATACGTGATGGCCAGGGCATTGATGCCATACGCAATCACCTGATATTCGGCAAACCCGCCGCGCCAGAGGCCGCCTGCGCATGACCAGCCTCGCCATTCAGACCACTCGGGTGACCCCGTCCACCTGCTGCTATTGCGGCGTTGGCTGCGGCGTGCTGATCGAGCATGACGGGCAGAATATCCTCGGCGTCAGCGGTGACCCGAAGCACCCGGCCAACTTCGGCAAGTTGTGCAGCAAAGGTTCAAGCCTGCACCTGACCGGGGACATCGAAGCGCGCGCACTGTATCCGGAACTACGCCTGAGCAAAGGCCTGGCACGCAGCGTCACCGATTGGGACACCGCGCTGGAGCACGCGGCCAACGTCTTCGCCGACAGCATCCGCGAGCACGGCCCCGACAGCGTCGCATTCTATATTTCCGGCCAGTTGCTGACCGAGGACTATTACGCGTTCAACAAGCTGGCCCGTGCACTGGTCGGCACCAACAATATCGACAGCAACTCACGGCTGTGCATGTCTTCGGCCGTGGCCGGCTACAAGCGCAGCCTGGGCGCCGACGCACCGCCTTGCAGCTATGAAGATATCGAACTGAGCGATTGCGTGATGATCGTCGGCAGCAACATGGCCTACGCGCACCCGATTCTGTTTCGTCGCCTGGAAGAAGCAAAAAGCCGTCGCCCGCAGATGAAACTCATCGTCATCGACCCACGGCGCACCGATACCTGCGAACTGGCGGACCTGCACCTGGCGATTCAGCCTGGCACCGACGTTGCGCTGTTTCACGGCATCCTCCATGTGCTGATCAGTGAAAGCCTGATTGATCCCGAGTTCATTGCCTCACACACACAGGGCTATGAGGCGCTGTCAGCGCTGGTACGAGATTACCCGCCTGAACGCGTAGCAAACCTCTGCGGCATTACCCAGGAACAGCTATACACCTGCGCCAGTTGGGTGGGTGAAGCTCCGGGCTTTCTGTCGCTGTGGTGCATGGGGCTGAATCAATCCACTGCGGGAAGCGCAAAAAACAGCGCACTGATCAACCTGCACCTGGCCACCGGGCAGATCGGCCGACCCGGCGCAGGCCCCTTTTCGCTTACCGGCCAACCCAATGCCATGGGCGGACGTGAAACCGGCAGCCTGTCCAACCTGCTGCCCGGCCATCGCGACGCAGCCAATCCCGAACACCGTGCGCAGGTTGCGCACTACTGGGGTGTCGACAGCCTGCCCGCCAAGCCCGGTTTGTCGGCCATCGAACTGTTCGAACAACTGCAGAACGGTACGATCAAGGCATTGTGGATTGCCTGTACCAACCCGGCACAATCACTGCCCGATCAGAACAGAATCCGACAGGCGCTGGAAACCTGCCCGTTTGTGGTACTTCAGGAGGCCTTCAAGACCACCGAAACAGCGCGCTATGCCGACCTGTTGCTGCCTGCCGCCAGCTGGGGCGAGAAAGAAGGCACGGTGACCAACTCGGAGCGGCGCATCTCCAATGTCCGCAAAGCCATTGCGCCCCCCGGCGAAGCGCGCTCCGACTGGGCAATCACCGTGGACTTCGCCCAACGTCTGCAAAAGCGCCTGCAACCCGATACACCTGCGCTGTTTGCCTTCCACACACCCAAGGCCTTGTTCGATGAGTTCAAAGGCCTGACGGCCGGGCGGGATCTGGATATGTCCGGAATCGACCGCCAGCTCATCGACCTCCATGGCCCGCAGCAATGGCCCTTCCCTCGCGGTGCAAGCGTGGGCACGCCACGCCTGTATACCGATGGTATTTTCCCCACTGACTCGGGCCGTGCGCAGTTTTTATCCGAGCCTTACATCGCCGCCAAAGAGCTGCGCGATGCTGACTACCCACTGATACTCAACACCGGCAGGCTGCGCGATCAATGGCATGGCATGAGCCGCACCGGCACCGCTGCGCGGCTGTTCGGGCATGTCAGCGAAGCGCTGTTGAGCCTCAACCCTCAAGACATGCAACGTTATGACCTGCAACCTGGCGATCTGGTCAAGCTGATCAGCCGACGCGGCGAACTGTTGTTGCCCGTCGGCGGCGATGACAGTGTTGCCTGCGGTCAGGCCTTCTTGCCGATGCACTGGGGCGACCGGTTTCTCAAGGGCGGCGTAAACGCTCTGACTCAGCCAGCCTTCGACCCGATCTCGAAACAACCGGAACTCAAGCATTCCGGGGTCAAAATCGAAAAAGCTCATCTGCCCTGGCAGTTTTTCGCGCTTATTGAGGGCAATGTGCAGCAGCAAATGGAAAGGCTGCGTCCCCTGTGCGACGTGTTTACCTACCTGAGCATGGGCCTTGCCGGACGCGAACGTCCTGCATTGATCATACGCGCCGCCAGCGCCGAAGCGCCTGATCCGATGCTGCTGCAGCACATTGACCAGGTACTGGGCCTCGATGAAGGGCCAGTCATGGCTTATGACGACCCCAAACGCTCAATTGGCAAGCGGGTGCGTATCGACAACGGCCGAATTACTGCCATCCGCCTGGCCGGTGAAACGCTTGCCCGACACTGGCTCCAGGCGCTATGGCTGGAAGAACGCATTGATGCTTCGCTGCGGCGCTGGCTGCTGGCCCCGCTCAGTAGCGAGCCTGGCAAAGACTCGACGCAGGCCTTCGACAAGACCTTGTGCAACTGCATGAACGTCAGCCAGAGCGCAGTAAAGGAAGGTATCGAGCGCGGCCTGGACCTGAATCAACTCAAGACACAACTGGGTTGCGGGACCCAATGCGGTTCCTGCGTGCCTGAAATAAAAAGACTGATCAACACCGTGGCGGTTACCCAATGAGGAGTGCAGCATGAGCGCAAAAGTATGGCTGGTGGGTGCCGGTCCTGGTGACCCGGAACTACTGACCCTCAAGGCAGTGCGTGCCTTGCACGAAGCCGACGTGGTGCTGATAGATGATCTGGTCAATACCGCAGTGCTTGAGCACTGCCCGAATGCGCGAGTGATCGCGGTCGGCAAACGCGGCGGTTGCCGTTCAACGCCACAAGCGTTCATCCATCGCCTGATGCTGCGCTATGTACGTCAGGGCAAATGCGTTGTGCGCCTCAAGGGTGGCGATCCGTGCATCTTTGGCCGTGGCGGTGAAGAGGCGCAGTGGTTGCAGGAACGCGGCGTCGCGGTGGAACTGGTCAACGGGATCACGGCGGGGCTCGCCGGCGCAACACAATGCGGCATTTCGCTGACCCTGCGCGGCATAAGCCGTGGCGTGACACTGGTCACTGCCCATACCCAGGACGACAGCAGCCTCAACTGGCAGGCCCTTGCACAAGGCGGAACTACTCTGGTGGTTTACATGGGCGTGGCAAAGCTGGCTGAAATTCGCGAGAGCCTGCTGGCTGGCGGAATGAGTGGCGAAATGCCGGTGGCGATGATCGAGAATGCTTCGCTGCCCTGGCAGCGCGAGTGCCGCAGCACGTTGAACGCAATGCAGCGCGACGCCAGCGCTTTCGAGCTGAAGAGCCCTGCCATTCTGGTGATCGGCGCGGTTGCTGCGTGCAGCAATGAGCTGCTGAATGAAACGCTGATTGATCACGCACAGCTGAGTGCTGGCTGACCGTGCCTCCTGAGTAGCGTCTGCCTGAGCAAATCGCAGGCAAAGAAAAGCCCGGCCTGAGCCGGGCTTTTCAGTACAAGCGGCTAATTACTTAGCTTGAGCTTCTACTTCTGCTTCTACGCGACGGTTAACTGCGCGGCCAGCTTCAGTTGCGTTGTCAGCAACTGGGCGGGATTCGCCGTAACCAACCGAGTTTACGCGGCTAGCGCCAACACCGTACTGGTTAACCAGAACCTGTTTAACGGCGTTTGCACGACGCTCGGACAGTTTTTGGTTGTAAGCGTCAGGACCGACGGAGTCAGTGTGACCTTCAACAGTGGTGGTGGTCTGTGGGTACTGCTGCATGAAGTCAGCGAGGTTCTTGATGTCGCCGTAGCTGTTAGGCTTGACTACGGATTTGTCGAAATCGAACTTCACGTCCAGCTCAACACGAACGACTTCGGCAACTGCTGGGCAGCCATCAGCATCAACAGTTACGTTGGCTGGGGTGTCCGGGCACTTGTCGACGTTGTCGCACACGCCGTCGTTGTCGCTGTCGGAGCACACTTCAGCTACTGGAGCTGGTGCTGCTTCGACTTTCTTGCTGCCGCCGCCGAAGTTTACACCGATACCGACGCTAGGCGCCCACTCGGTGTTGCCTTGGTCGATGTTGTACTGAGCTTCAACGCCTGCACGGGCATAGAAGTTGTCAGTGAAGTACAGCTTGGCGCCGCCGCCGATGTTGGCGAAGGTAGAACCGTCACGGCCGTTGCGAGCGTCTTGACCGATGCTTTGGTCAGAGAAACCGGCAGACAGGTAAGGACGCAGCATGTCGCCTGGGTTGTTGAAGTGGTACAGAGCGTCCAGAGCGGTGTTGGCGCCCTTGATGTTCTTGCCACTGTCGCTACGGACGTTGTGGACTTCGTCGTAGCCCAGACGCAGTTCAACATCGTCAGTCAGGAAGTAGCCAACGGAGCCGCCGAACAGGTTGCCGTCGTTTTTGAAGTTACGATCGCTGTCGTAGTATTCTTTCTTGGCGAAGCCTTCGATTTCGACCGCGCCTTGGCCTTGAGCCAGAGCGCCGAACGAAGTTGCGGCAACAATAGTACCAATGGCCAAGCCCAAGGTGTTTTTCAGTTTCATCCGTTAAATCCCCATCTGATGATTATTAAGCAGTCCCACACAGGGGGACAACTCAGCGGCGAGTCTACCAGACCTTGCCAGTTTGTTAGAGATATTTGCACCGTATTAAGTTTCGGCGATTCCCGCAAATTTCTCTCGTAATTTATCTACAGCCCGCTTGTAACGCATTTTCGTTGCGCTCAAGCCCATGTGCATGATGTCAGCAATCTCCTGGAATTCAAGTTCTGCAACAAAACGCAGGACCAGAATCTCCCGATCGATCGGGTTCACATACACAAGCCAGCGATCAAGTCCGCCCCGCTCTTCAGGTTTGGGCGTCTTTTCTTCCGACGCTTCCTCAAGTGGATCCAGACTCAAAGCGTCCATCAAGCGACGCTTACGCCGTTCCTTTCTGTACTGCGTGATGCATTCATTGTAGGTGATGCTGTAAAGCCAGGTCTTAAATTTAGATTTACCTTCAAAATTTTTCAACCCATACAACACCTTAAGCATCACCTCCTGACAGACATCGTCAGCATCGCGATCGTTCCCTAAATAACGTGCGCAGACGTTAAAAAGTGTTCTCTGGTAACGACGCATCAATTCTTCATAAGCCCGCGTCACATTGAATAGCTCAACATGGGCGCGCGCGACCAGCTCCTCATCAGAGAGCTCGCGGGGATCGTAGCGCGTCGAAAACGGTTGAGGTTTATTCAAAACAAATCTTGCCGACAGTCAGGTCAGTGTCCGCCACGGCCTGTATCGGCAACCTGGCGGCATACATTAGCAGGTTAGCCGCTTAACGGCTGCTTACTCTCTGCTCGAGAAGGATGCGGTTGGAAAACGACACCAGCTCCCCCTCGTCTGTCAGCAACGTTGTCTTGACCGTACCGATTTCCTCGATCTGACCTTCCGTATCGCCCACCCGCACCTGCTGGCCCACCTGAAACAGCTCACGAACATAAATTCCGGCGATGATCTGCCCGGCAATCTCCCGACTGCCGAGGCCAAGGGCAAGCGCCACTGTCAGACCAACGGTAATCAAGGCAATCACAATAACGTGGTTCAGCAGGTCGGTCTTGACCTCAAGCTGGCTGATCGCAACCGAAATACTGATGATGATGACCAGGCCTTGAGCTATTCGTCCCAGGCCTGCGGAGTAGTCGATACCTACGCCTTCGGCTGCGCCGCGTACCAGCCCATTGACCAGTTGCGCCAGCAGCACGCCGACCAGCAAGACCAGCGCCGCACCAAATACCTTGGGCAGATACAGCGCCAACATGTCCAGCGTAGCTGAAACCCGCTGCAGCCCCAGCGATTCGGCAGCCGAAACGAGGAAAATCAGTAATACAAACCAATACACGATCTTGCCGATCAGCGTTGAGATCGGCACCTTGACGCCGGCGCGGCCGATGATCTTGGTCAGACCTGTACCGCCGACCAGACGATCCAGGCCCAGTTTGGCCAGCAGTTTGGAAAGCAGCGCGTCGAGCAGTTTGGCCACGACAAAACCCAGCAGCACCACAACAAGCGCGCCGAACAGGTTAGGGATGAAATTTGCGACTTTGGTCCACAATGCAGTCATTGCAGCAAGAAGGCTCTGGGTCCAGAGATTCAATTCCATGCTCAATCAGCCTTATCGATAGAACGGGCACCCGGAATGGTGCGGCGAGAAACAGGAGAGACGTGGGCAGAGCCGTTGTTCACGGCGATCATCAGTGCCTCTGACCAACGGCCCAGCAACCCGAACAACACACCGGCACCGACCTGGCGATTGGCGGTTTTCAGGACGCGTCCCAGACATGCGTCATCATCCCGGCTGGAGGATGAAGAATTGAGCATGTCGCGTAAAGATTCTTCAAACGGATCGTGCATCAGGCACCTCACGTAATGTCAGTCAAAGACGCGACGCGAAAACAACAAGTCACACACGCCCATCAAAAACCCGGACAAGCCCACGCTTATACCCAGCGCAATCGCTTGAATAGCCACCACTGCCCGACGGCCAGCGCGACAATCAGCGAGCACGCCACCAGAAAGCCGTATGAACTGTCAGAACCGGGTATGCCGCCAACATTGATACCCAGCAAACCGGTGAGAAAACTCATGGGCAGGAAGATACCGGTAATGATCCCGAAACGGTACATGGTGCGGTTCATGTGCTCGCGCAAGCGCCTGTCTTCGGACTCCAGCAACAGCCCTACCCGCTCACGGGTCAGCTCGAGCTCTTCCAGATAACGCGTCAGGCTGTTGTTCAGCTCATTCCAGTAATCGGCGTCGTCATGGGCGAACCACGACAGTTTGATCCGCGAGAGCTGGCCATAAATATCGCGCTGCGGCCCGAGAAACCGGCGCAGACCGGCTGCGCGTCGACGAATATGCAGCAGCTTGCCGTGCTCGGGACTGTACCGTTCGTCGGCGTCGGTCTTTTCTTCCTCTTCATCGACCGATTCGGTGAGTTCGCCGACCAGATCCTGGACCTTGTCGGTCAGGTATTGCGCCAGGTACAGGATCAGCTCCGAGGCACTGGTGGGGCCTTTACCCTGCCCCAGCATCTCGATCAGTTCCTCAGTGGCCCGCAGAGGACGCAGACGCAGCGAGATCACCCGCTGAGCAGCGGCAAAAATGCGCACCGAGACCATGTCTTCCGGTTCGGCACCGGGGTTGAGGTTCACCCCGCGCAGAAACAGCAGCAACTCTTGCTCCGGCAACGGCAGCAGGCGCGGCCGGGTGTTCTCTTCAAGCAGCAGGTCGCAGGCAAATTCGCTCAGACCACTACCGGTACGCAGCCAGGTATGGGTCTGCGGATGACTGCGATCCCAATGCAGCCACAGACTTTCCTGCGGCTGCAGCTCAAGGTCCTGCAACTCGGTTCGAGCGATGAAACGCGCCCCGCCTTTACCGTCCAACACAAGGGCATGAACCAGCCCCCACTGCGCGTTTGCTTCATCGAACATGGATATTTCGCTTATTCCGGCATGGTCAGGGGTGAAGGGGAAATGATGACGCCATTGTTGTCGGCATACAGATACTCTCCCGGACGGAAGGTCACGCCACCGAAGGTGACCAACACATTCAGGTCACCGATTCCGCGTTTCTCGGTTTTTTTCGGATGGCTGGCCAACGCCTGAACACCCAGGTCGGTCTGCGCGATGACGTCAACATCGCGGATGCAACCGTAAATCAACATGCCTTCCCAGCCGCTTCTGGCCGCTTTCTCTGCCAGCATGTCACCGAGCAAGGCACAACGCAGCGACCCACCACCGTCGACCACCAACACCTTGCCCTTGCCGTCGAGCTCGACCTGCTCCTTGACCAGCGAGTTGTCTTCGAAACATTTAACGGTGACGATCTGGCCGCCAAACGAATCGCGACCGCCAAAATTGCTGAACATCGGCTCCACGACCTGAATCAGGTCCGGATAGGCGTCACACAGATCGGGGGTGATGTAGTGCATAAGGTCAACTCCTGTCTCGCGAATGGTACGGATCGGCCTGATGAATCAGGCGCGACCGGCTGACGCTAACCATAGCGACTTTAACCGCTAACTGCCCACCGCCGCCTGAAACTCTACAACCTGTTCAGGAACAGACTGCCCGTTCAGCCACTCGATGACCCGCGGCCAGACCTGTTGCTGCGCGGCCTTGCTGACCAGCATGCGCACATGGTCGAAGTCTTCGTCAAAACCGTGCTCGCGCCCCAGGCAAAGAAACTGTTTGTGCTGCGCTGCGCCGATCTGATCAAACAGCGTGCGACAGGCCCACACCGGGTCCTGATGATCGCCAGCCGCAGCAACGGCCAGCACCGGCACCTGAACCTCCTTCAGCCCGGCCCACCAGTTGTTGTCGCGCTCGCCAAAACGCCCGAACAGCCCGTGCCAGCGCAGGCTTTCCAGCACCAGCCCTATTGGCTCGTCTTCCGGCCCACGCTTGAAACGCGGCCCTGAAACATGTTCGAAGGACCTGAGCAACAGCCGCGCGGACCATTGCAGCGGCGGAATTTTCAGCGGCCAGTACGTGCGGCTGACCTGACTGCCGAATAGCGCCACCGACGCTGCAGTGTGCGGCCCCAGGTACTGGCCGCCCAAGGCCGCCGCCAGGGTTGTGCCGCCCAGCGAGTGCCCCATCCAGTGCGGTATCTGACCACTTTGCTCACAGACAAAAGCGGCAATGGCGGGCACGTCGAAACGGGCATAGTCAGCCACACAATTGGCGCGGTAGTTCTGGTTGCGTGCCGACAAGCCGTGCCCGCGCATTTCCGGGATCCATACGTCATAACCGGCACGCGCGAGATACGGCCCCAGACCGATACCTTTGGGCGAATACCAGAAGCGCCGGTTGGAAAAACTGCCATGCAGCAGAATCACCGGGATGCCGCGCACGTCGGGCTGATCGACCAGCCCCAGTCGGGTCACCACCAGCTCGACGCTGGGGTCGGGGCTGTTGGCCGGCTTGAGACGGTAGACGTCCTCGACAAGGTCGCCGCGACGCTCGGCGCTGATCAAGGCAACGGGAAAAAGCTGGCTACTGCTTTGCATATCACTCTTTATCTGGCTTGACAGACGGTATGAAACAACGCGCTCCGGGGCTATCGCGGCACGCCATAAAAAAGGCGGCTTCCGAAGAAACCGCCTTTTTCAAACACCTGAACCAAATGACGGTTCAGGCCACCCTCGCGTCACACGAAGGCCGTGTCGCCTCAGACAGGTGCCTGCGCCTCGGCGAGGAAGAACCAGGTTTCCAGCACCGAATCAGGGTTGAGCGATACGCTCTCGATCCCTTGATCCATCAGCCAGCGCGCCAGATCCGGATGATCGGAAGGACCTTGTCCGCAGATGCCGATGTACTTGCCCGCCTTGTTGCACGCCTGAATGGCATTGGACAGCAACTTCTTGACCGCAGGGTTACGCTCGTCGAACAGGTGAGCAATCACGCCGGAGTCGCGATCAAGGCCAAGTGTCAGCTGGGTCAGGTCGTTCGAGCCGATGGAGAAACCATCGAAATACTCGAGGAACTCTTCGGCCAGAATCGCATTGGACGGCAACTCGCACATCATGATGATGCGCAGGCCATTTTCGCCACGCTTCAGGCCATTGGCCGCCAGCAGGTCGATGACCTGACTCGCTTCACCCAGAGTCCGGACGAATGGCACCATGATCTCGACGTTGGTCAGGCCCATCTCTTCGCGCACGCGCTTGAGCGCACGGCACTCCAGCTCGAAACAGTCGCGGAAGTTCTCGCTGATATAGCGCGACGCACCTCGAAAGCCCAGCATCGGGTTTTCTTCTTCAGGCTCGTATAGCTTGCCGCCGATCAGGTTGGCGTACTCGTTGGACTTGAAGTCCGAGAGGCGCACGATGACCTTTTTCGGCGTGAATGCGGCGGCCAGGGTGCTGATACCCTCGACCAGTTTGTCGACGTAGAAACCGACCGGGTCATGGTAACCGGCGATGCGCTTGTCGACGCTTTCCTTGATTTCCGGTGGCAGCAGCGAATAGTTGAGCAGCGCCTTGGGATGCACGCCGATCATGCGGTTGATGATGAACTCCAGACGCGCAAGACCAACACCGGCGTTGGGTAACTGGGCGAAATCAAACGCACGATCCGGGTTGCCGACGTTCATCATGATCTTGAACGGCAGCTCGGGCATCGCATCGACCGAGTTGGTCTTGATGTCAAAACCCAGCTCGCCTTCAAAGATGTAACCGGTGTCGCCTTCTGCACAGGAAACCGTTACACCCTGGCCATCCTGCAGCGTCTGAGTGGCGTTGCCACAACCGACCACTGCCGGAATGCCCAGCTCGCGCGCGATGATCGCGGCGTGGCAGGTACGACCGCCACGGTTGGTGACAATTGCGCTGGCGCGCTTCATGACCGGTTCCCAGTCCGGGTCGGTCATGTCGGACACCAGCACGTCACCAGGCTGGACCTTGTCCATCTCGGACACGTCCTTGATGATCCGCACCTTGCCCGCGCCGATGCGCTGGCCGATGGCACGACCTTCGACCAGCACCTTGCCGGTCTCCTTGAGCAGGTAGCGTTCCATGACGTTGGCCGAAGCGCGGCTTTTCACGGTTTCCGGACGCGCCTGCACGATGTACAGCTTGCCGTCGTCACCGTCCTTGGCCCATTCGATATCCATCGGGCACTTGTAGTGTTTCTCGATGATCATTGCCTGCTTGGCCAGTTCCGAGACTTCGGCATCGGTCAGGCAGAAGCGCGCACGATCAGCAGGCTCTACGTCGATCACCTTGACCGAACGACCGGCCTTGGCTTCTTCGCCGTAAATCATCTTGATGGCCTTGCTGCCCAGATTGCGACGCAGAATCGCCGGACGGCCAGCAGCCAGCGTGTCTTTATGCACGTAGAACTCGTCCGGGTTGACCGCGCCCTGCACAACCGTCTCGCCCAGGCCGTAGGCACCGGTGATGAACACCACATCGCGGAAACCGGATTCGGTATCCAGAGTGAACATCACGCCCGCCGTTCCGGTTTCGGAGCGCACCATACGCTGCACTCCCGCCGACAGCGCGACCAGCTTGTGGTCGAAGCCCTGATGCACGCGATAGGAAATGGCACGGTCATTGAACAGCGAAGCGAAGACTTCCTTGGCCGCGCGGATAACGTTCTCGACACCGCGAATGTTCAGGAAAGTTTCCTGCTGGCCTGCGAACGAGGCATCCGGCAGGTCTTCAGCGGTCGCGGAAGAGCGCACCGCCACTGCCAGGTTCGGATTGCCGGCCGACAGCTCGGCAAATGCAGTACGAATCTGGGCGTTGAGCGTTTCGGGAAACTCGGCTTCCATGATCCACTGGCGAATCTGCGCACCGGTGCGGGCCAGGGCGTTGACGTCATCGACATCGAGCGCGTCCAGCGCAGCATGGATCTGATCGTTCAGACCGCTCAGCTCAAGAAAATCACGGTAAGCCTGGGCCGTAGTCGCGAAGCCGCCGGGCACTGAGACGCCAGCACCTGCGAGGTTGCTGATCATCTCGCCGAGGGACGAGTTTTTGCCCCCCACGTGCTCTACATCATGGACGCCGAGCTTATCGAGGGAAACTACGTACTCTACCAAGGTGATCTCTCCACTAACTGTGTTTGTTGTTGGGAAAAGCTCATTCACCCGAGCCACCGTTATGTGACCTCGGGCGTGTCTGGCCGGGCGCAGGCCCATGCCTTGAAACCGTGCCTTCAAAAAAGATGCACCTGCAGGCCCTCAGAGCCGGCAGGCACGCCTATGATAGCCAGAATTCGTCAACTGCTTAAGGCCTGGGTCAAAAATGAAACGATCTGCTTTCTTCATCTCGGACGGCACCGGTATCACCGCCGAAACCCTGGGCCAGAGCCTGTTGGCACAATTTGAAAACATTACATTCAACAAGTTCACCAGGCCCTATATCGACAGCGTCGAGAAAGCGCGGGCGATGGTACAACAAATCAATAATGCCGCCGACAAGGACGATGTGCGCCCGATCATCTTCGACACGATCGTCAATCAGGACATCCGCGAGATTCTGGCGACGTCCAACGGCTTCATGATTGACATCTTTTCGACCTTCCTTGCACCGCTGGAGCAGGAGCTTAGTTCACACTCCTCCTATTCGGTGGGCAAATCGCACTCCATCGGGCATAACTCCAACTACATGGAGCGTATCGAGGCAGTCAACTTCGCGCTGGACAACGACGACGGCGCGCGGACGCATTATTACGACAAGGCCGACATCATCCTGGTTGGCGTGTCGCGCTGCGGCAAGACCCCGACCTGCCTGTACATGGCCATGCAATTCGGTATCCGGGCCGCCAACTACCCGCTGACCGAAGATGACATGGAGCGTCTGCAACTGCCTGCGGCACTCAAGGAACACCGCAGCAAACTGTTCGGCCTGACCATCGACCCGGACCGCCTCACCGCAATCCGTCACGAGCGCAAGCCAAACAGCCGCTATTCCAGTTACGCGCAGTGTGAATTCGAAGTGCGCGAGGTAGAGAGCCTGTTCCGCCGCGAGAACATTCCCAACATCAACTCCACGCACTTTTCAGTGGAAGAGATCTCTGCCAAGGTGCTGGTCGAAAAAGGTGTGGAGCGCCGCTTCAAATAACCATTGAAAGTAGCCGCATCAGCGGATTTTTGTAGCTGACTGTTTCAGTCGTTTTACTGTGGCACTCGCACCCAGCCCTCCATCAGCACTCTGGCGCTGCGGCTCATGAGGGCTTTGGTGACTTTCCAGTCAGCGCCTTCCTGAACAGCCTGCGCGCCGACCCGCAGTGTGCCGGAGGGATGGCCGAAGCGCACCGCACTGCGCGCCTGTCCGCCAGCTGCCAGACTGACCAGCGTGCCCGGAATGGCGGCGGCAGTGCCGATGGCAACGGCAGCGGTGCCCATCATCGCGTGATGCAACTTGCCCATCGATACGGCACGCACCAGCAGATCGATATCCTTTGCCGCAACAGGTTTGCCACTCGATGACAGGTAATCGGCAGGCGCTGCTACAAAAGCCACCTTGGGTGTGTGCTGGCGCGTCGCGGCTTCAGCAATGCTACGAATCAGGCCCATGCGCACGGCACCGTGGGCGCGAATGGTTTCCAGACGGGCGAGCGCCTGCGGATCACCATTGATATCGCCCTGCAACTCGGTACCGCTGTAGCCAATATCGGCGGCGTTGACGAAAATTGTCGGGATACCCGCGTTGATCATGGTCGCTTTCAGGGTGCCTATACCGGGCACTTCAAGGTCGTCTACCAGGTTGCCGGTGGGAAACATCGAGCCACCTGCACCCTCTTCGTCCGCTGCCGGATCAAGAAACTCCAGCGCAACCTCTGCGGCCGGAAAAGTCACGCCGTCCAGTTCGAAATCGCCGGTTTCCTGCACCTCGCCGTTGCTGACCGGCACATGGGCGATGATGGTCTTGCCGATGTTGGCCTGCCAGATACGCACCACCGCAAAGCCGTCCTGCGGAACGCGGTCAGGGTCGACCAGACCGCTCGTAATCGCGAATGGCCCCACGGCCGCTGACAGGTTGCCGCAATTGCCGCTCCAGTCGACAAACGGCTTGTCGATGGACACCTGGCCGAACAGGTAATCGACATCGTGGTCGGGCCTGCTGCTGCGCGACACAATCACGCTCTTGCTGGTACTCGACGTCGCGCCGCCCATGCCATCGATCTGCTTTTCATAGGGGTCAGGGCTGCCGATGACCCGCAACAGCAACGCATCCCGCGCCGATCCCGGAATCTGTGCGGCTTCAGGCAGGTCCATCAGCCTGAAAAACACACCCTTGCTGGTGCCGCCACGCATGTAGGTGGCCGGGATGCGGATCTGGGGTAAATGAGCCATGAATTCGTTGTCCTGTTCAAAGAGCGCGCTGCGCGCTCAAAATCGGACGCAGAGCGTCCAGAACTGCATGCCCACGCGGAGCATGGGCACGATAGTGCTCTTGCGCACGCTTATCGTTCTTCACGCTCCAGCGTAGCTACGATGCAGTAGCCTCCAGAAAATCCTGAGCAAAACGCTGCAACACGCCGCCCGCCTCATAAATAGAAAGCTCTTCAGCAGTGTCCAGACGGCATGTCACCGGCACCTCGACGCGTTCGCCGTTACGGCGCTGGATCACCAGCGTCAAGGTCGCGCGCGGTGTGCGCTGACCGACCACGTCGAATGTTTCGCTGCCGTCGATGCCCAGAGTCAGGCGGCTGGTGCCCGGTTTGAACTCAAGTGGCAGCACGCCCATGCCCACCAGGTTGGTGCGATGGATACGTTCGAAGCCTTCTGCGGCAATGGCTTCAACGCCCGCCAGCCTGACGCCTTTGGCAGCCCAGTCACGGGACGAACCCTGCCCGTAATCGGCACCGGCAATGATGATCAACGGTTGCTTGCGGGCCATGTAGGTTTCAATGGCTTCCCACATGCGCGTAACCACGCCCTCGGGTTCGATCCGGGTCAGCGAGCCTTTCCTGACCTTGCCGTCGACCACCGCCATCTCATTGACCAGTTGCGGGTTGGCAAAGGTTGCGCGCTGGGCCGTCAAGTGGTCGCCCCGGTGGGTTGCGTAGGAGTTGAAATCCTCCTCCGGCAGGCCCATTTTCGCCAGATATTCGCCCGCAGCACTGTCCAGCATGATGGCGTTGGACGGTGACAAATGATCGGTGGTGATGTTGTCCGGCAGCACGGCCAGTGCGCGCATGCCCTTGAGCGTGCGCTCCCCGGCCAGCGCGCCTTCCCAATAGGGCGGGCGACGGATGTAAGTGCTCATCGGGCGCCAGTCATACAGCGGCTCGACTTTCGGCCCGGTGTGTTCTTCGATGGCGAACATCGGAATGTAGACCTGACGAAACTGCTCCGGCTTGACCGACGCCTGCACCACGGCATCAATCTCTTCATCGCTCGGCCAGATGTCCTTGAGGCGAATCTCTTTGCCATCGGCCATCCCGAGCACATCGTTTTCGATATCGAACCTGATGGTGCCGGCAATGGCGTAGGCCACCACCAGAGGTGGCGAGGCCAGGAACGCTTGTTTGGCGTAAGGGTGAATACGCCCGTCGAAATTACGGTTACCCGACAACACCGCAGTGGCGTACAGATCGCGGTCGATGATTTCCTGCTGGATCGTCGGGTCCAGCGCGCCGGACATGCCGTTACAGGTGGTACAGGCAAACGCCACGACGCCAAAGCCCAATTGCTCCAGTTCGGACGTCAGCCCTGCGGCATCCAGATACAAGGCCACGGTTTTCGAGCCGGGCGCCAGCGACGACTTCACCCACGGCTTACGCATCAGCCCCAGGCGGTTGGCATTGCGGGCCAGCAGGCCTGCCGAAATCACGTTGCGCGGGTTGCTGGTGTTGGTGCAGCTGGTAATCGCCGCGATGATCACCGCGCCATCGGGCATCTGCCCTGGCACGTCTTCCCACTGCCCGGCAATACCTCTGGCTGCCAGATCCGCAGTAGCGACCCGCGCATGGGGGTTGGACGGCCCGGCCATGTTGCGCACCACGCTGGACAGGTCGAAACTCAGCACCCGCTCGTAGTGCACCTCGCTGAGGCTGTCCGACCAAAGGCCAGTGTGCCGGGCATACAGCTCGACCAGTTTGACCTGCTCGTCCTCGCGCCCTGTCAAACGCAGGTAGTCGATGGTTTGCGAGTCAATGGAGAACATCGCCGCCGTCGCGCCGTATTCAGGCGCCATGTTGGAGATCGTCGCCCGGTCGCCCAGGGTCAGGCTCGACGCGCCTGCGCCATAGAACTCCAGGTAAGCGCCAACCACCTTCTGTTGGCGCAGGTATTCGGTCAGCGCGAGCACTACGTCGGTGGCGGTGATGCCTGGCTGGCGGCGCCCGGTCAGTTCGACACCAATGATGTCCGGCAGGCGCATCCACGAGGCGCGCCCGAGCATGACGTTTTCGGCCTCGAGCCCGCCGACGCCGATGGCAATCACGCCGAGGGCGTCGACGTGCGGCGTGTGGCTGTCCGTGCCCACCAGTGTGTCGGGAAAGGCTACGCCGTCGAGCACCTGCACCACCGGCGACATTTTCTCCAGATTGATCTGGTGCATGATCCCGTTGCCCGGCGGGATCACTTCGACGTTCTTGAACGCCTGCTTGGTCCAGTCAATGAAATGAAAACGGTCTTCGTTGCGACGGTCTTCAATGGCGCGGTTCTTGGCGAACGCCTGCGGGTCGTTACCGTCGGACTCCACTGCCAGCGAGTGGTCGACGATCAATTGCACCGGAACCACCGGGTTGACCAGCGCAGGATCGCCACCCTGCGAAGCGATCGCGTCGCGCAGTCCGGCAAGGTCGACCAACGCGGTCTGACCCAGAATGTCGTGGCAGACCACACGTGCCGGGAACCAGGGAAAATCCAGATCACGCTTGCGCTCGATAAGCTGGGTCAACGAGGCATTCAAGGTCGCCGGATCACAACGGCGCACCAGGTTCTCGGCCAGCACCCGCGAGGTGTAGGGCAGCGTGGCATAGGCGCCGGGCTTGAGCGCCTCGACGGCCGCCCGAGCATCGAAATAATCCAGTCGGGTGCCAGGGAGCGGTTTGCGAAATTCACTGTTCATTGCGGGACTCGATCACGGAGTGTTCGGAATACGGGTGGGGAGCTCGTCGGCGGCTCCCCTGCCCCCTTTTCAGCGCTGTTCCAAGGGTACGAACGCGCGCTGTTCGACGCCGATGTACTCGGCGCTCGGGCGAATGATGCGGTTATTGGCACGCTGTTCGAAAACGTGAGCGGCCCAGCCGGTCAGGCGTGAGCAGACGAAGATCGGGGTGAACAGCTTGGTCGGGATGCCCATGAAGTGATACGCCGACGCATGGTAGAAGTCGGCGTTGGGGAACAGTTTCTTCTGCTCCCACATGACCTTGTCGATGGCCTCGGAAACCGGGAACAGCACCGTATCGCCCACTTCGTCAGCGAGTTTCTTCGACCAGCCCTTGATCACCTCGTTGCGCGGGTCGGACTCCTTGTAGATCGCATGGCCAAAGCCCATGATCTTTTCCTTGCGTTCCAGCATGCCCAGCGTGCCTTTGGTGGCCTCTTCAGCCGAGGTGAAGCGCTGAATCATTTCCATTGCAGCCTCGTTGGCACCACCGTGCAGCGGGCCGCGCAAGGTGCCGATGGCTGCTGTGACGCAGGAATACAGGTCCGACAGCGTCGACGCGCAGACGCGGGCGGTGAAGGTCGAGGCATTGAATTCGTGCTCGGCGTACAGAATCAGCGAGACGTCCATGACCTTGCGGTGCAGTTCGCTGGGCGCCTTGTCGAGCAGCAGGTGCAGGAAATGCCCGCCGATGGAGTCTTCAGCGGTTGTGCAGTCAATGCGTTTGCCGTCATGACTGAAGCGATACCAGTAGCACATGATCGCCGGGAACGCCGCAAGCAAACGGTCGGTTGAGTCGCGCTGCTGATCGAAGCTGCGCTCCGGTTCCAGTGTGCCGAGCATGGAGGCACCCGTGCGCATGACGTCCATCGGGTGAGTGTCGGCGGGTATGCGTTCCAGCACTTCCTTCAAGGCCTGCGGCAGATCGCGCAGGCCCTTGAGTTTGTCCATATAGGCAGACAATTCGGCTTTATCAGGCAGTTCGCCGTACAGCAGCAGATAGGCAACTTCTTCAAAGCGAGCTTCGGCGGCCAGATCGCGCACATCATAGCCGCGATAGGTCAGCCCGGCACCGGCCATGCCCACCGTGGACAACGCCGTCTGCCCGGCCACCTGCCCGCGCAGTCCGGCACCACTCAATACTTTTGCTTCAGCCATGGTTCTCTCCAATTTTGTTTTTTTGATGTTGGACTGACTCTGGCTATCGTGCCAACGCCGGAGTGCTCATCGTTGTACACAAATCCGCTTTTGATTCTGGCCGAAGGCTGTGGGAGCGAACTTGTTCGCAAAAGGGCAGGTATGATCGCCAAAATGCATAGCCTGAAACACCGTATTCGCGAACAGGTTTGCTCCCACGCCCTTCGGGCAGAAGCCTGAAGCCCTGATTAAAGGCTCCCCAATACTTTTTTATAGCGCTGAGCGCTGAAGCGTGGGAACGATAGTCAGATGTGCTTTTACCCTTTCTTCTGCGCAAACAGCGCGTCCAGTTTTTGCTCGAATGTGTGGTAGTCGATGGCGTCGTACAACTCCATGCGCGTCTGCATGCTGTCGACCACGTTCTTCTGGCTGCCATCGCGACGGATTGCGCCGTAGACATTTTCCGCAGCCTTGTTCATGGCACGAAAGGCAGAAAGCGGGTAAAGGACCAGCGACACGTCGGCCGTACGCAACTCATCGACGGTAAACAAGGGCGTAGCGCCAAATTCAGTAATATTGGCCAGGATCGGCACGCCTGCACGGTTGGCAAATTGCTTGTACATCGCCAGTTCGGTGATTGCCTCAGGAAACACCATGTCCGCGCCCGCTTCGATACAGGCCGCGGCACGCTCAAGTGCCGACTCCAGCCCCTCGACCGCCAGTGCATCGGTGCGCGCCATGATCACGAAACTGTCGTCAGTGCGTGCATCTACAGCGGCTTTGATCCGGTCGACCATTTCCTGCTGCGAAACAATTTCCTTGTTCGGGCGATGCCCACAGCGCTTGGCACCCACCTGATCCTCAATATGAATCGCAGCAGCCCCGGCCTTGATCATCGAGCGCACGGTTCGCGCTACATTGAAAGCCGAAGAACCGAAACCGGTGTCGACATCCACCAGCAGCGGCAGGTCGCAGACATCGGTGATGCGGCGCACATCAATCAACACGTCTTCAAGACCGGTAATGCCCAGGTCCGGAATACCCAGTGAACCTGCTGCAACGCCGCCGCCAGAAAGATAGATAGCCTTGAACCCGGCACGTTTTGCGAGCAGCGCGTGATTGGCATTGATTGCGCCGACCACTTGCAACGGCTGTTCACTGGCGACCGCATCGCGGAAACGCTGGCCGGGAGTACTGTTGTTGTGACTCATTGTTCACCTCGGTCGGGAGCCGCCTGAAAGTGGCGCTCAATGTTGCGTCTGGATGCACCGATATGGCGGCGCATCAACAATTCAGCCAGCTCACCGTCGCGATCAGCGATGGCATCGAGAATGCGGTGGTGTTCGGCAAAGGCCTGACGAGGCCGGTTGGGCGTCGTGGAATACTGGATGCGGTACATGCGCACCAGTTGGTACAGCTCGCCACACAGCATCTGGCTGAGGGTACGATTGCCGCTGCCCTGAATGATCCGGTAATGGAAATCGAAATCACCCTCCTGCTGGTAATAGCCGATGCCCGCCTGAAATGCAGCATCGCGCTCATGGGTGTCAAGGACGCCCCGCAACTCATCGATCTCGGCCTGGGTCATGCGTTCGGCGGCCAGGCGACAGGCCATGCCTTCCAGAGACTCACGGATCTCATAAAGCTCTATGAGCTCGGCATGGCTGAGCGCGACGACCCGGGCACCGACGTGCGGCACGCGCACCACCAGTCGCTGCCCTTCGAGCCGGTGAATGGCTTCACGCAACGGCCCACGACTGATGCCGTAGGTGCGAGCCAGCTCCGGTTCGGAGATCTTGCTACCAGGGGCAATCTCGCCTTTCACAATAGCGGATTGAATGCGTCGAAAAACGTTCTCGGAAAGGGTTTCCGAATCATCAACGACTGCCACTGCCTTCTCGACCGCACCCAGCATTGTCGACACCTTTGGTCTTTTAAGACGAAAATCTAGCCATAAACCGCAGATCAGTCAAAATAAAATAGGTGATTGTCGACAATATATCAAATGGATGTAAAAGCCTCCTGCAAGAGAACCTGAACAGACATACAGGTTGATCGCTGGCAGCGCCAAGGCTTCATGCTAGAATGCGCCGCGTCCGCACAGCACGCTCCGCACCGAAGCGGCGACTGCGAACTGCCCGCCCTATCACCCTCAGGTCAACTCTATTTGCGCCCTGACCCTGAAGTTGTTCGCTCATCGCGCCAGGATTTATGAGACTGACTAGACTGCCCACACTGCTCTGCCTGCTGTTCTTTTCCGGCCTGCTGCTGCCCAGCGTCAGCCTGGCCGCCAACAAGACAGTCTATGGCCTCAACGAATACGCCAGCCTCATTGAAATCGACGTCGAGATTGCCGCCAAACTGGATACGGGGGCCAAGACCGCTTCACTGAGCGCCCGCGATATCAAGCATTTCAAACGCAATGGCGAAAGCTGGGTGCGCTTCTATATAGCCAGCGACAGCAAGCATATACACCCCATAGAACGGCCTCTGGCCCGGGTCAGCAAGATCAAGCGTCGCGCCGACGACGTTGACCCGAATGAAGAAAACAAATACTCGTCACGTCCGGTGATCAACCTCGATATCTGTATGGGTGAAGCTTTACGCAACATCGAAGTGAACTTGACTGACCGAAGTGCTTTCCAATATCCGCTTTTGATCGGCTCCGAAGCGTTGAAACGCTTCGATGCGCTGGTCGATCCAAGTCTTAAATATGCGGCAGGGAAGCCCGTCTGCGCTTCCGTCGCTCAAAACGCAGAGTAAACCCATGCGCTCTCTTACACTCCATCTGAAGATCCTGATCACTGCCCTTGTAACGCTGGGCATCGCGATCACGGCCTATCAGATACTGGCGCTCGGCATACCCGTCACCGAAGACGAAACCGATGACCTGTGGAACATCGACGCCAAAGTCGAATTCATCGCCAATCCAAAGGATTCGGTGAAGGTCCAGATGTTCGTGCCGCCACTGGCCCACGACTACATCAGCCTCAATGAAAGTTTCATCTCGAACAATTACGGCGTCAGCGTCAACCGCGCTGACGGCAACCGCAAGGTCACCTGGTCTGCCCGTCGTGCCACCGGCAACCAGACGCTTTACTACCGCCTGGTACTGACCAAGCGCTACAGCGGTGAGAAACCCAAGGTCAAAGGGCCGATCTTTCGCGACAGCATGACCGTCGAAGGCCCCGAAAAAATTGCGGCCGAGGCACTGCTGGCCCCGATTCGCCAGCACTCTGCGGACGTGGAAACCTTCATCACCGAAGCCATCAAACGCGTCAACAACCTGAATGACGACAACGTCAAACTTCTGCTGGCGGGCGATACCTCAGCCTCCAACAAGGCCCGGATTACCGAGTTGCTGCTGTCGATTGCCCACGTGCCGCTGGAAAAAGCCCACACCATACGCCTCGATGCCGAACAGCAGACGCCGGAACTCTGGCTGCGCAGCTTCAATGGCAAGGAATGGCTGTACTTCAACCCGGACACTGGTGAAGCCGGTCTGCCGGATGATCGCCTGTTGTGGTGGACCGGTGAAGACGCCCTGGTCAGTGTCGAAGGGGGCAAGAAAGTGCAAGTCACGTTCAGCCTCAATAACAGTGAAATGAACGCCATGCGTCTCGCCAAACTGACCGACGCCAGCACAGACTCCGACTTCCTTGCCTATTCTCTCTACGGGCTGCCACTGCAAACCCAGCAGACCTTCATGGTCATGGTCATGATCCCGATTGGCGTACTGGTCATCCTGATCCTGCGCAACCTGATCGGCCTGCAGACACTGGGCACTTTCACGCCCGTGCTGATTGCCCTGGCGTTCCGCGAAACCCAACTGGGTTTCGGCATTATTCTGTTTACGGTGATCACCGCTCTGGGCTTGTCATTGCGCTCGTACCTGGAGCACCTGAAGTTGCAAATGCTGCCGCGCCTGTCGGTTGTACTGACCTTCGTTGTGGTGCTGATTGCGGCCATCAGCCTGTTCAGCCACAAGCTGGGGCTCGAACGCGGGCTTTCGGTAGCGCTGTTCCCGATGGTGATCCTGACCATGACCATTGAACGCCTGTCGATTACCTGGGAAGAGCGCGGCGGCAGCCACGCCATGAAAGTCGCGATCGGCACGCTGTTCGCGGCATCCTTGGCACACCTGATCATGAGCGTGCCGGAACTGACCTATTTCGTTTTCACCTTCCCGGCAGTGCTATTGATACTGGTCGGCTTCATGCTGGCGATGGGCAGATACCGTGGCTATCGCCTGACCGAACTGGTGCGCTTCAAGGCTTTTCTGAAAGAGGAAAAGACTAAATGATCGGCTGGTGGAAGACCTGGAAGGCGCTTGAGGCCCGCGGCATCATGGGCATCAATCGGCGTAACGCCGACTATGTACTCAAGTACAACAAGCGCAGCCTTTATCCGGTCGTCGATGACAAGATCATCACCAAGGAGCGAGCCATCGCGGCAGGCATTCACGTGCCGGAAATGTACGGAGTGATTTCCACGGAAAAGGAAATCGACCGGCTTGACGATATCATCGGCGCACACAGCGACTTCGTCATCAAGCCCGCCCAGGGCGCAGGCGGCGACGGCATCCTGGTCATCGCCGACCGTTTCGAGGAGCGTTTTCGCACCGTCTCGGGACGCATCATCAGCCACGCGGAAATCGAGCATCAGGTGTCCAGCATTCTCACTGGCCTTTATTCACTGGGCGGCCACCGTGACCGGGCGCTGATCGAATACCGGGTTGTTCCGGACCCGATCTTCAAAAGCATCAGTTATGAGGGCGTGCCGGACATCCGCGTCATCGTGCTGATGGGCTATCCGGTGATGGCCATGCTACGCCTCCCGACCCGCCAGTCAGGCGGCAAGGCCAACCTGCATCAGGGCGCGATTGGCGTCGGTGTGGACCTGGCCACCGGCGTCACCCTGCAAGGCACCTGGCTGAACAACATCATCAGCAAGCACCCGGACACCACCCATTCGGTAGACGGCGTGCAACTGCCCAACTGGGACGGTTTCATGAAGCTTGCCGCCGAGTGTTACGAGCTGTGTGGTCTGGGCTACATCGGTGTCGATATGGTGCTGGACCAGGACAAGGGCCCGCTGATTCTGGAACTCAATGCCCGTCCCGGCCTGAACATTCAGATCGCCAATGACAGTGGCCTGACCCACCGCACCCAGGCCGTCGAGGCGCGTCTGGAACAACTGGCTCTCGAAGGACGCCAGGAATCTGCGCAGGAGCGGGTCAGCTTTGTCCAGGAACTGTTCGGCCACGTGCCCGGCATCTGAACAGACATACCGCTAGGACTGCCGCATCGGCAAGGCTACAATCGCCAGCCGCGTTTCCAAGACCGATATTCGACGATGCCGATCTGCTCGATACACCCCCTGCCCTACAGCGCCGACCCGATCGCGTTCTTTGCGCGAATCCGCGAAGCGCCGGGCGCGGTGCTGCTCGACAGCGGCAGGCCGACCGCCGAGCGCGGCCGATATGACCTGCTCAGTGCATGGCCGCTGCAGGAACTGACCGTTGTCGATGACGAGAATGGGGCCGCCTATCTCCAGCGGTTGCGCGACAGTCTCAAGGCGCTCGGCACTGCGCAATTGCCTGAAGGGTGCAAACTGCCCTTCGCTGGCGGCCTGATCGGTTATCTGGGTTACGAGTTCGGTCGACGCCTGGAACCGCTGCCGGATCAAGCCGTCGACGACCTGCAACTGCCCGAAGCGCGCCTGGGGCTCTACGCCTGGGCGCTGATCAGTGATCATCAGGAGCAGACCAGTCAGCTGATTTTTCACCCTTCCCTGCACGCAAGCGAGCGCAAACGGCTGACTGATCTGTTCTCTGTCTATATCCCTGAGCCGCACACGGAGTTCCGCCTCAGCCAGCCGTTTCAGGCCAGCATCAGCGCGGATCACTATCGACAGGCTTTCGAACGTATTCAGGCCTACATCCAGGCGGGTGACTGTTATCAGGTCAACTTCGCGCAACGCTTTCAGGCGCAGTGTACGGGCGACCCGTGGGCCGCTTATTGTGCACTGCGAGCGGCTTGCCCGACGCCGTTCGCCGGTTACCTGAGCCTGCCGGGGCACGATGCAATCCTGAGCCTTTCTCCGGAACGCTTCGTGCGGGTCAGCGCCAGACAGGTCGAAACCCGCCCCATCAAAGGCACGCGGCCGCGCAGCCCGGACGCCACAGAGGATGCCGCGTTCGCCAACGAGCTGTTGGCCAGCGAGAAGGACCGCGCTGAAAACCTGATGATTGTCGACCTGCTGCGCAATGACCTGGGCCGCAGCTGTAAAATCGGTTCGGTAAAGGTCCCTGAGCTGTTCAGCCTGGAAAGCTACCCCAATGTGCATCATCTGGTGAGCAGCGTGACCGGGGAGCTGGCCGCTGGCAACGATGCACTGGACCTGATTGCGGGCAGCTTCCCTGGCGGCTCCATAACCGGCGCGCCGAAGATCCGCGCCATGCAGATCATTGACGAACTGGAACCGACCCGACGCAGCCTGTATTGCGGCTCATTGATGTACCTGGACGTACGCGGCGAAATGGACAGTTCAATCGCCATCCGCAGCCTGCTGGTCAAGGATGGGCGCATTTCCTGTTGGGGCGGCGGCGGCATTGTGGCGGACTCGAGCTGCGAGGCTGAATATCAGGAAACCTTCACCAAGGTCCGCGTGCTGCTGGAAACGCTTGAGGCGCTCTGAGAGGCTGCGCGATACGCCTACCTCGCTCCGACTATGGTGCCAATGCTCCGCGTTGGCGTGCCTTTCTGGACGCTCCGCGTCCGATCTTGCGCAGGAACCAGAAGTGTAAGCCCTGCGTCTAGAGCGCCAGATCCCGATTCGACGCCTTGATGAACTCTTTTTTCAGCTCATCAAAGGTATGCACCGCCGGAAACTGCGGAAACTCGCGGATCACGTTGTCGGGGGCATGGAACAGGATACCGGCATCGGCCTCGCCCAGCATGGTGGTGTCGTTGTAGGAGTCGCCCGCCGCAATGATCCGGTAGTACAGGCTTTTGAACGCCAGTACCGACTGACGCTTGGGATCTTTCTGACGCAACTGGTAACTGACGACACGGCCGGTTTCATCGGTGATCAGGCGATGACATAGCAGGGTCGGAAACCCCAATTGGCGCATCAGCGGCTGCGAGAACTCGTAAAAGGTGTCGGACAGAATCACTACTTGAAAACGCTCGCGCAACCAGTTGACGAGCTCCACTGCACCTTCCAGCGGCTTGAGGGTGGCGATCACTTCTTGAATGTCCGACAGTTTCAGACCGTGCTCATCGAGAATACGCAGGCGCTGATTCATCAGGACGTCGTAGTCGGGAATGTCCCGAGTGGTTGCGCGCAGTGATTCGATACCGGTTTTTTCGGCAAAGGCGATCCATATTTCCGGGACAAGCACACCTTCCAGGTCCAGACAGGCAATTTCCACAGCGCACTCCTCAAGGCTTTGACTATCAACGCAGGCAGCACTCTAGCCTCTGGTAACGGCCACTGAACAGCGGATTTTGTTACCATTGCCGCCATCACGAGCGCTTAAGCGCCACTCTTGCATTTTAGGAAGCCGCCTGATGAGCCAACCTTTCGACGTCGCTGAACTGGCGACGACCTATGCGAACAAGTCTGCACAAGACATTCTGAAACTGGCCTTCGAACACTTCGGTGACGAACTATGGATCTCCTTTAGCGGCGCCGAAGACGTCGTGCTGGTAGACATGGCCTGGAAGCTGAACAAAAACGTCAAGGTCTTCAGTCTCGACACCGGACGCCTGCACCCGGAAACCTATCGTTTCATTGAACAGGTCCGTGACCACTACAAGATCGAGATCGAAATCATCTCGCCGGACCAGAGCAAGCTCGAACCGTTCGTCAAGGAAAAAGGCCTGTTCAGCTTTTACCGGGATGGTCATGGCGAATGCTGCGGCGTCCGCAAGATCGAACCGCTGCGCCGCAAACTGTCTGGCGTCACAGCCTGGGCCACCGGCCAGCGCCGCGACCAGAGCCCTGGCACACGCAGCGCCGTTGCCGCGCTGGAAATCGACAGCGCGTTCTCGACCGCCGAACGCACGCTGTACAAATTCAACCCGTTGGCGCAGATGAGCAGCGAAGAAATCTGGGGCTACATCCGCATGCTGGAACTGCCCTACAACAGCCTGCACGAGCGTGGTTTCATCAGCATCGGCTGCGAACCCTGCACCCGCCCGGTATTGCCGAACCAGCACGAACGCGAAGGTCGCTGGTGGTGGGAAGAAGCCACACAGAAGGAGTGCGGGCTGCATGCAGGCAACCTGATAGCGCGCAACTGACGTTGCGAGCGGCAAGCCTCAAGCTGCGAGCCTCAAGTCAGAGCGCGTAAGGCTCTGGCTCCGGCTTGTAGCCAAAAGCTTGCCGCTGCTACTAGTGCACCGGCAGTTCGACGTTGGCAAACAGCTCTTCCATTTCCTGTTTGTTGTGGCACTGAATCGCCTTGGCCATGACTTCGCGGGTCAGGTGCGGGGCGAACTTTTCGATGAAATCGCACATAAAGCCACGCAGGAAGGTGCCACGACGGAAAGCGATCTTGGTCACGCTGGACTCGAACAGGTCGCTGGCGTCCAGTACCACCAGATCGCTGTCGACTTCTTCGTCGACCGCCATCCTTGCAACAATGCCCACGCCCAGATTCAGTCTGACGTAGGTCTTGATCACGTCAGCATCCGCAGCCGTAAACACGACCTTGGGCACCAGTCCCCGATGACTGAACGCTTCATCGAGCTTGGAGCGGCCGGTAAAACCGAATACGTAAGTCACAATCGGGTACTCGGCCAGCAGCTCGAGGGTGAGCTTGGGCACCTTGGTCAACGGGTGGCCCTGTGGCACAACGACGCAACGGTTCCAGCGGTAGCACGGCATCATTACCAGATCGCTGAACTGCTCAAGCGCTTCGGTGGCAATAGCGAAATCGACCGTCCCGTCAGCGGCCATTTCGGCGATCTGCATTGGCGAGCCCTGATGCATGTGCAGGGCCACGTCAGGGTACTGCTTGATAAAATTACTGATAACCGACGGCAACGCATAACGCGCTTGGGTGTGAGTGGTTGCGATCGACAGTGTGCCCTTCTTCTCGTTGGAGAACTCCTGAGCAATCTGCTTGATGCTTTCGACCTTGCGCAGAATCTCGCCTGCGGTGGTGATAATCCGCTCGCCTGCGGGTGTCACGCGCGTCAGGTGCTTGCCGCTACGGGCGAAAACCTCTACGCCCAGCTCGTCTTCAAGCAGACGAATCTGCTTGCTGATGCCTGGCTGGGAGGTGTAAAGGCTCTGGGCCGTCGCAGAAACGTTGAGGTCGTGGTGCGCCACTTCCCAAATGTAGCGCAGTTGTTGGAGCTTCATATGTATCCCTCAAAGCAGATAAACCCTATGGGTATCAGCGACGGTATATAACTGGATTAATGGTGAGACGAATAATTCTAGAACTTTTTATCACCTTTGTAAGGTGATCGCACGCTCGATTTCACTAAAACCACCAATTGAACCTTCCTTTCCCTACCCTCACTCCTTTTTCAACATCATCGGAACCATGTAGACCGGCACATCGGAAAATTGCAGGACTCTGGCAGCCGTTCGGCCTATCGATGTGCCCTCTTCTATCCTGCGGCTGTGACTGCCCACCACCAGCAAATCCACCTCCAGCTTGTGCGCCTGCTCGATAATCACACTGGCAGGTTCTCCCTGAACGACACGTATCGTACGGATCAGGGAAAGGTCCGCGTGGCCGTCCCCCAGCTCCTCACGAAACCCGTCGAGCACTCGCTGCTCTATGACGTCCAGAAACGTATTGACCCCCTTGCCACGAAGTTCTTTCAACGCCTCCTCGCCCAGATGACTCTGCAGTACCGACTCGGCGAACAGGCCCATCGGCTCAACGACATGGATTACATACAGCCCTGCGTTGAACGTTCGAGCCAGCGCCAGCGCGTGCTGCGTTACATAAGGCGCGTACAGACCAAGGTCTGTGGCATACAGCATCGAACGAACCATACAACCTCCCGAACAACCGGAATGGCGGAGATTGACTCAGCGTAGCAGCGCATCATCGGCTGCGACGACAGACTTCTCAGCTGCCGTCGGCAAGCGGCGTTAATTCATTGCTGATGCCATGCGGAACATGTCCGGTTGCCACCACTTCACGCGCCTTTTCGCAGTGACCGGGCTGATCGTCGAAAAACACATCGGCGGCAAATGCCTCAAGAAAAGCCGACTTCTGCAAGCCGCCGAGAAACAACGACTCGTCGAGACGAATATCCCATTCGCGCAAGGTGCGGATCACCCGTTCATGTGCGGGTGCAGAGCGGGCCGTGACCAGCGCGGTACGAATCGGGCAGCTCGCGTCGGGAAACTCGCGCTGCAATTGGTAGAGCGCGGCGAGAAACGGCTTGAAGGGGCCGCCACGCAACGGCTCGCGCGCCGACTCACGCTCGCTGGCCTGAAAGGCAGCCAGGCCGCCGCTCTGATAAACCCGCTCCGATTCGTCGGAAAACAACACGGCGTCACCGTCGAACGCGATACGCAGCTCGGCGCTGGCTGCACGTCGTGCACCGCCTGAAAGGATGGTCGCCGCAGCAAAACCGGCATCCAGTGCGCTGCGCACATCCTCGGCGTGGGTAGACAAAAACAGATGGCAGCCAAACGCCGCCAGATAAGGATAAGGACTGCGTCCGCCTGCAAAGGCAGCACGACTGATGTCCAGGCCGTAATGCTGGATCGAGTTGAAGACCCGCAAGCCGGTATCGGCGCTGTTGCGCGACACCAGCACCACTTCCACGCGCGCCTTGTCCAGGCTGGCATTGAGGCTCAGAAGTTTTTCAACCAATGGGAAAGCGTCGCCCTGTTCGAGAATCTCATCCTCGTGCTCAATCTGATACTTGCGGTAGGCCTCCACGCCGTCGGCCATATACACCTCGTGGCTGTCGCGAAGATCGAACAGCGCCCGCGATGAAATCGCCAGGACCAGCTTATGGCCATCAGCCTCTTTCATGAATCATTCCTCGTTTGCCGAGCGGTTGGCACGGTCAATAAATGCCAGTGCCTGATAAAGCGCCCGCACGCGGGGCATGTCAAACCCTGCGGCAAGCGCGGCTGCGAGGGGCCGGGCGTAAATGGCTTCAAGCTCCAGTGGCCGCTTCTCGACCAGGTCGTGGTACATGCTGGGCCTGTAGTCCGGCATGCTCTGGGTCACGGTAAACAGATGCTGCGCGAACCCCGGCGGCAAGGCATGGCCACAGGCCTGGGCACCCTGCACCACTTCATCCATCAGCGCCTGGATCAATGCCTGACTGTCAGGGTCGGTCATCAATTGGCTGGTACTGGTCTGCAACAAAGCCGACAGACCGTTGTAGGGCACATTCCAGACCAGCTTCTGCCAGCGGGCCTGCTGCAGATTAGCCATGACAGGGGCGTCGATGCCGGCCGTCTTGAACAGCGCCGCGCAGGCTTCGACGACCGCCATGCGGCTCGCTTCGTCGCCTGCCGGGCCGCTGTGATAGCCGATACTGACCGCGCCGAAGGCTTCATGAGCGACGACGCCGGGCGCAACCCGGTTGACACAGACGAAACATAGCCCGCCCAATATATGCAGGCTGTCGGGCAGCACGCTGCGCAACTGATCTTCGACGGCCAGACCGTTCTGCAGCAGCAACACCTTGGCGTCCGGCGCAGCAGCCTGGCTGATGATCGGACCCAGCGCGGCGTTGCCGGTGCTCTTGGTGCCCACCAGCAACCAGTCGCAAGGCGGCATGTCAGCCGCCGAGCGATAGGCTTTAACGGGCTTGAGATGCAAGTCGCCATGCACGGCACTATTGACCTGCAATCCCTCGCGCGCCACCGCCTCAAACTCGCTGCGCAGCAGAAAATGCACGTCGTATCCGGCACGCGCCAGCATCAGCCCGTAAAAGCCGCCAATGGCACCGGTACCTATAACGCCGACACGCGGACGACGGGAATCAACACTCATGACCTCTCCCTTGGCTGTCAGGTTATTTCGGGCCATACACTATCCGTCGCAGCGGATTGTCTTGCAATACAGCAGCGCGGCCCGGCGGGCAGTTACCCGTAACCTGCCCGATACCTCGTTTACTTATTGTCGAACAGCGCGATAACGCGCTAAGGTTCGGCTCCCCGCTGCGCTCAAACCTGCTGGGCACCGCCGCACGGGGTACCGTTGGCGGCCAGTACCCGCGACCTGATGAGTAACACGATGGCTGATTTACCGATTGACGACCTTAACGTTGCCTCCAACGAGACTCTGATCACCCCGGATCAGCTCAAGCGCGACATACCTCTGACCGACGCCGCCCTGCACACCGTCAGCCAGGGCCGCGAGGTGATTCGCAACATCCTCGATGGCAATGATCACCGCCTGTTCATCGTGATCGGCCCCTGCTCGATCCACGACCTGAAGGCAGCCAAGGAATACGCCGAGCGCCTCAAGGCATTGGCGGCAGAAGTGTCCGACACGCTGTATCTGGTCATGCGCGTCTATTTCGAGAAGCCACGTACTACCGTGGGCTGGAAAGGCCTGATCAACGATCCATACCTGGATGACTCGTTCAAGATCCAGGATGGCCTGCACATCGGTCGCCAGTTGCTGCTGGACCTGGCTGAAATGGGCTTGCCAACCGCCACCGAAGCACTGGACCCGATCTCCCCGCAATATCTGCAGGACCTGATCAGCTGGTCGGCCATTGGCGCGCGCACCACCGAATCCCAGACTCACCGCGAGATGGCTTCCGGCCTGTCGTCGGCAGTCGGCTTCAAGAACGGCACCGATGGCGGCCTGACCGTTGCCATCAACGCCTTGCAATCGGTCTCGAGCCCGCACCGCTTCCTCGGTATCAATCAGGAAGGTGGCGTATCGATCGTGACCACCAAGGGCAATGCCTACGGCCATGTCGTGCTGCGCGGCGGCAATGGCAAGCCCAACTATGATTCGGTCAGCGTCGCCCTGTGCGAACAGGCCCTTAACAAGTCCGGCATTCGCCCAAACATCATGGTCGACTGCAGCCACGCCAACTCCAACAAGGATCCGGCCCTGCAGCCGCTGGTGATGGAAAACGTCGCCAACCAGATTCTGGAAGGCAACGAATCGATTATCGGCCTGATGGTCGAGAGTCACTTGAACTGGGGCTGTCAGGCGATTCCGAGGGACCTGTCGGAATTGCAGTACGGCGTATCCATTACCGATGCCTGCATCGATTGGGAAAGCACTGAAAAAACCCTGCGCAGCATGCACGCGAAACTCAAGACTGTACTGCCCGCTCGCAAGCGCAAGTAACTGCCTGACCGATTAACCTGCAATAACGAAAACGCCGAGCATATGCTCGGCGTTTTTCATGCTGACGGTCAGTAAACTCGATGTATCAGAGCTTGGCCGCCTGGGACTGCAGGTCATGCAGTTCCATGTATCGCTCGACGTAAGAGCAGGACGGTATGACGGAGTAGCCCATGCTGCCTGCATAGTCCAGGGCCTCCTTGGTCAGGGCGGCGGCTATACCGCGTCCACGCAAGGCATCGGGCACAAAGGTCCGGTAGAAATCCAGCGTCTGCTTGCCGAGATCCATGTACGTCAGGTAGGCACGGTGGCCGTCGATAATGATTTCGAAATGGTGGCCGACTTCGTCATGGTGGATGGACAACGCCTCGCTCATCGTTACTCCTCGCGGGTCTTGGAATTTGACCCCTACCTTACCGGTCTTTTTCAGGCGAAGGAACATCTACGCCGCCCAGTGCCTGTTTTCGACACCGGATAAGAGCATTGCCGATCTCGACGTACATCACACTGAGATAGTAGGCACCATTACCGGATATGCTCAAGCGCAGTTGGATTAAAAACGCCTGGAAATGCTCCCGCACCGACCGACAGTCAAACATCTAAGGTTTTTGCAGATTTTCAAACGCGTTCTGCGGAACCGCCGATATGGAAAGGGGTCCAGTGAAAGTGGATAGTTTTTGTACAGAACGCTTGAGAAGTAACGCGGAACACTTTCAAAGCAGGGAATTTTAGCAGCTTCTTGCGCTGGGTCCGTTTACTTACTACAAACAATGGGTACTATGTACGCCGGTCGTTTTCTCATTTTCGAGAGATGACTAATTTGAACAAAATTCCTTGAAGGTGAACACGATGAACAACGTTCTGAAATTCTCTGCTCTGGCTCTGGCCGCAGTTCTGGCTACCGGTTGCAGCAGCGTATCCAAAGAAACCGAAGCTCGTCTGACAGCTACCGAAGACGCAGCAGCTCGTTCGCAAGCACGTGCCGACGAAGCCTACCGCAAGGCTGACGAAGCTCTGGCTGCTGCTCAAAAAGCTCAGCAAACTGCTGACGAAGCCAACGAGCGCGCTCTGCGCATGCTGGACAAAGCTAGCCGCAAGTAATAATCCCCCGGGATTATTGAAAGCCGATCCGGCAACGGGTCGGCTTTTTTTATGCCTGTTATCTGGCTGGGTGACTTTGTTATCCCAGACGCCTCTCGTTCCTCACGCTCCGCGTGGGAATGCAGTTCGTGACGCTCTGCGTCACACAGCGGTTCTGCGATGTCAGGTGGATCGGGGTTCGACTCAGGTCACCTTTGTTATCCCAGACGCCTCTCGTTCCTCACGCTCCGCGTGGGAATGCAGTTCGTGACGCTCTGCGTCACACGGCGGTTCTGCGATGTCAGGTGGATCGGGGTTCGACTCAGGTCACCTTTGTTATCCCAGACGCCGCTCGTTCCTCACGCTCCGCGTGGGAATGCAGTTCGTGACGCTCCGCGTCACACAGCGGTTCTGCGACTTGAGGTGGATTGAGGTTCGACTCAGGTCACCTTTGTTATCCCAGACGCCGCTCGTTCCTCACGCTCCGCGTGGGAATGCAGTTCGTGACGCTCTGCGTCACACGGCGGTTCTGCGATGTCAGGTGGATCGGGGTTCGACTCAGGTCACCTTTGTTATCC
>NZ_JAWHPL010000029.1:0-250 GCF_032587875.1 Pseudomonas syringae group sp. 243L2
AGGACCGCGCGCAGCTGCGCGGCCAGCAGGGCCAGGGCCAGGGCGGAGGCCACGGCGGTGCCCAGGGCGCAGGCGCGCCGGCCGAAGCGATCGGTCGCCAGCGAAAGCAGTGTTCCCAGGAAGGGCAACGCGATGATCAGCGCCAATACCATGCCTGCATCCTTTAGCTGAGCCGCCTCACGGCGGTTGGTAGATGGGGCTCCCTCAGACCTCGAGCGGCATTCGATCCCTCCACGCGGCGATCGCCTGA
>NZ_JAWHPL010000029.1:289-548 GCF_032587875.1 Pseudomonas syringae group sp. 243L2
GAATGGCGATACGCGCAGAAATCGATGTTAGAGTTTCGTACAAGTACAGAAGGTTTAATAACCTAATGTGATAATAACAGAGAGACCACAAAATCCTAGCCCCCTCTCCCTTACAAAATATTAGGAAACAGCCAGGCAGCGTCCAGCACAGGACGCAAACGCCCGACGGGCGCTGTTCGGGTCTCACTGAGACCTCTGGGACGGGCTTTTGCTCAGATCTGTGCGGAGGAGGGCTACCCGGTGCGGTGCCCAAGGCACC
>NZ_JAWHPL010000030.1:0-509 GCF_032587875.1 Pseudomonas syringae group sp. 243L2
TCATCGGGCGGGCGGACCATTTGTACGGTCAGGCTGCCATCGGTGCCGGCGTAGACCACGGCGCTGACGCCGCCATCCTTGTAACTGGCGATGGTAGCCAGATTGATCTCGACCAGGGCACCGCTGACCCCGGTATTGCCCAGACGGCGACCGATGTCGTAACCCTCTTCGACGTTGCCCAGCTCAAGACCGTGGCCGTCCTTGTTCAGGTCGTGCAGAGCGTTGTTCAGGGCGATTTCGGCTTCCGGGTTGTTGGTGCTGTCGTAGAACACCCGTACAGGTTTTTGACCGTCGGGCAAGGTATCCAGCGCCTGCACCCAAGCGGCTTGCAAGGCTTTGGCTTGTAAAGCAGGTTTCAAGCGCTTGCCGTTTTCATCCTGCATGGGCGCCTTGATCGGGCGGTGCAAATAGCCGAGTACCGGCGCAGCGTCGAACTCCTTGACCTGATGCTGACCCCAGCGGATGGGCAGCCACGGGGAGGGCTCGAAGTTGCCAGGGCCTCGGTTGCT
>NZ_JAWHPL010000031.1:0-363385 GCF_032587875.1 Pseudomonas syringae group sp. 243L2
CTCTGCGTCGTCAAGAGGACGCGGAGCGTCCAGAAACGGCATGCGACGCGGAGCGCCGCACGATAGTTGAAGTGATCGTTCCTCACGCTCCCGTGTGGGAATGCAGTTCTCGACGCTCTGCGTCGTCAAGAGGACGCGGAGCGTCCAGAAACGGCATGCGACGCGGAGCGTCGCACGATAGTTGAAGTGATCGTTCCTCACGCTCCAGCGTGGGAATGCAGTTCACGACGCTCTGCGTCGTCAAGAGGACGCGGAGCGTCTAGAAACGGCATGCGACGCGGAGCGCCGCACGATAGTTGAAGTGATCGTTCCTCACGCTCCAGCGTGGGAATGCAGTTCACGACGCTCTGCGTCGTCAAGAGGACGCGGAGCGTCCAGAAACGGCATGCGACGCGGAGCGCCGCACGATAGTTGCGATCATCGTTCCCGCTACAGGCCTCAGCTCCGTATCAGTGCGCCCGCAAGCTTTGCTATTCTTCGCGCCCTGTGAGCGCCAGGCGCTTTTTTCAGCCATGTTTCGGGGGCTTCATGACGGCCATCGTTCAATCCACTCCCCAGCCCTTCAGCAGAGCCGACTACAAGACCCTGGGTCTTGCGGCGCTGGGTGGCGCGCTGGAAATCTACGACTTCATTATCTTCGTATTCTTTGCACTGACCCTCAGCCAGCTGTTTTTCCCGCCCGACATGCCCGAGTGGCTGCGTCTGCTGCAAAGCTTCGGGATCTTCGTGACCGGCTATCTCGCACGCCCGCTGGGCGGGATTCTCATGGCGCATTTTGCCGACCGGCTGGGACGCAAGCGGGTGTTCAGCCTGAGCATTCTGATGATGGCCCTGCCTTGTCTGCTGATCGGCATCATGCCCACCTATGCACAGATTGGTTACTGGGCGCCGGTGGTGCTGCTGGCGTTACGCATTCTGCAAGGCGCAGCTGTCGGCGGCGAGGTACCCAGTGCCTGGGTCTTCGTGGCAGAGCACGCACCCCAAGGGCATCGCGGCTACGCACTCGGGGTTTTGCAAGCCGGTCTGACGTTTGGATACCTGCTCGGTGCGCTGACCGCAACATGGCTGGCAAGGGTCTTCAGCCCGGGTGAGATCCTTGACTGGGCGTGGCGCATTCCGTTTCTGCTGGGCGGTGTTTTCGGTGTAGTGGGCGTCTGGCTGCGTCGCTGGCTGAACGAAACGCCAGTGTTCATCGCCATGCACGCCCAGCGTGAAAACCTGCCTGCACTGCCGCTTGGCCAGGTCCTGCGCGATCATCGCCAATCCTTGCTGCCTGCCGCGCTGTTGACGTTTGTGCTGACGTCCGCGGTGGTCGTGCTGGTGGTGATTACCCCGACGGTCATGCAGCAGCGCTTCGGGATCAGCGCCAGCAATACCTTCGCCCTGAGCGCAGTGGGCATCGTCTTCCTCAATATCGGCTGCGTGCTGGCAGGCATGCTGGTTGACCGCATCGGTGCGTGGCGCGGGGTCATCATCTACAGCCTGCTGCTGCCGCTGGGTATAGGCGTGCTTTACGCCAGCCTCATCCAGCAATGGATGCCGCTGGGTATCGCCTACGCCATTGCAGGGCTGGCCTGCGGGGTTGTCGGCGTGGTGCCTTCGGTGATGGTCGGACTGTTCCCTGCGAACATTCGTGTGTCAGGCATCTCGTTCACTTACAACATTGCCTACGCTTTTTGGGCGAGTGCCACGCCATTGCTGCTCATCGCGCTGATGCCCTGGAATATCTGGGTTTGCGTGCTTTACAGCCTGGTCATGGGGATTGTGGGTCTGACGACCGCAGCGGTATTCGGCCTGCGCCGGGGTGTAGTGGTAGATGACCTTGCAACCGGCAGAAGCGGATAGCGCCAAGCCTGTTCCTGCTGGCGCGCCTCTTTCTCGCACGCAGCCGCTCATCTCTGTGGGCGGTTTTCGCAAATGAAACATATCAAGAAAGTTCCTCAAGTCAGGCGCTGTCAATTGTAACAAGTGATTGTAATTCTGTTTGCTCAAGTCTATCTTGCGCCCTTCTATATTATTTTTATTTATTGAGCTGGTGTGCTCTTGCCTGCCACGATTCCAACGTGGCTCGGCTGGCGGGTTATTTATGGTTTCATTAAATTGATAGTCGTAATTTTTCTGTATTTTCTGTAGGAAATTTCTTCAGTCGTTTATTAATTAACGATTATTCTTACAGGTCTTTGTTTTTGGCAAGGTTTTGGTTTTTATTCGGGTTTAATGAAAAACAATACTAAATAAAATGATTTCTGTGCCGATTTACTTTTTAGGTCATGGAAGACGAGTGTAAGAAACATCCTACAAATTTGCTCTAGGGCAAAATGATGGCAAGGGGAAGTAGTATGGAGGTGACAATGAGAGAGCAAGAGGTTCTTGGCCTGCTGTTGCAGGGCTGTACGAACAAGGAAATCGCCAGGCAGCTCCGTATCAGTGACTATACGGTTCGCGATCACGTGTCTTCGCTACTAAGAAAGAGCCGTGTAAAGACCCGTGTCGAGCTCATGGCGCGTTGTGTTTCTATCTTGCTTCCGGGAAAAAGTAACCGACCCCCTACATCTGTCGGATTGCGTAACGAGTCAGCACATACATAATGTGTCTTGTCACAAAATATATCTTGTCAGGGCGATCAGCGTTATCGGGATAGTGCCCCAAGGTCAATAATCTCAATGTTGCACTACGGTTGCTTTTCGGTGTTCGGCTATCTGACTGCCCGGAACAGGGGATTTCTGAAGTTCGTCCTTACGGCAAACCGTAAAGAATAAAAAGGAGCAATCATGACTGTTTGTTTTGTTCGGGGCCGGTCTGAGTCCGATCAGTCATTGCGGCTGGATCCGCATCGGCCCGGTTTGAATCTCACAACAGACTTCCATCGCCTGGCAACCCGTCAGTCGGCACTTTCGGTGACGCAACTTGCCGAGCAACAGAAAAAACTGTCCGGCCCCGTTGGCCTGTTTGCCAAACTCTGCCGACAGGTTCGCTCGCATGGACGCCAGGCCCCGTTGATCGAAGAGGTCGAGCGGCTTGAGGGGCGCAAGCGCAAGTGGCTGGCCGAGCAGGCTGTACAGTTCATCCTGGGCTTGCACGGCCGCCGGCCAGCGGTCGATAACCCGTTCAAAGGCCTGTTGCGCGAAGACCTGTGCTGCATCGTGTTCGATGACGCATCGCTGCACACGCTGGTCGAGCGCTACACTGCCGGTGAAGCACTGCGGCACCAGGACAGCGAGTACTTCGTCAAACTGATTGCCACCACACGGAACACGGTCGAGCGACGAATCGTCTTCCACGGCCTGCTCGAACACTTCGACCGATTACTGCCGATCGAAAAGAGCATCTACCCGCTCAATTACCGCGCCGTCCAGCTTGCCCATCTGGAGCAGGAAGAAACCCTCTACGGCAAGTTGATCATGGAGCAGCCCATTAGCGCACTCCTTGAAGTACATACCCCTGCATGGCTGTTGGAAAATCTTTCCTCTTTTGAGTTTTCGATTGATTGAGAACCCGCTCTGGATGTCCACGGGCTAAGGCTTTTTCTGAAAAGTATTTGATATGGATATATAAAGCTGTTCGGGGGTTACGATTTTTTCAGTAACGGTTTTAAATTTTTCGAGCTTTTTGAAGGCGTAGCATTAAATACCGCATGTTTTTATCAGTGGCTTATACAATAAAAGAGTAGTAAGAAGAATCGCAAATGCCGCGTGTTTTTAATGATAAATCATTGGGGAAAGTGTTATGAAAAAATTAGTACCTCTGTTGCTGTTGTTTTTGTCTTCGGCCAGTCAAGCTGCAGATTACTCGGTGACAACTACAAGAACACCTACGACTATAAACGGACCTGGGCATAATGCATTCTCCAGGCACCAGTTGAGATTGTCCGATTACCCTCGCGGGGCGGCCAATAACTCCCGATTGCGGAACATTTCATGGACGGCGACATCATTTCCGGACAGTAAAGGTGAGCGCGCCAATCTTTGCTTTCGAACCACGGGTGTACACGATATCGATTGTGTAACTATTATTCCTGGCGCTCCAGGTAGTACTGAACTCTTCAATAATCTCGGTTTTAGCTACGCGTCGGATGTGATCATTCGGCACAACGCTGAAAGTGGACCTTGGCAAAGTAAGCCGTTGGGGGCGGAAACAGTCACCTTTCATTTAACGTATTGATTGTCGACCCCTGACGATAAACGTCAGGGGTTCCATAGGCCAGGAGTCCACATTATGCGGGTAATCAGCTCTGGAATAGAAGCGCTGGTAACAGCAAGGCAACTTGATGAAAAAATAGCCTCTAAAAAAATACCCATTCTTGCTAGCTCATCCAGTCGTCCAGACTTTCTGGACCCCTCCGTGACAATCAGCGGCGGGGCGATTCTCAAACAGAGAATTTTCGGACTGACAGACCCTAAATTTCCAGCACCCATGCTAGGTAAGGCAGAGTGCGGCACGTCCATGCCTGAAACCTCTTTTTTAACACGGGATGACCGAAGGCTTCTTGGCGAGGTTTATGAGTGGGCCAGAGATCAGGGGGCTGATCTTTTCTACGTCGATGACTTGGCGTTTGGGCTGGCATCCTACAGGGAGAAAGACGATGGAAGGATCTGGTCTCGTCATAACCAAGGCAAGACCTATGACATGGAAGGGCACAAGGTCTTTTACAGTTTTACAGATACAAATGCGGCGACGGCCAAGCGTATTATTGAGGGAAGCGCTTTAACAACAACACGGCTGGATCAGGGTTTTATTCGTTTTATCACGGACAAAGACTACGGTGCCCTTGGTCACAACCACTTTGAGTTCATGGAAAAAGTCATCAATCGTTTTTCGACGTCGGGGGAAAGGGACCAGCAACTTGGACCTGACTATGCTACCTATAAAAGCCAGAAAAACGACTACATTAGAACTCTGTCAAAGGAAAAGTACGCCCTTGGCGAGGGTGACATTCGGGAAACCGGCATCCCCGCTCAAAAAACCACAAAACCCAAGGAAATCACCCTGGAAAGCCTGCGAGAAGACATGCGCAACTCGTTCATGAAGGCAATGGGCATCAAGAACTTCTCATCCCTGTTTGACGTTCTGTTCAAGAACCGGCGTTGACCGGTCAGGCATCGGCACTCAGTGGCTGGAGCTCTGACGGCATATCCTGAGCGCTGGCCACGCAGTTGCGACCAGTGCTTTTGGCGAGGTACAGCGCCTTGTCTGCTTCGTGCAACCAGGATGAGGCATCCGGCAGTTCAGGAGAGTAGGCGGCTATGCCGATACTGAGGCTGACCTTGAGATCGCGCTGCAGAGAGTAGGTCATTTCATCTATCGCCAGACGCGTGCGCTCCAGGATTTCCCGCGCTTGAAACAAGTGGGTGTCCGGCAGAATGACGCAGAACTCATCCCCGCCACAACGTCCGATCAGATCCGAGTCACGCAGGTTTTCCATCAGTGCTTCACTGATGTTCTGCAGCACTGTATCGCCCATGAGGTGGCCATAGGTATCGTTGATGACTTTGAAATGGTCAATGTCGATCAGTGCGATGACGCACTGCTGATGCTGGTTCTGGCTTTTTACGTACTCCAGATCAAGCAGGTCTTTCCATGCGCCATGATTGAGCAGTCCAGTGAGGCTGTCGGTGCGGCTTATTTTGCGCAGGATGTTGCGATGCTCCCAGAGCTTCAGGGTGACCTGATGGCTCATCCAACCGATGAAAATAGGGTAAATCACCAGTACGGGAAGGCAGGCATAGATCTGTGCCATGTTGCCGTGCAGATTGACAGCAGGGTTGAGCAAGGCCAGCGAGATCAGTACACCCAGTGCCTGTGCGCACAAGCCTTGCAGCATCAGGCGTGGCCCGGCAGCAGCCATGTTATGCATGGCCATCATCGCGATGACCGTAACGCCGGGAACGGCACTGAAGCCCATCGCGCCAATCCAAAACCCGCCCATCAGCGAATCGAAGAGCAGATTGCGCCATTCAGCCTGATAGGGTTCGCGCGACTTTTTCGCAATCTGGTAAGCAACATGTGGCCAGACCAAGGCATTGAGCAGTGCCAGCGTCCAAAGCCAGTGTGCGGCATTCACGTAATACAAAGACACAGCGACAGTAATAAAGCCAACGCTGACACCGAGGGATCTCGGCGCGTAGATCCGCTTGGCGAATGCCAGTCCCTTGCGGTGATATGAGCTCATAGTTCCTTACCGGACTTAACGTCTTGAATCGGTCAGAAACCATGACTCCTTGACCGAAAGGCTGGAGTTTGAGCGTTCGACAGTGTCATGGGAAGAGCATTTTGCAGTGCTGTGTCAATTAGCTGCACATTGGGAAGGCTTGCATGTTTCGGAGTCAATTAACTGACAAAAACAGCCAAGAAACAGGTTCAAAAATATGACGAAACATACAAGCAGCGGCACACTGGAATAACCGGGCAGTGTAGTTGCGTCTTTGCAAAAGTACTGCCCGGTGACATCCGGCTAATCGAGCCGGGCCAGGTTATGCGGCTGTCTTGTTTTTCTGAATCCCGGTCATCCAGGCGACACCAATGGCCAGCAATGCAACGACGGCTGCGACATATCCAACTGCATTCAGGCCCAGATGCTCAATGGTCAGACCGCCAATGATCGATCCCAGACCTATACCTGCGTTGGCGGCCGAGACGTTCAAGGTTCCTGCCAGTGCCTGGGCCTGCGGTGCCGCTTTCATCACCCTGATCTGACAGATAGGGAACAACGCTGTGTGGGCAATGCCCCAAATCACCAGCACCACGGCCAGTAACGGCATCGAGCCTGCGGCAGGTACGCTTGCGGTCATGCCCAGCGCCAGCAGCAGCGCAAACACCATGGTTGAGCCCAGCGGGCTGCGGTCCACATACCGGCCACCCAACGCATTGCCGATCAGGCCGACTGCACCAAAGCCCATTAACCACCAACCTACTTGAGCCGACTCGATACCTGCGATGCGTTCCAGCGTATCTGCCAGGTAGGTGTAGGCGCCAAACATGGCAGTGAACAGCAAAATGGACAGTAGCAGGTTGGCGAGGAACAGCGGATCTCGCAGGATTTTTGCCTGCTCGGCGAGGCCCACCTTTGCGGTAGGTTCAATACGTGGCATCGACAACGCCAGCAGCACTGCCATTAATGCAGACAGCAGCGTCAGCGCCCAGAACGCGCCGCGCCAGCCCACTGCATCGGCAAATACGGTGCCCAGCGGGATGCCGAACAGCATCGCGGCGGAGATACCGAGGTAGACCTGCGCCACAGCCTTGCCGGCGCGCTTCGGTCCGGCCAGCAGGCTTGCGGTTTCACTGGCGGTGCCCCAGAACACCGGCAACGCCAATGCTGGAATGAATCGCGCCAGTGCCAGCACCCAGATGTTGCTCGACACCGCAGCCAGAGCGTTGGAGGCCGCGAAAATCAGCAGGATGACGATGAACGTACGCTTGCGGTCCAGGTGCGAAAGCATGGCTGTCAGCGGCGGGCCAAACAGCATCACCGTGAAGGCGAATAGCGTGACCAGCAAACCGGCAGTAGAAATGGAAATTCCCAGATCGCGGGCCAGTGAAGGCAGCAGGCCTATGATGAGAAATTCAGTGGTAACGATTACGAAGCCAGCCAGCGCCAGGATCGCGATGGACAAGCCAGCACCGGTCGAGCTTTCGCTCTTGGTGCCGGAGGCGGCAGTTTCCAGAGACGGCATGATACGAACCCATAAAAAATAAGTTCGCCAGCTTATTGCAGAAAATGATTCCTATCTTTGGCAAATATTCATTACATTATGGACTTAAATTCACTAATTGGTCTTCCATGTGCTGTCCACTGACCGCCTCAAGGGCATCGAAACGTTTGTCGCCGTTGCCAATGCTGGGAGCTTTACGGCAGCCGCTGACCGCTTGAGTCTGACTAATTCCGCAGTCAGCAAAAGCGTTGCACGCCTGGAGAGCCGCCTGGGCATGCGTCTGTTCGAGCGCACTACCCGAAGTCTCGCGCTGACGGAGGAGGGGGCGGCCTATCACGCTGTGTGCACGCGCATGCTTGCCGACCTGGAGGCTGCCGAAACCGCGCTGGCGGCGCAGCGTACAGAACCCGCCGGACAACTGCGTATCGATCTGCCTGCGACCTTTGGTCGTTTGCACGCGCTGCCGCTGATCCTCGCCTTCACCGGGCAGCATCACAAGCTGCGCCCGCGGATAACCTTCACTGATCGTTTCGTTGACATTCTTGAGGAAGGTATCGACCTGGCCGTGCGCATCGGCGGTCCTGCTGTCTGGCCAGCGGGCGTGGCGCACCGTTACCTGGGCACCGAGCGGGTGATCTTTTGTGCGGCACCGGCTTATCTGGAGCGCCACGGCGTACCGACGACGTTCGAGGACCTCGCCAGTCACGCATGTATTCTGTTTGGTCGTGGCGATGGCAGCACCAGCCCCTGGTTGTTTGTTGACGATCAAGGGCAGCGGGAGGCGCGCGCTGTCGAAGCGCGGCTGGTTATTGGCAACGGCGAAGCCCAGGTGGCTGCGGTGACTTCGGCGTGGGGCATTGCGCAGCTGGCGACCTGGCTGATCAGGGAGCAGTTGCAGCGTGGCGAGTTGGTGGAGATCCTTCCACAACTGGCCACTGACGGTTTGGCGCTGCATCTGGCCTGGCCGCGCAACCGCGAGTCATTGCCCAAGGTGCAGGCGCTGGTCGAGCGACTTTCAGAGGCGTTGCGGGTGGATTAAGCCACAGGGGTTCAGCCACCCGATACTCGAATCATTCGCCTATGACGGCCTTCACCAGCGCTGCGTGTTCCTTCGGGTTTTTCGCGTTGGAGACCACGTTGAGCACGGCTGCGCGGGCACCCGAGGCGGCAATGATCGAGGTGCTCAGAACCTGGGCGTCGCTCATGGTCGCCGAGGTATCCAGCTGCCGTACACCCAGACCGTTCTTCTTGACGATCTTTTTGTCACCCAGCTTTTTGAAGTCTTTGTAGCCGGTACTCTGCTGGGCAAGTATCCCGGTGACCAGGCCATCAAGCACTACGCCGTCGTTGTCGCTGGCCTGGACGCCCATTGGCATAGGCGTCTCGGTAACGATCAGCACGCGCTTTTCAGCGGCATTGGTGTACAGCGCACCCGTCACCCCCTGAGCCTTGGCCTTCGCGTCAATCTCGGGCATCTCGCCCTGCACGTAGCCCGCAGGAATGGTAAACGCCAGTTTGCCACCCAGCAGCGACGCCTTTTGTACCGCAGCGGCGGCAGGCGCAGCGGCCTGGGGCTTGGTCGCGGCCTGAACGCTGACCATGCTCTGGCAGGCTGCCAGCGCGACACACACAACGATTGCCTTGAAACCGAAAGACCGCATGGAAATTCCTTGTTTGTCTATTAAATGGAGATGGATCGAGGCCTGTGTGCCCGAGGAATGTGAGTGGCCCGGCAGGTAAAAGTGCCCATAAAAAAACGACCAGCAGGATCACTCCAGCTGGCCGTCCTTTTACTGCGTTTCGCTTACTCGGCGATCTGCAGTTTGCGCGACTCGGTATAGACGTAACGCACCTTCTCGTACTCGAATGGCGAGTTCAGCTGGCCATAGCGGAAGCTGGTGACATACCGGCGGTCAATCGCACGCAGCACGGTAATTTCCGGATGGTCGTCGCTGACTTCGGCAACGTTCAGGAAGTTGATCTGGTTTTCAGCCGTGTAGTCGAACAGCATACCGCCCGTGTCACGCAGGTTCGATGGACCGAACAATGGCAACACCAGATAAGGGCCGGCAGGAACACCATAAAAGCCCAGCGTCTGGCCGAAGTCTTCGCTCTGGCGCGGCAGGCCCATCATGGTCGCCGGGTCCCACAGACCGGCGATGCCGATGGTGGTGTTGAGCAGCAGACGACCGGTTGTGTCCAGCGAACGCTCACCCTTGAACTGCAGCAGGCTATTCAGCAGGTTGGAGACGTCGCCCAGGTTGCTGAAAAAGTTGCTCACGCCGCTGCGCACGAAGCCGGGTGTGATGTAGCGATAGCCGTCCACGACCGGCAGGAACACCCATTCATCAAAGCGGTAGTTGAAGTGGTACACCCGACGGTTCCAGGATTCCAGCGGGTCGTAGACTTCCAGCGCGTTAATGGAGGCGCGCTCGAACTCACGCTGATCTAGCCCCGGGTTGAATTGCAGTGACTTCAGCGGTTGAGTGAAACCGTCAGCATCGGTCTGACGGGCCACAGTGGCCGGGTGCTGAGCCTTGTTGCTGGTATCCGCGTCAGCGGCCTGGACTGTGCCGGCACAGAGCAGAGCGGCAAGAAGTAAAAGACGTTTAGCCACGGAAAAACTCCAGCATGGCGTCGGTGTTGACGCGGTAATTAAGGTTGCCGCAATGCCCGCCGTACGGATAAACGGTCAGACGATCCCCGAAGGTCTTGCGCAGGAAGCCCAGATCACCCGAGCCCAGAATCACATCGTCAGCGTTGTGCATGACGGCAATCTTGGTGTTGCTGTGCAGGTAATCCTTGAGTGCGTAAAGACTGACCTGGTCGACCAGCTGCAGCAGGCTACCGCCGTCAGTGCGGGCGCGCCACATCGGAATGACCTGTTCGGTCAGGTAGCAATCGAAGTCGCATTGCAGGGCACGCTTGAGGAACGGCGTCAGGCTGGTGCCTTCAGAGATAGGGAATTTTGGTGGCGTGATCAGGCCGCGACGGTTGATCAGGTCCGAGGTGAACGCGATGTCGGCCGACGAGAAGCGGAACGAGGTACCGATCAGCATCGCCATCTGCTCATTGGTCAGGTGCTGCTTGGACTGCTGAAAGTCGAACAGCAGTGCATCGTTGAGGTCGATGTAACCCTTTTGCCGGAAGTAACGGGTCAGCTTGGCCAGCACCAGCTCGTAGAACGTGGTGGTGTTGTTGATGCCCTTGACGTTGGTCTGCACCAGTTTGTCGAGGTTGCTGATTGAGGTGTAAAGGTTGACCGGCGGGTTGAGCAGCAGCACTTTCTTGAAGTTGAAGCTGCGGCGGGTTTCATCCAGTTTGCTGACGAAGGCGGCATTCAGTGCGCCGAGGCTGTAACCGGTCAGGTAATAGTCGGTCACCGGCAGTTGCGCCTGCTGAGCCCGAATGGCCTGCATGACGCGATAAATGTCTTCTGCGTCGTCGGTGGAGACGCCAGGAGTGGCGAAGCGCGAGGCCGAACTCATGAAGTCGTAGCTGGTGGGCGAAGACAGCTGCACGACGTGGTAGCCCGCGCCGTAATAGAGTTTTTTCAGGAATTCATTGATGGTGCTGTTATACGGCGCACCGGTGCCGGCGATCAGGAAGATCAGCGGGGCAGCGTGGTCCTGCTTCGCCAGGCGATAGTGCAGCTTTTTTACCGCCCAGAAGTTGTCCGGCAGGGTGAACTCGCGCTCGGGATGCAGGTTCAGGGTGTAGACGTCCTGATCGATGTCTTCATCGTCAGGCAGATCGGGGCGCAGATCAGGCGGTGTGGTCGCAATGGTCGCTTCAAACGGATTAGTCAGCGGGTAGCCATAGGTAGCAGAGTCGACGGTGGTTGCCAGAGCGGACGCACTTAAACACAAGCCACCTATAACGGTAGCGAAGCGCAGAAAACGGAGCATGACTAAATCCCTTGGGAAAGAAGTGCTGATGAGATACGCAGGCTATGACCAAGGTGTAGTGCCAAAGTGCCGCATCCACCGGTTAACCGTGTAAATTATGACGGAACAATACACGTTCTTTGGATTTTGCAATGCAGTTATGCGGTTTATTTTTCGCAGGCGACGTAGATTGGCTCGGTTTGACCATACAGGCGGGGGACTGACTGCCGCTACATGCCGCTACGCTGCAGCTTCCTGGGGACGAAAAACACAAAGGAGAGCCGTAGCTCTCCTCCAATGTGTTTTACCTGCTCTTTTTATTGTTGTAGGGCGGCCTGTTATTGTTGTTGATGGCCAGTCCCTTTACAGCGTTGTTGAGCGACCCCCATCCGGGGTCAAGAGCAAACGTATTTTTTTGAGCGCTGACTCGCTTTAATCACCTGTCTTCACAACATCGTGATCCCACCGGTTCGGAAGCTACCTGAAGGTAGTTTTATTGTTCTCTGTCCGGTCGCGAGGCCTTTCACCGAAAGGTCCCTGTAAAGCTTATCCACTCCAAAAAAATCTGTTAGCTGCGCCTCTGTCCGTTTTGTTCTTGTTATGTCAGAGCCGTTACGTCTTGTTTTTATTGGTTTGCCGCTTCGTTTCTTGTTTTTGTTGTACAAGAGAGATAGCAGAAGCTGTGCCAACTTTTTAAAGTGCTTTTAAAACAACGATTTAGCTGTTCTGCGGGAAGAGGTGAGTGGGCTGCGCTGGAAAAACTGTTCCCGTGTTACCCGTTCGGGCCGGTGGATGTGAGTCGGCGGTAACACATCCTGTTTCCTTTTATAAAACGAGCAGGCTGAGACGTTTTTCAGCAGCGCTTGTCGCTGATGACTGCATGTTGTCGTTTCCCGTTGCCCGAGTGTCGTAGCCAGAGCATGTCTGCTTGCCCGGCAGGTTGATGATGACGGTGGCAATTTGCTGCGTGTCACTGCGCGTGGCGGCGATCAGAGCGCAGCGTGCCCCGAAACTGGACGCTCAGCGTTATACATCAGCCCCGGAGAGCCCGGGAAGTGATGCTTTCAAGCTTCTGCCCGCAGGGCGTGGGAGCGAACCTGTTCGCGAAAGGGCCGGTACAATCTCTGAATATGCATCGTCTGAGATACAGCCTTCGCGAACCAGTTCGCTCCCACGGCCTTCAGCCAGAATCACAAGCAACGTGTGTATGACGATGAGAGCCAAGCGTGGGTGTGCGCTTGAAAACAACGTTGACGAAGCCCGACAACCGTCGGTGCAGACTTCCGGGGAAGCGACAATGATGATGCGAAAAATACTGGGGGCGGGTGCCGCTCTGGTGCTTGCTGTCAGCTCCACGCTGGCGATTGCTGAAACCAAAACCCTGACTATCGGCTATGTGGAAGGCTGGTCCGACAGCGTCGCCACCACCTTCGTGGCTTCCGAAGTGATCAAGCAGAAGCTTGGCTACGACGTCAAACTGCAATCGGTCGCGGCCGGGATCATGTGGCAGGCCGTGGCCACCGACAAGCTCGACCTGATGTTGTCTGCTTGGCTTCCGGGCACTCACGGCGAGTACTACACCAAGTACAAGGATCAGGTCGTCAACTACGGGCCCAACTTCAAGGACGCCAAAATCGGCCTGATCGTGCCTGAATACGTGAAAGCCAAAACCATCGAAGACCTCAAGACCGATGCTTCCTTCAACAAGAAGATCACCGGGATCGATGCCGGTTCAGGGGTTATGCTCAAGACAGATCAGGCCATCAAGGATTACGGTCTGGACGGTTACAAACTGCAGGCGAGTTCCGGCGCAGGCATGATTGCCGAACTGACTCGTGCGGAGAAAGCGCAGAAAGCCATCGTCGTCACCGGCTGGGTGCCGCACTGGATGTTCGCCAAGTGGAAACTGCGTTTCCTGGAAGACCCTAAAGGCGTCTACGGTGCAGCTGAAACCGTCGACAACGTCGCCAGCCTTGGCCTGGAGAAAAAAGCCCCCGAGGTCGTGGCCTTCCTGAAAAAATTCCAGTGGGCATCCAAGGATGAAATCGGTGAAGTGATGCTGGCGATTCAGGACGGTGCCAAACGTGAAGCCGCTGCCAAGGACTGGGTAGCCAAGCACCCGGATCGGGTTGCTGCATGGACCGCTAAATAGTTCTGCAGCCCTCTGCAAAAGCCGTTTCAAGGCCGTCTGGTGCCATCGCCAGACGGCCTTTGGCGTTTCTGGACCACGGTATTTTCTGCACAGGCTGACTGATGGCGGACCTGTGCCGTGCAAAGAGGTTCATCTGCGGCTAGTGTCGTTCTAATACTAAGGTCGTCTGGAGTGCGCGCCGGACCCGACTAAAGTGCGTTACGTGACATCTCATCTGTGCTGCGAGGACAAAAACAATGAACGACAGCATTTACCTCTCGATTCAAAACAGCCCGCGTTTCAAGGAGCTGGTATCCAAAAGAGAGCGGTTCGCCTGGATTCTCTCGGCGATCATGCTTGGCCTGTATGCGGCCTTTATTCTTTTGATTGCGTACGGACCCCATATTCTGGGGGCCAAGTTGAGCCCGACTTCAACCATTACCTGGGGAATGCCGATAGGCGTAGGGCTGATTCTCTCCGCGTTTGTGCTGACCGCCATCTATGTTCGCCGTGCCAATGGCGAATTCGATGATCTGAACAACGCCATCCTGAAGGAGGCTCAGCAATGATCCGGCGCCTATCAGCAGCACTTGGCCTTGCCGCCTTCGCGCCGACTCTCTGGGCGGCAGACGCATTGACGGGCGCCGTGCAGAAGCAACCCCTTAACATCGCCGCGATTGTCATGTTCGTGGTATTCGTCGCCTTCACGCTGTACATCACCTACTGGGCGTCGAAAAAGAACAAGACCGCGTCGGACTACTACTCGGCAGGCGGCAAGATCACCGGTTTCCAGAACGGTCTGGCAATTGCCGGTGATTACATGTCGGCAGCGTCCTTTCTGGGGATTTCCGCACTGGTCTACACCTCCGGCTACGACGGCCTGATCTACTCGATCGGCTTCCTGGTGGGCTGGCCGATCATTCTGTTCCTGATCGCCGAACGCTTGCGTAACCTGGGTAAATACACATTTGCTGACGTTGCGTCGTATCGCCTCAAGCAAAAGGAAATTCGCACCTTGTCCGCCTGCGGCTCGCTGGTGGTAGTGGCGTTCTACCTGATTGCGCAAATGGTCGGTGCCGGCAAGCTGATCCAACTGCTGTTCGGTCTGGACTACACGGTTGCGGTGGTACTGGTCGGCATCCTGATGTGCCTTTACGTATTGTTCGGCGGCATGCTGGCCACTACTTGGGTGCAGATCATCAAGGCAGTCATGTTGCTGTCCGGTGCGTCGTTCATGGCCCTTATGGTTATGAAACACGTTAACTTCGACTTCAACATGCTGTTCTCCGAGGCGATCAAGGTTCACCCTAAAGGTGAAGCGATCATGAGCCCTGGCGGTCTGGTGAAAGACCCGATTTCAGCGTTCTCGCTGGGTCTGGCGCTGATGTTCGGTACTGCTGGCCTGCCGCATATTCTGATGCGCTTCTTCACCGTGAGCGATGCCAAGGAAGCCCGCAAGTCTGTGCTGTACGCAACCGGCTTCATCGGCTACTTCTACATCCTGACCTTTATCATCGGTTTTGGCGCGATCCTGTTGGTCAGCACCAACCCGGCGTTCAAGGATGCAGCGGGTGCCTTGCTGGGCGGTAACAACATGGCAGCGGTTCACCTGGCCGATGCGGTCGGTGGCAGCCTGTTCCTGGGCTTCATCTCGGCAGTCGCCTTCGCCACCATTCTGGCAGTGGTTGCCGGTCTGACCCTGGCAGGTGCTTCGGCGGTCTCCCATGACCTGTATGCCAGCGTGATCAAAGCGGGCAAGGCCAACGAGAAAGACGAGATCCGTATCTCGAAAATCACCACCATTGCGCTGGCAGTCGTGGCGATCCTTCTGGGTATTGCCTTCGAAAGTCAGAACATCGCGTTCATGGTGGGTCTGGCGTTCTCGGTCGCTGCAAGCTGCAACTTCCCGATCCTGCTGCTTTCCATGTACTGGAAAAACCTGACCACCCGTGGCGCTATGATTGGCGGCTGGATGGGCCTGATCAGTGCCGTGGTGCTGATGATCCTGGGGCCAACCATCTGGGTGCAGATCCTGCATCACGAGAAAGCCATTTTCCCTTACGAATACCCGGCGCTGTTTTCTATCGCCATCGCCTTCGTAGGTATCTGGTTCTTCTCCATCACCGACAAGTCGAAAGCGGCAGAGGGCGAGCGCGCCTTGTTCTACCCGCAATTCGTCCGGTCACAAACAGGCCTGGGTGCCAGCGGTGCGGTTTCGCACTAAGTGCTGAAGCAGTAAATAAAGCAGCCTTCGGGCTGCTTTTTCATGGGCCATAAAAAAGCCCCGCCTGGAGAGGCGGGGCTTTTGCCTGTTGCTTGAAGCAACAGGTTATATCTTGCCGAGCAATACCAGAATCAGCAGGATCACCAGGATAGTACCGATGATGCCCGACGGACCGTAGCCCCAGCTGCGCGAGTGCGGGAATACCGGCAGACCGCCAACCAGCAACAGAATCAGAACGATGATAAGAATAGTGCCGATGCCCATGATGAGTTCCCTCTTTCATTTAAGTTAGTTAACAGATGCAGTACAGAATTTCATACCCAACGGCACTGAATTTGCCTGCTTGACTCATCCGACTATGGCCACTCGGGAAAGGTTTCATCTATTTTTAATAATTTCTTACATATCTAAAAAATCATTAAAATCATGGGCTTGATGTGTTTTTGTCCGACAATAATTCGGGTCTAGTTGATGGAAGGTGCCTGAAATGATCTTAAAAATCATTGAACTAAATGGCGTGAAAATTCTCCGCTGATTTGCACAGATGACCTGATTGAAATCCAGCAGAGGGCGCGCAGATGTTTTATCGAGTGGCGGCAGATGCCGTGGTCGCGTTTCATCTACTGTTCATCGTATTCGTGCTGTTCGGCGGTCTGCTGGTAGTGAGCAGGCCGTGGCTGGTATTACTACACGTCCCGGCAGTTGCGTGGAGGGCTGCGGTTGAGTTTCTACATCTGTATTGCCCACTGACACCGCTGGAAAACACACTGCGCCGCACAGCCGGTGAGCAAGGATATGACGGCGGCTTCGTCGAGCATTATCTGATTCCGCTGATCTACCCGGCCGGGCTTACGCCGGGCATACAGCTGTGGCTGGGGGGCATTGTGCTGTTGGTCAATGTGTCGGTGTACGGCCTGTTATTGATGCGTTTCGTATCACGCGTGCGGCATTCATGAGCTTCGGGTTTGCTCCAGGCATTCAGCGCCTTGATGGTGGGGTTGTAGGGCCCCGGCTGTGATTACACTCAGGCAACTCCTGCACATCACAAGGCACTCGGCTATGCAAAACCGCATCATGATTACTGGCGCCGGCTCAGGTCTGGGTCGTGAAATTGCACTGCGCTGGGCGCGCGAAGGCTGGCGGCTGGCGCTGTCGGACATCAACGATGCCGGTCTGCAGGAAACCCTGATGCTGGTGCGCGAGGCGGGTGGTGACGGGTTCGTTCAGCGTTGCGATGTTCGCGATTACAGTCAGCTCACGGCGTTTGCTCAGGCATGTGAAGAGCGACTGGGCGGCATCGACATTATCGTCAACAACGCGGGCGTGGCATCGGGTGGCTTCTTCAACGAGCTGTCGCTGGAAGACTGGGACTGGCAGATCGCGATCAACCTGATGGGGGTCGTCAAAGGCTGCAAGGCGTTTTTGCCTATGTTGCAGGCCAGCAAAGGCAAAATCATCAACATTGCGTCGATGGCCGCGTTGATGCAGGCCCCGGCGATGAGCAATTACAACGTCGCCAAGGCAGGGGTTGTGGCACTTTCCGAAAGCCTGCTGGTTGAACTGCATGATCAGGGCGTCGCCGTGCATGTGGTTTGTCCGTCGTTCTTTCAGACCAACTTGCTGGATTCGTTTCGAGGCCCGACGCCTGCCATGAAAGCGCAGATCGGCAGACTGCTGGAGAAGTCACCGATCACTGCCGCAGATATTGCCGACTACACCTTCAGGCAAGTAGCCGCAGGCGAGTTCATGATCCTGCCCCACGAAGAAGGCCGAATGGCCTGGGACCTGAAGCGCAACCAGCCACAAGCGATGTATGACGAAATGACCATCATGTGCGCAAAGATGCGCGCCAAGGCGCAGAAAGGGCACGCCTGACACAGCTCCAAAGCTTCACTATCGTGCGACGCTCCGCGTCGCATGCCGTTCCGGACGCTCTGCGTCCTCTTGCGACGCAGAGCGTCGCGACCTGCATTCCCACGCTGGAGCGTGCGGAACGATAACCTCACGATCGCGCGACGTTTCGCGTCGGCATGATGACTATCGTGCGACGCTCCGCGTCGCATGCCGTTCTGGACGCTCTGCGTCCTCTTGAGCGACGTGTTCAAGGTCATCAGGGTCATGACCGCGCTGTTTTCTGATAGGGTTGCGCCCATCCTTTCAGCCCCTTTCAGCGAGTCCATCGTGCTCAATTACCTGTGGTTCTTTCTCGCAGCCCTGTTCGAGATATTCGGCTGCTATGCCTTCTGGCTATGGCTGCGCCAAGGCAAAAGCGCGCTGTGGGTCATTCCGGCACTCATCAGCCTGACACTGTTCGCGCTGTTGCTGACACGTGTGGAAGCGGCCTATGCGGGGCGAGCCTATGCGGCGTATGGCGGGATTTACATCGTCGCGTCGATTGCCTGGCTGGGGCTGGTCGAGCGGGTCAGGCCGCTGGGTACGGACTGGCTGGGTCTGGCTTTCTGCGTGATCGGCGCGACTATCATCCTGCTCGGGCCGCGCTGGTCAGCTCCATGAAAACTGCGGCTGTCAGCGATATTTCCTACAGATTTAGCTAGAAAGTAAGACCCTTCCTTCAGTCTTTTCCGATGCGTTTGAAGGGCGTTACTGATTTGCCATCAGCGCATTGAAGCGCTCGGTTTCGCGATGCACCCTGCCTTTTTGCGCAACGAGAAGGGTGGGAAAAATGCTGGTACTGACGCGGGAAATTGGTGAAACGTTTTCAATCGGTGATGACATCACCGTGCAGATTCTGGGTATCAACGGCAATCAGGTGAGGCTCGGGATCAATGCCCCGAAAGACATCAAGGTTCACCGAGCCGAGGTCTACAAGCGCATCGCCAACAAACTTTCGCAACAAGCGACAACGCCGCTTCAATAGGCGACGTTGTTCGCCTCATTGAAAACCCGATTCAGGCCCGCCCAAGGTTATTCAAAAAACTCCTTGGGCACATCGTGCTTGAGCATCAACTGACATTGCTGACTCTCAAGATCGAAAAAGATTACCGCCTGGCCTTTGGTCAGCGCATGTCGCACACGCAGCACGCGGGTTTGCAGCGGTGTTTCGTCGCCATTATCGGTGCCCTCACGGGTGACGAAATCCTCGATCAGGCGGGTGAGGGTGTCGGGTTCCAGTTGGTCGTAGGGGATCAGCATGGCGGTTCTCGTGTCGATGAGCAGCGATGATAGAACTGCGGTGCCAGGCACCGCAATTCACAGGCCCTCAACTTTCCTCGCGATTCTGCCCGATCAGGCTGTCGACCGGTGGCACACGGGTGTCGGATTCCATCTGCGCATCATGTTCGATCTGATGACTGAACCGCTCCAGTGAACTCTGGGCCGGTTTGGCATCGCTGGCGAACACAGGTGGGCTCAATATGTAAGCACCCAGCAGTTTGCTCAGCGCTGCCAGGCTATCGATGTGCGTACGCTCATACCCGTGAGTCGCATCGCAGCCGAAGGCCAGCAGGGCCGTGCGGATGTCGTGCCCTGACGTCACTGCCGAATGCGCATCGCTGTAGTAATAGCGAAACAGGTCACGGCGTACCGGCAGTTCGTTCTCTACGCCCAGACGCAGCAAGTGGCGGGACAGATGGTAGTCGTACGGACCGCCCGAGTCCTGCATCGCCACGCTCACCGCGTGCTCGCTGGAGTGCTGGCCCGGTGCAACCGGCGCGATGTCGATACCGACGAACTCGCTCACGTCCCAAGGCAGTACGCCCGCTGCGCCCGTACCGGTTTCTTCGGTGATGGTGAACAGCGGGTGGCAATCGATCAACGGCTCTGCACCGCTGTCGACAATGGATTTCAGCGCCGCAAGCAGCGCCGCGACACCGGCCTTGTCATCCAGATGGCGTGCACTGATGTGACCGCTCTCGGTGAACTCCGGCAGCGGGTCGAAAGCCACAAAGTCGCCGATACCGATGCCCAGCGATTCGCAGTCGGCACGTGTGGTGCAATAGGCATCCAGACGCAGCTCGACGTGGTCCCAACTGATCGGCATCTCGTCCACGGCGGTATTGAACGCATGACCGGACGCCATCAACGGCAGAACGCTGCCACGAATCACGCCCGTGTCGGTGAATACACTGACACGGCTGCCCTCGGCAAACCGGCTTGACCAGCAACCGACTGCCGCCAGTGCCAGGCGGCCATTATCTTTGACTTCCCGAACGCTGGCACCGATGGTGTCCAGGTGCGCCGATACCGCACGGTCAGGGCTGTTCTGCTTGCCCTTGAGGGTGGCGCGGATCGTGCCGCGGCGGGTCAGTTCGAACGGGATGCCCAGTTCTTCAAGACGCTCGGCCACGTAACGCACGATAGTGTCGGTAAAACCGGTCGGGCTTGGAATCGCGAGCATTTCCAACAGAACTTTCTGCAGGTATTTCAGATCCGGATCGGGGATATTTGCAGGGGTCATGGATGCTCCTTATGGAACAGTTGCAAGCCACAAGGCTGCAAGGGCTGATAGCCCTTTTGCAGCCTGTGTCCGCAACTGCGATCAGATATGCACAGGCAGGCTGTGCGGAAACAACAGATCGACGAAACGTTCGGCGGTGGGTTGTGGTTCATGGTTGGCAAGGCCCACGCGTTCATTGGCTTCGATGAACACGTACTCGGGCTGATCGGCGGCCGGCACCATCAGGTCCAGGCCGACGACCGGGATGTCCAGAGCCCGCGCTGCGCGTACTGCTGCATCGCTGAGCACCGGGTGCAGAATGGCCGTGACATCTTCAAGGCAGCCACCGGTGTGCAAGTTTGCAGCGCGGCGCACGGCCAGACGCTGATCCATCGGCAGGATATCGGCATACTCAAAACCGGCCTCGCGCACTGTGCGCTCGGTCTCCTGGTCCATCGGAATACGGCTTTCGCCATCAGTCGCGGCGGCACGGCGTCGGCTCTGGGCCTCGATCAACTGTTTGATGGTATGGCGCCCATCACCAATGACCTCAGCCGGACGACGGATCGCTGCAGCCACCACCTGAAAGCCGATCACCACGATGCGCAGGTCGAGGCCTTCATGAAAGCTTTCCAGAATGACGCGCGTGTCGAACCGACGGGCCTGTTCGATAGCGCTCTGAACGTCTTCGATGGTCCGCAGATCGACGGCGACACCCTGGCCTTGCTCGCCATCCAGCGGCTTGACCACGATTTGCCCGTGCTCTTCAAGAAACGCAAGGTTGTCGTCTGCACTGCCTGCCCGCTGCTGTGCGGGCAAGCGCAGGCCGGCAGCCTTCAACGCTCGATGGGTCAGGCTTTTGTCCTGACACAGGGTCATGCTCACCGCGCTGGTCAGATCGCTCAACGACTCGCGGCAGCGGATCCGCCGACCACCATAGCTGAGGGTAAACAGGCCAGCATCCGCGTCATCCACCTGTACATCAATGCCACGACGATGGGCTTCCTCGACGATGATTCGCGCATATGGATTGAAATCCGCCTGCGGACCGGGGCCGAGGAACAACGACTCGTTGATGCCGTTCTTGCGCTTGATGGCGAAGGTCGGCAGGTTACGGAAATTCAGCTTGGCGTACAGCGCCTTGGCCTGATCGTTGTCATGCAACACCGACAGATCAAGGTAGCTCAGACCGCGGCTCATGAAGTGCTCGATCAAATGCCGCACCAGCACTTCACCCACGCCGGGACGTGTGCATTGCGGGTCAACCGCCAGGCACCAGAGGCTGCTGCCTTTTTCCGGGTCATTAAAGGCTTTCTGATGATCAAGGCCCATGACGCTGCCGATGATCGTGCTGCTGCCCTCATCTTCGGCCACCCAATATACCGGGCCACCTTCATGACGCGGCGTGAGCAGGGCCGGGTCGATGGGCAACATGCCGCGTGCCAGATACAGGTTATTGATGGCTTGCCAGTCCGCTTCGTTATGCGCCCGCCGGATGCGATACCCGCGAAACACCCGGTGCGCCGGTCGGTAGTCGCTGAACCACAGACGAAGCGTGTCCGACGGGTCGAGAAACAACTGCTGCGGCGATTGCGCCAATACCTGCTGCGGCGCCGCCACATACAAGGCAATGTCACGCTCGCCGGGCTTTTCGTTGAGCAGGTCCTGGGCCAGTGCTGCCGGATCAGGGTAAGTGTGACCGATCAGCAAGCGACCCCAGCCACAATGCAGCGCCAAAGGCTCTGCGTCTATCTGGCTGCCATCTTCGGCAAGACGCGCTTGCAGACGTTCGTACGAGGGCGACTGGCCACGCAACAAGCGCTGGCTATAAGTCGTCGCGTTCTGTTTCATCAATCACAGTCCTTGTTCGCTGAGCCACAGGTTCAGCGCTGCCAGTTGCCACAGCTTGGAGCCGCGCAATGGCGTGAGCTGGCCTTCTGGGTTGGTCAGCAACTTATCGACCATGGCCGGATTGAACAGGCCGCGGTCCTGACTGGAGTCGGTCAACAGTTCACGCACCCAGTTAAGGGTGTCGCCCTGCAAGTGCTTGAGGCCGGGAACCGGGAAGTAGCCCTTCTTGCGGTCGATCACTTCCGAAGGAATGACCAGACGCGCCGCTTCTTTCAACACTTGCTTGCCGCCATCAGGCAATTTGAACTTGCCCGGAATACGCGCAGACAGCTCAACCAGACGGTAGTCAAGGAACGGTGTACGCGCTTCCAGGCCCCAGGCCATGGTCATGTTGTCGACTCGTTTGACCGGGTCATCGACCAGCATCACCGTACTGTCCAGGCGCAACGCCTTGTCGACCGCCGCGCTGGCACCGGGCTGGGCGAAATGATCGCGAACGAAATCACCGGCTGCGTCGTTGGCTGTGCGCCACTTCGGCTGCACCGTCTCGGCATATTCCGCATAGCTGCGGTCGACAAACGCATCGCGGTAGGCCGCAACCGGGTCGCTCGCGCCGTCTACTTGTGGGTACCAGTGGTAACCGGCAAACAGCTCGTCAGCGCCCTGACCGCTCTGTACCACCTTGCAATGCTTGGACACTTCACGCGATAGCAGGTAGAAGGCGATGCAATCGTGGCTGACCATCGGCTCGCTCATGGCGCGGAACGCCGCAGGCAGCTGTTCGATGATCTCGCTTTCCTGAATACGCAACTGGTGGTGGCGTGTGCCGTAATGCTTGGCGATCAGGTCGGAATACTGAAACTCATCTCCACGCTCGCCACCGGCATCCTGAAAGCCGATAGAGAAGGTCGACAGGTCTTCGACCCCCACTTCACGCAACAGGCCGACCAGCATGCTGGAGTCGACACCGCCGGAAAGCAGCACGCCGACGTCTACCGCGGCACGCTGACGAATCGCCACTGCTTCACGGGTGCTGTCCAGTACGCGGTCGCGCCAGTCTTCGAGCGTGAGGTTTTTCTCGTCTTCATGAGGACCGTAAGGCAGGGTCCACCAGACTTTCTGTTCGACCTTGCCGCTGGCGTCGATACGCATCCAGCTGGCTGGCGGAAGTTTTTCGACGCCGGCCAGCAAAGTGCGCGGCGCAGGCACCACAGCGTGGAAGTTGAGGTAATGGTTGAGCGCCACCGGATCAAGCATCCCGCTGATGTCACCACCCTTGAGCAGGGCAGGCAGCGAAGACGCGAAGCGCAGGCGCTTGTCGGTTTTCGACAGGTACAACGGCTTTACGCCGAGGCGGTCACGGGCGATGAACAGCTGCTTGCTGTCACGCTCCCAGATGGCGAAGGCGAACATGCCATTGAGCTTGGGAAGCATGTCTGCACCCCAGGCGTGATAGCCCTTGAGCAACACCTCGGTGTCGCCACCGGAATGGAACTGATAGCCAAGGCTTCCCAACTCGGCACGCAATTCCGGGAAGTTATAAATCGCACCGTTGAAGGCCATGGACAGGCCCAAGTGACTGTCGATCATCGGCTGCGCCGAGCCATCCGACAGGTCCATGATTTTCAGACGGCGATGACCAAGGGCAACCGGCCCCTGGCTGTGAAACCCCCACGCATCCGGGCCGCGAGGCGCCAGCTCATGGGTAATGCGCTCAACAGCGGCCAGGTCCGCTGGTTGATGGTCGAAACGTAATTCACCTGCTAATCCGCACATAAGTCCTTACCGGGTTTCCGTTGGGGAGGTGACTGAGAAAGTGCAGTCACCCAGAAACTGACCCAGTGCGGGCATGGTAGTTTTAGATCAAAAAGTTATAAGCGTTTGTTTTCAGCTGGTTGGCAACGTGCTTCTGGAATTGATGCTCTCACTGGGTTCGATTTGCCGTCGTGCTTACCGCACCCGCTTTAAGACGGATTTTTCTGACATGTAAAGCAGATTCGGCTCATTGACGGTGATGTTGGCAGCACGCTAGCTTGGGGCATGTGAAAGCACGCCAACTCACTTGCCATACGTAAAAAGGTATCGATATGAACAAGCACGCTGCAAAGGCTCGCGAAGAGTACGAAGGCTTTTAAACCCGCCCAGGAATTTCAGATGGAGACCCAGCCGGTCTCTATTTTTTATGAGAAAAATCATATGGATATGTGTCTGGCTCTGGCCGAATTGCTGGCAAAAGAAGCGCTCCGCAATATTCTTTTGCTATGCGGAGTGCTCACTGCAATCGTTTCGATGTACATGGTTTTGGCGACTGCAAAAAAGAAACAGACCGCAGACCTGTTATTTGGATGTCGGCTGGATGAACAGCTGCAGTTGGGTAACACGCGCATCGCCGCTATGCATGTCGCCCAGTCGCCAATGAAGGATTTGCTTTTGTCCTGCAACGAGGCCGACCGCAAGGAAAAGGAAGCGGTCAAGTATGTGTTAAACCATTGGGAGCGAGTGGCCGTCGGTATTGTTCAGGGGATCTATCACGAGGAGATGCTGCGTCAGTCCAACCATTCGAATGTCGTGAGCCTGTACAAGAAAGCCAAGCCTTTTATAGACGCGGTACGTTACAAGGAGCAGAAGGATACTTTTTACAGACATTTTGAAAAAATGGCGTTGTCTTGGGATGAGCGCCCTCTGAAAAATCTGAGAACATGGCCCTATTTCAAAAAGTCAGCCTGATGTGCGTCGGCGGTTCTCGCAGGGCCTGCTGGTGTTTCGAATTGAAAGCGCAACTGCCAGCAGGATCCGCTCAATACCCGGTCATCTCCAGATACCCCACGCCTTCCTGACTCCCGCTGAACCTCACCGGCCCCTCCCAGTAGGGAATGCTCACGCCCATCCAGGCGGCCAGGTTCAGCGCATCGGTGGTGATGTCCAGGTCTTTGCCGGGGACCCTGACTCTCCAGCGGGTGGGCACTTTATGCTCGCCGATCAATGTTTCTTTCAGTGGCTCCAGGCTGATCTCGTTGGCGTGCAGCATCCGGGTGGTGCCATCGGCGCTGATCCAGTTGCCGGTCAGGTAGGGTGTGCCGTCCTTGTGGCGGATGCGGTAAAGCATCAAGCGGTCGCCGCCTGCCAGTTGCAGCGAGAACCAGTCCCAGCCGCTCTGGTTGGCGGTCAGTGGCTGGCTGCTCCACTCCCGATCCAGCCAGGCGTTACCGGTGACCTGATAGGTTTTTCCTTCAATTACCACACTGCCTTTGGCGTCGAAGAAAGGCTGGCTGTAGTAGTACGACGCCTGGCCCGCTTCCGATTTCTGGCTGTAGCCTTGTTCGCCCTGCAACACCAGCGGCTTACTGGAGGTCAGGTGCAGGTCGTAGCGGAAATCCTTGCCGCTTGCCTTGAGTTGCATCGATGCGAGCGGGTCTCCGGTTTGAGCAGTGCTGGTGAATGCCCAATCGTCGATCCACGCCGAGAAGGGCGCCGACGTCACATTTGCCTGGCCGACTCCACCTCGTGCGTAACGCTCTGCCACGTAATGGCCGCTGCTTGATGTGGCTGCTGCATGGCCCAGCCAGATCGTGCCTTCGTTCCAGCCACTGCCGGTCTGTTGGCCGGGTCGCAGGGCATTGCGGAACAAGGTCCACTGCACGCCGAACTGCTGGCCCGCTTCATCCTTGAGGGTGGCGGTGATGTACCACCACTCGATACGAAAGCCGGGGTGCTGGCCGTGGTCCTGCGGGAATGAAAAGACCTTGCCGGGTGTCACCTGCGCATAGCTGTCGGCCGTATTGCCCAGACCGGCGAAACCGCTTTCAGGTTGCGGTTTGTCGTCGCAGGCGGTGAGCAGCACCGCGACGACCAGCGGCACCACCCATTTACTGTTCATTGGCGAATGTCCTGATTAGATCCGCTGGACGGCTACGGTACAGCCTCAGCAACGGCCAGGCCGAGGCCAGCAAAGTCGCCAGCATCGCCAGCGCCATCAATTGCAGCAGTTGCAGCGGGAACACCTGCAGCGGCAGGCGCCAGCCAAAGGCGCGAACGTTGATCACCGCATCCAGGCACCAGGCCAGCAGCAGCCCCAGTGGCAGCGCGAGCACCAGTGTCAGGACCGCCAGCAGCCAGGTCTGCCCCAGGTTGAGCAGCATCAGTTGCCGTCGCGTGACGCCCAGCGCCCACAACGGGGCGAGCTGCCCGAGGCGGCTCTGGCTTTGGGTCAGCAGGCTGATGAACAGCGCCACGCCAGCCACGCCCAGTGTCAGGCTGTTGAGTGCGGCAGTGGCGGCAAACGTACGTTCAAAGACCTGGCTCGACCAGCCCTTGAGCTGGCTTTGATCGATGATGTGATTGTCGTCCAGCTTGAAACGCGCTTGCAGCCGGGTGACCAGCGACGGGATTGTCGCCTGATCGACTCTCAGGTTGAAACGCACCGGCATCGATTGCGGCCAGTGGGCGAGCAGGTGCCGGGCATTGACCAGCAGATGGCCCTTGGGGTTGCCATAGTCGGCATAGATCCCGACGATGCGCGGGGTCCACTTGCCAGTGGGCACCGGGATACTCAGCGTATCTTCCAGCCCCAGTTGAAGGCGGCGGGCCAATTGTTCGCTGAGCATGACTGTGTCTTCATCGCGCAACAGATTCCACGGATCACCGGCGACGGATTCCAGCAACGCCCAATGCTGGCGATAGGTGTCGTGATCGATCACGCCAAACAGGTCCGCTGGCCAGCCCTGGACTTGCACCGGCACTTGCCAGTTGGGCAGCACGGCGCGGATATCCTGTTGCTGGTTCAGCCAGGTGTTCAGCGGCTCGGCCTGCTCCGGATTCTGCGGGCTGACATACAGTTCGGCGGTCAGGCGTTGCTCCAGCCAACTGTTGAACGTCTGACGAAAACCCGACGTCATGCTGCCTGCGCCGATGTTCGCGGCCATCGCCAGCAGCAGGGCCATCAGCGCCAGACTCAGGGCGGGCAACTGTTGACGGCAATCCGCCAGAAACCACTGCCCGAGCACCGAGCGGCTGCGCGTCAACAGACCGCCAAGCATGGTGTCCAGCAAAACCGGCAGGGCCAGCGCGGCACTGAGCAGTAGGGCGGACATCATCACAAACCCCAGCATCAGACTGGTGCCAAATAACAGCGCGCTCACGCCCACCAACGCGCCCAGCACCGCCACCCACGCCTGGCGCTGCAACCAGCGTGCATGGGCTTGCTGCCATGCCTGGGCATCGGCCAGTGCCAACAACGGCAAGCGCGCAGCCCGCAACAGGCTATTGGCACCGGCCAGCAACGCGCCAAGCAGACTCAGGCCGATACCGCTCAGCCACCACCACAGACTGAGGTTCAACTGGCCGGCGACCTCCGCGCCGTACAAGCCGCGCAGGCTGGCCGCGACATCCGGCAATAACAGGCTGGCCAGCAAGTAGCCGCTGACCACGCCGAAAATACCGCCCAACAGAGCCAGTGCGCCCAACTCTACGCCCAGCGCAGCTATCAACAGGCGTGCGCTGACGCCACAGGCACGCAAGTTACGCAACAGCCCACGGCGCTGTTCAAGGGCCAAGCCAATGGCCGCGTGGACAATGAACAGGCCGACGATGAAGGACAGCCCCCCGAGCGCATTCAGATTCAGGTGGAAGCTTTCGGTAAGGCGCTCCAGATTGTTTTCTTCGCCGCTTTTCTTGATCACCAGCAGATCGTTAAGGGTTGCCGGTAGCGCAGGGTTCTGCCGGGCAAAATCCTTGGCCAGCAGCATTCCGGACAATTGCCCCGGCTGGCCCAATAACGGTTGCGCAAAGCCTATGTCAGTCAGCAAAACGCCGGGCGCCATATCGGGTTTAGCGTGCAAGGGGGGCAGCGGAACACCGGTTTCGGTCAACGGTTGCTGGCCTTCTTCGAGCCCCAGCGCTTGCAGGGTCTGCGGCGCAATCCAGGTCATGCCCGGCGGCGTGAGGAAGTCCACGACCTGTTCGGCGTTCAGCGTCTGCCCGGCCAGTGCCGAGCCGGTCGGCAAGGTCACCGGCTCGATACCCATCAGTTGCAGGCGACGGTCTTCGCGCCCTTGAAGCACGATACGGCCTTGCAGCATGGGCGATACGGGCCAGCCTTCGCGGCGCAACTCGATAAACAATGCCTGCGGGAACAGCCCGCCGCTGCTGGCGGCGATACGGGTCTGCGGCTCGCCGCCAATCAACTGGCTGGCCCGCTGGTAGCTTTCCCGTGCCTGACTATTGAGCGCCTGAACGCCGGTCAGCAGTGCGGTGGCCAGCCACAAGCCGGTCAGCACACTGAAAAACTGCACCGGATGACGGCGCCAATGGCTCAGCAGGGCGCGCAGCGTCCAATAGAAAACCCGCATCAGCGTTCGCCTTCGTCAGCCAGACGCCCCATGTGCAGTACCACTTTACGCGACAGGCGCTGCGCGACGCGCGGGCTGTGGGTGACCATCAGCAGGCTGGTGGGGCTGTCGGCGAGAATATCCAGCAGCAGTTGCAGCACCTCGTCGCTGCTGGCTTCGTCGAGATTGCCGGTGGGTTCGTCAGCCAGCAGCAGGCCGGGTCGAGAGGCGAGGGCGCGGCCTATCGCCACTCGTTGCTGCTGTCCGCCGGAGAGTTGTTCGGGATAGCGATCCAGCAGTGCAGCCAGACCCAGGCGCTCGATCAAATGCGCCTGCCAGGCTGCATCTACGCGCCCGGCCAGTCGTGCCTGAAACGCCAGGTTGTCGGCTATCTTCAGGCTGCCGATCAGGTTGAACTGCTGAAACACCAGACCGATCTCGGTACGCCGCCAGTTGGCCAGCTGGCTTTCGTTCATCAGGTCCAGACGCTGGCCTGCAACCTCGATGCTGCCATCGTCGACCTGATCCAGGCCCGCCACCAAATGCAGCAAGGTGCTCTTGCCACTGCCGGACTCACCCATCAACGCCAGGCTTTCGCCCTGTGCCAGATGCAGATCGACACCACGCAAGACATCCAGCGGTCCCTGTGCCGTGGTGTAGCGCTTGAATACGTTTCGCACTTGCAGCATGAGCGGCTCAATGGTTCTGACTGAGTTAAAAGAGTAGCGCCTGAGCGCAAGCGCGTCGCGACCAGATATCAGCTATCGTGCGACGCTCCGCGTCGTCATGCCGTTCAGGACGCTCTGCGTCCTCTTTGCTACGCAGAGCGTCGCGACCAGCATTCCCGAACGACAATCATAAAGCTACTTCCCGCCGCCACGAATCAGCCCGCGCAGGGCAAACCGGTTGGGGTGACAGGCTTCGGCAACGCTGCGCGGCAAGGGCAGGGGCTCGTTGTCGAGCCAGGCGGCGATCAGCTCGCCACACAGCGGCGCGGTGATCAGCCCGCGCGAACCGTGGCCGCTGTTGACGTACAGGCCGTCCAGCCACGGGCAGGCGATGTTGGGCACTTGGCGCGCGTCCTTGCCCAGGGCAGCATAGGCCTGAAGGAATGCTTCGCGGTCGGCCAGCGGCCCGACGATGGGCAGGTAGTCCGGGCTTGTACAGCGAAAGGCTGCGCGACCCTGCAATTGCTCGGGCGACAAATCGGCGGTGTCGAGGCGCGAAGTGAGGTCTTCTGAAATCTCCCGCAACAGCCCCAGATTGTCCAGATGATCGGCCAGGTTGGGGGTCAGATCAGTACTGTTGAAGTCGAAACTGGCCCCCAGCGTATGTTCGCCCAGACGCGCCGGAGCCACATAACCCTCGGCGCACACCACACTGCGCAATGCCGCGCTGGCCTGAGTCTGCGGCAAACGGGTGATCTGCCCGCGGATGCGTTTGAGCGGTAAATCGGCGCTCTGCGAAAACTGCTTGATATCCGCCGCCCCGGCCAGCACGACGACCGGAGCACTGTCGATCAACTGTTCGTCACTCCAGACCTGCCACTGATCATCGACGCGTCTCAGCTCCAATGCCTGCTGATGAGCGATCAGACGGATATTGGCGTGCGCGGCCTGTGCGTGACACAGCGCAGGCGGATGAACCCAGCCGCCTTCGGGGTAAAACAGCCCGCCACTGTTCAGCGCAACGCCGCTTTGCGCCTCGGCCGCCGGTTGGTCGAGCAGGCGCAAGAGAGATTCGGGGAAGGCATCGGCCAGTTGTTTCTGGCGTTGCGCCTCCTTGTCGTCGAAGGTCAGTTGCAGCACTCCGCAAGCGTCCCAGTCGACTCCGCGCTGCAAGCGTTCAAGCAGTCTTCGCGTGTGGCCAAAACCACTGAGGATCAACTGTGAAAGCGCTGTGCCATGCGCCGATAACTTCAGGTACAGCACGCCCTGCGGATTGCCCGAGGCTTCCTGCGCCGGTGCGGCATGACGCTCCAGCAAGCTGACCTGCCAACCCCGCTGCGCCAGGCTCTGTGCGGTGGCGCAGCCGGCCAGCCCCGCGCCAATCACCAGCGCTTTGCGCTCGCCGCCAATCGCAGCGGGGCGGGCGAACCAGGGTTTGGCGGCAGGAGAGGGTGCAGCATCTTCAGGCCAGGCGATAAACGCGCCGCGCAGCACTTCCCATTTATGGCCGATGCCCGGCACCCGCTTCATTTTGAAGCCTGCTGCGTTCAGCGAGCGCCGCACCCAGCCGGTGCTGGTAAACGTGCCTATCGTGGCGCTCGGTGCAGACAGGCGCGCCAGTTCGGCAAACAGTTCGGGTGTCCACATTTCCGGGTTTTTCGCTGGCGCAAACCCGTCGAGAAACCACGCATCAATCTGCCCGTCCAGCTGCGGCAGCATCTGCAGCGCGTCACCAATCAGCAGGGTCAGGGTCACGCGGCCGTCATCGAATACCAGACGCTGAAAGCCTTCATGCACAGCCACATATTGATCGAGCAATTGACCCGCGAACGGCGACAGCTCCGGCCACAATGCCAGGGCGCGTTGCAGGTCGGCGCGGCTCAACGGGTATTTCTCGACGCTGACGAACTGCAGGCGCGCATTGGCGGGCGCGCACTCGTCGAACAACTGCCAGGCACAGAGGAAATTCAGCCCGGTGCCGAATCCGGTTTCACCAATGATCAGCCTGCCGTCCTCCGGCAGCTCGCTGAAACGCCGACGCAGGTCGTTCTGCACCAGAAACACATGGCGCGTTTCGTCCAGACCGGACTCGGTGGAAAAGTAGACATCGGAGAAATCGCGGGAACGCGGGTTGCCTTGTTCGTCCCAGTCTATCCGGGCGTGGCGGGTAATGGTCATGTCAGGCTCAGCGGTGGCAGTGGGCGCATTTTAGCCGTGTGCGAGGATAAAAGTGCGATCACTGCTGCGCGGATTGACCGATGCCTGCAATCGGTGGTCAGAATGCTCACTGAGGGTTGTCCACCGGGCGTTCTCTGAGCCATCCCCAATCAGGAGTTGTGCATGTTTGAATCCGCTGAAATCGGTCATGCCATTGACGACGAGACCTACGAAGCTGCTTTGCCCGAGTTGCGCGAAGCCTTGCTGGAAGCGCAGATAGACCTGCACGAGCAGGCCGGTCGGCAGATCATCGTGCTGATCAACGGCATAGAGGGCGCAGGCAAGGGCGAGACCGTCAAACTGCTCAGCGAATGGATGGACCCGCGCCTGATCGAGGTACGCACCTTCGATCAGCAGACCGACGAAGAGCTGGCCCATCCACCCGCCTGGCGTTACTGGCGGCAATTGCCGGCCAAGGGCCGCATGGGTATTTTCTTCGGCAACTGGTACAGCCAGATGCTCCAGGACCGGGTTCACGGGCGCTTCAAGGACGCGGTACTCGATCAGGCCATCAGCGGTGCCGAGCGATTGGAAAAGATGCTCTGTGACGAAGGCGCGCTGATCTTCAAATTCTGGTTTCACCTGTCCAAAAAACAGATGAAGCTGCGCCTCAAAACCCTCAAGGATGATCCGCTGCACAGCTGGCGCATCAGCCCGCTGGACTGGCAGCAGTCCAAGACTTACGACAAGTTCGTGCGCTTCGGTGAGCGGGTGCTGCGCCGCACCAGCCGCGAATATGCGCCCTGGCATGTGATCGAAGGCGTGGACGCCAACTACCGCAGCCTGACGGTTGGCCGCCTGCTGCTGGAAGGCATGCAGGCTGCACTGAACAAGGTAGAGCCCGAGCCCGCTGCGCTCACCGTTGGCCCGTTGGCGATCCATGACAATGAGTTGACCCTGCTGGACAGCCTCGACCTGAGCCTGCACCTGAGCAAGGACGACTACCAACAGCAGCTCATCACCGAGCAGGCTCGCCTGTCCGGCAACATGCGCGACAAACGCATGAAAAGCCATGCACTGGTGGCCGTGTTCGAAGGCAACGACGCGGCAGGCAAGGGCGGCGCGATACGTCGTGTTGCAGCGGCGCTCGACCCGCGGCAGTACGCTATCGTACCGATTGCTGCACCGACTCAGGATGAACGCGCTCAGCCGTATTTGTGGCGTTTCTGGCGGCAGATACCGGCGCGCGGCAAATTCACTATTTTTGACCGCTCGTGGTACGGCCGGGTGTTGGTCGAGCGGGTCGAGGGCTTTTGCAGCGAGTCCGACTGGAAGCGCGCTTACGCCGAAATCAATGACTTCGAAGAGCAACTCACGGACGCAGGCATTGTGGTGGTCAAATTCTGGCTGGCCATCGATCAGCAGACCCAGCTGGAACGTTTTCAAGAGCGCGAAAAGATCCCGTTCAAGCGTTACAAGATCACCGAAGACGACTGGCGCAACCGCAAGAAATGGCCGGATTACCGCCAGGCAGTGGGCGACATGGTGGATCGCACCAGCACCGAAATTGCGCCGTGGACACTGATCGAGGCCAACGACAAGCGCTGGGCGAGGGTCAAGGTGTTACGCACGATCAACGAGGCGCTGGAAAAGGCGTTTGGCAAAGACAAGAAGAAGTGATCGTCTGAACCGCGTGCCTGTCTGCATCGGCACTGACGGGCGCAGCGGGGCATCATTTGCGAGGCGGGCGCGTTTTCTGCCTGATGATGTAAATGGTCACCAGCACCGCGCTGGTCAGCATGAAAGCTCGTGCCCAAGGCTGTGCGATCAGGTAGCACGACAGGCTGATGCTCAGCCAAATCAGGCCGATTGCGTACACCTTGCCCTTGAGCGGGATGCCGTTGCCTTCAAGGTAGTCTCGAATCCATGGGCCAAGCCGCGGGTGCTCGACCAGCCAGTGGTAGAAACGTGGAGAGCTGCGCGCGAAGCAGGCAGCTGCCAGCAGCAGAAAGGGCGTGGTGGGCAGCACCGGCAGGAATATCCCGATGACACCCGATACCACGCTCAACCAGCCAACCGCTATCAGCAGATAGCGCACCGAGCGGTGACGGCTGGTGCGCGGTGGGTCTTGCGCCATAGGCGCAGACTCAGTGGTGGCGGGGCTTGAGGATCGCCGGCTTTTCGTCCGGAGCCTGGCAGAGCAGGTACAGGGCGGTCAGTGCTTCGGGGATCTGCACGATCATGTCGTCCATCAGGTTGGCGTCCTGAGCGATGTCGGCGAACTCCGGCTGCTCATCGAACAGGCCCGAACCGACCATGATCGGCAGGAGCATTTCGCTGACTTCTTCCTCGGCACTTTCGAACCAGGCGTTTTCACGCAGGAATACGCCTTCCATGAAGCCGATGCACCAGCCACGCAGGTCCGAATCATCCGGATCGTCGCCCAGGTCGAGATCACATGGCAGTTCGAACTCTTCGTCCGACGCCAGCTGGCGGGCAATGTGTGCCTTGAGTGCGATCAGCGTGGCTTCGACTTCTGTCTGTTGCGCCTCGCTGCTGTACTGCGGCGGCTCGGAGAACAGCGCGTCGATCCACTCGCGCTCCGGTACGTCTTCGGCACAGATGGACAGGGCGGTCAGGTAGCCATGAGCGGCCACGTAGTCCAGTGCTTCTTCGTGCAGTTCATCTGCATCGAGGAAGACTTGCAGGCGGGTTAATTGCTCAGCGAAGGACATGGAAGCGCTACCTTGAAAATAAACGATGCTGGATTCTAGGCCCTGAGCGTCCTTGGCGCCAGCGCGCAGGCCAATTGCGGTTAATTTCGACCGCTCATGTCCGAGCCATCCATTGCTCCCGAGCGCTCGGGTATACTCCCCCGTTTTGCAGTGCAGCAGGATATTCCGGGGTTTTTATGCTTGAGCAGGCACAACGCGTACTTAAAGACATCTTCGGTTACGACAGCTTTCGTGGTCGCCAGGGTGCCATTATCGAGCGTGTAGCCAACGGTGGCGATGCACTGGTGCTGATGCCGACCGGTGGTGGCAAGTCCCTGTGTTTTCAGGTGCCGGGGCTGTTGCGTGAGGGGCTCTGTGTGGTCGTCTCGCCGCTTATCGCGCTGATGGACGATCAGGTTGCCACGCTGGATGAACTGGGTGTGTCCGCTGCTGCACTCAATTCCACCCTCAGTGCCGAGCAACAGCGTGAGCTGGCCAACCGCATTCGCCTGGGCGAAGTCAAAATGCTTTACCTCGCCCCGGAGCGCCTGGTGCAGCCGCGCATGCTGTCGTTTCTGCAAAACCTTCAAATTGCCCTGTTTGCCATCGATGAAGCGCACTGCGTATCGCAATGGGGTCATGATTTCCGCCCTGAGTACCTGCAATTGGGGCAACTGGCCGAGCTGTTTCCGGATGTGCCGCGCATTGCGCTGACTGCCACCGCCGACAAGCGTACCCGTGAAGAAATCGTCACGCGCCTGCACCTGCAGAACGCCGAGCGCTTTCTGTCCAGCTTCGACCGGCCAAACATTTTCTATCGCATCGTGCCCAAGGAACAGCCGCGCAAACAGCTGCTGGCGTTCCTCTCCGAACGGCGCAGCGATGCTGGCATTGTCTACTGCCTGTCGCGCAAGAAAGTCGATGAAGTGGCCGTATTTCTGAGCGAAAACGGCTATCCCGCGCTGCCGTATCACGCCGGGCTGCCCTCGGAAACACGTGCTGCCAACCAGAAACGCTTCCTTAATGAGGAAGGGCTGATCATGGTGGCGACCATCGCGTTCGGCATGGGCATCGACAAACCCAACGTGCGTTTTGTGGCGCACATGGATCTGCCCAAATCGCTTGAGGCCTACTATCAGGAAACCGGCCGGGCCGGGCGTGATGGTCTGCCTGCCGATGCCTGGATGGCCTACGGTCTGCAAGACGTGCTGATGCTCAAGCAGATGTTGCAGAACTCCGAAGGTGACGAGCGCCATAAGCGTCTGGAGCAGCACAAGCTCGACGCCATGCTCGCCCTGTGCGAAGAAACCCGTTGCCGTCGACAGACCCTGCTAGCCTATTTCGACGAAGACATGCCCAACCCGTGCGGGCATTGCGACAATTGCGTCGATGGCGTGCAGACCTGGGATGCCACCGAACCTGCGCGTCAGGCGCTGTCGGCCATCTACCGTACCGGCCAGCGTTATGGCGTCGGTCATCTGGTCGATGTGCTGCTGGGCAAATCCAACGACAAGGTAGAAAGCTTCGGCCATCAGCATCTGTCGGTGTTCGGGGTCGGCAAGGCACGCACCGAGGCCGAGTGGCGCTCGCTGTTCCGCCAACTGGTGGCGCGCGGGCTGGCAGACATCGACCTTGAAGGCTATGGCGGCCTGCGCTTGAGCGACACGTGCCGGCCTTTGCTGCGTGGCGAAGTTACTCTGGAACTGCGCCGCGACCTCAAGCCACAAACCACTTCAAAGAGCAGTTCCGGCAGCCCGGCGAGCCAACTGGTGCGCGGCGAAGAGCGCGAGCAGTGGGAGGCCTTGCGTGCCTTGCGGCGCAAGCTGGCCGAGGAACATGCCGTGCCGCCTTACGTCATTTTCCCGGACTCGACCCTGCTGGAAATGCTGCGCAGCAAACCCGGATCAATGGCCGAGATGGCCCGAGTGGGCGGCGTGGGCGCGCGCAAGCTGGAGCGTTACGGCGAGGCCTTTCTTGAAGTGCTCAGTGGCAAGGCCGAGGCACCACGGGTGGTGGCCGATGTACGCCACGAGCTGATCAGCCTGGCGCGTGCCGGCATGACCCCTACGCAGATTGCCGGTCAGTTGCAGTGCTCGGAAAAGAATGTCTACACCCTGTTGGCCGAGGCCATCGGCAAGCAGCAGCTGTCCATCGAGCAGGCACTGGACTTACCGGAAGACCTGTTGGGCGAGGTTCAGGATGCCTTTCTCGATGGCGAAGGAGAACTACCACCGGTGTCGGCGATTGCCGAGCAGTTTGCCGGGCGGGTGCCGGAGGGCGTTTTGTATTGCGTGCGAGCGGCGTTGCAATCGGAATTTGAGGTATAACAGCGTGCGACGAAACGTCACCGTCCCGCGCTTGCCTGAACATAAGGACCATGCTTAGCTCGCTAATAATTAGTTTGAATCATGAGTTTCCTTATGCCATTGACTGATGAACACCGTTTCGGGATGCAACTCGGACATCTCACCCGGGGCTGGCGCGCCGAACTGGATCGTCGGCTTGCCGATCTTGGCCTGTCTCAGGCGCGTTGGCTGGTCCTGCTGCACCTCGCCCGGTTCACCGAGCCGCCCACCCAGCGCGAGCTTGCGCAAAGCGTGGGCGTCGAAGGGCCGACCCTGGCGCGTTTGCTCGACAGTCTTGAAAAGCAGGGCCTGGTTCAGCGCCAGGCAGTGGTCGAGGATCGACGCGCGAAAAAGATCCTGCTCAGTGATACTGCCTTGCCACTGATTGAAAAGATTGAAACCATCGCCAATGTGCTGCGTATCGAGCTGTTCGAGGGCGTGAGCGAGGAAGATTTGCGCGTCAGCATGCGGGTGCACTCGCAGATTCTGGCCAATCTGGAAAGATCCTGAGACGAAGCCGGGCGTTCTCAACCATAATCGTGCAACGGATACTGAAGTCCAACTGATTACGTGAGAAGCCTGCTGTGGTTTCTATAAGGGTTCGCATGCTGAAGAGTTCACTGGCTGCTGTCGAAGGTGCAGGTCGCAGGTCGCGCGGGGTGTTTTGCAAGAGCGTCATAGCGGCGTCATTGCTGGCCTGCTCTACGCTGGCGTCTGCGCTGGGGCTGGGTGAAATCACCTTGCACTCGGCGCTCAACCAACCGTTGAATGCCGAGATCCAGTTGTTGGAGACCGGCGGTCTGAGCAACGAAGACGTTGTTGCCAGGCTCGCGTCGCCCGAGGCTTTTGCCAAGGCGGGCATAGAGCGGGTGTTCTTTCTCAACGACCTGCGCTTCACCCCTGTGCTGCGCGGCGATCGCGGCGTGATCCGGGTGGTATCCACTAAACCGGTCACCGAACCCTACCTGAGTTTTCTCGTCCAGTTGGCGCGGCCGAATGGCGATTTGCTGCACGAATATACGGTGTTGCTTGATCCTGCCACCTCACCGCAAGGTCTGGCCGCCACGCGCAGCCGCAACACGCAACGTTCGACGGCCTCGGCGCAGGAAAGCCGCATGCCGGTCGCGCCACCGGCCGCCGTGCAGGGCAAGCATTACACGGTTGCCAATGGCGATACCCTGAATGGCATTGCCAGCCGTTTGCAAGGGCCGGGTAACAAGGTTTCGGCAAGCCAGCTGGCAGACGGCATTCGTTTGCTCAACCCGCAGGCATTCGCGGCGGGCGCCGGTTCCGCGCTTAAAGTTGGCCAGGATTTGTTGCTGCCCGATTCCGCGGTATTGCCAAGTGCCGCTGCGCCTGCCGCCAGCCCGGAGGCGTCGTCACCCAAGCCTGCCGAGTTGCAGCGCACCGCCGAGCAACTGTCGGCGGCAGCCATTGAAAACCAGCAACTGGCTCAATCGCTGGAGGCGCTCAAGGCCCAGACTCAAGAATTGCAAGAGCAGATGAGTGGCAAGGACAAGCAAATCACCGCGCTGCGCAGTGATCTTGCCGTTGCGCAATCCGCTGCCCGACCTGCCACGCCTGCCGCACCTGCAATGACTCCGGCTACTCCTGCTCAACCGGCCGCTGCCCCGACGCCAGGCACCGATTCATTCCTGAGCCTGCCGATACTGCTTGCTGCCGTGTTGATTGTGCTTCTGCTTGTAGCGTTTGCTTATTCGAGACGACGCCAGCAGCGCAAACAGTCCGCAGCACCTGCTGTTGCGCCGGATGAGCAACTGATCAAACCTGCTCAGGCGACCATGCTTCCGGTGTTCGAAGTGCCCGCCGTTGCGCCACAGCCCGTGGTGCAGCCACCACCAACCCCGGCAGCGACCAAACCACCGGCAGCGCAACGTTCGGCTGGCTCTACGCCGGATGCGCTGGACGGCGTCAGCATTTACATCGCCTACGGGCGCTTTACCGAGGCGATGGGCATTCTGCGCAGCGCCCTGGAAAAGCAGCCGGAGCGTGATGACATTCGCATCCGCTTGCTGGAATTGCTGGCGGAGCAGGGCGACGGCAGCGGTTTTGTTCGGGAAGAGCAATCAGCGCTGGAGCACGGTGTTGATCCGCAGACCATTCAAGACATCCGCGACCGCTTTCCACAAATCAAGGCCGCCGAAGTTGCGCCTGTGGCGGCGGTCGTCCCTGCCGCTGCGGTCGCGGCTACCACGCTGTCTTTCGAGAAAACCGAGCCCGAGCCTGAATCTGCCGCCTATCTGCAGCCCGACCTGGAGCCTGAACCCGCGGCGCAGCTGGACGAAACCGCCGCAGCGGCGCTGAATCCGCAGGACGAGTTTCAGTTGAACCTTGATGACCTGTCGATGGATGCCGACTGGGATCTGGTCGATCCGTTCGACAGCCCGCCGCCGCGCATCAAGCCAGCAGCGGCGACTGCTGCGCCAGCGCCCGCTGACGTCGACCCTGGTTTTTCTTCGGACCTGACTCAACTGCCGGAAGTCTTTGAGCTCTCGGATGAGCAGTTCCTCAGTGATTTCTCCGAGCCCGATGTCATCGAGCCCATCGAAGTGGTGGCACCTGCCGCCGCTGACGACCTGAGCGATGACTTTCTCGACAGTTTCATGAGCGACGACGCAGAGTTCGACCTGCTGGACCTTGAAGAGCCACCGCTCAGCCAGATCAATCAGGCGCAGGTGCTGATCGAGGAGGGCGATCTCGAGTCGGCTCGTGAAATTCTGCAACAGGTCATTGCCGAGTCCGACGAGGAGCATCGGCGCATGGCGCGGGAACTGTTGGCGGGCATCAGCTGAACCCGTTGTTTCCTTGAGCAGGCGTGGCCGGTCTGGCGTTTAACGAAAGATCGGCCGGATGCCCCGGCATTTCGGATACGCCACGCAGCCCCAGAACTCACCGGCATTCTTGCCGGTCCGGGCCACCTTGATCACCATGGTTTTTTTACAGTGCGGACACGCTGGCGCTGCTGGCTTTGCCGGCAGCTTTGGTGTGGCCGGTTCACGACGCTTTTCCGGGCGCTTGGCGCGGCTGGTTTTGACAGGCTTTTGCGGTTGCGGTGAGTGTGCTGCGGGTTTGGTGGGCTGCACATGTTGTTGCTGATCCGCTGTCTGACCGGCAACCCTGCTTAGTAGCCTGCGAAATATGCGGATCAATGCCGCCAGAGCAGATGTCGTGTTGCGTGCCATAAAGGTGCCTTGAGTCGCGTCGCGTTCAGGGGCGGCATGGTGCAGGCATCCTCGTCAGGACGCAAACTCCTACGTGGCGATCATGCCCGTCTGCTGTTCCCCGCCCCACCTAATTGCCGCCTGTCGCTAAAGCCCTGCGTTTTGTGGGCGATAACAGTGCACGAGGACTGCCGGTTGCCACCCTGAAGGGTTGTGCTACACCTTCAGCACACGCCCGGCATATCAAGCATTATCACGGAGTGAATTATTAATGCGCGTCAACATGCCTATCACGCAGACTGAACGGACTTTTCCGGCATCTGAACGCCTCATCTCCACCACCGACCTCAATAGCCACATTACCTACTGCAACGATGCGTTCGTCGCGTTGAGCGGTTTTACCCGCGAAGAACTGGTCGGCCAGCCGCATAACCTTGTGCGCCACCCGGATATGCCGGCTTCGGTGTTCGCCCATATGTGGGAAACCATCAAGCAGGGCAAGCCGTGGATGGGCGTAGTCAAGAATCGCTCCAAACAGGGTGACTATTACTGGGTCAGCGCCTACGTGACGGCGGTGTATGAAAACGGTCGAATCGTCGGCTATGAGTCCGTACGCTCGTTGCCGACCCGCGATCAGGTTCGTCGGGCAGAAGCATTGTATGCACGGCTGCGTGCTGGCAAATCGGCGGTGTCGGCAACCAGCTCGGCGGCCTATCACTTGGTTCGCCAGCTACCGATGATCCTCTGCGCCCTGGCACTCGCTGTCGGCGTCTACCTGCTCGACGATCTGCCTTCGATCATCATGATTCCGATTGTAATGGTGGTGCTGGGCGGTTTTCTGGAAATGCGTCAGCGCCGCAGCATTCGCAACACCCTTGAAGAACACCCCAAAGCGTTCACCAGTTCTTTGGTTGCGCTGACCTACAGCGACAACCGTGGCCCGCAGGCGCAACTCGATCTGGCCATGCTCAGCGAAGAAGCCCGCCTGCAAACTGCCCTGACGCGCCTGGCCGATACCGGCGAGAGCGTACGCCAGCATGCCGGGCGTTCTGCGCAACTGTCGTTGCGTCAGGCCGAGTCGCTGGACCAGCAGCGCAGTGAGGCGGATCAATCGGCTACGGCCATCAATCAGATGGCGGCGACCATTCAGGAAGTGACCCACAACGTACAGAACACCGCCCACGCCGCCGAGGAAGCGGACAAACTGGCGCAGCAGGGGCGTGGTCTGGCCGATGAAAGCCTGTTGGCGATTCGGCACATGGCCAACTCGGTCACCGACATCGGCAACGCAGTGGGTGAACTGGCCAGCGCGACGCAGTCAATCGGCAGCGTGGTTGACGTGATCACCTCCATCGCTCAACAAACCAACCTGCTGGCGCTCAATGCGGCCATCGAAGCGGCCCGTGCCGGTGAGCAGGGGCGTGGCTTTGCGGTGGTGGCCGATGAGGTTCGCTCGCTGGCTTCCCGTACGCAGTCCTCGACCGAGCAGATTCAGCAAATCATCACCTCGCTGCGTGATGGTGCCGACCGTGCGGTGCAGACCGCCAACAAAGGCGAGCAGATCTCCCAGGAAAGCGTCGCCAGCGTCGAAGCCGTGCAGAAGGCCCTGGACGGCATCAGCCAGTCGGTGACCCGTATCACAGGCATGAGCCAGCAAATGGCCTCGGCATCCGAAGAACAGAGCCACGTTGCGGAAAACATCAGCCAGCAGATTACCCGTATCGCGCAACTCTGCGACGAGAGTGCCAGCCAGGCGCAGCAAGGCTCGCAGATCAGCGGCGAACTGGAAGAAATGGCGCAGTACCTGCACAGCCTGGCCGAGCGATTCAGTCGCTAAGCATGCGCAGAGGACGCAGAGCGTCCGGAACGGCATTACCACGCGGAGCGTGGTAACGAGAATTGGGGGGATTGCGCCTGGGTGCGTTCACACTACAACCCCACTGTCCGGACCTCAGCCTGACCTCAGAAGGCGTAGCCCGAAGAGGACGCAGAGCGTCCAGAACGGCATTACCACGCGGAGCGTGGTAACGAGAATTGGGGGTATTGCGGCTGCGTGCGTTTACACAAAACCCAACCCCACCACCTATCGTGCCCATCGCTCCGCGTGGGCATGCAGTTCATGACGCTCCGCGTCATCTGTTTGCCGTAACGCAGACTCCATTTGGGTGATTATCAATTATTGTCGGACAATTATTGGTATATCCGAATAAATAAGACGCTTAACTGAAGTTGTTGAAGATATCGGCTGGAAAACTAGAAAAAGTGGAGGGCGTGCAATTAAATTGCCACTACGCAGTTCAATTACCTCCATATCAAAAAAACAAACAAACTCAATACATTCAAACGGATATCACTGAACTATATATCCAGTAATGCATTATCCTTATGTCCTGAAACTTGTATCAGAATTGAAATAAATCTGTTGCCAAGTGCATAACTGCAGACTATGTTCTGGAATCGCTCAATGAAGAGCCGACCATTATCAGGTGTGCAGGGATGCGAAAGTCCAAGCGTTTGGGTGCTGTCCGTTATTCGTTTAAACCTGTAGCAAGCGGCGCTCTTTGTGCGTTGTCTTTTACGTTTGGCTGCTCTGCCTACGCGGATTATGTCGAGCAGGGCAAACCGGGTGACGCTGCCAGTTGGCGTTCGGCAGAATTCCAGAGCGACTGGGGCCTGGGGCGTATTCAGGCTGATCAGGCCTACGCCGCTGGCATCACTGGCGCAGGCGTCAAGATCGGTGCGCTGGACTCGGGTTTTGACCCGTCCCACCCTGAAGCCACTTCGTCCCGCTATCACGCAGTCACCGCTACCGGTACTTACGTTGACGGTTCGCCCTTCAGCATCACTGGCGCCATCAACCCGAACAACGATACCCACGGCACGCACGTCACCGGCACCATAGGCGCGGCGCGCGATGGCGTCGGCGTGCATGGCGTGGCGTACAACGCACAGATCTACGTCGGCAACACCAATCAGAACGACAGCTTCCTGTTCGGCCCGAGCCCGGACCCGCAGTATTTCAAGGCGGTGTACGGGGCGCTGGCAGATGCCGGAGTACGCGCCATCAACAACAGCTGGGGCAGCCAGCCATCCGACGTGACCTACGCCACCGAGGCAGGTGTGCGTGCGGCCTACGCTCAGCACTACAACCGTGGAACCTGGCTGGACGAAGCGGCGAACGTCTCGCGCAAGGGCGTGATAAACGTGTTCAGTGCAGGCAACAGCGGTTACGCCAATGCCAGCGTGCGGGCGTCGTTGCCGTATTTCGAGCCAGACCTCGAAGGCCACTGGCTGGCTGTGTCGGGCCTCGACAGCAGCAACGGTCAGCGCTACAACCAGTGCGGCCTGTCCAAATACTGGTGCATCACAACGCCCGGGCGACTGATCAACGGCACCGTGCCCGGCGGCGGTTACGGGATCAAGTCCGGCACCTCGATGTCTGCACCGCACGCCACCGGGGCGCTGGCACTGGTGATGGAACGCTTCCCGTACCTGAATAACGAGCAGGCGCTGCAAGTGTTGCTGACCACCGCCACCCAGCTCGATGGCTCGGTCACTCAGGCACCGACCAACAGCGTGGGCTGGGGCGTGGCCAATCTTGAGCGGGCGATGCGCGGTCCCGGTCAATTGCTCGGCACCTTCGACGCCAACCTGGGGGCCGGTGTGAGCGATGTATGGAGCAACGATATTTCCGATCAGGCGCTGCTTCAGCGTCAGGCCGAAGACACTGCCGAGCAGGCCACCTGGCAGCAAACCCTGATCAGCAAAGGCTGGCAAAACGGCGTTGCCAGCACCGCCAGCCAGCAGGATCAGGCCGATTACGCCACCGGCACTGCGCGAGCCGCCGCAGCCGCTCAGCGTCAGTACCAAGGCAGCCTGGTCAAATCCGGTGCCGGTCGACTGATTCTGCAAGGCGCCAACACCTACCGTGGCGATACCCTGGTCAACGGCGGCTTGCTGTCGGTCAACGGCTCGCTGGTTTCCGCTGTGCAGGTCAATGCGGGCGGCACGCTGGGCGGTAACGGCCAGATCGGTGGGCTGACAGCGCGCAGTGGCGGTATCGTTGCGCCGGGTAATTCCATCGGTACGTTGCAGGTCAACGGTGATGTCACCCTGCAACCGGGTTCGACCTACGCTGTTGAGCTTTCGCCCACCGCCAGTGACCGTATCGTCGCCACCGGAAGCGCCACCGTGTCAGGCGCGAACATGACGCTGGCGCTGGAGAACGCGACGCCGGTGGCCTTGAGTTCTGCACCGATCCAAAGCGTCGTAGGTCGCCAGTACAACGTGCTGCAAGCCGCCAATGGCGTGAACGGCCAGTTCGGCTCAGTGACTTCGAACTACGCGTTTCTGGGTGGCCGACTCGACTACGCAGCCAACGGCGTCGCGCTGAACGTCGAGCAAACCAGCGCATTTAGCAGCGTCGCCCAAACCCCGAATCAATCTGCCGTAGCAACCGCTGCCGAACAGCTTGGCGCAGGCAACGCGGTGTACGAAAACCTGTTGCTGACTCAAAGCGCAACTGCTGCCCGAGACAGCTTTCAGCAACTGTCCGGCGAGATCTACCCGGCCATTGGCAGCGTGCTGATCAACGACAGCCGGCAGATCCGCGATGCAGTGGGTGAGCGTCTCGGGACCAGCGTATTCGGCACTGATGGCAATACGGCCGCGCAAGACAATGTCTGGATCAAAGCCCTAGGTGCCTGGGGCAAGACCGACTCGCGTGACGATACCGCCGGTTACACCACCTCGATTGGCGGCCTGCTGGCCGGTGTCGATGGCAACCTTACCGATGACACACGTCTGGGCGTGGTCGCGGGCTACAGCGACAGCTCATTGAACATGGGCTCCGGCACGCATTCCCGGGCTTCGGTGGACAGCTACCACCTGGGCGCTTACCTCGGCCATGAAATCGGCGCACTGCGCCTGACCCTCGGCGGCGCGCACAGTTGGCATCGCATTGATGCACAACGCGACGTGCAGGTCGGCGGTGCTGCTGGCAAAGAGAAAACCAAACACGATGCCCAGAGCACGCAAGTGTTTACCGAGGCGGCGTATCGCATCCACTTGCAACCCGCGACCCTCGAGCCGTTCGCCAATCTGGCCTACGTCCACCTCAACACCGACAGCTTCTCCGAGAAGGGTGACGCGGCGGCCCTGTCTGCCGGTAGCGATAACCGCGATGCGGTGCTGAGCACTCTCGGTGTACGGGCGCTGAAAACCATCGCGATCAGCGACCGACAGAAAATCGATCTGTCGGGCAGCCTCGGCTGGCAGCACAACCTGAGCAACACCGATTCCGAGCAGCACCTGGCATTTGCCTCGGGCGGTGGCAGTTTCGGTATCGAAAGCTCGCCGCTGGTCCGTGACGCCGCGCTGGTCGGTGCTCATGCCAGCGTTGCATTGAGCAAAGACGCCAGGGTCAGCCTCGACTACAGCGGCCAACTGGCCAGCCGGGAAAAAAGCCACGGTGTCGGCCTGAGCCTTAACTGGCAGTTCTAAACCCGGCATTACCCAACCCAAACCAACCCTCAAACCAAAAAAACGACGCGCATGCAGATGCATGCGCGCGGAGATTCGTGCGCGTTAACTAAGGACGGTCGTTTCATGAAAGATGCATCCACCACTCGACACACCTCTGTCAAACCCCTCGGTCAGGCCATTCGCGCCATCAACCGCGCCTCTTGCGGCGCACTGGCCTGCTACCTCGCGACCTTGGGCGTGGCACATGCCGCACCCTATGTGGAAGCAGGTCAGGCGGGCAATGCTGCCAGCTGGCGCAGCGCCGAATTCAACGCCGACTGGGGCCTGGGCGCGATCAATGCCGATCAAGCCTACGCCGCTGGCTACTCCGGCAAGGGCATCAAACTGGGCATCTTCGACCAGCCGGTCTATGCCCCGCATCCAGAGTTTTCCAGCGCCAACAAGGTGATCAACCTGGTCACTAGCGGTATCCGTGAATACACCGACCCGTATATCCCGGTGAAGGCGGGCGACGCGTTTCGCTACGACGGCGCACCGACGCTGGACTCCGGTGGCAAACTCGGGAACCACGGCACCCACGTGGGCGGCATCGCCGGTGGCGATCGCGATGGCGGGCCGATGCATGGTGTGGCCTACAACGCGCAAATCATCAGCGCCGACAACGGCGACCCAGGCCCGGAAGACGGCATCGTGCTGGGCAACGACGGCGCGGTGTATCAGGCTGGCTGGAACGCGCTGGTCAACAGCGGCGCACGGGTCATCAACAACAGCTGGGGCATCGGCATTACCGACCGTTTCAGCAAGGGCGGTCGCGACCCGGCCTTCCCGCACTTCACCGTGCAGGACGCGCAAGTGCAGTTCGATCAGATCCGCCAGATCCTCGGCACGCGTCCGGGTGGCGCGTATCAGGGTGCCATCGACGCGGCACGCAGCGGCGTGGTGACCATCTTCGCCGCAGGCAACGACTACAACCTCAACAACCCCGACGCAATGGCCGGGCTCGGCTACTTCGTACCGGAAATCGCACCCAACTGGCTGACCGTCGCCGCCCTGCAACAAAACCCCGACGCCGCCGCAGCTGCAACCACGCCGTACACCCTGAGCACCTTCTCGTCACGCTGCGGCTACACCGCCAGCTTCTGCGTCTCGGCACCAGGCACGCGCATCTACAGCTCGGTGCTCAACGGCACCAGCCTTGCAGACCTGACCGTCGGCTGGGCCAACAAGAACGGCACCTCGATGGCCGCGCCGCACGTGGCAGGCAGCATGGCTGTGCTGATGGAGCGCTTCCCGTACATGACCGGCGCGCAGGTCGCCGACGTGTTGAAAACCACCGCCACCGACCTTGGCGCACCGGGCGTCGACGCGCTGTACGGCTGGGGCATGATCAACCTCGGCAAAGCAGTCAACGGCCCGAGCATGTTCGTGACCGAGGCAGATATTCCTGCCGAATTCCGTATCGACGGCGCCTACGGCGACAGCCAGTTCGTCGCTGACCTGCCCGGCGTCGGTGCGATTGTCGACGCAGGCAAACCGACCCAACGCACTTGCACCGGGCCGCAATGTGGGCTGGATGTATGGAGCAATAACATCTCCGGCCACGGCGGCCTGACCAAACAAGGCATTGGCATCTTGGTGTTGAGCGGGGCCAATAGCTACAGCGGCCCGACGCTGGTCAATCAAGGACGCCTGGCCATCAACGGCTCGCTGGCCTCTGCCGTCACCGTCAACAATGGCGGCATTCTGGGCGGCAATGGCAGCGTCGCAACACTGACCGCCAACCGGGGCGGCACCGTCGCGCCGGGCAACTCCATCGGCACCCTGCAAGTGGCGGGCGACCTCAACCTGGCACCGGGCTCGACCTACGCGGTTGAATTCTCGCCCACTGCCAGCGACCGCATCGTGGTCGGCGGCACCGCGACTGTGAGCGGTGCCAACATGGCCCTGTCTCTGGAAAACGACAATCCCGCACTGCTCAGCAGCAACCAGACTCGCAGCGTTCTGGGTCAGCAGTTCAACGTACTGCAAGCGGCTGGCGGCATTCAGGGTCAGTTTGGTTCGGTGACGGATAACTACGCATTCCTGGACGGCAACCTAGCGTATACCGGTACAGGCGTGACACTGGCCCTTGCACGTAACGGCGACAGCTTCGCTAGCGCAGGCCAAACCGACAACCAGCGCAGCGTGGCCCAGGCCATTGAGCAACTGAGTGCAGGCAACTCGGTCTACGAGAGCATCATCCTCAGCCAGGACGCCGCCAGCGCACGCCGCGCCTTCACCCAACTGTCGGGAGAAGTGCACCCGGCCATCGCTACACAACTGATCAACGACAGCCGCCAACTGCGCGACGCCGTAGGTGATCGCCTGCGCGTCGAAGGGCTGTACGACCAGCCAGCAGCGGGCAGCGAAGACAATTCAGTGTGGGTCAAAGCGCTCGGCGCATGGGGCAAAAACAGCGGCAGCAGCGACAGCGCCAGCTCGACCTCATCGCTGGGCGGCTTGCTGGCAGGCGTCGACGGCCTGATCAGCGAACACACCCGTTTGGGCGCGATGGCAGGTTACAGCGACACCTCGCTGAGCCTGGGCGATGACACCCACTCGCGGGCCTCGGCAGACAGCTACCACCTGGGCGCCTACATCGGCCACGAACAGGGTGCTTTGCGCCTGACTGCAGGCGCATCGCACAGCTGGCACCGCATCGACGTGAAACGCGATCTGCAATTCGGCGCGTTCTCCGATCGTCAGAAGGTCAAGCGTGACGCCCAGTCGAGCCAGGTGTTCACCGAAGCCGCCTACCGCCTGAACCTGCAACCGCTGGCACTGGAGCCTTTCGCCAACCTGGCCTACGTACACTTCGACAGCGACAGCTTCACCGAAAAAGGCGGTGCCACGGCCCTTAAAGGCAGCGACGACACCCGCGACACCGTGCTCTCGACCCTGGGCATGCGCGCCGGAAACCGATTCAACCTCAACGACACACAAAAACTCGACGTCTCCGCCACTCTCGGCTGGCAGCACAACCTGAGCGACACCTCGTCGGAACAACACCTGGCCTTCGCCAGCGCCGGCAACAGCTTCAACGTACAAAGCGTCTCCATGGACCGCGACGCCGCCGTAGTCGGTGCCCGCGCCAGCGTGGCGTTGGGCAAGGATGCACGCATCAACCTGGACTACAACGGCTTGCTCGGTGCGCGGGATAAAACCCACGGCGTGGGCTTGTCGCTGGATTGGCAGTTCTGATGGAGGATGCCTGCGGGGTGCAGTAGCCCCGCAGGCACTCGGTAATACCTATCGTGCCAATGCTCCGCGTTGGCACGCATCTCGTGACGCTCTGCGTCGCATCCAAGCCATCACGCGAATGCTGAATCACTCATAAGTCCAAGCTTCTGCCCGGAGGGCGTAGGAGCGAACTTGTTCGCGATCTGCCGGGAACCGGCAGCAAAACCTGTGTATGCGGTACATCATTTGCGAGCCAAATTTCAGGCTCGGCCTAGCCATGCCTCTCCAGATCGCCTCAATAAAAAAATTTGATGGCTCAATGGCATCATGGTAAAACCTTGCAACAGACACTCGTCTGCACTCGCTAAGGAATAGCCATGAAAAAGACAGGGACAGGCTTCGTCGCCATACTCGCATTCCTCTGTGCCTTCTCCGCAAACGCCAGAGAAGCCCAGGTAACAGACGCCTCAATCGTCAAAGCCATCATCCAGGAATCCATCGACAGCTACCCCGGCAATTGTCCGTGCCCCTACAATTCCGCTCGCAACGGCAGCCAATGCGGCAAACGCAGCGCGTACAGCCGCAAAGGCGGTTACGCACCGATCTGCTACAAGGAAGATGTCACCAAAGAAATGATCAGCGACTACCGCAGCCGCCTGAAAGACTGATTCCGTAAAAACACGATGGTCGTCACCCAGCGTCGCGACCATCAAGCCACATTCAACCCAACCGAGAGACAGGCAACACAGCCCGCCACCACGACTTCGCCAAGCGATGCGGCCGCGCATCAACCTGCATCTGCGGATGCGCCAACAGCATCGGCATATCCCGCAACCGTATCCACGGCTCGCTGTGCCAGTGCAACATACTCACCGACAACCCCGGCCACTGCAGCATGCTCAGGTGCGGCGTGCAGTCATCAAACGGCAACTGCCCATCCCGCAACGCAGGCACCACCTCATTGGTAATCCACTGCCGCAACCCACGATTCTCTGCGTGATAGTGATGCACCATCATCGTGTACGCCCCCGACTCACTGACCATGAGCTCTGACTGTGCTTCGCCGTGCAGGTCGAGCGTGATCATTCGATGCTGGTCAGCATCCAGCTTGCGCAGCGTCCGCTCGTTCAACGGCCAGCCGATCATGCGACCGAGATCGCGGGCGCTGAACCAGGGTTGGTTTTCGAAGAGGAGGGCGAGGAGTTGTCGGTTATGGCGGTGGAAGGGGGTTGGGGTGAAACCGGCGCACACCTCGCGCGGCTGACGAGCACTGGCCTGAAATAGATTGCTTAACATGCTGACCTCTACGTATGAACTGAAATGACGTTAAAGACAAACGTAGAGCGGGCGTAAGAAAACCCAACTGAGCGGATCAGCAAAGCCGAGATTCCCCGTTCAATTAGAACGATTGGAATCTGAAGCTATGCGTGAACTCACTGCATCTACGTTGGGTGTTTCTTAGGCACCGGCGCATATGATACTGGCTCTGGCAGCGTGTCCATATCGGACTGGGGAGGGAGAGGATGTCAGGGGTTTCTGATCTTCAGGCGAGGTATCGGGCTCAGCAACCCATATCGTTCCAACGCTCCGCGTGGGAATGCAGTTCGCGACGCTCTGCGTCGCATTCTCAGGGCTGCTACATAAACACGACACCACCGAGGCTTCGCTTTACCCATGCTGGCAATCTAGATACTGTTGTCGGACTTTTCCTACAAGGACGTTCGGCAATGCCTTCGCTCAATCAGATTTTCTTCGGTCCGCCCGGTACGGGGAAAACCTACGCCACAGTCGAAGCGACGTTGCAGATACTTGATCAGCCTTTTCTTGCTAAAAACCTTGATAACCGATCAGCGCTGAAAGCTCGATTTGACGAGCTGCTTGCAGCAGGTGATGTGCGCTTTGTGACCTTTCATCAGAGCTTTAGCTATGAAGATTTTGTCGAAGGGCTACGCGCTACAACTGACGAGCAAGGTCAGATCCGTTACGAAGTGGTATCTGGCGTCTTCAAGAGCCTCTGCGAGTCAATTGCGAGTGAACTGAGCGGAAAATACCGAGCATTCAAGGTCGGTGATCGCTACGGCACAGGCTACAAAGTGACCCGCGCCACGCCTGACGTCGTTGAGATAGAGAAGCCCCAAGGTAAACACCTTCCCATCGGCATGAGTCTGCTGAATACACTCGCTTCTTATGTAGACGCTGGCACCTTCACAATCGAAGAGCTGGGCAACGGTCGTTGGGATAAGAAAGTGCCCGGCTCCATCCTTGATCCGTTTTTGGTGAACGGCTACAAGAACTTCTTGCCATCAATGGTCGAGCACATGCTGGGCAAAAACGAGGAGGGCTTATTTGAGCCTGCCCCCGTTCAACATAGCGACGCCAAGGTGCTGATCATTGATGAGATAAACCGAGGCAACGTCTCGCGCATTTTCGGTGAGCTGATTACGCTCATCGAGCCTTCCAAGCGAGCGGGCGCCGATGAGGCTCTGGAAGTCATGCTGCCTTACTCGAAAGAGCGTTTCAGCATCCCCGGCAACATCCATCTGATCGGCACCATGAACACCGCTGACCGATCATTGGCCGCGTTAGACATTGCCCTGCGTCGTCGCTTCACCTTCATCGAAGTCCCGCCAAATCCAGAGTTGCTTGATGAAGTAGAGGTTGATGGCATCGCCATCGACGAATTGCTCAGCGTGATGAATCAACGCATAGCGGCCCTGCTTGATCGAGACCACTGCCTTGGCCACGCTTACTTTATGCCGCTCAAGGATGAGCCTACGTTGGAGCGGTTGGAAGGCATCTTCCGCGAGCAAATCCTGCCGCTGCTTCAGGAGTATTTCTTCGAAGATTGGCAGCGCATTCAGTGGGTTCTCAACGATCAGCGCAAGGCCCCGGAAAATAGTTTTCTGATTCAGCCGAGCCAAGACCTCATTGCGTTGTTTGGGGATACGGTCACGGTTGGCCAGAGCGATGAGCGTTGGGAGTTGAATCTGCCAGCGTTCCAGAAGATTGAATCGTACCTGGGTGTGATTGATCACAACCTGAAAGTCGGTGCGCCGCTGGAAGCAAAAAACGTTAGAACGGATGGGGTAGATATAAGGCAGTCTGCCGATGGTCGCATCGATGTGTATCGCGGAGGTCAGCACATTAAGCCTGCAAAGCCACTGTTGCGCGAGCTTGCGAGCAAGCACGGCATCTCCATTACGTCCGCGTTGGGTACCGCGCTGAATACGCGAAGCCTCGGACGCAAGATCATCAAGTTTCTGAGCGAGCAGCAGGGGTGAAGACCACTGTCACGGTCCGAGAATATGCTCGGTTGACCACCAGCAATATTCCCAACCCGACGCTTGATGTAGCCCAAGTGTCTACCACTGCTTTCGACTGGCTCTGCGAAACTAGTTCACGCTTTAGCAAAGCGGGTGCCGCACTGGTTCAAGTTGAAGGTCGCCGCTGGCTTAAGCTCGATAATTACGTTGGCGCGCTGGAAACACCCTGCGGCACGCGGATCGAAATTCTGCCCAAACATTTCGAACAAGGTGACTGCATCCAGCAAAGCCGAGCTTTGCTGAGACGCATGATTCAGAAGTCATTAGACCTACCAACCCGAAAGGTCGGCACAACCGCGTTACAGCGCTTCGATGCGCCGTTGACCGAATGGGTAATGAGCAGCTTTCTGGAAGCGCTCGACCACCTCATCAAACGCGGCCTTCGCTTCGACTACCAACGAGTCGAAGAGGAGCAGCGATATTTGCGCGGCCAACTCAACACCGCCCGTCAAATGCGCCAACCTCCTGGCCGACAACACCACTTCCAAATTCGTCACGACGTATTCCTGCCCGACCGGCCCGAGAACCGCCTTCTCAAAACAGCGTTAGACATCGTTTGTAAAACTACTCAAGACCCCAGTAACTGGCGTCTCTCCCACGAACTGCGCTCGTTGTTGCTAGAAATCCCAAACAGCCGAGACACCACTCAAGATTTCAAACAGTGGCGTCACGACCGGCTCATGGCCCATTACCAGCCGGTAAAGCCTTGGTGCGAACTCATCATCCAACAGCAGACACCACTGGCAGTTGCAGGCGAATGGCAGGGCATGAGCTTGCTGTTCCCAATGGAAAAACTGTTTGAACGCTACGTGGCTGCGTGTCTGAGGGATTCACTGCCGCCAGACGCTACGCTACATACGCAGCGCAGCAGTGAGTACCTGTGTACTCATGAGGGCAAAAAGGTCTTTCAGCTACGGCCTGACTTGATGATTACTCAGGGAGAGAAGAGCTGGGTTCTGGACACCAAGTGGAAACGGCTGGACAGCGAGCTGGGTAGCAAAAATTATGGCCTGAGCCAGGCTGATTTTTATCAACTGTTTGCGTATGGGCAGAAGTATCTAGGCGGACAGGGGGATTTGGTGCTGATTTATCCGAAGCGGGCTTTGTTTCAGGAGGCATTGCCGGTTTTTGAGTTTTCAGAGAGGTTGAGATTGTGGGTGGTGCCGTTTGATTTGCAAATAGGTAAATTACAAGCTTTAAATTTTAAATATTTCTAGGAGGGTTTTGAAATTATGATTGCCCAATACTGAGGTTGATAAATATAAGGGCTTTAGTTCGGAGCTTTCTCAAAGTAATTATTTTCAGAGTGTACTTGGAATGTGTTTGGTAAAGTGTGTTTTAAAATAATTTGGAGTTGATTTTTCTAGCCTTTCCATTTGAGAAAGGCATTCCTCGAAAAGTTTATACTGCAGGAGGGTGTTTGGTTTTTGATACGCTTTATTTTTTTGGTTGCTCCAAGTTCTCAATCTTAGCTTGAGTTTGACCGCTGTTAAGCTGTTTTTTTACTTCGATAGGCAACTGATCGTAGTTTCGAGTTTGAATTGTGTGGTCGTTAACTTCGATTTGCTGAGTGTTTTCTAGTAGTTTTTCTAGCTGTTTTGATATTATTAATGATGATTTCTTTATGTTTTCGTCAATATTTTTGACGTCATGCCCGTTCGTGGCAAGTGTTTCCCTAATCTTCAAGAGCTTATCGATTATATCGGATGACTCTCTTAGTGGGGTGGTATTGTTATTTTCAAGCTCTTTGAAAAAGTAGTTCGATCCATTGTTTATGATCGTAGTTAAAAGTATTACCACTAGTGGGTTTGCCGATATTTTGGCGAAATAACTTCCTGACTCGATTTTTTTAATTTCTACGGCTGCTTCTTGTACGCTAAGTCCAACTAAGTTGCAGCATTCTTCTATGATAGAATTTAAAGCATCTGTTTTTGCTGTGAATTGACTCAGTGAAATATGTTGTGGGAAATATATCTTGAATGTTTCGTTTTTTTCGTTTTCGATGGAAAGTTCTTTTGCTGTAGTCTCCAATAATAATTTTTTGCAAGCTTTTATTTCTAAGAGAGATTTTTTTAGTTCGTGTGCTGAGTTGATGAGTTTAAGTGAGGTTTCTATGCTTGAATTGCTTAGGTGATCGTCAATTGCATCTACGATATTTTTTATATCGAATGCTGCATTATCAAAAAAAGATACTTCTTGTAGGTGTAGTAGTTCTTCTATCCCGTGGGCGGCCTTGGTAATTGTGCTAAATCTAGATTTCCTTAAGCTGCTATTTACTTTGGTCAACAGTAAATTGTGTTTTTCGTGAGCTTCGGTCCTTAAGTTATTTGGGCTTGTTATTATTAGTAGTTGTGAAAGTATTTTTGGGAGCTCCTGATGGATAGCGTCTAGGTTTTCAATTAACTTTAGAAGCTCTGGTTGTTTGTTGGTTAGTTTTTCTATGTCTGTTAATATGGTGATCAGTTTTTCAGTATGCATATTCTATTTTTTATAGTTTGTTTTTTGAAATAAGCCCCGGATTAGCGGGGCTTCATAGTGAACTATATTTTAAATGTGTATCAATCCCAGCTCAACGCCCCACCAGTCTGATACTCAATCACTCTCGTCTCAAAGAAATTCTTCTCTTTCTTCAAGTCCATAATTTCGCTCATCCAAGGAAACGGATTCGTCGTCCCCGGATACTCTTCCTTCAACCCAATCTGGCTCAAACGACGATTAGCGATGAATTTCAGGTAGTCTTCCATCATCGCTGCGTTCATGCCCAGCACGCCGCGGGGCATGGTGTCGCGGGCGTATTCGATTTCCAGCTGGGTGCCTTGCAGGATCATCTGCGTGGCTTCTTCTTTCATCTCGGCATCCCACAGGTGCGGGTTTTCGATTTTGATCTGGTTGATCACGTCGATACCGAAGTTCAGGTGCATGGACTCGTCGCGCAGGATGTACTGGAACTGCTCGGCGACGCCGGTCATTTTGTTGCGGCGGCCCATGGAGAGGATCTGGGTGAAGCCGCAGTAGAAGAAGATGCCTTCCAGTACGCAGTAGTAGGCGATCAGGTTGCGCAGCAGCTCTTTGTCGGTTTCGACGGTGCCGGTTTCGAACTTTGGATCGGAGATCGAACGGGTGTACTTCAGGCCCCAGGCTGCTTTTTTAGCGACCGATGGGATCTCGTGGTACATGTTGAAGATCTCGCCTTCATCCATGGCCAGTGATTCGATGCAGTACTGGTAGGCGTGGGTGTGGATCGCCTCTTCGAAGGCTTGGCGCAGGATGTACTGGCGGCACTCCGGGTTGGTGATCAGGCGGTACACGGCCAGTACCAGGTTGTTGGCAACCAGCGAGTCGGCAGTGGAGAAGAAGCCCAGGTTGCGCATGACGATGCGGCGCTCGTCGTCGGTCAGGCCTTCCGGGTTTTTCCAGAGGGCGATGTCGGCGGTCATGTTGACTTCTTGCGGCATCCAGTGGTTTGCGCAACCGTCCAGGTACTTCTGCCAGGCCCAGTCGTACTTGAAAGGTACGAGCTGGTTGAGGTCGGCGCGGCAGTTGATCATCATTTTTTCGTCAACGGCGACGCGGGCGCTGGCGCCTTCGAGTTCGGCCAGGCCTTCAGCGACGTCCAGTGCGTCCAGCGCTTTCTTGGCGCGGATCAGGGCAGCGGAGTCGGCGGCGGTAACGGCGCGGGCTTCTTGTGCAGCCAGGCCACCGGCGCTGTCGAGGCGGTCCATGTTGGCTTCGTTGGCGTGGCCGGCGTTGGTCGCTTTGGCGACTACTTCGCCGTCTTCTTTATCGAATTCGTCCCAGCTCAGCATGGTGTAATTCTCCTGCTTGAGGGTCAGTCGGGTGGACTGGCCTGTTGGATCTAGAGGGGGTGTTGCTTGCTTTTAAGGTGTTGCGCGCAAGGAACATGAATTTTTGGCTTTTTAGGCCTTTGGGTGAGGAGGAGGGTGGCAAGGGCATGTGTGTCCTTGCCGACCTCTTCGCGGACAAGTCCGCTCCTACAGGAGTCTACAAGTCAGCATTCGGCTTGTTGGCCTCTTTGCGGACAAGTCCGCTCCTACAGGTACAGCGTCAGGCTTGGTGGCCTCTCGCTCCCACAGGGTTGTGTTTATCCTGTGGGGCGAGGTGCGGTTGCCTTACTGGCAAGCCTCACAATCCGGCTCGTCGATTGCGCAAGCCTTTGGCACTGGGGCCGGGCCGGCGGGTGCTGCTTCGGTTGGACGTGGGGCGGTGATCGCCGAGTCGTCCGGGCCGTGGCCGCCGCTCGATACTGCGTTGAGCTTGCCGGTGTTGACGGTGGACTTCTCGGTGCTGGTCGCGGCCAGGGCACGGAGGTAGTAAGTGGTTTTCAGACCACGGTACCAGGCCATGCGGTAGGTCACGTCCAGCTTCTTGCCCGAAGCGCCAGCGATGTACAGGTTCAGCGACTGAGCCTGGTCGATCCACTTTTGACGACGGCTTGCCGCGTCGACGATCCACTTGGTGTCCACTTCGAAAGCAGTCGCGTAAAGCTCCTTGAGCTCCTGCGGGATGCGCTCGATCTGTTGTACCGAACCGTCGTAGTACTTCAGGTCGTTGATCATGACCGAGTCCCACAGGTCGCGAGCCTTGAGGTCGCGAACCAGGTACGGGTTGATCACGGTGAATTCGCCGGACAGGTTCGATTTCACGTAGAGGTTCTGATAGGTCGGTTCGATCGACTGCGACACGCCGGTGATGTTGGCGATGGTGGCGGTCGGTGCGATGGCCATGATGTTCGAGTTACGGATACCTTTCTGCACACGGGCACGAACCGGCGCCCAGTCCAGGGTTTCCTTCAGGTCGACATCGATGTACTTCTCGCCACGCTGCTCGATCAGGATCTGTTGCGAATCCAGCGGCAGGATGCCTTTGGACCACAGCGAACCCTGGAACGTCTCGTAGGCACCGCGCTCGTCGGCCAGGTCGCAGGACGCCTGGATGGCGTAGTAGCTGACCGCTTCCATGGACGTGTCGGCGAACTGCACCGCAGCGTCGGAACCGTACGGAATGTGCTGCAGGTACAGCGCATCCTGGAAGCCCATGATGCCCAGGCCGACCGGACGGTGGCGCAGGTTGGAGTTCTTGGCCTGCGGCACGGAGTAGTAGTTGATGTCGATCACGTTATCGAGCATGCGCACAGCTACATCGACGGTGCGCTTGAGCTTGTCGGTGTCCAGCTTGCCGTTGACGATGTGGTTCGGCAGGTTGATCGAGCCCAGGTTGCAGACCGCGATCTCGTCCTTGTTGGTGTTCAGAGTGATCTCGGTGCACAGGTTCGAGCTGTGAACCACGCCCACGTGCTGCTGCGGGCTGCGCAGGTTGCACGGGTCCTTGAAGGTCAGCCAAGGGTGGCCGGTTTCGAACAGCATCGAGAGCATCTTGCGCCACAGATCCTTGGCCTGGATGGTCTTGAACAGTTTGATCTTGCCTGGGTATTCGGTCAGCGCTTCGTAGTACTCGTAACGCTCCTGGAAGGCCTTGCCGGTCAGGTCGTGCAGGTCCGGTACTTCGGATGGCGAGAACAGGGTCCACGGGCCGTCGTCGAAGACGCGCTTCATGAACAGGTCAGGGATCCAGTTGGCGGTGTTCATGTCGTGGGTACGACGACGATCATCACCGGTGTTCTTGCGCAGCTCGATGAACTCTTCGATGTCCATGTGCCAGGTTTCCAGGTAGGCACAGACAGCGCCCTTGCGCTTGCCGCCCTGGTTGACCGCAACGGCGGTGTCGTTGACCACTTTCAGGAACGGCACGACGCCTTGCGATTTGCCGTTGGTGCCCTTGATGTACGAGCCCAGCGCACGAACCGGCGTCCAGTCGTTGCCCAGGCCGCCTGCGAATTTGGACAGCATGGCGTTGTCGTGGATCGCGTGGTAGATGCCCGACAGGTCATCCGGCACGGTGGTCAGGTAGCAGCTGGACAGCTGTGGACGCAGGGTACCGGCGTTGAACAGCGTCGGGGTCGAGGACATGTAGTCGAACGACGACAGCAGGTTGTAGAACTCGATGGCGCGGTCTTCACGGGCTTTCTCTTCGATTGCCAGGCCCATGGCCACACGCATGAAGAAGATCTGCGGCAGTTCGAAACGCACGCCATCCTTGTGGATGAAGTAACGGTCGTACAGGGTTTGCAGGCCCAGGTAGGTGAACTGCTGATCGCGCTCGTGGTTGATGGCCTTGCCGAGTTTTTCGAGGTCGAATTCGGCCAGTACAGGGTTGAGCAGTTCGAACTTGATACCGGTGGCGACGTAGGCAGGCAGCGCCTTGGCGTACAGGTCGGCCATTTCGTGGTGGGTGGCGCTGTCGGCGACACCGAGGAAACCCAGGCCTTCGGCGCGCAGGGTGTCCATCAGCAGGCGGGCGGTGACGAACGAGTAGTTCGGCTCACGCTCGACCAGGGTACGTGCGGTCATGACCAGTGCGGTGTTGACGTCTTTCAGCGCCACGCCGTCATACAGGTTTTTCAGGGTTTCGGTCTGGATCAGGTTGGCGTCGACTTCAGCCAGGCCTTCACACGCTTCGGTAACGATGGTGTTCAGACGACCCATGTCCAGCGGCGCAAAGCTGCCGTCGGCGAGGGTGATGCGGATCGACGGGTGAGCCTGGACCTGATCTTCAGGGGCACGAACGGCACGCTCCTTGGCGCGCGAATCACGGTAGATGACGTAGTCGCGAGCCACTTTCTGCTCGCCGGCACGCATCAGCGCCAGTTCGACCTGATCCTGGATTTCTTCGATGTGGATGGTGCCGCCCGAAGGCATGCGCCGTTTGAACGTGGCGCTGACCTGTTCGGTCAGGCGTGCAACGGTGTCGTGGATGCGCGACGAGGCGGCAGCGTTGCCGCCCTCAACTGCAAGAAACGCCTTGGTGATGGCAACGGTGATCTTGTCATCCGTGTAAGGAACGACAGTGCCGTTACGCTTGATCACGCGCAGTTGACCGGGAGCAGTGGCAGACAGGTCCTGTGGGGTCTGGCTGGCCTGCGGCGCGCCGGTCGGCGAGTTCTCGCGAGTTGTGTCTGTTTGCATGTGTGACTCCACGTTCCTTTAAGTTTGTTCGGGCATTGCTGCCCACCGTTTCGTTTCGAGCAGTAAGTCGCAAAAGGCGACTCAAGGGCTCCAAAACGAAGGTGGAAGCGGGAGGTGCAGCCGCTTCCAGGTTTTGAAGCCAAAAAGGACCGGGCTGTGCCCGATCCTTTGAAAATCTGATGAAGAATGCGTGTTCGATGTTGCAAAACGTATACGGGATGGCTCTGGCTCAAGCGCGAGCGGTTTGGGTGCCTAAACCGGCTTGAAGTTCAACCCCTCAGACGCAACAAAAATGCTTGAATTTCCCATTTGAGTTGTGCTGGTGTTTTTGCGAAAAACCCCACATGTAGGGTGTGTCTCGTCGCCGGGCTACAAGATAATGCGTTTTGGACATGAATTGCAACGCACCGCCTGTGGATAAAGTGTGTGTAGTTTGTGTATGAATCGCACACCATGCGTGTAGGCCGCATAACTACTGGATCGTGACCGTTTGTCACCGATTTCTGTAGGTGCTGGCGACAGGTTGCTGATTTTTGAGGGCGCGAACCCTATCACAAAAAAACGCTGCTGCAAGACCTGTCTGGCATGTGATGTGCTAAGCCGCGCCGGGTGTCGTGCGAGGTGGGCGGCGGTTGCTACACTCGCCTGCGACGCGGTGCCGCAACCCTTGTTTTGAATAACAACAATGGGTCAATCACAACAAGGGGAGATTGCTTTGGAGCCACACACCTGGCATGTACTGATTGTCGAAGATGACCAGCGACTGGCCGAGCTGACCAGCGATTACCTGCACAACAACGGCCTGCGCGTGAGCATTGAGGGCAATGGCGCGCTGGCGGCGGCGCGAATCATTGCCGAACAGCCGGATCTGGTGATTCTCGACCTGATGCTGCCCGGTGAGGACGGTTTCAGTATCTGTCGCTCGGTACGTGACCGTTACGACGGGCCGATTCTGATGCTCACCGCGCGCACTGATGACACCGATCATATTCAGGGGCTCGATACCGGGGCTGACGATTTCGTCTGCAAACCGGTGCATCCGCGCGTGCTGCTGGCGCGTATTCATGCCTTGCTGCGCCGCAGTGAAGCGCCGCAGGTGCCTGCTGCAGAGCTGCGGCGGTTGGTGTTCGGCCCGTTGGTGGTGGACAACGCCCTGCGCGAGGCCTGGCTGCGCGAGCAGAGCATCGAACTGACCGGCGCCGAATTCGACCTGCTGTGGCTGCTGGTGGCCAACGCCGGGCGCACGCTGTCCCGCGAGGAAATCTTCACTGCGCTGCGCGGTGTAGGTTATGACGGGCAGGATCGCTCTATCGACGTGCGTATCTCGCGCATCCGCCCGAAAATCGGCGACGACCCCATCCACCCGCGTCTGATCAAGACCGTGCGCAGCAAGGGCTATCTGTTTGTGCCCGAAGCGGCGCAGGACATGAGCGGCCACGTGTTCAGCGGCTGACCTTATGAACTCGATCTTTCTGCGGATCTACGGCGGCATGCTCGGCGTACTGGTGCTGGTCGCGCTGCTTGGCGTGTTCGCCCTGCACGTGCTCAATCAGTCGCGCGGCGAGCAATACCGCGAACGTCTGGCCCACGGCACCTTTACGGTGATGGCCGATAACCTTGTGCCGCTCAACGACATCGAGCGCCGCCGCGCCCTGGCGATCTGGGAGCGCTTGCTGGGGATTCCCCTCAGCCTGCAAAGCATCGAGCAGGCTGGACTGGACAGCGGCGCGCGCGGTCGTCTGGCGCGTGGGCAGGTGGTGGTCGAGCAGATCGGCCCGCACGCCGCCAGGGTCTATCGTCAGTTGAACGACAAGGAGCCGCTGCTGCTGAGCGGCGAGGTGCAGCAGATCACCGAGCAACTGGCGCGAGCCACTATTTACCTGCTGATCGACGAGCTGGTGCGCTTTCCGGTCGATGAGCAACCGGCGCGCCTGCAAGCCCTGCGCATCGACAAGGGCTTTGGTTTCGACTTGCATCTACTGGCGCTGGACCAGGCTGACCTGGACGATGACCAGCGCCGCCGCATCTATGAAGGCGACACGGTGATGGCGCTGGGCAAGGGCGGCGACTCGATCCGCGTGCTGGCCGGAATCGTCGACACCAACTGGGTGCTGGAAATCGGCCCGCTGTATCAGATGAACCCTTATCCGCTGCACTGGCTACTGGTGATCGCCTTGATGGGCCTGTGTTTCATCGGTCTGGTAGTGTATTTGCTGGTGCGGCGTCTGGAGCGACGGGTGCTGGAGCTGGAAGCGGCGGCAACGCAGATTGCTCAAGGCAGCTTGCAAACCCGCGTGCCGACCGAGGGTTCCGACTCGGTGGGGCGTGTGGCGGCAGCGTTCAACAGCATGGCCGAGCATCTGCAGCGCTCGTTGATGATCCAGCGCGAGCTGGTGCGTGCGGTGTCTCACGAGCTACGCACGCCGGTTGCACGCTTGCGTTTCGGTCTGGAGATGGTCAGCGACGCCACCACTCCCGAGGCGCGACGCAAATACATGCGCGGCATGGACAGCGATATTCAGGACCTCGACAAACTGGTCGATGAAATGCTCACTTACGCGCGCCTTGAGCAAGGCGCGCCGACCCTGAACTTCCAGCGTGTCGATCTGGATGCGCTGATCGATCAGGTGATCGCCGAACTGGCACCCTTGCGCGCCGACGTGCGGGTTTCACGGGGCGAATGTTTGACCTCTGAAGAGGGCGAAGCCGCCTGGGTCGAGGCAGAACCGCGTTATCTGCATCGTGCGGTACAGAACCTGGTGAGCAACGCGATGCGCCATGCGGAAAACGAGGTGCGTATCAGTTACCGACTGGAGGCGCAGCAGTGCCGTATTGATGTGGACGACGACGGTCCCGGCGTCCCGGAAGAGGCATGGGAGCAGATTTTCACGCCGTTCATGCGTATTGATGACAGCCGCACCCGAGCGTCAGGCGGGCATGGGTTGGGCCTGTCGATTGTGCGGCGGATCATCCATTGGCACGAAGGTCGCGCGCTGATTGGCCATAGTGTCAGCCTGGGTGGCGCGTGTTTCAGCCTGTCCTGGCCACGTACGCAGGTGCCGCGTTGAGTGCTCAGCTGTTCAGTGGTCCGCTTGAGCGCTTCGGGCAGACGTTGCTGGCGGCAGATGATTCGCGCCCTGATTCGCGCCCTGTAGTGGCGTTGCCTGATCTGCTGCAAACCGAGCGGCTTGATCAGTTACTGCTGAGCATTTACGGGCCGCAGTTGATGCCCAGCCAATTGCCGGTGCTGGTGTCGCAGTGGGCCAAGTTTTACTTCATGCAGATTATTCCGCCGGTGCTGGTTGCCAGTCTGGTGCATGGCTGGCATTGGCCGTTGGCGCTTGAGCAGGTCGCACTGGCAGTGGATGAACGTGGCCTGCCGAATGGCGTTCGTTTGGCGGGGAAGGGAGAGGCCTGGCGGGGCATTCCGGCTGATCCGTTTCAACAGTTTGCCGGATTGCTTGATGACAATCTGCAGCCCTTTATTGCCGCATTGAGCGCCTATGGCGGGCTGCCCTGCGCGGTGTTGTGGAGCAGCGCCGGGGATTATCTGGAAGGCTGTCTTGTGCAACTGGCCACGTGCAGCACTGTGTCATTGGCGCCAGGGCTGGCGCTGTTGAGCGAGAGGAAAAGGCCAGATGGGCGGGCCAATCCTCTGTTTCAGGCAGTGCGTTACGTTCCGCAGGCGCAGGGTGGTGAACCGCGCAGGCAACGGCGTGTGTGCTGCCTGAGTCATCGTGTGGAGTGGGTCGGGCGTTGCGAGCATTGTCCGCTGCCCGGCTGATCAGCCTTCGACTGCGACCAGACTCAACAGATGATCACCCAGCACACTGAACTGGCCGTCGAGTTCCTTGCCTGCGTGCCACTCGCTGGACAGATCGATGAGCAGGCGCAAGCGGGCGCTGCCGTCGGCGGACCATTCAAGCAGTTGCGCGTCTTCAAAATAGAAGCGCTTTTGCACGATGGGATAGAGCGCCTTGAACAGCGCTTCCTTGATCGAAAAGGTCAGGGTCACGCGCAACGCGACTTGATCCTGCGCGCCTGCTGCCATGTCGGCCAGCTCGGCAGCCGTCAAAATTTCCCCGGCCAGTCGCGAGGCACGGTCATGGCTCAGCAGGTTTTCCGTGTCCAGCCCCAGCCCGCGCCATTGTCGCTTGTGCGCCACCACAGCGGCGGCCCAGCCGGTGCTATGGGTGATCGAGCCACAGACATCAGCGGGCCAGACCGGCGCGCGGTCTTCACCCACAGCAGGAACATGCAGACGGCCATCCAGTTGGCGCATGGCTTCGCGGGCACAGAGCCGACCGGCGAGAAATTCGGCCTGACGCTTGGCGACCGAGCGCTGAATGCTCGCAGGCATCTGCACCGCACAGCGCTGAAAATCGCCGTCGATCAGCGTGTGCGGATCAAACCGCCCACTGACCAGCATCGCGCCCGGCAGCGCATGCGGCAACGGCCAGTGCTGAACGAGTTCGGGACAGCAGACGGGAAGGTCGGGTAATTGAGTCATGGGCGGCATTTTGCCGGGGGAACGGGTTTGAGGGAAGGGCACTGGTAACTATCCGCGCCCTTCTTGGCGACGCAGAGCGTCGCGACCTGCATTACCACGCTGGAGCGTGGGAACGAGAATCCCACTATCGTGCGTCGCTCCGCGTCGCATGCGTTTCCGGACGCTCCGCGTCCTCTTGACGACGCAGAGCGTCGAGATCTGCATTCCCACGCTGGAGCGTGGGAACGAGAATCCAACTATCGTGCGACGCTCCGCGTCGCATGCCGTTCCGGACGCTCCGCGTCCTCTTGGCGACGCAGAGCGTCGCGACCTGCATTCCCAAGCTGGAGCGTGGGAACGAGAATCCAACTATCGTGCGTCGCTCTGCGTCGCATGCCGTTCCGGACGCTCCGCGTCCTCTTGCGACGCAGAGCGTCGCGACCTGCATTACCACGCTGGAGCGTGGGAACGAGAATTTCAACTATCGTGCGTCGCTCTGCGTCGCATGCCGTTCCGGACGCTCCGCGTCCTCTTGACGACGCTGGGCGTCGCGACCTGCATTACCACGCTGGAGCGTGGGAACGAGAATCCCACTATCGTGCGTCGCTCCGCGTCGCATGCGTTTCCGGACGCTCCGCGTCCTCTTGACGACGCAGAGCGTCGAGATCTGCATTCCCACGCTGGAGCGTGCGGAACGAGAATCCAACTATCGTGCGACGCTCCGCGTCGCATGCCGTTCCGGACGCTCCGCGTCCTCTTGGCGACGCAGAGCGTCGCGACCTGCATTCCCAAGCTGGAGCGTGGGAACGAGAATCTCAACTATCGTGCGTCGCTCCGCGTCGAATGCCGTTCTGGACGCTCTGCGTCCTCTTTGCCAGGTAGAGCAAAAAGCTGGTCACACTTTCATCATTTCCACCCACTCAGTCGGGATGTACCGTTCGGGCCTCTGATGATTCAAGGACGAACTCATGGGCCGAAGCCGGTACACCATCACCGAACGTGAAAAACCCCACTTTCTGACCTGTACGGTGGTGGAGTGGTTGCCGCTTTTTACCCGGCCTGCTCTGGTGGACGTTCTGTTGAACGCATGGCGCTATCAACAGGCTCATCAAGGACTGCAGCTCTTCGGGTATGTCGTCCTGGAAAACCATCTGCACTTCGTGGCTCAAGCCCCCGAGCTAGATAAATGTGTGAATAGTTTCAAGTCTTTCACTGCCCGGCAGATAATCCACGTCCTCGAGAAAGCGAATGCCCAGAGCGCGCTTCAGCGTCTGCGCTTTGTCAAACCCATGCACAAGACCGACAGGGTTTATCAGGTCTGGCAGGAAGGGGCTCATGCGGAGCTTGTGTGGAATGAAGCGGTGATGCGTCAGAAGCTCGATTACATTCACCACAACCCGGTAAAGAGGGGTTATGTGGATGTCGGTGAGCACTGGAGATACTCCAGCGCTCGCGATTATGAGGGGCAGCGCGGTTTGATCGATATTCAGCGCTGGTATTAGCGAATTGATGCGACGCAGAGTGTGCGGAACGAGAATCCAGCTATCGTGCGTCGCTCTGCGTCGCATGCCTTTCCGGACGCTCCGCGTCCTCTTGACGACGCAGAGCGTCGAGACCTGCATTCCTACGCTGGAGCGTGCGGAACGATCATCTCAACTATCGTGCGACGCTCCGTGCAGAAGAAGCATCTGCTAGTCAACCAAATATCTTCTTGAAGAACACCTGCATGTCTGACCAGGAGCTCTGGTCGGCAGCCTTGTCGTAGCCGATGTCCGGGCCGCCGTGGTCGCCGTGGCTCAGGCGGTCGGCGTCGGGGTTGGTGAAGCCGTGTTTGGCACCGTCGATGCTGACGAATTTATAGTCAGCCTTGGCGTCGTCCATTTCCTTTTTAAAGGCTGCGACGTTTTCAGCGGTGACCATGCTGTCTTTGGCACCGTGCTCGACCAGCATCGGCACTTTGATGCCCGGTTTGGCCGGGGTATTGGTGACCAGTGCGCCGTGGAAGCTCACTACGCCCAGCAACGGTTCGCCGCGCCGCGCCGCGTCCAGCACGATCTTGCCGCCGAAGCAGTAACCGATCGCTGCAATTTTTTTCGGGTCGGTCTGAGGTTGCTTCTTCAATTGCTCCAGCCCGGCATCAAAGCGCTTGTCAGCCGCATCGCTGTCCTTCAGCGCAGCCTGCATGAATGCCATCGCGTCCTTCGGGTGCTCGGTGTTCTTGCCTTCGCCGTACATGTCGATAGCCATGGCGCTGTAGCCCAGGGCAGCCAGGTCGCGGGCGCGGCGCTTGGCGTAGTCGTTCAGGCCCCACCACTCGTGAACCACCAGAACACCGGGGCGTGGACCTTTTACCGCGTCGTCGTAAGCGTAGTAACCCACCAGTTTGGTTCCGTCGGCACTCTTGTAATCGATCTGCTCGGTCTTGATCGCTGCCTGAGCGAGTCCGGTCAGGCCCATCATGATCATTGCAATCCACACACGCATGGTCAGCTCCTTTTGATAGTTTGAGGTCGCAAACAACCATAGCCGATTCCGCTGCATCCGGTGTAGATGACTGTTCAGCGCCGGTTCATGCCGTGTTCAGTCGGGGTTCAGCCCGGCGCGATTACTGTTGGGCCGTACCTTGACAGCGTCCCCGAGCGCAAAAGGAGTCGATATGTTGAATCTCAACAAGTTTTTCCTGGCCTTGGCTTTTCTGGGTGGCAGCGCCGCAGCGCAGGCGGGCGATGGTCGGCTTGACGTGGCTCGTATCGAGTTCGGCAAGACCAGCGAAAGGCTTGATGACGCCAACAGCTGGGGGCATGCGCTCGGGGAACAGGCACATACCAATGTTTCTGTGGGCACACTTTATTCACCGCCGGTTTACGGCACCCTGACAGGGACTCACAATGGTGTGCCTGTCAGCCGCGAAATCCTGCTGGGCAGCTATGATGTGACACAACACGTGCCCGTCAGCGCCCGCCTGTTGAGTACTGATGCGACGATGTCGTTTCATTCTTTGTCTTGAGGCTGCGATTGTGCCTGGGAGAGCTGCATGAAGTTGTTGGTAGTTGAGGATGAAGCGCTGCTGCGCCATCACTTGCGAACCCGTCTGACCGAAGCGGGACATGTGGTGGAAGCGGTGGCCAACGCTGAAGAGGCGTTGTATCAGGTCACGCAATTCAATCACGACCTGGCCGTGATTGATCTGGGCTTGCCGGGCATCGGTGGGCTGGACCTGATTCGGCAGTTGCGCACCGTGGGCAAGGCGTTTCCGATTCTGATCCTGACCGCGCGCGGCAATTGGCAGGACAAGGTCGAAGGGCTGGCGGCCGGCGCTGACGACTACGTGGTCAAACCCTTCCAGTTCGAAGAACTGGAAGCGCGGCTCAACGCCTTGTTGCGGCGTTCCAGCGGCTTCATTCAGTCCACCATCACGGCTGGCCCGCTGCTGCTGGACCTCAATCGCAAGCACGCCGCGCTGGCTGAACAACCGCTGGCGCTGACCGCCTACGAATACCGCATCCTTGAATACCTGATGCTCCATCACCAGCAAGTGGTGCCCAAAGAGCGCCTGATGGAGCAGCTGTATCCTGATGACGACGAGCGCGACCCAAACGTGATCGAAGTGCTGGTCGGCCGCCTGCGGCGCAAGCTGGACAGCAACGTGGCGTTCAAACCTATCGAAACCGTGCGCGGCATGGGCTACCTGTTCAATGAGCGCTGTACGTGATTCGTTCGCTTCGCCTGCGCCTGATGCTGGGTGCCGCCACTCTGGCGGTGATCTTCATGCTGCTGATGCTGCCTGCTTTGCAGGGGGCGTTCAGCCTGGCGCTGCGCGGGGCGATAGAGCAACGCCTGGCTTCCGACGTGACCACCATGATTTCAGCGGCGCGCGTCGAAGACGGTCATCTATTGATGCCGTCCGTACTGCCGGGCGAACAGTTCAACCTGCCGGGCAGTCGTCTGCTGGGCTACATCTATAACCGCCAGGGACAGATGGTCTGGCGCTCACTGTCCACCGAAGGCGAGAACATCGACTACCGCCCGCAGTATGACGGGCAGGGCAGCGAGTTCACCAAGATCAAGGAAATCAATGGCGATGAGTATTTCGTCTATGACGTCGAGATCCGGCTGCTCGGCGGGCGCAATGCCGCGTTCAGTATCGTCGCCGTGCAGCCCTTGCGTGGCTATCAGGAAACCATCGACGGTTTGCGCCGCAAGCTCTATCTGGGCTTTGGCGCAGCACTGGCGGTGCTGCTCGGGTTGCTGTGGATGGGCCTGACCTGGGGGTTGCGTGCCTTGCGCGGCTTGAGCCAGGAACTGGATCAGGTGGAAGCCGGCGTGCGCGACAGTCTGAGCGAGGAGCATCCCAGCGAACTGCTGCGTCTGACCGACTCGCTCAACCGCCTGCTGCGCAGCGAACGTGAACAGCGGATTCGTTACCGCGATTCGCTGGATGACCTGGCCCACAGCCTGAAAACACCGCTGGCGGTCTTGCAGGGGGTCAGCGAAAACATCGCCAAGCGTCCCGAGGATGTCGAGCAGGCGTGGGTGCTGCAATCGCAGATCGAGCGCATGAGCCAACAGATCGGCTATCAACTGCAACGGGCCAGCCTGCGCAAGAGCGGTCTGGTGCGCCATCACGTCATGCTGCGGCCTGTGGTCGAAAGCCTGTGCAACACACTCGACAAGGTGTATCGCGACAAACAGGTCAAGGCCACGCTGGACCTGCCGGAGCATTGTCAGGTGCACATGGAAGAGGGCGCGTTGCTGGAAATGCTCGGCAACCTGCTGGAAAACGCCTATCGGCTATGCCTGAGCGAAGTACGCGTGAGCTTTACCCGCTCAGCGGACGGCGATGAACTGTGCGTCGAAGACGACGGTCCCGGCGTTCCGCAGAGCCAGCGCGCGCGCATTCTCGAGCGTGGCGAACGCCTGGACCGCCAGAACCCTGGGCAAGGCATTGGTCTGGCGGTGGTCAAGGACATCATCGAAAGCTACGGCGCACAACTGACCCTGGGCGATTCCCCGCTGGGCGGCGCGGCGTTCAGGATTCATTTCCTGGCGCAGTGAGGGTGTGTTCGTCCAGTTTCAAGAGCGTCCAGAACGGCATGCCAACGCGGAGCATTGGCACGATAGTGTTATCACACCTGTCGTTCCTCACGCTCCAGCGTGGGAATGCCGTGCGTGACGCTCTGCGTCACACCTCTGCGCGTCACCGAGCACTCCTGTCACCACAGAAAGACGGCGGATACCCGCCACTGTGTGCCTATTTTTCCCACCATACGGCGGAAAACCGCCACGTCTTTTTCGGATTGCGTCTACCGTTACCCGTCTGCGCCTTGTAATGCGGGGTTTTGATGGCTATTTGATTCTATGGCACGCCTATTGCTATCTACATGGCAGAGGCCTGCCTTGTGCAGCTCGACAAAACAAATCCCTCCAGTGCAGGAGGGTTAGCGCTTTATAGGCTCGCGTGCATCAGGTGAAGATGCCGACGACGCCCTTGAGGAAAACTGCAATGACGACTCGTCAGCCCATCTACAAATCCCTCTATTTTCAGGTAATCGTTGCGATTGTCATCGGTATCCTGATCGGTCACTTCTACCCGGACACCGGCAAGGCTCTAAAGCCGCTGGGTGACGGGTTTATCAAACTGATCAAGATGGTTATCGCGCCGATCATCTTCTGTACCGTCGTCAGCGGCATCGCCGGCATGCAGAACATGAAGTCGGTCGGCAAGACCGGCGGTTATGCGCTGCTGTACTTCGAGATCGTTTCGACCATCGCTCTGTTGATCGGTCTGATCGTCGTCAACGTGGTTCAGCCGGGTGCCGGCATGAACATCGACGTCAGCACGCTCGACGCTTCCAAGATCGCGGCTTATGTGACTGCCGGTCAGGATCAGAGCATTGTCGGCTTCATCCTCAACGTGATTCCGAACACCATCGTCGGCGCGTTTGCCAACGGCGATATCCTGCAAGTCCTGATGTTCTCGGTGATCTTCGGCTTCGCCCTGCATCGTCTGGGTTCGTACGGCAAGCCGGTTCTGGACTTCATCGATCGCTTCGCCCACGTGATGTTCAACATCATCAACATGATCATGAAGCTTGCACCCATCGGTGCGTTTGGTGCCATGGCCTTCACCATCGGTGCCTACGGCGTAAGCTCGCTGGTGCAGTTGGGTCAGTTGATGATCTGCTTCTACATCACCTGCGCGCTGTTCGTGGTGCTGGTGCTGGGTGCCATCTGCCGCGCTCACGGTTTCAGCATCTTCAAGCTGGTTCGCTACATCCGTGAAGAGCTGTTGATCGTACTGGGTACTTCCTCGTCGGAATCGGCCCTGCCACGCATGCTGATCAAGATGGAGCGTCTGGGCGCCAAAAAATCTGTCGTGGGTCTGGTTATCCCGACGGGTTACTCGTTCAACCTCGACGGTACGTCGATCTACCTGACCATGGCTGCCGTGTTCATCGCTCAGGCGACCAACACCCATATGGACATCACCCACCAGATCACTTTGTTGCTGGTGTTGCTGCTGTCCTCCAAGGGTGCGGCTGGCGTAACCGGTAGCGGCTTCATCGTTCTGGCTGCAACCCTGTCGGCTGTCGGCCACCTGCCGGTTGCCGGTCTGGCGCTGATTCTGGGTATCGACCGCTTCATGTCCGAAGCCCGCGCCCTGACCAACCTGATAGGTAACGCGGTTGCAACCGTTGTGGTTGCCAAGTGGGTCGGCGAGCTGGACACCGACAAGCTGCAGTCCGAGCTGACTTCCGGTGGCTCTGCCATTTTGGAAACCCGTCCTGAAGACGACCTCGGCGTTGCCGAAGGCCCGACTCCAGCCGGTGCGGTGAACACCACCAAAACCGTCTGATTAACCGTCAGGCCATAAAAAACCCATCTTCGGATGGGTTTTTTTATGCCTGTCGTTTGTCTGGGGAGTTATTCCGTGCGCGTCTCGCCGCTGAACACCAACGGCTCGCGGCAGCGGCGGCACAGGTAGCGCCGACCCTTGCGAACCATGCTGTGGCGCTGGGCAGTGAACGGAAAGTCGCTGTCCGGGCAAGGGCAGCGGTAGATGTAACGGATCACGCTGCGTCGCTTGACGGCGTAGGTGTGGCAGCGGTTGGGTGGCAGTTCATAGACGCCGCGCATGATCAGTTGCCATTCTTCGCCATGTGGCTGGATGCTGCCGCCAAACAGCTGGTGGGCAATCAGGTGCGCGACTTCGTGCGGCACGGTCTGGCGCAGGAAGTCTTCGGCGTTTTCCTTGTAGAGCTGCGGATTGAAGCGCAGCAGGTTTTCGTGCAGGTGAGCGACACCTGCCTTCTGGCCGCGCAACTGGAAACTGACCACTGGGCGTTTAAAGGTGCGCTTGAAGAAGGTTTCGGCTTGTTGGTAACAGGTTTCAACGCGTGAATTGAGTTGGTCGGGCATGCTTTAGGATTCTCCAGTGCGCCAAGTATGCCGCAATGTGACTACGCTCTGAAAATGCCGGCCGCCCGGTGGTCGTTTTTGATCAAGGGCGATTGCCAGTCTGAACAGCACGCGCGCAGCATATTTAACCAAAGGTCGGTTATAGGTAAAATGCCCGGCTTTTCTCAAGCTACCGTCAGCGGATATTTCCATAAATGGGCACCCTTTCAGTCAATCAGAACAAACTGCAGAAACGTCTGCGTCGGCTGGCCGGCGAGGCCGTTGCCGACTTCAACATGATCGAAGAGGGTGACAAGGTCATGGTCTGCCTGTCCGGCGGCAAGGACAGTTACACCATGCTCGATGTGCTGATGCACTTGCAGAAAGTCGCGCCAATCAAATTCGACATCGTGGCCGTCAACATGGACCAGAAGCAGCCTGGCTTCCCCGAGCACGTGCTGCCTGCGTATCTGAAAGAGCTGGGTATCGAGTACCACATCGTCGAGAAAGACACCTATTCAGTGGTCAAGGAATTGATTCCTGAAGGCAAGACGACCTGTTCGCTGTGTTCACGGCTGCGTCGTGGCACGCTGTATACCTTCGCTGATGAAATAGGTGCTACCAAGATGGCACTGGGGCATCATCGAGACGATATCGTCGAGACGTTCTTCCTCAACATGTTTTTCAACGGCTCGCTCAAGGCCATGCCACCCAAGCTGCGTGCCGACGATGGCCGTAACGTGGTGATTCGTCCATTGGCGTATTGCCATGAAAAGGACATTCAGGCCTATTCGGACCTTAAACAGTTTCCGATCATCCCGTGCAACCTCTGCGGCTCTCAGGAGAACCTGCAACGTCAGGTGGTCAAGGACATGTTGATCGACTGGGAGCGCAAGACACCGGGTCGCACGGAAAGCATCTTCCGCGCCCTGCAGAACGTACAGCCCTCGCAACTGGCTGACCGCAACCTGTTCGACTTCAGCAACCTGCGCATCGACGAAACCGCTGCGTCGCGGTTCGTCAATGTGGTGAATATCTGAGGGTGCTCAGTGGTTGACGGTGAACGCCAGCATGGCTGACAGCTGGCACATCGGCCGACCGCTTTCTGCGTGCCATTGGTTGAACACGTCCTGCACAATTGCCTGATCGCGTTTGCTGGTAGGCACGCGGTCAACAATATCCTGCGCGTTCAGCGCGGCCACCACGTCCCAGGTCGGAATGAACGTGTCCTTGCCGATCATGCGCAGAAAGCGTGGCGCTGACAGTCCGCCCATCTGGTTGCCGTGTTTGGCAATGTACTGCCACAAGCCAGTGATGTTATCGACCGGCCACTCGGCGACGAATTTGCCGAAACTGCCGTGTTCCTGTTCGATGTCCAGAATCAGTTGCGCATTGCGCGGCACGCTCTTGAGTTTGCCCAGGTGACGGATGATGCGCGCATCCTGCATCAGCCGCTCCAGGTGATCAGCCCCCATCAGCACGACTTTTTCCGGGTCGAAGCGGAAGAAGACTTCCTCGAACGCCGGCCATTTAGAGTCCACCAGGCTGTGTTTCAGGCCTGCGCGAAACACGCGCAGGGCCATGGTCGACAGATAGCGGTCGGCGCTGATGGCTTGCAGTTGTTTCGGTGTCTTCGGGGTCGGCAGGTGGGCTTCCAGTGCTTTGGCGGAGCCGAATCGATTCAGGCAATACTCGTTCAGCCATTTGTAGTCTTGCATCGGTTCTCCAAAGAAATTCAACAGGCAGGTCAAGGGTTCAGACCGACCCTTGCGCTGCAAGTTTGCGATTTAACTGAAAGCGTCAGACCACGCCCTGCCGATTCAGCTGCGTGCTGTGTCCAGCTGCAACGCGGTTTTGGCCAGGCGCTGGCCCAGTGCACGGCACAGGTCAGTCTCATGGCGGTCCAGCGCGCGCTTGCCATCGGCACCGGCGTGATGACTGGCACCATAAGGCGTGCCACCCCCTGCGGTTTCCAGCAGCGCCGATTCGCTGTAGGGCAGACCCATGATCAGCATGCCGTGGTGCAGCAACGGCAGCAGCATCGACATCAGCGTGGTTTCCTGGCCGCCGTGCAGGCTGGCAGTGGAAGTGAAGACGCCTGCGGGTTTGCCGACCAGTGCGCCGGTCAGCCAAAGGTTGCTGGTACCGTCGAGAAAGTATTTCAGCGGGGCGGCCATGTTGCCGAAGCGCGTCGGGCTGCCCAGCGCCAGGCCTGAGCAGTTTTTCAGGTCGTCGAGGGTCGCGTACAGCGCGCCGTTTTCCGGGATCTCAGGGGCGGTCGCTTCGCAGTCGGCGGAAACGGCAGGAACGGTGCGCAGCCGAGCTTCCATGCCGCCCAGCTCGATACCGCGGGCAATCTGCCGGGCCATTTCGCTGGTGGAACCGTTGCGGCTGTAATAGAGGACCAGAATGTAAGGTGTGCTCACGGCAGCAGCTCCAGGATGTTCTCGGGTGGGCGGCCAATCACAGCCTTGTCGCCTGCGACCAGAATTGGCCGCTCGATCAGTTTGGGGTGCGCGGCCATGGCGGCGATCAGTTGCTCGTCGCTCAGGCTCGGGTCGGCCAGGTTGAGTTGCTTGTAATCATCTTCGCCGGTACGCAGCAGTTGCCGGGCAGTGATGCCCAGCTTGCCGAGCAGATCGCGCAAACGCTCTGCGTCGGGCGGGGTTTCCAGGTACAGGACGATATCGGGCGTCAGGCCGCGGGCCTGAAGCAGTTCCAGCGCGCCGCGGGATTTGCTGCAGCGCGGGTTGTGATACAGCGTCAGATCGGTCATTTGCACGTCGCATCTTGTGTGGGGTGGCGTATTCTAACCAGCGATGGCACTGTCCGACATATCGAATGGTCAATAGTCGTAGCCTGGATATAAGTGATTGCAGGTTGAACGGGGCGAGGAAGGAAACAAATGGCAAGGCGATTAACAGCAGCAGTGATACTTTTCGGCAGCTTGCTGCTCAGCGGATGTGGCGTGGACCTGGGCAATGACCAGAACGGCCAGAAGGTGGCCAGCGAGCGAATCAAGGGGCATTGGCTGGTGGTGAACTACTGGGCCGAATGGTGTGGTCCGTGCCGTACCGAGGTGCCGGAATTCAACGCATTGTCCGAACAGCTCAAGGACAAGAAGGTCACGGTGCTGGGTGTCAACTTTGACAATCTGCAGGGCGACGAGCTGAAAAACGCTGCCAATGCACTGGGTATCAAATTCACCGTGCTGGCTCAGGACCCAGCCGAGCAGTACAGCCTGCCGCCCTCCGAAGCGCTGCCGGTGACCTACATCATCGACGACAAGGGCAAGATGCGCGAGCAACTGCTCGGTGAGCAGTCAGCCGCGACCGTTATCCAGAAGCTCAAGGCATTGCGCGGCGAGGGGTGATCGGATCGATTTTCGACGCTCTGCGCCGCAACGAGGACGCGGAGCGTCCAGAACGGCATGCGACGCGGAGCGTCGCACGATAGTGAAATGCGCGAGCAGTCGGCTGTTATCCAGGCGTTGCGCAGAACATCGCACGATAGTCGGGATTATCGTTCCCTACGCTCCAGCGTGGGAATGCAGGTCGCAGACGCTCTGCGCCGCACGATAGTGCAATGCGCGAGCAGTCGGCTGTGATCCGGGCGTTGCGCAGAACATCGCACGATAGTCGGGATTATCGTTCCCTACGCTCCAGCGTGGGAATGCAGGTCGCGACGCTCTGCGTCGCAAGAGGACGCGGAGCGTCCAGAACGGCATGCGACGCGGAGCGTCGCACGATAGTGAAATGCGCGAGCAGTCGGCTGTGATCCAGGCGTTGCGCAGAATATCGCACGATAGTCGGGATTATCGTTCCCTACGCTCCAGCGTGGGAATGCAGGTCGCGACGCTCTGCGTCGCAAGAGGACGCGGAGCGTCCAGAACGGCATGCGACGCGGAGCGCCGCACGATAGTGAAACGCGCGAGCAGTCGGCTGTTATCCAGGCGTTGCGCAGAACATCGCACGATAGTCGGGATTATCGTTCCCTGCGCTCCAGCGTGGGAATGCAGGTCGCGACGCTCTGCGCCGTAACGAGGACGCGGAGCGTCCAGAACGGCATGCGACGCGGAGCGACGCATGCGATAGTGAAACGCGCGAGCAGTCGGCTGTGATCCAGGCGTTGCGCAGAACATCGCACGATAGTCGGGATTATCGTTCCCTGCGCTCCAGCGTGGGAATGCAGGTCGCGACGCTCTGCGTCGAAAGAGGACGCGGAGCGTCCAGAACGGCATGCGACGCGGAGCGTCGCACGATAGTGCGATAGTGAAATGCGCGAGCAGTCGGCTGTGATCCAGGCGTTGCGCAGAACATCGCACGATAGTCGGGATTATCGTTCCCTACGCTCCAGCGTGGGAATGCAGGTCGCGACGCTCTGCGTCGCAAGAGGACGCGGAGCGTCCAGAACGGCATGCGACGCGGAGCGTCGCACGATAGTGAAATGCGCGAGCAGTCGGCTGTGATCCAGGCGTTGCGCGGGGCGTCGCAGGATAGTGATCGTTCCCTACGCTCCAGCGTGGGAATGCAGTTCTAGACGCTCTGCGTCGCAAGTTACGCGGAGCTTCGGATCAGCTATCTTCCAGCCAGAAGCGCAGCGGCTTGCCTTGGGTTGGCCACAGGCGCAGTTGCTCGATGGGCGAGATGTCCCAGCGCTGCACGCTGCTGATGGCTTTGATGAAGCGTTGTTCCTGCTCCATCAGCGCGGGGGCGCACATCTTGCGGGTTTTGCCCACCGGGCCGAAGCTGATGCTGTGGTCGTTCAGCGTATACGGCGCGAACCAGTGGTTGCAGCCTGCATTGCCATATGCGCGGCCATCGGCGCCCAGGGTCATGGTAAGGCGGCTGTTGTCGATTAGCGGACGTTCGCCGATCCACTCCGTTACATAACTGTGATCCTGCTGGATCGACAGCGGGTCAGCGGTACAACCGGCCAGCAGCGCGCCGCCGATCAGGCTCAGGAGCGCAAACTGTTTCATGCCGCTTTCTCCTGGCACTTCTTGCAGAGGTGCTTCTCGCCTTCGGTTTTCCAGCCCAGCTCCGCGATGCGCGCGATGGCGGCAGGTTTCTGCGCCTTGACGCCCAGCTTGCTCTCTACCATGAACTCGAAATTCAGTTCAGCGGCGCAGCTGTCGCAATTCACTTTCCACTGATGAATCGCCAACTCGTCGAACACCGGACCTTTGGCCACTGCAATCCATTGGCCCGGCGGGTTGATCAGGTGCCGGACTTTCTCGACGGTCAGGCGCATGTGCAGGCTTTTGCTGCCTTTGATCGTCACCAGCAACTGGTCGTTGTCGTGAATCGAGCCGCCGTTACCGGTGACCTGATAGCGACCGGGCGCCAAAGTGCGGCATTCGGTCAAGGTGTGCTGCGGGTTGAGCATGCTGTAGCGAAAATCGTGTTCGACCATGGGTCCTCCAAAATTGCGCGCATCCTATCATGCTCTACGCCTTCAGGATCGGACGCCGGGCACCCGCACCGGCATTGCTGCGCTGAAGTGTGAGGAGCGAGCGTTACCATTACGCTGTCACCCGCGCCTCGGATTCCAGGCGAATGATGGCTTTGTCCAAATCGTCCAGAGCTTCTTCGGTGTGCGCGGCGTTCTGCTTGAGCAGGGTCTCGGCGCGTTGACAGGCGGTGCGCAGCTGTGGGACGCCGCAGTAGCGCGTTGCGCCGTGCAGACGGTGAATGCGTTCGATCAGCGCCTGTACATCCTGGTTGGCCCGCGCCGCACGGATGGCCTCGCGGTCGGCGGCCAGCGAGGCCAGCAGCATGGCCAGCATGTCGGCGGCGAGATCCGCTTTGCCCGCAGCCAGGCGCAGCCCTTCTTCATGATCGAGCACCAGCGGCCCGACGTGCCCTTCAGGTGCTTCGTTCTGGCGTTCTGGCGCAGGGTTGCGCAGTGCCAGCCCCGTCCACTTGAGGACCACCTGTGCCAGCTGCCGCTCGCTGATCGGTTTGGTCAGGTAGTCATCCATGCCACTTTGCAGCAGCGAGCGTTTTTCATTGGCCATCGCGTGGGCGGTAAGTGCCACGATCGGCAGTGAGCTCTGGTTGCGTTCAGCTTCCCAGGCACGAATCGCCTCGGTGGCCTGACGCCCGTCCATACCGGGCATCTGCACGTCCATCAACACCAGATCGAACGCTTCCTGCTGCACCGCATTGACCGCTGCATAGCCGCCCTCGACGGCCACGACTTCTGCGCCCATGTCTTCGAGCAGGGTCTGCACCAGCAGCAGGTTGGCCGGGTTGTCATCCACGCACAGCACCCGCGGCGCGCGGCTAGACAACGGCGGACCAATATCGGCGCGGATCGCCCGCGGCGCGATCAGTTCGGACAGCGCTTTTTGCAGTTTGCGGGTACAGGCGGGCTTGGCCTGCAATTGCGTGTAGACATCGTGGACCGCCAACTGGAACAGCGCGTGCTCGGTGGTCGGACATAGCACCATGACCTTGCAGTTGAGGTTTTCCAGATCCCAGATGTGCTGGCGCAACCGTTCCGGGGAAATTTCCAGCGCCGTCACGCCGAGCACCGCCAGATCGATGGCCGACGGGGTCTCGTGCGCCGCCGTCACCCCGTTGAGCAGGTTTTCCAGGTTGTTGAACACGATGGTTTGCAGACCGCAGTCTTCCAGCTGATGCTCCAGCGCCTGCCGCGCCAGGTCATGGTGTTCAAGCACTGCTGCGCGCAGCCCTTCCAGCGGGATGTTGAACGATTCTTCCTTGTCTTCGCGGGCCTTGGGCAGTTTCAGGCTGATCCAGAACTCCGAACCTTCGCCCGGCGTGCTGTCGACACCGATTTCGCCGCCCATCTGTTCGATCAGGCGCTTGGAAATCACCAGGCCCAGACCCGTGCCGCCCGGCTGGCGCGAGAGCGAATTGTCGGCCTGGCTGAACGCCTGGAACAGCGCCCGCACATCCTGACTGGACAGGCCGATGCCGGTGTCCTGCACGCTGATGCGCAGTTGCGCGTGCTCTTCGGTTTCGTCTTCAAGCATAGCGCGGGCGACGATGGTGCCTTCGCGGGTGAACTTGATCGCGTTGCTGACCAGGTTGGTCAGAATCTGCCGCAGGCGCAACGGGTCGCCGGACAGCGCCAGTGGTGTATCGCGGTACACCAGACTGACCAGTTCCAGCTGTTTGGCATGCGCCGCCGGGGCGAGGATGGTCAAGGTGTCCTGCAGCAGATCGCGCAGGTTGAACGGGATGTTGTCGAGCACCAGCTTGCCAGCCTCGATCTTCGAAAAGTCGAGAATCTCGTTGATGATGCTCAACAGGTTGTCGGCCGACTTCTCGATGGTGCCCAGGTAGTCGAACTGACGCGGCGTCAGCTCGCTTTTTTGCAGCAAATGGGTGAAACCCAGAATGCCATTGAGCGGTGTGCGGATTTCGTGGCTCATGTTGGCCAGGAATTCGGACTTGATCCGGCTCGCTTCAAGGGCTTCCTTGCGAGCCAGGTCCAGCTCGATGTTCTGGATTTCGATGGTTTCCAGGTTCTGCCGTACATCCTCGGTCGCCTGATCGATGCTCAGTTGCAGCTCTTCCTGCGCGTTCTGCAAGGTCGCCGCCATGCGATTGATGCCTGACGCCAGTTCGTCCAGTTCCCGACTGCCCAGCGGCGGCAGGCGGGTTTCGAGGTTGCCGTCCTTTAGCTGTGATACCGCCTGCTTGATCTGGCTCATCGGCCCGTTGATGGTGCGGCTCATGCGTACTGCAAGAGTCGCGGTGCAGGCCAGCCCGGCCAGGATCAGCAGCAGGCTGGCAAACAGGCTTCGATAGCCGCGCAACAGCGTGCCGTTATGGGATATTTCAAGTTCGACCCAGCCCAGCAGGGTGTCGGCTTCGGCCGGAATGATCGGGCTGGTCAGGTGGCGTTGATTGCCGAACACCGGGAGCAAATAACGCGTGGCGTCGGTGCCGGTCGAATTGAGCAACTGCGAGCCGCTGCCAATGGGCGAAGGGCTGATCATCGTCGGTCCGGCGTGGGCCAGTGGCGTGCGATCGACGTCGAGAAACGACACGGCGCGCACGTCGGTCTGCTCCAGGGTCTGGGTGGCGATGCGGCTCAGCAGGACCTTGTCCTTGCGCCCCAGTGCGTTGGCGGCCAATGGTGCCAGATCCTGGGCGATCATTTCGCCTCGTTGCAGCAACTGGCTTTGCAGTTCGCTCAACTGCATCCAGGTGAAATAACCACCAAGCATTGCGGCCATCAGGCTGGCAGGCAAAATAGTCAGTAACAGCACACGGCCTTTTATACCCAGCTTGGTCAGCACGCTCGTTCTCCGGCAACACGTATCAGTCCGTCGATATCAGGCATCGGCTGCCTGGCTGTATCGGCACAAGGGGTTGAGTTTAGCCATTTACCGCCAGCATGGGCACCTAACTCTCTGTGCAGGACGAGGCCGCAGTGGAAAAAACAGTGTTTATTCTTTTTGGGAATAAACAGCGCACTTTGCGTGATATGGGCTTTGGCCGTTTGCCGTTATGATAGGCACCCCCCGCAGTCTGGATTGCGAAGACGCCATGACCCTGCAGTATCAAACCATTGCCGATTGCGTCGGCAACACTCCGCTGGTGCGTCTGCAACGCATGGCGGGTAATACCAGCAATACCCTCCTGTTGAAGCTTGAAGGTAATAACCCCGCTGGCTCGGTAAAAGACCGTCCGGCCCTGTCGATGATCACCCGTGCCGAGTTGCGCGGCCAGATCCATCCGGGTGACACGCTGATCGAAGCGACTTCCGGCAATACCGGGATTGCACTGGCCATGGCCGCAGCGATAAAGGGTTACCGGATGATTCTGATCATGCCGGACAACTCCAGTGCCGAACGCAAGGCCGCAATGACCGCCTACGGTGCCGAGCTGATCTCGGTCAGCAAGGACGAGGGCATGGAAGGCGCCCGTGATCTTGCCGAGCGCATGCAGGCCGAAGGCCGCGGCAAGGTGCTCGATCAGTTCGCCAATGGCGACAATCCCGAGGCGCATTACACGTCCACCGGTCCGGAAATCTGGCGGCAGACGGGGGGTACCGTGACCCATTTCGTCAGCTCGATGGGCACCACCGGCACCATCATGGGCACCTCACGCTACCTCAAGGAGCAAAATCCCGAGGTGCAGATCGTCGGTCTGCAACCGATGGAGGGCGCTTCGATCCCCGGTATTCGCCGCTGGCCGCATGAATACCTGCCGAAGATTTACCAGTCGGACCGCGTCGATCGCATTATCGACATGGGCCAGACCGAGGCCGAAGACACCATGCGCCGACTGGCGCGCGAAGAAGGCATCTTCTGTGGCGTGTCGTCCGGCGGCTCGGTCGCTGGAGCACTGCGCATTTCCCGTGAAGTCGAAAATGCCGTGATTGTGGCGATCATCTGTGACCGAGGCGACCGCTACCTGTCGACCGGCATCTACGATTCGCCCAACTGATGGCCAAGCATGAACGAGGTCTGCGCTTTCAGCCCACGGGCGGCGTCAAGACCGTGCAGATTCCTGCCGGTAAAAAACAGCGGCTGACTATCGAGCGCCTGTCCGATGACGGTCGCGGTATCGCTTTTCTCGACGGCAAGACCTGGTTTGTCGCCGGCAGTCTGGCGGGCGAGGAGGTCGAGGCGCGAGTGCTCAATGCGCGCGGCAAGGTTGTCGAGGCGCGCACCGAGCGGGTCTTCACCGCCAGCACCATGCGTCGCGCTCCGGCCTGTGAGTATTTCGGTCGCTGCGGCGGCTGCAGTGTTCAGCATGTGCCCCACGAAGAACAGCTTGCCCTGAAACAGCGCATGCTTGCCGAGCAACTGTTGCGGGTGGCGAACGTGGTGCCGGATGAATGGGCTGCGCCGTTGAGCGGTGCCGAGCTGGCCTATCGTCGACGCGCGCGGGTCGCGGTTCGCTGGGATGCCAAGGCCAAAAGGCTGGACGTGGGGTTCCGCGCAGCCGCCAGTCAGGACATCGTCAGCATCGAACACTGTCCGGTGCTGGTACAGGCCTTGCAACCCATCATGAATGAGTTGCCTGGCATGCTGAAAAACTTCAGCAAACCGCAGGCGCTGGGTCACGTCGAGTTGTTCAGTGGGGTTGCGACTGCCGTGTTGTTGCGCCACACCGCGCCGCTTGCCGAGGCCGACCTGGCGCTGTTGCAGGCGTTTTGCTCCAAGCACGGCGCGCAGCTCTGGCTGCACGGCGAGGGCGAGCCCCAACCGGCCAGCCCCGGCGATACGCTGGGTTACCGGCTGGAGCCGTGGAACCTGCAACTGGCCTGGCGACCGGGAGATTTCATTCAGGTCAACGCGGCGGTTAACACCGCGATGATCGAGCAGGCTCTGCAATGGCTGGCGCCTGCCAAAGATGAACGGGTAATGGACCTGTTTTGCGGTCTGGGCAATTTTGCCTTGCCACTGGCGGGTCTGGCGAAGGAAGTGGTGGCGGTCGAAGGCGTTGCGACCATGGTCGAGCGTGCAGCCGTCAACGCAATGAGTAATGATCTGCACAATGTGCAGTTTTTTCAGGCGGATCTTTCCCAGCCGCTGACACACGCCGACTGGGCGGCGGAAGGGTTTTCTGCGGTACTCTTGGACCCACCGCGTGACGGGGCCTTTGAAGTGGTTCGCCAGATCAGAAAAACGGGTGCCCGGCGACTGCTTTATGTTTCATGCAACCCGGCAACTTTGGCTCGTGACACGGTCGAACTGATCAGTCAGGGCTACCGATTAAAACGTGCCGGAATCCTCGATATGTTTCCACAGACGGCGCATGTCGAGGCGATGGCTTTATTTGAAATGAGTAAGTGAGCAGCGTTCACTGGATCGAGGTCGCTGCTGACAGGGAACCTCATTTAATCCGACTGGCCCGCGAATGCCGGTCCTTGCTTGCCCGGCAAGTGGCATTCGCTCAGAAGGCTGGCGACTGATGGCGCTATTCATCGCGCCGTAGGGAAGGTAAGCAGCATGGTACAGGTGAGAGCGAACCAGCCGATAAACACAGACGGCAGTATCAATCTCGACGCGTGGCTCGATCATATTGTCAGCGTCGACCTGGTCCTGGACCGGGAAGTCATGAAACAGGCCTGTGAGTTTGCCCGGCAAGCCGAGCAGAACGACAAGGCCCACAAGAATCACTGGGCAGAGGGCACCTCCAGTTTCCAGACCGGTCTGGAAATCGCGGAGATCCTGGCTGACCTCAAGCTGGATCAGGACTCGCTGGTTGCGGCGGTCATTTACCGCGGCGTGCGTGAAGGTGTCATCCCTTTGCCGGAGGTCGAGCAGCGTTTCGGCGCGACGGTCGCCAAACTGATCGACGGCGTGCTGCGCATGGCCGCGATCAGCGCCAGTCTCAGCCCTCGTCAATCCCTGGTGCTGGGCAGTCAGGCGCAGGTCGAAAACCTGCGCAAGATGCTCGTGGCGATGGTCGACGACGTTCGCGTTGCGCTGATCAAACTGGCCGAGCGCACTTGCGCGATTCGTGCGGTAAAGAACGCCGACGACGAGAAACGCAACCGTGTGGCCCGGGAAGTCTTCGACATCTACGCGCCGCTGGCCCATCGTCTGGGTATCGGGCATATCAAGTGGGAGCTGGAAGACCTGTCTTTCCGCTACCTGGAGCCTGATCAGTACAAGCAGATCGCCAAGCTGCTGCACGAGCGCCGGCTGGACCGAGAGCGCTTCATCAGCGATGTCATGTCCCAGCTCGACAACGAACTGCAAGCCACCGGCGTGACGGCTGACATCAGTGGCCGAGCCAAACATATCTATTCCATCTGGCGCAAAATGCAGCGCAAAGGCCTGGCATTCAGCCAGATCTATGACGTGCGCGCGTTGCGTGTACTGGTCCCGGAAATGCGCGATTGCTATACCGCGCTGGGCATTGTGCACACCTTGTGGCGGCATATTCCCAAAGAGTTCGACGATTACATCGCCAACCCCAAGGAAAACGGCTATCGCTCGCTGCACACAGCGGTCATCGGGCCGGAAGGCAAGGTGCTGGAAGTGCAGATCCGCACCCACGCCATGCACGAAGAGGCCGAACTGGGCGTTTGCGCGCACTGGCGCTATAAAGGCACCGACGTCAAATCCGGCTCCAATCATTACGAAGAGAAAATTTCCTGGCTGCGTCAGGTACTTGAGTGGCATGAAGAGCTGGGTGACATCGGTGGCCTGGCAGATCAGCTGCGGGTTGATATCGAGCCTGACCGGGTCTACGTCTTCACCCCTGATGGCCACGCCATCGACCTGCCCAAGGGCGCGACACCGCTGGACTTTGCCTATCGGGTGCACACCGAAATCGGCCATAACTGCCGTGGTGCGAAGATCAACGGCCGCATCGTACCGCTCAACTACAGCCTGCAGACCGGCGAGCAGGTCGAGATCATCACCAGCAAGCACGGCACGCCGAGCCGTGACTGGCTGAACTCCAACCTCGGTTACATCACGACCTCGCGGGCGCGCGCCAAGATTGTTCACTGGTTCAAATTGCAGGCCCGCGACCAGAACGTTGCGGCCGGTAAAACCCTTATCGAACGCGAACTGGCGCGCCTGGCATTGCCGCAGGTCGACTTCGACAAGCTGGCGGACAAGGCCAACCACAAGACCGCCGACGACATGTTTGCCGCCCTGGGCGCGGGTGATCTGCGTCTGGCGCAACTGGTCAATCTGGCTCAGCAGCAGGTTGAACCTGATCGCGTCAATGAACAGCTGGAACTGATCCCGCGCAAAGCTACGGGCTACAAGCCTGGCAAGCGTGGCGATATTCAGATTCAGGGCGTTGGCAACCTGATGACACAGATGGCCGGTTGCTGCCAGCCGCTGCCGGGCGATGCGATTGTCGGTTACATCACCCAGGGCCGTGGCGTCAGCATTCACCGTCAGGATTGCGCTTCGGTGCTGCAACTGGGTGGTCGCGAGCCCGAGCGGATCATTCAGGTCAGCTGGGGGCCGGTGCCGGTGCTCACGTATCCGGTGGACATCATCATTCGCGCCTACGACCGTTCCGGCCTGCTGCGTGACGTCACCCAGGTGCTGCTCAACGAGCGTATCAACGTACTGGCGGTCAACACCCGCTCGAACAAGGAAGACAACACAGCGCTCATGTCGCTGACCATCGAGATTCCGGGCCTGGACGCACTGGGGCGGTTGTTGGGGCGCATTTCCCAGTTGCCGAACATTATCGAAACACGCAGGAACAGGACGCCATAAGCGTTGCCTGCGCTCACAGGGAGCCCCATGTATACAGTTCAAGACCTGCTGAACCTCATGGCCCGGCTGCGTGATCCGCAGTCTGGTTGCCCGTGGGACCTGAAGCAGACCTACGCCAGCATCGTGCCGCATACGCTGGAAGAAGCCTACGAAGTGGCCGATGCCATCGAGCAGGGCGACCTCGACCATCTGAAGGGTGAGCTGGGAGACCTGCTGTTTCAGGTGGTCTTCTATGCCCAGTTGGCCAAGGAAGAAGGCCGGTTTGAATTCGACGACGTCATCGACGGCATTACCCGCAAGTTGCTGCGTCGCCATCCGCACGTGTTTCCGACCGGCGAGTTGTACGCGTCGGCGGAAACGCCGCGCCTGACCGACGAGCAGGTCAACCAGCGTTGGGACGAAATCAAGGCCGAGGAGCGTGCCGAAAAGTCTGGCGCGCCCGAGCAGTTGTCGTTGCTCGATGACGTGCCGGTGGCCTTGCCTGCGTTGAGTCGTGCCGCCAAACTGCAGAAGCGTGCTTCGCAGGTCGGCTTCGACTGGCCTGCAGCGTTGCCGGTGGTCGACAAGGTGCGTGAAGAACTCGATGAAATTCTTGAAGCCATGGTCGACAATGACGCCGAAGGCATTGCCGAGGAAGTCGGCGATTTGCTGTTCAGCGTCGTCAACCTGGCCCGGCACCTTAAAGTCGACCCGGAAACTGCGCTACGCTCGGCCAATAGCAAGTTCGACAGACGCTTCCGATTCATTGAACAGGCATTGCGCCACATCCAGCGTCCTATCGAAGAGTGCTCGCTCGAAGAAATGGACGCATTGTGGGGCGAAGCCAAACGTCAGGAAAAGAGCACGCCCGGCTGCGGCTGAGTGTGCGGTAACGGTATAAGTGAGTAGACAATGAGCCTTTCCCTTCGCGATCAGTTGCTCAAGGCAGGTCTGGTCAACCAAAAGCAGGCCAAGCAGGTCGGCAAAGAAAAGCAGAAAGAGCAGCGTCTGGTGCACAAGGGTCAGGCGCAGGCCGATGACTCGCAAAAGCGTGCGGCTCAGGAAGCGATGGCCGAGAAGGCCAAGCGTGACCAGGATCTCAACCGTCAGCAGCAGGAGAAGGTCGAGCAGAAGGCCCGCGCCGCTCAGGTCAAGCAACTGATCGAGGTGTCGCGTCTGCCCAAGCTGATTACCGAGGATTACTACAACTTCGTTGACGACAAGAAGGTCAAGCGGATCTCGGTCAACGCGTTGGTGCGCAACAAGCTCAGCAGCGGTTCGCTGGCCATCGTTCACCATGGCGGCGGTTACGAGATCATTCCGCGTGAGGCAGCGCTGAAGATCCAGGAGCGCGACCCGCGCCGTATCGTGTTGCTCAACACCCCGACCGAAGCGCCGGATGCCGACGATCCGTACGCTGCGTATCAGGTGCCTGACGACCTGATGTGGTAACGCGCTGACCGGTCAAAACAAAACCCGCATTCAGCGGGTTTTGTCGTTTATTGTTCTGGGGTTTTCTGGCTCAGGGAAGTTGCTTAGTGGTTGCCCTGGCTTTCCAGTGCTTCCAGCTCTTCCTTATAGCGTAGAGCATCGGACTCTACGTGAAACATGCCTACAAGTTGGTCCTGTTGATGCACGTCCCAGATCTGGATGCCGTCGGCAACGGCTTCGTGAGAGAGGTGGGCGTCGTCGCGTTCAGTAACTCTGACAGTCATAGTAGTAAGCTCCTGACTTTGGTGGCCTGAGTGGTTAGGCCTCTGGATACTGCGGCGATGTGTCGCAGGACTCTTTTATAGAATTTGTTAGCTGCCTAAGTAAATAGCCTGTTCAGGTTCCCGAGTGAGCAAAAAATGGTCGTTTGCCTACAGCCCTTACATGGCGAGGCTTGCAGCTTGGTTGCGGCAAAGTGAAGGATTTTTCATGTGCCTTTAGCGGTGCAAAAAGATGACGCGGAGCGTCAAGAACGGCATTCCCACGCGGAGCGTAGGGAACGATAGGTGTCCGTATAGCGCGAGGTTCGGCGTCGGGGCATTCCCACCCGGAGCGTAGGGCGCGCCAGGTGTCCGGGAGAGCACCGCCACTATCGTGCGACGCTCTGCGTCGGCATGCAGTTCTGGACGCTCTGCGTCCTCTTGTTTGCAGCCAATAACTTGTTTGCAGCCAATAAAAAGCCCCGCTAATAAGCGGGGCTCTGTATGGCAAGCGGTCAGGGCAATCAGCTGCCTTTGACGGCCTTACCGTTCACGGTGCCGTCGAGCAGCACGATGTTGTATTCCTTACCGTCGGTTTCGACCTGTTGCAGGCGCACTAGCAGGTAATCCCAGTCCTTGGCGAACCACAGCACGGTGGTGCGCTTGCTTTGCGTCGGGTCACGCACGCGCTCGACCTTGATCGCATCGACCTGGCCAGTCTTGGTGGTAACCTTTTCCGAGCCCAGTACGCGGAAGTCGTAGGTGTCTACTTCATCACCGTCGACCACCTGGTAGCTCATGCTCTTCTTGCCATCAGCGATGTCGTGTTGCAACGCCAGCTGATACGTGGACTTGTCGAGGATGCCGCGGTTGAGCGGCAGCTTGATCGCATCGCCACGGTCGGTGCCGGTGACGAACTTGGTGTTCCAGTCGAACGCCAGATCAACCTTTTTGGATTTGCCCAGGCCGCTGCGTTCGAAGCTGTAGGTCTGTGGCAGCAAGGTTTCCTTGTCGACCTTCAGCGTGCTGACTTCAGTCAGGCTGGCAATCATCATCGATGCCTTGAAGCTCAGGGTCCAGGTGCCATTGGCACCGGCTTCCAGGCTGCGTTCAGCGGTGCCACTCATGGGCAGCTGTTTCCAGTCGGCGGTGTAGCTGGCGGAGAAAGGTTGAAGGTCTGCGGCCTGTACGGCAGGCAAGGCGAGCAGAGCGAAAGCGAAGAGCAGAGCGCGACGCATAGTATCTCCTAATGTCGAATCAGATGGCCGCTGGCCGGGAGTAACTGGCTATCGAGTAACGCACCTTGTTCACCAAGGCTCAGTCGGCCCTCGGCAAACCAGCGAATGGCCAGTGGGTAAATACGGTGCTCTTGAACATGAACCCGTTGCGCGAGCGTTGTGGGCGTGTCGTGCAACTGTACCGAAATAACTGCCTGTACGACCAGTGGGCCGCCATCGAGTTCCTCGGTGACGAAATGCACGCTGCAGCCATGCTCGGCGTCACCAGCCTCCAGAGCACGCTTGTGCGTGTGCAAGCCTTTGTAACGCGGCAGCAGGGAAGGGTGAATATTCAGAAGGCGACCATGGAAATGGCGCACGAAGCCTGCGCTGAGAATGCGCATGAACCCGGCCAGTACTACCAACTGTGGCTGGAAAGTGTCGATCAGTTCGATCAGCGCTGCATCGAAGGCTTCGCGGCCTTCATAAGCAGTGTGATCCAGCACGCAGGCTTCGATGCCCGCATCCCTGGCGCGCTGCAGGCCGAACGCATCGGCGCGGTTGGAAATCACCGCGCGGATGCGGACCGGGCTGGACCCGTCCTTGAAACTGTCGATCATCGCTTGCAGGTTGCCGCCGGTGCCGGACAGCAGCACCACGACATCGCAGGTGGCTGGCATCAATGCGCCTTGAGGTTTTTCAGCTCGACTTGTGCTGCACCTTCGGCAGCGGTAGCGATCTGACCGATCACCCATGGCTGCTCGCCAGCTTCGCGCAGAACCTTCAACGCGGCTTCAACGTGTTCCTGAGCAACGCAGATGACCATGCCCACGCCGCAGTTCAGCACGCGGTGCATTTCGTTTTCTGCGACGTTGCCTTGCTGCTGCAGCCAGTCGAACACGGCCGGACGCTGCCAGCTGGCAACATCGACAACGGCCTGAGCGCCCTGCGGCAGAACACGCGGGATGTTGTCGAGCAGGCCGCCACCGGTGATGTGGGCCATGGCCTTGACCGCGCCGGTTTCCTTGATCAGCTTGAGCAGCGGCTTGACGTAGATGCGGGTTGGCGCCATCAGCAGCTCGGTCAATGGCTTGCCGTCCAGCTGGATGCTTTCGATATCGGCATCGGCCACTTCGATGATCTTGCGGATCAGCGAATAACCGTTGGAGTGCGGGCCGGACGATGGCAGGGCCAGCAGGGCATCACCGGCAGCGACTTTCGAACCGTCAATGATCTCGGCCTTTTCCACGACGCCGACGCAGAAGCCAGCCAGGTCGTAGTCTTCGCCTTCGTACATGCCCGGCATTTCAGCGGTTTCGCCGCCGACCAGCGAGCAGCCAGCCAGTTCGCAGCCAGCGCCGATGCCGGTGACGACCTGGGCAGCGGTGTCGACGTTCAGTTTGCCGGTGGCATAGTAATCAAGGAAGAACAAAGGCTCTGCGCCGCAGACCACCAGATCGTTGACGCACATGGCGACCAGATCGATACCGATGGTGTCGTGCTTGTTCAGGTTCAGGGCCAGACGCAGCTTGGTGCCCACGCCGTCGGTGCCGGAAACCAGGACCGGTTGCTTGTAGCCGGCCGGGATTTCGCAGAGGGCGCCGAAGCCTCCCAGGCCGCCCATGACTTCCGGACGCTTGGTGCGCTTGGCGACGCTCTTGATGCGTTCGACCAATGCTTCACCGGCGTCGATGTCTACACCGGCGTCTTTATAGCTCAGGGAGGGTTGCTTGCTCATAAAAAATCCAGGCCTTTAGGGGGGATTCGGAGGTATCGACCGCTGCGTTGGGACCCGTTCAGCACCGCGCTGTCATGCGATGGTAATGTTGGGCCGTGGCGATTGCCGGTCTGCGAAGGCGCGCGATTTTATCAGGCTTGCTCCCCAGGGGCCATCCTTGCGCCGACAACAGGGCGGTGTTGCGCCAAATAAACCTGATCCGGCGTCTCCCGTCAGTGCGAGTGCCGCCGTTTAAGGTGTACTTTATGCGCAAATTGAATGATTGGTGGTTCAAGGCTGTCCCAGACTTGTACTCCTCCTGAAACAGCTTCTTTTTACTTTTTTCCGTTCGGGAACTGTCCATGCGTTTTTCCAGAGTTCTTCTAGTCGGCTGTCTGTCCCTGATCAGCCTCCCCAGCCTTGCCGAAACGGTCAGCAACCTTTATCAGGTCCGCGAGCCGGTGACTGGTCAGTCGCCCGATGAGCGCACACGGGCCACCCAGGCCGCGGTCGAAACGCTGGTGCTGCGCCTGACCGGTGACGCCAAGGCTGCGCAGGGTTCGGCCATCGCCGCGCTGCGCAAAGATCCGCAGCAAATCATCAGCCAGTACGGCTACGAGGCCGGTCCGCCGGAAACCCTGCTGGTGGACTTCGATCCGGCGACCACCGACCGTGCGTTGCGTGATGCCGGCCTGTCGATCTGGGGCAGCAATCGCCCGTCGATCCTCGGCTGGTGGCTGAACGACTCGGTCGAAGGCTCGAATCTGGTCGGTGACGGTCAGGCCGCTGCTGAACCACTGCGCCGGGCTGCGCAACACCGCGGTTTGCCGTTGCGTTTACCGCTGGCTGATTTGAGCGAGCAGGGCATCGGTAACGCCAAGACACTGGAAGGCACTGATGCCGCACCGCTCAAGGAAGCCTCCGAGCGTTACGGTGCTGACGCGATACTGGCGGTGCACGCCAAGGAAGACGCAGGCCAGTGGCAGGGCAAATGGCGCTTGTGGCTGGGCGATCAGCGCGAGCAGGGCACTGCGACCGGGGCTACTTCCGAAGCCTTGGCAGACGCTGTGCTGCTGTCGGTCAGCCAGCGTCTGGCCCCACGTTTCGTCGCCAAGCCCGGTGCCTCGACGGGCCTGTTGGTGCAGGTTCAGGGCATGACACTGGAGCGCTATGCACAACTGCTTCAGTTACTTGATCCGTTCGGCGTGCGTCTGAGTTCTGTTGACGGCGATAAGGTGGTGTTTGAGGTCAGTGGCAGCACCGATCAGCTACGCTCGCAGTTGTCGCTGGCCAAATTGCAGGAAGTGCCCGCAGCCGAGGCAGCCGCCGCCGCAACACCGCCTGCTGCGCCTGTCGATGCGACTGCGCCGGTTGCGCCAGCCAATGGGGCTGCTTCGGCACCTGCGCCCGCAGCGATGATTGTTCCGGCGTCTGCACCACAGCTTTATTTCCGCTGGTAAACCGGCAAAGCGCTTTTCCATTGGGTTGAGGGATGTTGATGACTGATACACGGCGTTGGTTCTGGATCGGCGGCCTGGCCTTGCTGGTCGCATTCGTGGTGCTGTTGCACACGATCCTCACCCCTTTTCTGGTGGCGCTGCTGCTGGCCTACATGGGCGATCCACTGGTGGATCGTCTGGAGCGCGCGGGGCTGTCCAGAACCTTGAGCGTGGTGGCGGTGTTCGGTCTGTTCACGCTGGTGCTGATGGCCTTGCTGCTGGTGCTGGTGCCGATGCTGGCCAAGCAGTTGTTTCGTCTCTATGAGCTGGCCCCGCAGATCCTCGACTGGCTGCAACACTCGGCGTTGCCGTGGGTGCAGGCCAAGTTCGGTCTGGCAGACGGGTTCTGGAAGTTCGACAAGATCAAGGCAGCCATCTCCGAGCACATGGGGCAGGCTGGGGATATCGTCTCTGTGGTGCTGTCTCAGGCTACGGCGTCGAGCCTGGCGCTGATCGGCTGGCTGACCAATCTGGTGCTGATCCCGGTGGTGTGTTTCTACCTGTTGCGTGACTGGGACATCATGACCGGCAAGATCCGCGGTCTGCTGCCGCGTCAGCGTGAAGGTCAAATCGTCAAGCTGGCGGGCGAGTGCCATGAGGTGCTGGGCGCGTTCATACGCGGGCAATTGCTGGTCATGGTCGGTCTCGGGGTGATCTACGCGGCCGGTCTGATGCTGGTCGGGCTGGAACTGGGCCTGTTGATCGGGGTGATCGCCGGTCTGGCAGCCATCGTGCCTTATATGGGCTTTGTGATCGGCATTGGTTCGGCGCTGGTCGCCGGGTTGTTCCAGTTTGGCGGCGACCTGTACCCGATGATGGGGATTGTTGCGGTGTTCATGATCGGTCAGGCCCTCGAAGGGATGGTGCTGACGCCATTGCTGGTAGGGGATCGCATCGGTCTGCACCCGGTGGCGGTGATCTTCGCGATTCTGGCGGGTGGCGAGCTGTTCGGTTTCACCGGCATTCTGCTGGCGTTGCCGGTCGCTGCAGTGATCATGGTGCTGGTGCGCCACATGCACGACGTTTATAAAGACTCGGAAATCTATGCAGGTGCGGAAAATCCCGAGCTGTAAGGGCATCGCACGCCTCTTCACTGCCCGGTGAAGAGGCTTGTGCAGGCAATGCATGCATCACCTCAAAACGCCCTTTCTCGACCCGCGCTTTACGCACCCTGACGCAAACCTTTGATTTTGCTTGAGGTCTGTCGCATTGTGCGACCCGCTTCACGGGTATAAACTTTGCGCTCTTTACACAGAGGCCCTTGACGGTTTGCATGAGCCGTTAGTCAGCATGAAACCGATTCAGCTGCCCCTGAGTGTGCGTCTGCGTGATGACGCCACTTTCGTCAATTACTATCCAGGCGCCAATGCCGCTGCACTCGGCTATGTCGAGCGGCTGTGCGAAGCCGACGCTGGCTGGACCGAAAGCCTCATCTATCTGTGGGGCAAGGATGGAGTAGGGCGCACGCACCTGCTTCAGGCTGCGTGCCTGCGTTTCGAGCAGCTGGGCGAACCTGCGGTGTATCTGCCGCTTGCCGAAGTTATCGATGAAGGTATCGAGCTGTTCGACCATCTTGAACAGTACGAACTGGTGTGCCTGGATGACCTGCAAGCCATTGTCGGCAAGCCGGAGTGGGAAGAAGCCCTGTTTCACCTGTTCAACCGTTTGCGTGACAGCGGGCGTCGTCTGCTCATTGCAGCGTCCAAATCGCCCCGCGAACTGCCGGTCAAACTTCCCGATCTGAAATCCCGTCTGACCATGGCTCTGGTATTCCAGATGCGTGGCCTGTCCGACGAAGACAAACTGCGCGCGCTGCAACTGCGTGCGTCACGGCGCGGCCTGCACCTCACCGATGAGGTAGGCCATTTCATTTTGACGCGTGGTACGCGCAGCATGAGCGCTCTGTTCGAATTGCTTGAGCGCCTTGATCAAGCGTCACTCCAGGAAAAGCGCAAGCTGACCATTCCCTTCCTTAAAGAGACGCTGGGGTGGTAGATCAGGCGCTGTTGATGCAAACGGCGGCAGCCTTGCGCCATGCACAACGGATTCTGGTGATCACCGGGGCAGGCCTGTCGGCTGATTCGGGCCTGCCGACCTATCGCGGCGTCGGCGGGCTGTACAACGGCAAGACCGACGACGGCCTGCCTATAGAGATGGCCTTGTCCGGGCCGATGCTGCGCAGTGACCCCGAGCTGTGCTGGAAATACATCGCCGAGCTGGGCAAGGCCTGTCTGAGAGGTGAGCCCAACGTCGCGCATTACGCCATCGCCCAGTTGCAGCGCATCAAACCCGAGTGCTGGGTGCTGACCCAGAACGTCGACGGCTATCACCGCGCCGCTGGCAGCCCACCGGAACGCCTGATCGAAATTCACGGGCAGCTCTCGCCACTGTTTTGCCAATCCTGTGGCGCTGAAGATCCGCAATTGAGTGAGCACTTGCAGCGTCCTTTGCCCCCTTTATGCCCGGCATGTAGTGGCGTTATGCGACCGCCCGTCGTTCTTTTTCAGGAAATGCTCCCTGAAAAGGCACTGGAAACACTGTATGAACAACTGGCTAAAGGCTATGACGCAGTCCTGAGTATTGGTACCACGGCAAGCTTCCCCTACATTCACGAACCTGTCATTCGCACCAGAGTTTCCGGGGGTTTTACGGCGGAAATCAATCCGCAGCCGACCGATCACAGCGCACAGATGGACGTCTTTTTGCAGTGCCGGGCAGCACATGTCATGGCGGAACTCATAAGTCACATCTAGTTCGATTGAATTTGCAAATCACCTTCATAAAAGGCATAGTCTCGCCATCTTAACTAGTCAGCCACGGTTGTGCCCATGCAGGTTGTTCGCTTCGCACCCCTCGTGCCTCTCGCACTCGTTACATTCCTCTTCGGTTGCTCGGCCAATATGCCGGTCGCACAGCAAGAACAGGCTCAGCCCGTTGCGCGTTATCAGAGCGCGGCAAACGCTCAGTCCGCAGCACGTCGCGCCGACGCCGCGGCCTTGCAGGACGAGATTGCCACCGAAGACGAGCTTGCTCACTTCGCCGACAACAAGTCCTACCAGCTGCCGGTTCTGGCCGACAGTATCCTGGAACGTGGCAAATCCCTGATCGGCACTCGTTACAAGTTCGGCGGCACATCGACTTCCTCGGGTTTCGATTGCAGCGGCTTCATTGGCTACCTGTTTCGCGAAGAGGCTGGTATGAGCCTGCCGCGTTCCACGCGTGAAATGATCAACGTTGACGCACCGCTGGTATCGCGTAAAAACCTTCAGCCTGGCGATGTGCTGTTCTTCAGTACCCGTGGCCGTGGTCGCGTAAGCCATGCAGCGATCTACGCCGGTAACCAGCAGTTCATTCACTCCAGCAGCCGTCGCAGTGGCGGTGTACGCATCGACAGCCTCGATGACGCCTACTGGAGCAAGACCTTTATCGAGGCCAAGCGGCCTCTGGCAATGGCACCGGGTACAGTCGCGGTGAAGTCGACACCTGATGCCACGCAGACAACGGCGATGACTTCGACTACAGTCAAGACCGCGCCAAAGCGGCGTAAATAAAATAGAACGTGCAGAACAAGACCTTCGGGTCTTTCTGCGTTTTTGAGCTTCTCGGCAGCGTAAGCCGCATCCGGATAGGTTGTTGTGGTTATGTCGATTGCGTTGCGCCTGATAGTTATTTCTGTTGCTGCGTTACTGGGTGCCTGCGCCAGTGCGCCGCCACCGCCCAAAGCACCCCGGGTCGTTCAGCGTCCGGTGGTCACTGCTCCCCCTCAGATTCTTTCTCCGGCTGCCGAAGACGTGCTGTTTCGTGCGTTGGGGCTGGTTGGCACGCCTTATCGCTGGGGTGGCAACACGCCTGACTCCGGTTTTGATTGCAGCGGTCTTATAGGTTATGTCTATCGTGATGCCGCGGGCATTTCCCTGCCGCGTTCCACGCGCGAGATGATCGTGATGGGTGCGCCGAATATCCGTCGCGAGCAATTGCAGTCAGGAGATCTGGTGTTCTTCGCCACCTCGGGCGGCTCGCAGGTGTCCCACGCGGGCATCTACGTCGGCGAAGGCCGCTTCGTACATGCCCCGGCCAGCGGCGGCACGGTCAAGCTCGACAGCCTCGACAAGCCTTACTGGCAGAAAGCCTACCTCAACGCCAAGCGCGTCATTCAGCCGTCCAGTCTGGCGCAGATTCGGCCATAGCGCGTCGCCTGCTCGCGGTCTGACCAGAACTTATCGTGCGGCGCTCCGCGTCGCATGCCTTTCCGGACGCTCTGCGTCCTCTTGCGACGCGGAGCGTCGAGAACTGCATTCCCACGCTGGAGCGTGCGGAACGATAACTCGACTGCCGTACGGCGCTCTGCGTCGACATGCCTTTCCAGGCGTGCGGAACGATCATCGCAACTATCGTGCGACGCGGAGCGTCGAGACCTGCATTCCCACGCTGGAGCGTAGGGAACGATAATCTCAACTAACGTACGACGCTCTGCGTCAACCCTCTACGCTCAGCGTTATTGAGCTGCCTTGGCCGAGGTCACGCGCCAGATTTTGTTGCCGACATCATCTGCCACCAGCAAGCCGCCGCGCTGATCATTGACCACGCCAACCGGGCGGCCCATGGCTTTTTCGTCTTTGTTGAGGAAACCGGTCAGCACATCGACCGGAGCACCGTTGGGCTTGCCGCCGCTGAAGGGCACGAACACCACTTTATAGCCGCTGTGCGGTTTGCGATTCCATGAGCCGTGCTGGCCAATGAACAGGCCTTCGTTGAACGGCGCCGCCAGCGTCTTGCCATCGGCGAATACCAACCCTAACGAGGCCGTATGCGGGCCGACTGCGTAATCCGGTGCGATGGCCTTGGCGACCAGTGCCGGGTTCTGCGGTTTGACGCGCTCGTCGACATGCTGGCCGTAGTAGCTGTAGGGCCAGCCGTAGAAAGCGCCATCCTGCACCGAGGTCACGTAGTCTGGCACCAGGTCGCTGCCGATTTCGTCACGCTCGTTGACCGCCGTCCACAGCTTGCCGGTTTTGGGTTCCCAGTCCATGCCGTTGGGGTTGCGAAGGCCCGAGGCAAAAATGCGTTGATTGCCGGTGGCAGCGTCCACTTCCCAGATGGCTGCACGACCTTCTTCCTTGTCCATGCCGTTCTCGGCCACGTTGCTGTTGGAGCCCACTGTGACGTACAGCTTGCTGCCATCCTTGCTGGCGATGACGTTTTTGGTCCAGTGATGGTTGAGCGTGCCGCCCGGCAGGTCGACCACTTTGGTCGGCTGCGCGCTGATCGAGGTCTGGCCCGCTTCATACGGGAAGCTGATCAGGCGGTCGGTGTCGGCGACATAGAGCTTGTTGCCCACTAGCGTCATGCCAAACGGCGAATTGAGGTTTTGCAGGAACACGGTGCGGGTCTCTGCGACGCCGTCCTTGTCCATGTCGCGCAGCAGAGTAATGCGGTTGGCGCTTGGCACGCCCGCACCGGCGCGGCCCATGACTTTTTCCATTACCCAGCCGCGAATACCCTTGGAATCATCCGGTTTGGCCGGCGAATTGGTTTCCGCCACCAACACGTCGCCATTGGGCAATACATACAGCCAGCGCGGGTGGTCGAGGTTTTCGGCGAACGCTGCCACTTGTGTGCCCGGCGCGGCGACCGGTTTTGCGCCTTTTTCCCAGCCTACGGCAGGGGCGATGTTGACGGTCGGGATCAGCGTCTTGTTAGGCTCCGGCAGTTTGGGCGAGGGGCCTGTTCCATCCGAGACTTGCAGGGTCGAAGACTCGCCGCAGGCAGCGAGGCCACCGGCAACCAGAAGCAACACTGCGTAGTGGGGTCTGAGTCTGAACATGGTGAATCTCCATAAACAAGGGCGTGGTCCGATAATTGATAGAGGCACTGCGAACCGTCTGGGTTCAATCACGTTTCACAGCGTCGGTGTCGATTGACGCTCCCAGCCCAACCCTCTACCCTTCGCGGTTTGTTTCAGGTGCTCTGCAATCCTTGATTGGCAGGGTGAAACAGGGAAGCCGGTGTGGATCAATCGATCCGATCCCGGCGCTGCCCCCGCAACGGTAAATGAGTCAAGGCTGTGCCTGACGCCACTGTGTTTCGACATGGGAAGGCGCGCAGCCGGGGTAACCCGCTCATGAGCCCGGAGACCGGCCTGAACCACTCAATGGCATCACGGAGGGTGATGCTCTGTGCAGGGCGTTGCCGTGCTGTCCAGTGCTGTCCTTCCGTCTGTTGTCGACTGCCACGAGCGGAGAACCCGGATGAACGAATCCCCCGAACGCGACGAACGCCATCTTGCGCGCATGCTGCGCAAGAAAGCCGTGATGGACGAGCGCATTGCCAGCTCACCCAACGAGTGCGGCCTGCTGCTGGTCTTGACCGGCAACGGCAAAGGCAAGAGCAGCTCGGCATTCGGCATGCTTGCCAGGGCCATGGGCCACGACATGCAGTGCGGCGTGGTGCAGTTCATCAAGGGCCGCAACAGCACTGGCGAAGAAATGTTTTTCCGCCGTTTCCCCGAGCAGGTGCGCTATCACGTGATGGGCGAGGGCTTCACCTGGGAAACCCAGGATCGCCAGCGTGACATTGCCGCTGCCGAAGCCGCCTGGGCCGTGTCTCAGGAAATGCTTCGCGACCCGGCCATTGGTCTGGTGGTGCTCGACGAACTGAACATTGCCCTCAAGCATGGTTACCTCGACCTTGAACAGGTGCTGAGTGACCTGCAGGCCCGCCCACCTATGCAGCATGTGCTGGTGACCGGCCGCGGTGCCAAACCCGAATTGATCGACCTGGCTGATACGGTTTCCGATATCGGCGTGGTCAAGCATGCGTTCCAGGCCGGTATCCGTGCGCAGAAAGGTATCGAGCTGTGAATAATCCTTTATTGGGCGCACTGCAATGAGAGCACTGCAATGAGAGCTCCGCGCGATTGCCCGGCGGTTTTGATCGCCGCGCCTGCCTCCGGGCAAGGCAAGACTACCGTCACCGCGGCACTGGCACGTTTGCACCGCAACCAGGGCCGCAAGGTCCGGGTGTTCAAGTGCGGGCCGGATTTTCTCGACCCGATGATTCTCGAGCGGGCCAGCGGCGCACCGGTCTACCAGCTGGACATGTGGATGGTCGGTGCCGACGAAAGCCGTCGCCTGTTGTGGGAAGCCGCAGATGAGGCTGACCTGATCCTGATCGAAGGCGTCATGGGGTTGTTCGACGGCACACCGTCCAGCGCTGATCTGGCCCGCCACTTTGGCGTACCGGTGTTGGGGGTGATCGACGGCACGGCGATGGCGCAGACGTTTGGCGCGCTGGCGCTCGGGCTGGCGCGTTATCAGCCGGATCTGCCGTTTGCCGGCGTGCTGGCCAATCGGGTTGGCACGGTACGCCACGCGCAGTTGCTGGAAAACAGTCTGACCGAAGGCCTGCGCTGGTATGGCGCACTGTCCCGGGAAGTCGGTTTCGAATTGCCCAGCCGCCATCTGGGGCTGGTCCAGGCCAGCGAACTCAATGATCTGGATGTGCGGCTGGACATGGCTGCCGCCGCGCTGGCCAGCACCTGCGAAGTGGCCTTGCCGCCAGCCGTAACCTTTACCGCGCCCGACCCGGTTCAGGTCGAGCCGCTGCTCAGCGGTGTGCGCATCGCCATTGCCCGCGACGAGGCCTTTGCCTTTCTGTACGGCGCAAGCCTGGACCTGCTGCGAAACATGGGCGCAGAGCTGAGTTTCTTCTCGCCGATCCATGATCGTGAGCTGCCCGACGCCGACAGCCTGTACCTGCCGGGTGGCTACCCGGAGTTGCACCACGTTGCTTTGGCGGAAAACCTGACGATGCAGGCATCGATCAGGGCGCACCATATCGCTGGCAAGCCGATTCTGGCCGAGTGCGGCGGCATGCTTTATTTACTCGAAGCCCTGACCGATGTGGAGGGCGTGCGCGCCGAACTGGTCGGCTTGCTGTCCGGTGAGGCGGTCATGCAGAAGCGTCTGGCGGCGCTGGCCTTGCAAGCGGTTGAGCTGCCCGAGGGTACGTTGCACGGTCACACGTATCACCATTCGCTGACCAGCACCGAGTTGCAGCCGATTGCCCGTGGCGTGAGCCCCAACGGCGGGCGTGGCGCAGAGGCAGTCTACCGCCTGGGTCGTCTGACCGCGTCCTACGTGCATTTCTATTTCCCTTCCTGCCCTCAGGCGATTGCGGCGCTGTTCAAACCATGACCGAACAAGCGTTCAGCCCTGAAGAGCGGGCTGCGGTGTACCGGGCCATCGCCGAGCGTCGCGACATGCGCCACTTCGTCGGCGGTACGGTGGCGCCCGAGTTGCTGGCGCGCTTGCTGGAAGCCGCACACCAGGCACCCAGTGTCGGGCTGATGCAGCCGTGGCGCTTCATTCGCATCAGCGATCCGGCGTTGCGCGGAAAAATGCAGGCGCAGGTAGAAGATGAACGTATCCGCACTGCCCAGGCACTGGGCGAGCGCACCGACGAGTTCATGAAACTCAAGGTCGAAGGAATCAATGACTGCGCAGAGGTGTTGGTCGCCGCACTGATGGAAGGCCGTGAACAGCATATTTTCGGCCGCCGCACCTTGCCGGAAATGGACATGGCATCGCTGTCCTGCGCGATCCAGAACCTGTGGCTGGCATCGCGTGCCGAGGGGCTGGGCATGGGCTGGGTGTCGCTGTTCGACCCCGAGGCATTGGCCGAACTGCTGGGCATGCCTGACGGCGCGAAGCCGCTGGCGATCATTTGCCTGGGGCCGGTCAAGGAATTCTATCCTGCGCCAATGCTGGTGATGGAAGGCTGGGCGCAGGCGCGTCCGCTGCACGAGCTGCTGTACGAGAATCAATGGGGAGTGAATCAATGAGTGTGGCGCTGTTGAGCGTCGCCGGGGTCGCACTGGATGCGCTGCTCGGTGAGCCAAAACGATGGCATCCGCTGGTAGCGTTCGGCAACTTCGCCAATCGGGTCGAGCAGCGTTTCAACAGCGGTGGCCGTGGCTGGCGCAGTCATGGCGTTACCGCCTGGGTTATCACCGTAATGCCGTTGACGCTGCTGGCCACGCTACTGAGCTGGTTGCCCGGTATTGGCTGGCTGGTCGAGGTTCTGGCGCTGTATTGCGCGCTGGGCATGCGCAGCCTGGGCGAACATGTTCAGCCGGTGGCGCAAGCGTTGCGCAGTGACGATCTGGTCGAGGCACGCCAGCGGGTCGGTTATCTGGTCAGTCGCCAGACCAGCGAACTGGATGCCACCGAAGTGGCCCGCGCAGCTACCGAATCAGTGCTGGAGAACGGCAGTGATGCGGTGTTCGCCGCGCTGTTCTGGTTTGTCGTGGCCGGTGCGCCCGGCGTGGTGCTGTACCGGCTGAGCAACACGCTGGACGCCATGTGGGGCTACCGCAACGAGCGCTTCGAGCGTTTCGGCTGGGCTGCGGCAAGGATCGACGATGTGCTCAACTACCTTCCTGCACGCCTTGTGGCATTGACTTACGCCTTGCTGGGCAAGACCCGGCTGGCGCTGCGCTGCTGGCGTACGCAGGCCCCGGCCTGGGACAGTCCGAATGCAGGTCCGGTGATGGCCGCTGGCGCGGGTGCGCTGGGTGTCGAACTGGGCGGGGCGGCGATCTATCACGGCGAGCTGCATCAGCGTCCGCAATTGGGTGAAGGTGCACCTGCCGATGCAGACTCCATTGATCGCGGCTGGCAACTGGTGCAGCGCGGCGTCTGGTTGTGGTTGCTGGTCATATGCGTGGTAGCTGAATTCTATGCTTGAGCACGGCGGTCGGTTGCGCGCCGCAGCGCAGCATTACGGTATCGAACTGGCTGACTGGCTGGACCTGTCCACGGGCATTGCACCCTGGTCGTGGCCCATCCCGGAGATTCCGACGCGTGCATGGGCGCGTTTGCCCGAGACCGATGATGGCCTGGAAGCAGCGGCCTGCCGCTATTACGGCGTACCTCGCTTATTGCCGGTGTCCGGCTCGCAGGCCGCGATTCAAGCGTTACCGCGGGTACGCAGCGGAGGTCGGGTTGGCGTGCTGTCGCCCTGCTACGCCGAGCATGCACATGCATGGCGCAAGAACGGCTTCGTGGTCCGCGAGATAGGCGAGCAGGAGGTCGAATACTTTCTCGACTCTCTTGATGTGCTGGTGGTGGTCAATCCGAACAATCCGACCGGCCTGCACCTGAGCGCCGAGCGCCTGCTGGAGTGGCATGCACGACTGGCCGAGCGCGGTGGCTGGCTGGTCGTCGATGAGGCGTTCATGGATAACACGCCGGGCCTGAGCCTGGCTGCCGAAACGTGGCGCACCGGGCTGATTGTGCTGCGCTCGTTCGGCAAGTTTTTTGGCCTGGCCGGTGTCAGGCTCGGTTTTGTCATGGCCGAGCCGGTATTGCTGAGGATGCTGGCGCAGGAAATCGGCCCATGGTCGGTCAGCGGGCCAACACGAATCATCGGTCAGGTGTGCCTCAATGATCAGGAAGGGCACGCCCGTCAGCGTCAACGCAGCGAGCAGGCTCGCGAGCGTCTGGTGGCTTTGCTCGACCAGTACGGGCTGAGCCCGCAGGGCGGCTGTGCGCTGTTTCAGTGGCGGTTGACCCCTGAAGCGCAAACGCTCTATGAGTTCTGTGCGCGACGTGGCGTATTGTTGCGTCTTTTCAAGGGCGGCACACCCGAGTCCGCCAGCCTGCGCTTCGGTCTGCCCCGCGACGAGGCCGACTGGCTGCGTTTGCACACTGTTCTGCTTGAATACCGCAAGGAATACCCATGACCACGCTGATGGTACAAGGCACCACCTCCGACGCCGGCAAAAGCACACTGGTGACGGCACTGTGCCGCTGGCTGACCCGACAGGGCGTCAAGGTCGTGCCATTCAAACCGCAGAACATGGCGCTCAACAGCGCTGTAACGGCGGACGGCGGCGAAATCGGCCGCGCCCAGGCGGTGCAGGCGCAGGCGTGCTTTCTGGAGCCGCACACCGACATGAACCCGGTGCTGCTCAAGCCCAACAGTGATACCGGTGCGCAGGTGATCATTCACGGCCGCGCCGTCACTACCATGAATGCGGTGGCTTACCACGGCTATAAAGAGATCGCCATGCAGGCGGTGCTGGAGTCGCATCAGCGGTTGGGGGAAAGCTACCCGGTGATCATGGTAGAAGGCGCGGGCTCTCCGGCCGAGATCAACCTGCGCGCCAACGATATCGCCAACATGGGCTTTGCCGAGGCGGTCGACTGCCCGGTGCTATTGATTGCCGACATCAATCGCGGCGGAGTCTTTGCCCATCTGGTCGGCACGCTAGAGTTGCTGTCGCCCAGCGAACAGGCGCGGGTCAAGGGGTTCATCATCAATCGTTTTCGCGGCGACATCGCCTTGCTGCAGCCAGGCCTGGACTGGCTGGAGGCGCGCACCGGCAAACCGGTGGTTGGCGTGTTGCCTTATGTGATGGACCTTCACCTGGAGGCCGAAGACGGTCTCGATCAGCGTCAGACCGACAAGGTCGAGCATGTGCTGAACGTGGTGGTCCCGGTGCTGCCTCGCATCAGTAATCACACTGATTTCGACCCGCTGCGCCTGCACCCTCAGGTCAATCTGCAGTTCATCGGTCCCGGCCAGGCGATTCCTCCTGCGGACCTGATCATTCTGCCCGGCTCGAAAAGCGTGCGCAGCGATCTGAACTACCTGCGTAACAGTGGCTGGGACACCGCCATCGAGCGGCATTTGCGTTATGGCGGCAAGCTGATGGGGATCTGCGGCGGCCTGCAAATGCTCGGTGAGCAGGTGCACGATCCTCTCGGGCTGGAAGGCGCAGCCGGGTCCAGCGCCGGGTTTGGCCTACTGGCAATGAGCACGGTGCTGGAAGCGGAAAAGCAACTGCGCAATGTGCGCGGTCGTCTGACCCTGGAAGACGCCGAGGTCAGCGGCTACGAAATTCATGCCGGGGTAACGACAGGGCCGGCGCTGGAGCAGGCTGCCGTGCAACTGGACGACGGGCGTTGCGATGGCGCGCAGAGTGTCGACGGGCAGGTGCTCGGGACTTACCTGCACGGCCTGTTCGAATCACCTGCGGCCTGTAGCGCGTTACTGCGCTGGGCGGGATTGGCGAACGTGCAGTCCGTCGACTATCACGCCCTGCGCGAGCGCGACATAGAACGTCTGGCGGACCTGGTGGAAAAACACCTGGACGGCCAGCTGCTTCGCGAATTGTGCGGTCTGGGGGCAAACTGAAATGCTGCAACTAATCCTTGGCGGTGCACGTTCCGGCAAGAGTCGCCTGGCTGAGAAACTGGCTGCCGACTCAGCGCTGAAGGTGATCTACATCGCCACTAGCCAGCCTCTCGATGGCGAAATGAACCAGCGCGTGGCCAGCCATCGCGCCCGTCGCCCCGAGCACTGGGGGCTGGTCGAAGAACCGCTCGAGCTGGCGCGGGTGCTGCGCGAAAATGCGGCGCCCGATTGCTGCCTGCTAGTCGATTGCCTGACCCTCTGGCTGACCAATCTGCTGATGCTCGACAACCCCGAGCGCCTGCTTCAAGAACGTGAATCCCTGCTCGACAGCCTTGCCGGGCTGCCGGGTGAAATCATTTTTGTCAGCAACGAAACCGGGCTTGGCGTCGTGCCGCTCGGCGAACTGACCCGTCGCTATGTCGATGAAGCCGGCCTGTTGCATCAGGCGCTGGCCGAGCGTTGCCAGCGTGTCGTGTTGACCGTTGCCGGCTTGCCCCTGACGTTGAAAGGAACCGCGCTATGAGTAATTCCTGGTGGCTCAAGCCTGCACAGGCCATTGATGTACCGATGCGCGAGGCGGCACTGGCCCGTCAGCAACAGTTGACCAAGCCGGCGGGTTCGCTGGCACAACTGGAGCGTCTGGCGGTACAGCTTGCCGGCCTGCAAGGGCGCGAGCGTCCGGCTGCCGACAAATTGTGGATCGCGATCTTTGCCGGCGATCATGGTGTGGTGGCCGAAGGTGTATCGGCCTATCCACAGGAAGTCACCGGCCAGATGCTGCATAACTTCGTCAACGGTGGCGCAGCGATCAGCGTGCTGGCGCGCCAGCTCTCGGCGCAGCTGGACGTGGTGGATCTGGGTACCGTGGCGCCTCTGGATTTGCCGGGCGTGCGTCATTTGCGCATCGGCGCGGGCACCGCCAATTTCGCCCACGGGCCAGCCATGAGCGCCGAACAGGGGCTTGCTGCTCTACAGGCCGGGCGCGACAGCGTGTTGCGCGCCAAGGCGATCGGCACCGAGCTGTTTATCGGTGGCGAGATGGGCATCGGCAATACCACGGCGGCCAGCGCCGTCGCCTGCTCGGTGCTGGAATGTGCCGCGCCGTTGCTGGTCGGTCCCGGCACCGGGCTGAACGCCGAGGGCATCGAGCACAAGACCCGTGTCATCGAACGCGCACTGGCGCTGCATGCCGAGCAGGCGGGCGACCCGCTGCATAGCCTGTTCTGCCTAGGTGGTTTCGAGATTGCCGCGCTGACTGGCGCTTATCTGGCCTGTGCGCAGGAAGGCATCGTGGCGCTGGTCGACGGTTTCATTTGCAGCGTGGCCGCGTTGGTGGCGGTGCGCCTGAATCCGTCTTGCCGCAACTGGCTGTTGTTCGGCCACCGTGGCGCCGAACCGGGCCACCGGCACTTGCTGGAAACGCTACAGGCCGAACCGCTGCTGGACCTCGGCTTGCGTCTGGGCGAGGGCAGTGGCGCAGCGTTGGCGGTGCCGTTGGTGCGTCTGGCCTGTGAGTTGCACAACGGCATGGCAACGTTTGCCGAAGCGGCAGTGGCGGATCGCCCCGCATGACCTTGCGTCTGGACTTGCTGCGTCATGGCGAAACAGAGCTGGGCGGTGGTCTGCGCGGCAGCCTCGACGATGCTCTGACCGAACTCGGCTGGCAGCAGATGCGTGCGGCAGTGGCCGATGGCGGTCCCTGGGAACGGATTGTCAGCTCGCCTTTGCAGCGCTGTGCACGTTTTTCCGAAGAGCTGGCGCAGCGCCTGTCGCTGCCCATGCAACTGGAGCCTGGTTTGCAGGAGCTGCATTTCGGCGACTGGGAAGGCCACAGCCCTGCGCAGCTCATGGAAACCGATGCCGAAGGCTTGGGCCTGTTCTGGGCCGATCCCTACGCCTTCACGCCGCCCAATGGCGAGCCAGTGATCGATTTTTCGACACGGGTGCTGAATGCGGTGGCGCGTCTGCATAAGGTGTATGCCGATGAACGCGTGTTACTGGTCAGTCACGGTGGTGTGATGCGTCTGCTGCTGGCGCAGGCGCGTGGGCTGCCGCGCGAGCAACTGTTGCAGGTAGTGGTCGGCCATGGCGCACTGCTGTCGATTCAGGTCGCTGTTGATGGCGTAATCACGGAGGTCTGAGATGCTGCCGTTCTGGATCGCCTTGCAATTTCTCGGCAGCCTGCCCATTCGTCTGCCCGGCATGCCGCGCCCGGAAGAGCTTGGGCGTTCGTTGTTGTTCTACCCGCTGGTAGGCGTGGTGTTCGGCATGCTGCTGCTGAGTTTCAGCGCGCTACTCAGTGGTACGCCGCTCATGCTGCATGCCGCGTTGGTACTCAGCGCCTGGGTGCTGCTCAGTGGCGGCTTGCATCTGGACGGTCTGGCCGACAGTGCCGACGCCTGGCTGGGCGGTTTTGGTGATCGCGAACGTACCTTGCAGATCATGAAGGACCCGCGTAGCGGGCCGATTGCCGTGGTCACGCTGGTGCTGGTGCTGCTGCTCAAATTTGCAGCGATTCTGGCGCTGATCGAAAGTCACAGCAGTATCGGGCTGCTGTTGGCGCCGCTGATCGGACGCGCTGCCATGCTTGGGCTGTTTCTGGGCACACCATATGTGCGTTCCGGGGGATTGGGGCAGGCGCTCGCCGATCACCTGCCGCGTGGCCCTGGACGCAAGGTTTTGGCCGCCACTGCCATTGCGTGCGTGCTGCTCGCCGGCTGGTCAGGGGTAGCTGTATTGCTGGTCTGCGCCGTTTGTTTCTTCTGGCTGCGGCAGTTGATGATGCGCCGTCTGGGCGGCTGCACCGGCGATACGGCCGGGGCATTGCTCGAGCTGCTGGAATTGGCGGTGCTGCTGACGCTGGCGCTGCTTTGAGACCCTGCACAACGCTTTGTTGACAGCTTTTACCGGCAGCGCGTAGCTTCGCGATTCGCAGGTAAAACCATGTAACAAAGTGCAGGGAGCTTAACCATGACATCGATCTGGCGTACCAGCGGCTGGGTTCTGCTGGGCAGTGCGTTGATCCTTGCGCTTTCGCTGGGCACGCGGCACGGTTTCGGCCTGTTTCTGGCGCCCATGAGCGCGGATTTTGGCTGGGGGCGTGAGGTCTTTGCCTTTGCCATCGCCTTGCAGAACCTTATGTGGGGTCTGGCGCAGCCGTTCGCCGGGGCGCTGGCAGATCGATTTGGCGCGGCCAAAGTCGTCTTCGTTGGCGGTGTGCTGTATGCGGCAGGGCTATTGTGCATGAGTATGGCTGATTCGTCTCTGAGTCTTTCCCTTAGTGCTGGTTTGCTGATCGGTATTGGTCTGTCCGGCACGTCTTTTTCGGTCATTCTGGGTGTCGTCGGGCGCGCGCTGCCTGCGGAAAAACGCAGCATGGGCATGGGGATCGCCAGCGCGGCGGGTTCATTCGGCCAGTTCGCCATGTTGCCCGGCACACTGGGTTTGATCAGCTGGTTGGGCTGGTCCGGTGCCTTGCTGGTGCTGGGCTTGATGGTGGCTCTGATCCTGCCCTTGGTAGGCATGCTCAAGGATACGCCGAGCGTGTCTACCGGTATCGAGCTGACGCTGGGCGAGGCGCTGCGTGAAGCCTGCTCGCATTCGGGGTTCTGGCTGCTGGCACTGGGTTTCTTCGTCTGTGGCTTTCAAGTGGTGTTCATCGGCGTGCACCTGCCAGCCTATCTGGTGGATCAACACTTGCCCGCCAAGGTCGGTACAACGGTGCTGGCCTTGATCGGGTTGTTCAATATCTTTGGCACCTACACCGCTGGCTGGTTGGGCGGGCGCATGTCCAAACCTCGATTGTTGACCGCGCTTTATCTGTTGCGCGCGGTGGTGATCGTGTTGTTTCTCTGGGTCCCGTTGAGCCAGACCACTGCCTATCTGTTCGGCGTAGCAATGGGCCTGCTGTGGCTGTCGACTGTGCCGCTGACCAACGGCACGGTCGCGACACTGTTTGGTGTGCGTAACCTGTCGATGCTGGGCGGTATCGTCTTTCTGTTTCACCAGTTAGGCGCATTCCTCGGCGGCTGGCTGGGCGGGCTGGTGTATGACCGTACCGGCAACTACGACCTTGTCTGGCAAGTCTCGATACTGCTGAGTCTGCTGGCCGCCGCGTTGAACTGGCCGGTGCGTGAGCGCCCGGTGGCCAGGTTGCAGGCGCAGGGTAGCCTGGCATGAGCCGTCGCTGGCCTCTACTGGCGGCGGTGCTCGCAGGCGCGGTGGTGTTGGGGCTGGTCTGGTGGGCCTGGCAGCACGTTGGGCTGGCTGCGTTGCAACTGGGAATGGGCGCTTGCTAGGCAGACAGCCTGGCATGGGGTAGCGTGTCGACAAACGACAACATTATCCAGGGCCGCCATGATGAACATTCGCTTTGTTTCGATTCCTCTTCTGCTGCTGGCCATGAGTGGCGCTGCAATGGCTGCCGACTGTCCGCCGCTGCTGCAGGGCGAGTTGCCCAAGCTGCGCGCCAAGGAAAACATCGACCTGTGCAAACGCTTTGCCGGCAAGCCGCTGGTGGTGGTCAACACCGCCAGTTTCTGTGGCTTTGCCCCACAGTTCAAAGGGCTTGAAGAGCTGAGTCAGCGCTACAAGGGGCAGGGGCTTGAGGTGTTGGGCGTGCCGTCCAATGACTTCAAACAGGAAGCCAAGGATGGTGAGGAGACCGCCAAGGTCTGCTACGTCAATTACGGCGTGACTTTCACCATGACCGAGCCGCAGGCCGTACGCGGCGATGATGCGACCCATTTGTTCAAGGTGCTGGCCGAGCAAAGCAGTGCGCCGCGCTGGAATTTCTACAAGTACGTGGTTGATCGCCAGGGTAAAGTCATTGCCAACTTCTCCAGCATGACCAAGCCGGATGATCCTGAGCTGATCGCAGCCATTGAAAAGGCGATTGCGTCGAAGCCTTAGGGCGGGCTTGAGTGTTGTCTGAATCTGCCTGGCATCGCAGAAGCCTTGTGTGACGCGGAGCGCCACAAAGAGGACGCAGAGCGTCCAGAACTGCATGCCGACGCGGAGCGTCGGCACGATAGTCAGTCATGAGGCAGAGCATCTGTACGGTAGCCAGTCAATGACGCGGAGTATCTGTGCGGCAGTCAATCAATGCGGGTCTGAGCGCACCAGGCACGCAATAAAAAGCCCGTAACCATTACTGGTTGCGGGCTTTTTTCAGCCTGGCAGTTGCTATCAGAAGCGATAGGTGACCGAAGTGCCCAGGCCGTGAGCGGTGTTGCGGTAGTCAGCGCTGTACGAACCTTTGGTCGCGCTGGAGTCGCGGATCTTGGTTTCGTCTTCACGCAGGTACGAGTACGCCACGTCGATGGTCAGGTCGTCGGTCGGGCTCCAGCCTGCACCGAAACTGATGATCTTGCGATCGCCAGTCGGGATGCGTGGGGAGCGGTTGACGTTGTTGGTCGGCGACTGATCAACGGAGAAACCTGTGCGCAGGGTCCACTCTTTATTGACCTTGTACGAGGCACCGATGGCGTGCGCCCAGGTGTCGTGCCAGTTCTGTTCTTCGGTGATGGTGCCGATTGGGCCGGCAGAACCGCCCAGCAGAGCAGGGACGCCATCGTTGTTGACGGTGATGTCCTGCAGGCGGCTCCAGCGAGTCCAGGTACTGCCTGCGTAAACAGTCCAGTTCTCGTCGAGTTGCTGGGTGATAGAAAAGTCAACCGACTCAGGCGTGGAGATGTCCAGCGAAGCATCGTACTTCTGGCCGCCGAACGGGCCGAAACCCGAGCCTTCGATCTTGGTCTTGCCCTTGAGCTTGTAATCGACCTTGGAGTGGTAAGTCAGGCCCAGACGAGTGGTGTCGGTAGCCTGCACCAGAATGCCGGCATTGAAGCCGATTGCGGTGTCATCGCCTTCGATCTTTACCTTGCCGTCATTACGGCCCGGTGTTGCGGCGTTCAATGTTGCCGAGGTCAGTTCACCGTCGATGCGGTTGATGGTCGGGCCGAAACCGATGGAAACCTTGTCATTGAATGCATAGCTGACAGTTGGCTGGAAGGTCACGATCTGGACGTGACTCTTGTCGCCCCAGTAGCGGCCGGCGAAGCCTTTTTCGTAATCAGTGACCAGGCCGAACGGGACGTACACGCCCAGACCAAATGCCCAGTGATCATCGATAGGTTTGACGTAATAGCCCATTGGCACGCCGACCACCGGAACCATGTCACCGTCGTTGCTGCCGCCGAATGTGCCGCGACCGTTGTTGATGTCGGTCTTGGCGATCACGGCTGCGGCGCCGACGCTGATTTGTTCGCGTTTGATTCGGGACATGCCGGCAGGGTTGCCGAATACGGTGCTTGCATCATCGGCTGACGAGGAGCGACCTGCAAAGCCTGTGCCCATGCCGCTGATGCTTTGTTCGTTTAGGGCAAAACCGGCTGCAAGCAGTTGAGAAGAAGCCAGACCCAGGGCGAGTCCAAGTGTTGTCCGGTTCAGTGTTTTTGTCATTATTTTCATTATTAGAACTCCTTGTTGTTCACCGGTCGAAAATTACCAACATTTTCGATGGCGCGCTATAGGCTGAGGAGCCCGATTTAGAGCTATTCTTGTAGGACAATCTTGATGAAGCCGTGGGAATTGCAATTTAGACGAAGTCCCAGTGCTGCACATTGGTTAATGTCGTCAATTCAATATAGAGCGGGCATAAAAAAGCCCCGCTTTGCAGGGCGGGGCTTTTGGCGAGCAGTGAATCGTTTGCGTCAGGCGATGAGTGCTTGACGAGTACGCTCGATCACGGCTTGCAGCGGTTCGGCGCTTGCGTACTGATCGGGGTACAGGCGTTCGCTGTGACGGGCGATGCCGTGTTCGTTGACGATTGTAAAACTGAAACAGCCTTTGCGAGCGGCCATGATCAGGCAGTTCATCGGGGCAAAAGCATTGGTCAATGTGTGAATTGCGTGTTGGGTTTGAGTATTCATATTCAAGGTGTTTCCTGAAACAACACGGAACAATACCGTGCATAAATAAAGATTCCAGTAAACGCGGGCCGACATTTGATACAAAAGCCTGGCTGGGCGGAGAACCTGACTGGAACAAAGACAGGCAGTTGAAGCGCGCTTTATCGTATGGCGCTCTGGCTGACCGGTAGGTACTTAGGAGGGCAGGCAACACAACAGGAGCAAAGGTTCTACGCTCCGGGTGAAGATCCTGATCAATTGCAGGCTGGTTGAAGCAGACCATGAGAGCCATGACTGCACTGTCACCCCAAATGGTGCATCAGCGCGAAAGGTTCATGTCTGGAAACCATCGAGGTGGTCGATCCCTTGTTGCCAACATTCTCGTCGCATGGAGGAGTGTCTGTCGGGGGACTTGTCGACCGGAATTGATTTTCAGCTTGGTACTAACGGCGGTGATGCTACCCGCCATTTCGAAGTATTGCAAGCGTCGGTAAATAAAATTCACCAGTGCCCGACCATACGGAAGATCAGCACGGTCACGGATGCGACCATCGAGCAGCCGAGCAGGTAGGCAGCGATGGTCAGGCGCAGGGACTTGCGGCCTTCGATGGCGCGCATGATGTCGCCTGTCTTGTTGATACGTCCATTGCTCAGGTCGCTGCAGATGATCAGTAGCAGGGCAATTGCAGACAACAGCACGCTGTAGGCGAAGACGCCGCCGTCCGGCGGTGGCAGGACAATACTGGTGGCCAGGGCGACGATGCAGACGGCCATCAGCAGCAGGAAGAACTTCACTATCTCCTTCATGGGGCCTTCACTGAATCCTTGGTGGCTGATATTTGGTCTTTTTTGGCAGTGATTGGACCGCGAGATGCATGATTTGTCGCCTGCATTGTTTTCAAGGCGTCTGGTGAGGTGTGGACTGCGTCGGCGACAGGTCGATCCCAGTGGTTGAAAGGCTGCTGAAAGCCACGTATTCATTGAGAATAAGATGCAATCGAGCAACAATCATATGATGCCCGAAATGGCTGAAAAGAGCCCCGGCAAGGAGTTGTGCACATTAGCTGAACAAGCTGCCATATCACTGTCACAAGCGTTGCTAAGGGTTTGATTTATGATGGTGAATTATTAAGTCAATGAAAAACATCGTTTTTTTTAGCTGGTGAAAAAATCGTCAGTTTGAGCGCAGGCCGCATCCTGCTTGCGTTTGCGGAAGTTAAAGGGGGGTTGTCCACTGAGTTATCCACAGCTTCTGTGGATTGTCCCGGCTGAAATGTCCCCGAAATGGGGGCTGTGCACGTTGCTGAAAGCGCGTACAATCCGTTCCCCCGATTTGCCCCCGCCTGTTGATCTTGCCTCGCCCTAGACGACGTTTCTGCTGCACTATCACGCGCTTACCCACACTGCCGCTGGCGATGATTCAGCCTGCATGGAGTCTTTATGGCACTGGACCTGAACAGCCTGTTACTGGGGCTTGCTGCAGCTGCTGTGCCCTTGTTGGCATTGCTCTGGCAGTTGCAGCGTCGTCTGGCACTTCGTCAGGCCGAGAGCGCGCTGCTGGACGAGCGCCTGAGCATGGCGCAGATGGCGCAGGAAGGCCTCAATGCGCAACTGGATGCCTGCCGCGACGAGGTGAGTGACCTCAGCCAGGCCAATGCGGCCAAACAGGCCGACCTTGCAGCGCTGCGGCGCGAGGTCGAGTTGCTGCGTCAGGAAGGCGATAGCGCTCGCGAAACGGCGCATGCCTGGAATCATGAGCGTGCCGGCAGAGAAGCCGAGTTGCGTCGTCTGGATGCGCAGTGCGCGGCATTGAATGCCGAGTTGCGTGAACAGCAGGACAGCCATCAGCAGCGCCTGAATGACCTGCAGGGTTCCCGGGATGAGCTGCGCGCGCAGTTCGCCGAGTTGGCAGGCAAGATCTTTGATGAGCGTGAGCAGCGTTTTGCCGAAACCAGCCAGCAGCAACTGGGGCAATTGCTCACACCGCTCAAGGAGCGCATCCAGTCGTTCGAAAAGCGCGTCGAGGAAAGTTATCAGAACGAAGCCCGCGAACGTTTTTCGCTGGCGAAGGAGCTGGAGCGTCTGCAGCAGTTGAATCAACGTTTGAGCGATGAAGCCACCAACCTGACGCGCGCCCTGAAAGGGCAGAAGACCCAGGGTAACTGGGGTGAACTGATTCTTGAGCGGGTGCTGGAGCATGCCGGGCTTGAAAAGGGCCGTGAATACCAGACGCAAATAAGCCTCAAGGGGCCGGATGGCGAGCGCTTTCAGCCTGATGTGCTGATCATGCTGCCCGGTGACAAACAAGTGGTGGTCGATGCCAAGGTCAGCCTGACGGCTTATCAGCAGTACGTATCGGCTGATGACGACGTTATCGGTCAGGCTGCGCTCAAGCAACATGTGCTGTCGCTGCGCAATCACGTCAAAGGCCTCTCGGGCAAGGATTACAAGCGTCTTGAGGGGCTTCACAGTCTGGATTTCGTTCTACTCTTCGTGCCTATCGAAGCGGCTTTTTCTGCAGCCTTGCAGGCGGAGCCGAATCTGTTTCAGGAAGCTTTTGATCGCAACATCGTGATTGTCAGCCCCACCACACTGCTGGCCACCTTGCGGGTCATCGACAGCCTGTGGAAGCAGGAACGTCAGAGCCAGAACGCGCGCGAGATTGCCGAGCGGGCAGGTTGGCTGTACGACAAGTTTGTGTTGTTCATTCAGGATCTGGACGAGGTAGGCAACCGTCTGCAGCAACTGGACAAGGCCTACTCGGCGGCGCGCAACAAGCTGACGGAGGGGCGCGGCAACCTGATAAGCCGTAGCGAGCAACTCAAGCTGCTGGGTGCGCGTGCCAGCAAGAGTCTGCCCGCGGACTTGCTCGAACGGGCTATGACTGACAATGACGGCCTGATCAGTCCGCCTGAATGATCAGTTTGGCTCGTCGGCGCAACGTTCAGTAACAGGCCGTCCGTCGCAAAGACTAGAAGCGAGCCTGTACAAATGTCACATTGGCTGTATCGGAAAATTGTTTTCCGTAGCACTCGGCTAACGGTTCATTTGCTTCTATGATCTCTAGTGAGTGATGTGTACAGATTGACTGCCGGGTATTTCCCTCAAGGGGGCTCTATGAATAGCAAACTGCAAGAATGGCTCCATGACGCAGGCGTTGCATTGGGTCTTATAGAACGACCAAAACTGCAGCCCATTCCGGTTCGTGCCGATGATGATCGTCGTCGCCAACGCCGGTAAACCTCTCGCCTGACCCTCTTCGCTGGGCAGCGCGCATATTGAATCTGGTCGGGACGCACAGGAGTGTCCCGATACAAGGCTGGCATTCAACGCCGATGTCCGGGTTTTCCCTTGGTTTTGTTGCCTTCGTTTCCCATCAACAGAATTAGCTCGATGATCATGTGCAGGGAAAAGTCCTCGGGCTTTGTGATGGCCTGTTCCTTGATCTGGTCAGGAAACGCGAAGTTGAAGACGTCCCCCAGCGCCGCGAACAGGCACGCTATGTCATCGTCCTCAAAAGCCAGGTCGATGAAGGTGGCATCTTCGTGAATCATGCTTTTATCCACTAGAATGATGCCTAGTGCGTCAAACACCTTCTGTTTGATTTCTTCGCGATTCATGAAAGCCCCTGAGGTTGATCTTGTCAGATTCAGCAGGCGTACTTCATTTCACCAGCCCAAACCTCAAGGCTAGCTCAAATCGCTGTTGCAGCTACGGTCTACCCCCGCGCAATGGGGGCTATCCGGTTAAACTGCGCCGCAGTTCGACAGGCGGTTATGATGAGCTCAAGGTCATGGCGTAGCGCGGCATGTTTTAACCCTTTTGGATTGTCCGAGTAAGAACCGATGCCCCGCGCCCGCTGTAAACGTTGCCTGCGTCCCGTCCCGCACTGTCTCTGCGCCTTGATTCCGCAACTGGACAGCCGCACGCGAGTATTGATCCTGCAGCATCCCGATGAAGCCGGCCATGCGTTGAATACGGCGCGACTGGCCGCACTGGGTCTGGTCAATGCGCAGTTGCGAGTGGGGGAAGTGTTCGATGATCTGCAAACGCTTTTGAACCCGCCCGGCTATCAGGCGCGGTTGCTGTTTCCGGGTGACGCTGCCGAGACGTTGCTGCCCTATGTGCAGAACTCGCTGCCCATGTTGCTGGTCGTGCCGGATGGCACCTGGCGCAAGGCGCGCAAACTGCTGCACCTCAACCCCTTGTTGGCGGGCCTGCCAAGGGTCACACCAGGCATTGTGCCGGTTTCGCGTTATCGCTTGCGCAAAGCGCCGGGTCCGGATGCCTTATCGACGCTTGAGGCTATCGTTCATACGTTGCAGACGCTGGAAGCGCCACGCTCTTTCGAGGCGCTGCTGAAGCCTTTCGACGCCTTGATCGAAGGTCAGATTCAGGCAATGGGCAGCGAGACGTATCAGCGCAATCACGGCGGTCAGGGGTAAAGAACACAATTGGCGGCGTTAACTGCGCCCAGCTGTAACTGTTGCTTTGCAGATCAGCGCCTAGAATGAGCAACTGGTTCTATCTCTTGCGGAAGGTTCAATGCACATCTCGTCTGGTCGCTGGGTCTATGGCCTTTGTCTGTCGCTGTTGACTGCGTTGCTCTGGGGCATTCTGCCAATCAAGCTCAAGCAGGTCCTGCAGGTGATGGACCCTGTCACTGTGACCTGGTTTCGCCTGGCTGTTTCCGGCGCGCTGTTATTCATCTGGCTGGCGTCGGTCAAGCGCCTGCCCAGCTTCAAGGTGCTGGGACGCAAGGGCCAGGTACTGGTGGGGCTGGCGGTATTCGGCCTGGTCGGCAACTACGTGCTGTACCTCATCGGCTTGCGGCTGCTGAGCCCCGGTACCACGCAATTACTGGTTCAGGTCGGCCCGATCTTCCTGTTGATCAGCAGTATCTTTTTGTTCAAGGAACGTTTCAGTCTGGGGCAGGGCATTGGTCTGGCCGTCTTGCTGATCGGTTTCGGCTTCTTTTTCAATCAGCGGCTGGTGGAGCTGTTCACCTCGTTGGGCGATTACACCCTTGGTGTGCTGGTGGTGCTCCTGGCCTCGACCATCTGGACGTTCTATGGATTGAGCCAGAAGCAGCTCCTGACCGTGTGGAATTCGCTGCAGGTGATGATGGTGATTTACCTGTTCTGTGCGCTGTTGCTAACGCCTTGGGCGCACCCCGCCGAGGCGTTATTGTTGAGCCCGTTGCAGGGCTGGTTGCTGCTCGCCTGCTGTCTGAATACGCTGGTGGCCTACGGTGCTTTCGCTGAGGCGCTGGCGCATTGGGAGGCATCACGGGTTAGCGCGACGCTTGCGTTGACGCCGTTGGTTACGCTGACCGCCGTGGCTGCCGCAGCGTGGCTATGGCCTGATTATGTGCAGGCAGAGGAATTGAACGTGATGGGTTACGGCGGCGCGCTGCTGGTGGTGACGGGGTCGGCGCTGACCGCGCTTGGCCCTTCACTGGTCGCTGGCCTCAGAGCGCGCAAGGCAAGGCTCGCACAGGCCTGAATTCACCGCCCGGACAGATCAGCGCTTGCCCAGTGTCTGTGCCTGGAGAATCCATTCCTGGCGTTGCTGTTCGCTGGCACTGTGCACCGGGGCAAATTCGCTAAGACGTTTGGTTTTTATCCCGCAAAAGCCCAATATCGTCCGCACCATCTGCCGGTGGGCCGGCGCGCCGTAAATCCATTGAAAGTAGCGTGGCGGCGTGTCCATGGCGACCAGCAGCTCCGCAGTGCGGCCTCGGAGCAGCTCATTGGAGGAATGCTTGCGGCCATGGGTCTTGAACGCAAAACCGGGCGTCAGTACCCGGTCGAAAAAGCCTGTCAGTAGCGCCGGCAAGCCGCCCCACCAGACGGGATAGACGAATACCAGATGCTCGGCCCAGTGAATCTGGCGCTGGGCGTCGAGCAGGTCCGGTTCAAGTGTCTGGGTTTGATCGTAGCCGTTGTGCAGAATAGGATCGAAATCCAGCTCGCCCAGCTTGAGCTCCCGCACCACATGCCCCTCACTGCGCGCAGCCTGTGCATAGGCTTCACCAAGGGCATGGCAGAGGCTGATGGCTTTCGGTGTACCGTAAACCATCAGAATCCGTTTGCCGTTACCTTCCAGTGGCGTTGCGCCGCTTCTGGCATCAGCCATTACTGCCTGCCTCGAGCATTTTGTCCGGACGCACCCAGGCGTCGAACTCCTCATCGGTCAGATAACCCAGCGCCAATGCGGCTTCACGCAGGGTCAGGCCTTCGGTGTAAGCCTTCTTGGCAATCTGCGCCGATTTGTCATAACCGATATGCGGATTGAGTGCAGTAACCAGCATCAGTCCGCGCTCCAGGTGCTCAGCCATTTTTTCAGCATCCGGCTGCATGCCTGCAATGCAGTGTTCATTGAAATTGCTGCAGCCATCGGCCAGCAAGCGGATCGATTGCAGCACATTGTGGATGATCACCGGCTTGTAGACGTTCAGTTGCAGGTGGCCCTGGCTGGCGGCGAAGCCGATGGTCACGTCGTTGCCCATGACCTGGCAGGCGAGCATCGACAAGGCTTCGCACTGGGTCGGGTTGACCTTGCCGGGCATGATCGAACTGCCGGGCTCGTTGGCTGGCAGCCTGACTTCGGCCAGCCCGGCACGCGGGCCGGAACCCAGCAGGCGCAGGTCGTTGGCGATTTTCATCAGGGTTCCGGCCAAGGTCTTCAGTGCGCCGGAAAGTGCTGCAAGCGGCTCGTGACCGGCCAGTGCGGCGAACTTGTTGGGCGCAGTGACGAACGGCAGCCCGGACAGTGCAGCCAGCTCTGCTGCGATGGCCTCGGCGAAGCCTTTCGGCGAGTTGAGCCCGGTACCGACCGCAGTACCGCCCTGAGCCAGCTCATAGACGGCGGGAAGCGCAGCGCGAATGGCCTTTTCTGCGTAATCCAGTTGCGCGACAAACCCCGACAGCTCCTGGCCAAAGGTGATAGGCGTCGCGTCCATCATGTGCGTGCGCCCGGTCTTGACCAGTTTCATGTGCCGCGCAGCCTGTTCGGCAAGCCCGCTGGAAAGCTCGGCGATGGCGGGCAGCAGCTGTTCCTTGACCGCTTGGGCAGTGGCGATGTGCATGGCTGTCGGGAAGCAATCGTTGGAGCTTTGCGAGCGGTTGACGTGATCGTTGGGGTGAACTGGTGATTTACCGCCACGGCCCTGACCTGCCAGTTCGTTAGCTCGGCCTGCGATCACTTCGTTGACGTTCATGTTGCTTTGCGTGCCGCTGCCGGTCTGCCAGACCACCAGCGGGAATTGCGCGTCGTGCTGACCGTCGAGCACCTCATCGGCGGCCTGTTCGATCAGGCGGGCAATGTCGGCGGGCAGATCGCCGTTACGGTCGTTGACGCGTGCCGCGGCTTTCTTGATCAGGGTCAGCGCGTGCAGAACGGGCAGTGGCATACGCTGATCGCCAATCGCAAAATTGATCAGTGAGCGTTGGGTCTGCGCGCCCCAGTAGGCATCTTCGGGGACTTCGATCGGGCCAATGCTGTCGGTTTCGGTGCGGCTCACTGTTCTTACTCCTTTAAGTGCGTTGCAGGGTTAGGTGTCCATATGCCTACAGGGTTCCCGCGCAGTGCTTTTTAACCGCTGGGTGAACCGGGGGTTGAGCCAAAAGCCCAGATAAGCGCAGAATGGTCGGCCCTGGGGTAATGCCTCGTTTGCTAGATAAGGAAACTCGATGACCCGTCTTCGTGCCATTTGTACCGCGGTAGCCCTGGTCTGTGCCAGCGGCCAGGTCTTCGCCGACACCGCCAGTCACAACGCGAGCGCCGAAACGTTCCTGAAGCTTGCCAACGCCGATCGCCTGGGCGCTCCGGTCTATGCGCAGGTTCAGCAGATGTTCGCCCAGCGTTTTGCTGAAACCAAGGCACCTGCATCGAAAAAAGCCCTGCTTGAAACCTATCAGGCCAAGGCCAACACGGCTCTGGACCAGGCTATTGGCTGGAACAAGCTCAAGCCTGAGATGGTCAAGCTGTACACCGCCAATTTCACTGAAAGCGAGCTGAAGGACCTGGTTGCGTTCTACCAGTCTCCGCTGGGCAAGAAAGTGATGACCAAAATGCCTGAGCTGGCTCAGCAATCGGCCCAACTGACCCAAAGCAAGCTGGAAAGCGCAGTGCCGGTCGTCAACAAACTTCTGGCTGACATGACTGCCGAACTGGAACCTGCCAAGGCAGCCGCTCCAGCTCCTGCCAAAAAGCCCTGACAGGCGATTGCTGCCATGACCATGCAACAACGAATCGAGTCGGCGCTTGCGCTGCTGCAACCGCACCATCTGCAAGTGCTCGACGAGAGCCACATGCACAGTCGTGGTCAGCAGACCCATTACAAGGCTGTTCTGGTCAGTGATCAGTTTCAGGGCCTGAATTCGGTCAAGCGGCACCAGAAGGTTTACGCCACGCTGGGTGCCCTGATGGGCGAGTTTCATGCGCTGGCGTTGCACACTTACACGCCTGAAGAATGGTCGAAGGTCGGTGCAGCGCCTGCTTCACCGACCTGTGCTGGCGGTCACTGATCAGGGTTTTTTGGTTGATTTGCGCCCTTTTAGCGGGGCTATTGATCCGCTGACCTGCCTGCGGCACTCCGGTTTTTGCTAGAATCCGCACCGCGCCGCCTGGCCGGTGCGTTTTTTTGTCCGCACATTTTTACCCGGTAGGCCCTTTGCGAGGGTCGCCACTGGAGAGATACATGACTCAAGAGCCGATGACTCAGCCGATCGTCGTGGCCGCGCTGTACAAGTTCGTCACCCTCAGCGATTACGTGGAACTGCGCGAGCCCCTGTTGCAGGCGATGGTCGACAACGGCATCAAGGGCACGCTGTTGATCGCCGATGAAGGCATCAACGGTACGGTGTCCGGCAGCCGCGAAGGCATTGACGGCCTGATGGCCTGGTTGAAGAGCGATCCGCGCCTGATCGACATCGATCACAAGGAATCCTACTGCGACGAGCAGCCGTTCTATCGCACCAAGGTCAAGCTCAAGAAAGAGATCGTGACCCTGGGCGTAGAGGGTGTCGACCCCAACAAGAGCGTCGGTACGTACGTCGAGCCCAAGGATTGGAACGAGCTGATCACTGACCCTGAAGTGCTGTTGATCGATACCCGCAACGACTACGAAGTCTCGATTGGCACCTTCGAGGGCGCCATAGATCCGAAGACCACGTCTTTTCGCGAGTTTCCGGAATACATCAAGGCGCATTTCGACCCGGCGGTTCACAAGAAGGTCGCCATGTTCTGTACCGGTGGCATTCGCTGCGAAAAAGCCTCCAGTTACATGCTGGGCGAAGGTTTTGAAGAGGTCTATCACCTCAAGGGCGGGATTCTCAAATATCTGGAAGAAGTCCCCGAGCAGGAAAGTCAGTGGCGCGGCGAGTGTTTCGTGTTCGACAACCGGGTTACGGTGCGCCACGACCTGACCGAAGGCGATTATGATCAATGCCATGCCTGCCGCACGCCGATCAGTGCCGAGGATCGCGCCAGCGAGCATTACTCACCGGGTGTCAGCTGCCCGCATTGTTGGGATTCGCTGAGCGAGAAGACTCGTCGCAGCGCCATCGACCGGCAAAAACAGATCGAACTGGCCAAGGCACGTAACCAGCCCCATCCGATTGGTCGCAACTATCGTTTGCCCTCCGAGGCCTGACATGTCTGCCCGTCTGATCTATGTCATGGACCCTATGTGCTCCTGGTGCTGGGGCTTCGCTCCAGTTGCCGACGCGTTGGTGCAACAGGCTCGGGCAGCGGGCGTGCCGCTGCATCTGGTCATGGGCGGTCTGCGCTCTGAGGGTGCAGCGCTGGAACCGGCCAAGCGTCGTTACATTCTCGAGCACTGGCAGGCGGTCGAAGAGGCCACCGGCCAGCCGTTTCTTCGCGACGGTGCGCTGCCGGAAGGTTTTGTCTACGACACCACGCCTGCCTGTCTGGCCGTCACTGCGGCACGGCAGTTGGACCCTGACCGCGCCTGGGAACTGGTCGGGCTGATTCAGCGGGCTTTCTATAGCGAAGGTCGTGACGTAACACGCCCTTCATTGCTGGCCGAACTGGCCGGGCAGGCGGGGCTGTCGCGTCAGGCATTTGCCGATGAATTCGAGAGTAAGGAGCGGCAAGCTGCCACGGCAGCTGATTTCGCCTGGGCGCAGGATCTGGGCATCGCCGGTTTTCCGACCCTGCTTGCCGAGCGTAACGGCCAGTTGGCGCTGTTGACCAACGGTTATCAGCCGTTGAGCAGCCTTTCGCCCTTGCTGGGTCGATGGCTGGAGCGTGCAGCCAGTGCGTGATGAATCGCCCGATGCCGCCCGGCAGTCGCAAGCCAGGCATGGCGATGCGTTGAGTTGGGCCGAGATCCGGCGTCTTGCGTTGCGTCATAAAAAAGCCCTGTGGCTGGCCAATGGTGTCGCGGTTCTGGCGACACTGTGCAGCGTGCCGATCCCGTTGTTGCTGCCGTTGCTGGTTGACGAAGTACTGTTGGGGCGCGGCGATGCGGCACTGAAAGTCATGAATCACTTGCTGCCTGATGGCCTGCAAAAGGCGGCGGGCTACATCGGCCTGATGCTCTTGCTGACTCTGGTACTGCGTGTCGGAGCGCTGGTGTTCAACGTTCTGCAGGCGCGGCTGTTTGCCGGGCTGGCCAAGGATATCGTCTACCGTATCCGGCTACGTTTGATCGAACGGCTCAAGCGCATTTCCCTGCGTGAGTACGAAAGCCTGGGCAGCGGCACGGTGACTACGCATCTGGTGACCGACCTGGACACGCTGGACAAGTTTGTCGGCGAAACCCTCAGCCGACTGCTGGTAGCCACGCTGACCCTGGCAGGCACGGCGGGCATTTTGATGTGGATGCACTGGAAGCTGGCGCTGCTGATCATGCTGTTCAACCCGCTGGTGATTCTGCTCACGGTGAAGCTGGGCAAGCGGGTCAAGCATCTCAAGAAGCTGGAAAACGACAGCACGTCGCGTTTTACCCAGGCGCTGAGTGAAACACTGGATGCTATTCAGGAAGTCAGGGCGGGTAATCGACAGGGTTTCTTCCTTGGTCGGCTGGGCGTGCGGGCGCAGGAAGTGCGTGATTACGCCATCAATTCGCAATGGAAAAGCGACGCCTCGGGACGTGCCAGCGGGCTGCTGTTCCAGTTCGGTATCGATATCTTTCGTGCCGCCGCAATGCTCACGGTGTTGTTCTCGGACCTGTCGATCGGGCAGATGCTCGCGGTGTTCAGCTACCTGTGGTTCATGATGACGCCGGTTGAGCAACTGTTGAATCTGCAATACGCCTATTACGCGGCGGGTGGTGCTCTGACGCGTATCAACGAGTTGCTGGCGCGTGCCGATGAGCCGCAATATGTCGGCGGCACTGACCCTTTCGCAGGGCGCGAGACCGTGGGGGTCGAGGTGCGTGGCCTGAGTTTCGGTTATGGCGAAGACCTGGTGCTGGATCAGTTGAACCTGAGCATCGCGCCGGGTGAAAAGGTCGCCATCGTCGGTGCCAGTGGTGGCGGCAAGAGCACCTTGGTGCAGTTGCTGCTGGGCTTGTACACGGCCCGCACCGGAGTGATCCGTTTTGGCGGCGTCAGTCAGCAGGATATCGGTCTGGACACTGTGCGCGAGAACGTTGCCGTGGTACTGCAGCATCCCGCCCTGTTCAATGACACGGTGCGCGCCAACCTGACCATGGGTCGTGACTGCAGCGACGAAGCCTGCTGGCGTGCGCTGGAAGTTGCGCAACTCGATTCTGCGATCCGCGATCTGCCACAAGGTCTGGACAGCGTGGTAGGGCGCTCCGGGGTCAGAATGTCGGGTGGCCAGCGTCAGCGCATGGCCATCGCACGCATGGTATTGTCCGACCCTAAAGTGGTTATCCTCGATGAAGCTACCTCGGCACTGGACGCGGCTACCGAGTACAACCTGCATCAGGCCCTCGCACGTTTTCTGCGTAGTCGCACAACGCTGATCATCGCGCACCGCCTGTCGGCCGTGAAGCAGGCTGACCGGGTGCTGGTGTTTGATGGCGGGCGGATTGTCGAAGACGGCGGACACCAACAGTTGATTGCCGATGGAGGTCTTTACGCAAAGCTGTACGGACACTTGCAACAAATCTGATGTGCGATGCCTCGATCAGCGCACAGGTTGGCTCGATTGCGGGAGAATCACCCGCCATCATTTACGAATTTAGCCTAGTCTCTGCGCTAGACGTTTATTCAGGCATGTGGTGAGGTGAAACCCATGAATCAACCATGGACCTTCTCCAAGCCCCGTCTGTTGGGCATCGTATGGCCATTCATTGCCGTCGCGCTGTTTCAGGCGTTGCTGGGGTGTGTCAGTCTCTACACCATGTCTGCGGTGCGCAGCTATGTGGCGGGCGAGAGTCTCTGGTCCAAGGGCCAGAAAGACGCCATCCATTACCTGAGCCTATACGCCATCACGCATGATGAGCGTGACTATCTGAAGTATCAAAACGCCTTTTCCGTCCCTCAGGGCGGCCACGCCTTGCGCAAGGCGCTCGATCAGCCTATTCCGTCCATGGCGGATGCCAGGGCCGGGATCATCCAGGGCGGCAATCACCCCGATGACGCGAACGGCATCATCTGGATGTACCTGAACTTCCATAACTTCAGCTTCATGAAGCAGGCCATTCACTTTTGGGAGGTGGGTGATGGCTACCTCATGCAGCTCAATGAACTTGCGCGGAATATTCACGACCGGGTCGGTGAGGGTGAGGTGACTGCCGCCGAGGTCAATCAGTGGCGAGTGCAGATCAATGTCATCAATGAAGGGGTAACACCCGCAGCGCGGGCGTTCAGTGATGCGCTGGGCGAGGGGTCCCGGTTCATCCTCAACCTGCTGATTGCGGTCAATCTGGTCACTGCCGTTTTACTGATTCTTCTGGCGCTGCTGCGCGTGCGTCGTCTGATTGTCCAGCGGCGCGTGTTTGCTGATGCCCTGCAACTTGAGAAAGAGCGCGCCCAGATTACCCTGGAGTCCATCGGCGACGGAGTGATCACCATCGACGTGGCCGGGGCCATTGTCTACATGAACCCCGCAGCCGAGGGCCTGACGCACTGGAAAAGCACCCAGGCCAGCGGGCTTCCGCTGACAGCGCTGTTCAATCTGCTGGATGAAAACGATCAGAAGGACACCTCGACGCTGGTCGAACAGATCGTCACCGGCAAGCTCAAGGGCGGCAGCGCCAACAGCAAGCTTATCCAGCGGCTGGATGGCAGTACGGTCTCGGTAGCACTGGTCGGTACGCCGATCTACAACGAGGGGGTGGTCAGCGGGGCGGTGCTGGTACTGCATGACATGACACAGGAGCGTCAGTACATCGCCGATCTGTCATGGCAGGCCGCCCATGATCCGCTGACCGGGCTGGTCAATCGCAGTGAATTCGAGCATCGCCTGCAGCGGGTACTGGATGGTATTGACGATCAGGCGAGCAGCCACTGTCTGATGTTTCTTGACCTGGATCAGTTCAAATTGGTCAATGACACCGGTGGTCATGCGGCGGGCGATGAGCTGCTGCGCCAGCTTTGCCGGGCACTGCCGCAGGGCTTGCGCGACGGTGACACACTGGCCCGGTTGGGAGGTGACGAGTTCGGCGTGTTGCTGGTCGATTGCCCTGCCGACACGGCCCTCGATATAGCCGAGGGGTTGCGCGAGATCGTGCAGACCCTGCATTTCATGTGGAAAGGTCGGCCATTCATGACTACCGTAAGTATCGGTCTGGTGCAGCTCGGCGATACACCCGCCACGCTTGAAGGGTCGTTGTCTGCTGCCGACATGGCCTGTTATATGGCCAAGGAGAGAGGCCGCAACCGGGTTCAGGTCTACAGTGTTGACGACCTGACCCTGTCGATGCGTTTCGGCGAGATGGCCTGGATACAACGTCTGCACATGGCAATGGATGAAAATCGCTTTTGCCTTTATGCGCAGGAAATCGCTTCGATCAAAGGTGAAGGCGATGAGGTGCGGCACATAGAAATCCTCCTGCGCCTGCGTGATGAGTCCGGACGAATGGTGGTTCCGGACAACTTTATCCCGGCTGCCGAGCGCTACGGTCTTATGACGACGCTGGATCGTTGGGTGGTGCACAATGTCTTCAAAGTGATCGCCCAATGCCAGAGTGATGATCGGCATCAGGCACCGCAGGCGCTATGTGCTATAAATTTGTCAGGTTCAAGTATCGGCGATGATACGTTCCTCGAATACCTGAAACAGCAGTTCAAGGCATTTGCCGTATCGCCCGGAATGATCTGTTTCGAGATCACTGAAACCAGTGCCATTGCAGACCTGGACAGCGCGATTCGCTTTATCAACGAGTTGAAGGGGCTGGGCTGTCAGTTTTCCCTTGATGATTTCTGTTCGGGCATGTCGTCCTTTGCCTACCTGAAACATTTGCCTGTGGATTTTCTGAAAATCGATGGCAGTTTTGTAAAGGACATGCTCGACAATCCGATCAACAAGGCTATGGTCGAGGTCATCAACAATATTGGTCATGTGATGGGCAAGCGCACCATTGCCGAGTACGTAGAAACGCCGCAGATAGAGTTTGCGTTGCAGGAAATGGGCGTGGATTTTGCACAAGGGTATCTGATAGCACGCCCTGAATTGTTCACTTGCGAGAGTCTTTACATTCAGCCCGTACGGCCTGACCCCCTGATGTTCGGCGCGCCAGGAACGCTACGTTAATCAGTTGAAACCCTATAAGGAGATACCCAGTGATCGACACTTTCGAGAGAACCGGTCCGCTCATGGAAGCCAGCAGTTATCCGGCCTGGGCGCAGCAGTTGATCAAGGATTGCAGCGCTGCAAAGGCACGGGTGGTCGAGCACGAGTTGTACCAGCAGATGCGTGATGCAAAGCTGAGCCCGCAGATCATGCGCCATTACCTGATCGGCGGTTGGCCGGTTGTCGAGCAGTTCGCGGTGTACATGGCCAAGAACCTCACCAAGACCCGCTTTGGTCGTCATCCCGGCGAAGACATGGCGCGCCGCTGGCTGATGCGCAATATCCGCGTCGAACTCAATCATGCCGACTACTGGGTGAACTGGTGTGCGGCGCACGACGTGACGCTTGAAGACCTCCACGATCAACGAGTTGCGCCTGAGCTGCATGCACTGAGCCACTGGTGCTGGCAGACCAGCTCTTCGGATGCACTGGCTGTTGCGATGGCGGCCACCAACTATGCCATTGAAGGGGCGACGGGCGAGTGGTCGGCAGTGGTCTGCTCCAATGGTGCGTACGCCGAAGCATTCCCTGAAGAAACCCGCAAGAAAGCCATGAAGTGGCTCAAGATGCATGCACAGTACGACGACGCGCACCCTTGGGAGGCGCTCGAGATCATTTGCACGTTGGTGGGTAATAAACCGAGCCTGCAGCTGCAAGCTGAGCTGCGTCAGGCCGTTACCAAGAGTTACGATTACATGCATTTGTTCCTGGAGCGCTGCATGCAGCTGGACAGGGTCAAGCCTGCGCGTGGGCGTGTTGCCGCGCTGGAAGTTTAGAGGCTGGGCGAGAAAGGCAGGAAAGAGTGCTAGCTGGCCATGGCAAGACGGTTGCGACCTTCGCGTTTAGCAACATACAGGGCGTTGTCGGCCCTGCGCAGCAGGCTGTCGGCGGTTTCTGCCGGCAGCAGTGTTGAGCATCCCAGGCTGACGGTCATGGTCAGGGCTGGGTCAAGCTCGCGAAACTCGAGGTTCCGCACGGCCTGACGCAGGCGTTCGCCGATCAGTTCAGCCGAACTGGCTCCGGTGTTGGAAAGAATCACCACGAACTCTTCACCGCCATAGCGGAACACACGATCGATGTTGCGCAGTTGCGCTTTCAGGCTTTGCGCAACGGTTTTCAGTACATCATCGCCAGTATGATGGCCGTACTCATCGTTCACTTTCTTGAAATGATCGATATCCAGCATAAGCAATGAAAGCGGTTGCTTGTGACGACGCGATATTTCTATCTCGCGAGCCAGGCCCTGATCCATTGCGATACGGTTACCGGTACTGGTCAAAGGGTCGCGCAACGCCGTCTGTGTCGCAATGCGATACAGCAGGGCGTTCAGCAGCGGGTACACCAGACAGACCAGCAGCGATTCAAGGTCGCTCAGTTGCCGGGTATCAAATGGCTTGGCGCCTTGAAACTCCAGCTCACCGATGCACTTGCCCTCGTGACGCAGGTGAAAGGTGGCGCTGTCGGATGACATCTCGCCCAGACGCAGATTCAGGTCGCTTTCGATATGTCGATAGGCCAGACCACTCAATGGCAGGAACCGTTGCACACCCTGAAAAAACAGGGTCAGTATCCGCTCGGCTTCCAGGCTGGTCTGCAATTGTCGCCCAAGCTGATAAACCAGCTCGGGCAGTGACGGGGGTGGAAGTATGGCGTCGGGTCGATTTCGAAAACCCAGGCGTTGCAGTTCAGCCGTATCGAAATCGATTGCATGGGTCTGGGTAGGAAAATTCATCTCTTCGCTCCTCAGCACATATTGCTGGCTTGGCTGGGTTAGAGGGGATGTCGTGCCATTCGGTTCATTTTTGCCCGGACTTATTAAAATCAGTGGTTTAGCTGACGCCATCTCTCTGACAGTGAGGGCGAGTCGGCAATTCCTTGACTTAAAATGCCGCTAAAAACGCCTGCCGTGACAGTTTTCCGTCACGGCAATGTCTGGTTATTTTTGCTCACTGAGCATTCAGCGCCTGCCCGTTTATGCCCTTACTGTCCGGTCCCATCAAGTACAGGTAGACCGGCATGATGTCTTCAGGCGCGGGATTGTTCTGCGGGTTTTCGTCAGGGTAGGCCTGCGCACGCATACCGGTGCGGGTAGCGCCCGGGTTGATGCTGTTGGCCCGCACACTGGTGACGCCTTCAAGCTCGTCGGCGAGGGTTTGCATCAGGCCTTCGGTAGCAAATTTCGATACCCCGTACGCGCCCCATTGCGCGCGGCCTTTGCGACCAACGCTGCTGGAAGTGAAGGCCACCGATGCATCGGTCGAGCGCCGAAGCAGTGGCAGCAATGCCTGGGTGAGCATGAAGGTGGCATTGACGTTGACGTGCATGACCTGCATGAAGTCTTCGCCTGGCAGGTGTTCCACTGAAGTGCGCGGTCCGATGATCGAGGCGTTGTGCAGCAGCCCGTCAAGACGGCCGACTTTGCGCTCGATCATGGTCGCCAGGTCGTGATACTGCGCGGGGTCGGCGCTTTCCAGATCGAAGGGTATGACCAACGGCAGCAAATGACCTGCTGCCTGTATCTCGTCATGGACCTGAGCCAGGCTGGCTTCAGTTCTGCCCAGCAGCAGAACAGTCGCGCCATGCGCTGCGTAGGTTTTTGCGGCTGCAGCACCGATGCCGCGAGCGGCACCGGTGACCAGAATGATCCGGCCCTTGAGCAGTTCCGGGTGCGCGGAGTAGTCAAACATGTAAAACCTCGTTCAGCAGCTGCACAGTGCGTTATCCAGCACCTTGCGCAGTTCCAGCGGATGATCGACCACCACGTCGGCACCCCAGTGATCAGGATTGTCGTCGGGGTGGATGTAGCCGTAGCGCACGGCAGCAGTCTTGGTGCCTGCGTCGCGGCCGGACTCAATGTCGCGCAGATCGTCGCCTACGAACAGGACACTGGCCGGGTCGAGGTCGAGCATCTTGCAGGCCAGAATCATCGGCTCGGGGTGTGGCTTGCTGTGCGTGACGTGGTCCGGGCAGATCAGTACGGCGGAGCGTTCGGCCAGGCCGAGCTGTTCCATGATCGGCTGAGCGAAGCGCACCGGCTTGTTTGTCACCACGCCCCAGATCAGGCCGGCCTTCTCGATGTCGACCAGCAACTCGCCCATGCCATCGAACAGTCTGCTGTGGACGGCGCAGTCACGCTGATAGCGCTCCAGGAACTCGAGGCGCAATGCTTCGTATTGCAGCGCTTGCGGCGACATCGCGAAGGTCGCTGCCACCATAGCTCTGGCGCCACCTGAAACTTCATCGCGGATCAGTTTGTCCGGTACGGGGGGAAGGCCGCGGTCGGCCAGCATCGCCTGAGCAATGGCGATGAAGTCCGGTGCGGTGTCGAGCAGGGTGCCGTCCATGTCGAATAAAACCGCTCTCAGGCGCATCTGTCATGCCTCCCGCAGGGTCTGGATCATGTAGTTGACGTCGACGTCGGAGGCCAGCTTGTAATGCTTGGTCAGCGGATTGTAGGTCAGACCGATGATGTCCTTGACCTGCAAGCCTGCATCGCGGCTCCAGGCACCCAGTTCGGAAGGGCGGATGAATTTTTTGAAGTCGTGGGTCCCGCGTGGCAGCAGGTTGAGGATGTATTCGGCACCGACCACAGCGAACAGATAAGCTTTCGGGTTGCGGTTGATGGTCGAGAAAAACACCTGACCGCCCGGCTTGACCATGCGATAGCAGGCGCGGATCACCGACGATGGGTCCGGTACGTGCTCAAGCATTTCCAGGCACGTCACCACATCGAACTGCTCGGGCATCTCTTCGGCCATGTCCTCGGCGGTGATCTGCCGATACTCGACGCTGACGCCTGATTCAAGCTGATGCAGTTGTGCGACGGCCAGCGGCGCTTCGCCCATGTCGATGCCGGTCACCGTTGCGCCGCGCAGGGCCATCGCCTCGCTGAGAATGCCGCCGCCGCAGCCGACGTCGAGCACCTTCTTGCCTGCCAGGCCGACACGCTCGTCGATCCAGTTGACGCGTAGCGGGTTGATGTCATGCAGCGGCTTGAATTCGCTTTCGCGGTCCCACCAGCGATGGGCCAGGGCCTCGAATTTAGCGATTTCTGCGCGGTCGACGTTGCTCATGGGTGTCCCTCTTGAACTCAAAATTCTTTTTCATCAGTCAGGCTTATAGATAAGCCTGGCTGGCATGTGTTCGGTCCGAATCGAATTATTCGGCTTTACCGGAAATACGCTGGCCCCACGCAATCGCGGTGTCGCGCAGTGCGGGTTCATCCATGCGAGTCAGCCGGCGAGCGTCGAGCAATTGCTTGCCGGCCACCCAGACATGGCTTACGCAATCGCGGCCAGTGGCATATATAAGCTGCGATACCGGGTCGTAGATCGGTTGCTGGGCCAGACCCGACAGGTCGAAAGCGACCATGTCTGCCGCCTTGCCGATCTCCAGCGAGCCGGTCTCGGCCTGAATACCCAGGGCGCGAGCGCCGTTCAGCGTCGCCATGCGCAGCGCACGGTGTGCATCCAGTGCCGTGGCCGAACCGGCAACAGCCTTGGCCAGCAAGGCGGCGGTGCGGGTTTCGCCGAGCAGGTCCAGGTCATTGTTGCTGGCGGCACCATCGGTACCTACCGCAACGTTCACACCGGCCTGCCACAATCGTTCGACCGGGCAGAAACCGCTGGCCAGCTTGAGATTGGATTCTGGGCAATGAATCACGCTGGTATTGCTTTCCACCAGCAGGGCCAGATCGTCGTCGTTGATCTGTGTCATGTGCACGGCCTGGAAGCGCGGGCCGAGCATGCCCAGCCGATTCAAGCGGGCGAGAGGGCGCTCCTGGTGCTGTTCGACAGCCTGTTCGACTTCGAATGCGGTCTCATGGACATGCATCTGAATCATGGCGTCCAGTTCATCGGCGATAACCCGGACCTTCTCCAGATTCTCGTCGCCCACGGTGTAGGGCGCATGCGGGCCAAAGGCGATCTTGATGCGTGGATGATGGGCGAGGTCGTTGAACAGCTCGATACCGTTGTGCAGTGCTTCATCCGTTGTGTGAGCCCCCGGAATCGGGAAATCCAGTACCGGAACGGTGATCTGCGCGCGCATGCCGCTGGCGTGGACGCGCTCGGCAGCCACCTTGGGGTAGAAATACATGTCCGAGAAGCAGGTGATGCCGCCCTTGAGCTGCTCGGCGATGGCCAGGTCGGTGCCATCGCGAACGAAGTCTTCGTTGACCCATTTGCCTTCGGCGGGCCAGATATGGTCCTGCAGCCAGGTCATCAGTGGCAGGTCATCGGCCAGCCCGCGAAACAGTGTCATGGCTGCATGACCGTGGGCGTTGATCAGGCCTGGGCTGAGCAGCATGCCGGGAAGCTCCTGCACCTGCACTGCGTTTTGCCTCAATGCCTCGGCCCGCGGCCCTATATAGACGATACAGCCGTCGCGCACGCCGATGCCGTGGTCCTTGAGCACCACGCCTGCGGGCTCGACCGGCACCAGCCAGGCGGGCAGGAGCAAAAGGTCGAGCGGTGCTGTAGCGTTCGGCATGAGAAGGTTTCCATCGTTTATTACGTTGATGGCGAAGTATACCCGAGCGTCTTCGCAGGCGGCTCGCTATAATCAGCGGCTTTTGATGCTGGGTTTCGGATGTTCAAGATGGAGTTGGCGATGCGCGATCGACTGTTGGCTGCAGAGAAAGTTAAGGCCATCGATTGGCGAGACGACGCTCTGTACCTGCTGGACCAGCGGGTACTGCCGTTCGAGGAAGTCTGGCACCGCTATACCACCGCCGAGGGAGTCGCCGAGGCGATTCGCACGATGGTCGTGCGCGGGGCACCGGCCATCGGTATCAGTGCCGCCTACGGTGCGGTGCTGGGCGCACGTGCGCGCATTGCCGAAGGCGAGGACTGGTATCCGGCGCTGGAAGAAGACATGCAGTTGCTGGCCGACTCACGCCCGACCGCCGTGAACCTGTTCTGGGCGCTGAACCGGATGCGTGATCGTCTGATGCGTGTGAAGGACGGTGACGATCCGCTCGTGGCCCTTGAGGCAGAAGCCGTGGCGATTCATTTGAGTGATCGCGAGGCCAATCTGACCATGGCGCAACTGGGCGCCGACCTGATCCGCAGGCATCAAGGCAACTTGCAGACGGTGCTCACCCACTGCAATACCGGAGCGCTGGCCACCGGTGGTTTCGGGACTGCGTTGGGCGTGATCCGCGCAGCGCATCTGGAAGGCATGATCGAGCGGGTCTATGCCGATGAAACCCGGCCCTGGCTGCAGGGTTCGCGGCTTACCGCATGGGAACTGGCCAACGAGGGCATCCCGGTCACCCTGAATGCAGACTCCGCCGCTGCGCACCTGATGCGTACCAAGGGCATTACCTGGGTCATCGTCGGGGCTGATCGCATCACCGCCAATGGCGATGTTGCGAACAAGATCGGCACCTATCAGCTTGCCGTAGCCGCGATGCACCACGGGGTGCGCTTCATGGTGGTGGCACCGAGCTCGACCATCGATATGGAGATGGCCAGCGGCGACGACATCATCATTGAAGAGCGCGACGGCCGTGAGCTGCTTGAAGTGGGCGGTCAGCGGGTTGGTGCACAGGTCGAGGCCTTCAATCCGGTGTTCGATGTGACACCGGCAGACCTGATCGATGCGATTGTGACCGAGAAGGGCATTGTCGAGCGTCCCGATACCGCCCGGATGGCGCAATTGATGAGCCGTAAACACCTTCACTGATGCGGTCGGGCTCGAGCCGTTGCCGCTGTGCAATGCGGCTGGGCGGGCCTGTAAGCGTTTCTCAGGCGTCTGGCACGCCGGTGGCTCGTTTTCAGCGCCTGCAAAGGATGTGAGCGCCTCGGCGATTGTGGTAATATCCGGCGGTTATCGGGGACACTGATTGTAGTCGCCCACGCTGCGTAGATTCATGGCATAACTCGTTGATTTGTCGTAAGTCGCTGCCCTGCACATGCTGGCAGCGGCGAGCTTCGTATACCCCGAATGGGTTTGCGAGGTTTCACCAGAAAAAGGAATCAGGCTTCTCATGGGCGAACTGGCCAAAGAAATCCTCCCGGTCAATATCGAAGACGAGCTGAAGCAGTCCTACCTCGACTACGCGATGAGCGTAATCGTCGGTCGAGCACTGCCCGATGCGCGCGACGGCTTGAAGCCCGTGCACCGGCGCGTGTTGTTCGCAATGAGCGAGCTGGGTAACGACTGGAACAAGCCGTACAAGAAATCCGCCCGTGTGGTTGGTGACGTGATCGGTAAGTATCACCCTCACGGCGATACGGCCGTGTACGACACCATCGTTCGTATGGCTCAGCCATTCTCGCTGCGCTACCTGCTGGTAGACGGTCAGGGCAACTTCGGTTCGGTCGATGGCGACAACGCTGCGGCCATGCGATACACCGAAGTGCGCATGACCAAGCTGGCGCACGAGCTGCTGGCCGACCTGCACAAGGAAACCGTGGACTGGGTGCCGAACTACGACGGCACCGAAATGATCCCCGCGGTCATGCCGACCCGTATTCCCAACCTGCTGGTCAACGGTTCCAGCGGTATCGCCGTGGGCATGGCGACCAACATTCCGCCGCACAACCTTGGTGAAGTCATCGACGGTTGCCTGGCATTGATCGACAACCCCGAGTTGACGATCGATGAGCTGATGCAGTACATCCCCGGCCCGGATTTCCCGACAGCGGCGATCATCAACGGCCGTGCGGGTATCATCGAAGCCTATCGCACGGGTCGTGGACGCATTTACATGCGTGCCCGCTCCATCGTCGAAGACATCGACAAGGTCGGCGGACGTCAGCAGATCGTCATCACCGAACTGCCGTACCAGCTTAACAAGGCACGTCTGATCGAGAAGATCGCCGAGCTGGTCAAGGAAAAGAAACTCGAAGGCATTACCGAGCTGCGTGACGAGTCCGACAAGGACGGTATGCGCGTGGTCATCGAGCTGCGTCGTGGCGAAGTGCCAGAGGTTGTTCTTAACAACCTTTATGCCCAGACCCAGCTGCAAAGCGTTTTCGGTATCAACATCGTTGCCCTGATTGACGGCCGTCCACGCATCCTTAACCTCAAGGACCTGCTGGAAGCCTTTGTTCGTCACCGTCGCGAAGTGGTTACCCGCCGTACCGTATTCGAGCTGCGCAAGGCGCGTGAGCGTGGCCATATCCTTGAAGGTCAGGCTGTTGCGTTGTCCAACATCGACCCGGTCATCGCCCTCATCAAGGCCTCTCCGACACCTGCAGAAGCCAAGGAGGCGTTGATCAAGACGCCTTGGGAATCAAGCGCAGTGGTCGAAATGGTCGAGCGTGCAGGTGCCGATTCGTGCCGCCCTGAGAACCTGGACCCGCAATACGGTCTGCGTGAAGGCAAGTATTTCCTGTCACCGGAACAGGCTCAGGCCATTCTGGAACTGCGTCTGCATCGCCTGACCGGTCTGGAGCACGAGAAGCTGCTGGGCGAGTACCAGGAAATCCTCAACCAGATCGGCGAGCTGATCCGCATCCTCAACAGCGCAACGCGCCTGATGGAAGTGATCCGCGAAGAGCTGGAAGTGATCCGCTCCGAGTACGGCGATGCCCGTCGTACCGAGATTCTCGATGCACGTCTGGACCTGACCCTGGGTGACCTGATCACCGAAGAAGAGCGAGTGGTCACCATCTCCCATGGCGGCTATGCCAAGACCCAGCCATTGGCGGTCTATCAGGCTCAGCGTCGTGGCGGCAAGGGCAAATCGGCCACCGGCATCAAGGATGAGGATTACATTGCTCACCTGCTGGTCGCCAACAGCCACACAACACTGCTGATGTTCTCCAGCAAGGGCAAGGTGTACTGGCTCAAGACCTATGAGATCCCGGAAGCGTCCCGCGCTGCCCGTGGTCGTCCGTTGGTCAACCTGTTGCCGCTGAGCGACGGCGAATACATCACCACCATGCTGCCGGTTGACCTCGAAGCCATGCGCAAGCGTGCCGACGAAGAAGGCGAAGCCCTTGAAGGCGAACTGGACGACGCGGAAAACAGCAGCGAGACCGAAGAAGAGCGCAAGGTCCGTATCAAGGCCGCCGACAAGAAGAAGGCTCCGTTCATCTTCATGTCCACCGCCAACGGTACCGTCAAGAAGACCCCGCTGGTTGCATTCAGCCGTCAACGTAGCTCGGGCCTCATTGCCCTTGAGCTGGACGAGGGCGACATCCTGATCTCCGCTGCCATTACCGATGGCGAACAGGAAATCATGCTGTTCTCCGATGGCGGCAAAGTGACCCGCTTCAAGGAATCCGATGTGCGCGCCATGGGGCGTACCGCTCGCGGCGTGCGTGGCATGCGTCTGCCAGAAGGGCAAAAGCTCATTTCGATGCTGATCCCGGAAGAGGGCAGTCAGATCCTCACCGCTTCCGAGCGCGGTTACGGCAAGCGTACGGCCATTTCCGAGTTCCCTGAGTACAAGCGCGGCGGTCAGGGTGTCATCGCCATGGTCAGCAACGAGCGTAACGGCCGTCTGGTTGGCGCAGTTCAGGTGCTTGATGGCGAAGAAATCATGCTGATTTCCGATCAGGGCACGCTGGTGCGTACCCGGGTGGGCGAAGTGTCCAGTCTGGGCCGTAACACTCAGGGCGTGACCCTGATCAAGCTGGCCAGCGACGAGAAACTGGTCGGTCTGGAGCGTGTTCAGGAGCCTTCGGAGGTCGAAGGCGAAGAAGTTATCGATGGCGTGATCGTCGATGCCGCTGAAGTGGAAGTGGACAATGCCGGTGAAGACCTGCAAGCGGACGCTGCGCCAGATGAAGACGAACCGCAGAACTGAGCTGTAACGTAAATCAGGTAAGGGCTGGCTCGTCTGTGAGTGCATGTGCATTCCAGGCAAGTCCAGCCCTTGCAACATTCGGCCAGCCCTGCAGCCGGATCAGAATTTCAGCAAGGAGCTGCCAGTCGCTGCGGCGTCTGTCTGCTCGTGGCAAGCAACCAGAAACAAGCGCGTACAGACCCAACGTATTTGACGAGAGTGGATATGAGCAAGCGAGCCTTTAACTTCTGCGCAGGTCCTGCTGCGCTTCCTGAAGCTGTTCTGCTGCGTGCCCAGTCGGAACTCCTCGACTGGCACGGCAAAGGCCTTTCCGTCATGGAAATGAGCCACCGCAGTGACGAGTTCGTCTCCATTGCCACCAAGGCCGAGCAGGATCTGCGCGATCTGCTGTCCATCCCCTCCAATTACAAAGTGCTGTTCCTGCAAGGCGGCGCGAGCCAGCAGTTCGCGCAGATTGCGCTGAACCTGCTGCCGGAAAACGGCAAGGCCGACTACATCGATACCGGCATCTGGTCGCAGAAGGCTATCGACGAGGCATCGCGCTATGGCACGGTCAACGTCGCCGCCAGCGCCAAGCCTTACGACTACTTTGCCATTCCCGGTCAGAACGAGTGGAAGCTGTCCAAGGATGCTGCCTACGTTCACTACGCGCCAAACGAAACCATTGGTGGTCTGGAATTCAACTGGATTCCCGAAACCGGCGACGTGCCGCTGGTGGCTGACATGTCTTCGGACATCCTCTCGCGTCCGGTGGACATCTCGCGTTTCGGCATGATCTACGCCGGTGCCCAGAAGAACATCGGCCCGAGCGGCATCGTGGTGGTGATCATTCGTGAAGACCTGCTGGGCCGCGCACGTTCGCTGTGCCCGACCATGCTCGACTACAAAGTCGCTGCCGACAATGGCTCGATGTACAACACGCCGCCGACTCTCGCCTGGTACCTGTCGGGGCTGGTCTTCGAATGGCTCAAGGAGCAGGGCGGTGTCGAGGCAATCGGCAAGCGCAACGATATCAAGCAGCGCACGCTGTATGACTTCATCGACGCCAGCGAGCTGTACAGCAACCCCATCAACAAGCCTGATCGTTCGTGGATGAACGTACCGTTCCGTCTGGCTGACGATCGCCTCGACAAGCCTTTCCTGGCAGGTGCTGATGCAAACGGCCTGCTCAACCTCAAAGGCCATCGCTCGGTGGGCGGCATGCGTGCGTCCATCTACAACGCTGTCGATATCAACGCGGTCAACGCGCTGGTGGCCTACATGAAAGATTTCGAGAAGGAGCACGGCTGATGTCCGAGCAAGAACTCAAGGCGCTTCGCGTCCGTATCGACAGCCTCGATGAGAAAGTTCTGGAGCTGATCAGCGAGCGTGCCCGCTGCGCCCAGGAAGTGGCCAGGGTCAAGATGTCCTCGCTGGCGGAAGGCGAAGTGCCTGTGTTCTACCGTCCGGAGCGCGAAGCTGCGGTGCTGAGGCGAGTCATGGACCGCAATCGTGGTCCGTTGAGCAACGAAGAGATGGCGCGTCTGTTCCGCGAAATCATGTCTTCCTGCCTCGCATTGGAGCAGCCGCTCAAGGTCGCCTATCTCGGGCCTGAGGGGACGTTCACCCAGGCCGCGGCGATGAAGCATTTCGGGCATGCAGTCATCAGTCTGCCGATGGCTGCGATTGACGAAGTGTTTCGTGAAGTGGTTGCCGGTGCCGTGAATTTTGGCGTGGTCCCGGTGGAAAACTCCACCGAAGGCGCGGTCAACCATACGCTCGACAGCTTTCTTGAGCACGACATGGTGATCTGTGGAGAAGTCGAGCTGCGTATCCACCACCATTTGCTGGTTGGCGAAAGCACCAAGACGCAAAGCATTTCGCGCATTTATTCTCACGCTCAGTCGCTGGCCCAGTGCCGCAAATGGCTGGATGCTCATTACCCGAATGTCGAACGTGTGGCCGTTGCCAGCAACGCCGAAGCCGCCAAGCGGGTCAAGGGCGAGTGGAATTCGGCGGCTATCGCTGGCGATATGGCGGCAGGCCTGTATGGTCTGACGCGTCTTGCGGAAAAGATCGAAGATCGCCCGGACAACTCCACGCGCTTCCTCATCATCGGCAACCAGGAAGTCCCGCCGACCGGCGATGACAAGACCTCGATCATTGTGTCGATGAGCAACAAGCCGGGTGCGCTGCACGAGCTGCTGGTGCCGTTTCACGAGAGCGGTCTGGACCTGACACGCATCGAAACCCGCCCGTCGCGCAGTGGCAAGTGGACTTACGTGTTTTTCATCGACTTTGTCGGCCATCACCAGGACCCGCTGGTCAAGGCCGTGCTGGAAAAAATCAGCAGTGAAGCCGTTGCCTTGAAGGTGCTGGGTTCCTACCCGAAAGCGGTTCTTTGAGGGCGTTGTACATGATCCGTTTGTTTGTTGTCTTGTCGGGCTTTCAGGTGTGTTCGCGTGGTTGATGTGATTTCGGAACAACCTGCCCGGCCGTTGATCGGTCGTCTGGTGGTCGTGGGGCTTGGGCTGATCGGCGGCTCCTTTGCCAAGGGCGTGCGCGAAAGCGGCCTGTGTCGCGAAGTCGTCGGCGTCGATCTTGATCCGCAGTCGCGAAAGCTGGCTGTCGAACTGGGGGTAGTGGATCGCTGTGAGGCCGATCTTGCCGTGGCCTGTCATGGTGCCGACGTGATTCAGTTGGCGGTGCCGATTCTGGCTATGGAAAAGCTCCTCGCGCTGCTTGCGCCGCTGGATCTAGGTAACGCAATTCTCACCGATGTCGGCAGTGCCAAAGGCAATGTGGTCAGCGCTGCGCACCAGGCATTCGGCCATATGCCGACACGTTTTGTGCCCGGGCATCCGATTGCCGGGTCCGAGCAGAGCGGCGTTGAAGCATCCAATGCGGCGCTGTTCAGGCGTCATAAAGTCATTCTGACTCCGCTGGCTGAGACCGATCCTCAAGCGGTGGCGATTGTCGACCGGTTGTGGTCTGCCTTGGGCGCCGATGTCGAGCACATGCAGGTCGAGCGTCACGATGAGGTGTTGGCTGCAACCAGCCATCTGCCGCATTTGCTGGCATTCGGTCTGGTCGACTCACTGGCCAAGCGTAATGAAAACCTGGACATATTCAGGTATGCCGCTGGCGGTTTTCGTGATTTCACGCGTATCGCAGGCAGCGATCCGACCATGTGGCACGACATCTTCATGGCCAATCGGCAGGCAGTACTGCGCACGCTGGACAGCTTTCGTACGGATCTCGATGCCTTGCGCGATGCGGTAGACGCTGGCGATGGCGCACAACTGAAGGATGTGTTCACCCGCGCTCGCGCAGCCAGGGAGCATTTCGGCAGAATTCTGGCCAGTCGTGCCCGGGTCGATACAGCGTCTGGCGACCATCGTGAGGTTCGCGGCGGGCCTGCGGATGGCGTGAGCCACCACATCAAAGGGCCGGTGGATGTCATGTCTGCGGTGCTGTTCATGGTGGCAACGTCGATCAGCGAAGGGTGCGACTTGCTGCTCGAGGACGTTCCGGTCAGTTCCCCTTGTGAGGGGGCGATCGATATCCTGCGCCTGATGGGCGGCGACATCGTGCTGCAAAATATCCGCAAACTGGCGAGCGGGACGCTCGCAGACCTGCATGTCCGCTCCGCCCGGCTGAAAGGGGCTGATATTCCTGAAGCGCTGGTGCCATTGGCGATCAATACATTTCCGGTGCTGCTTGTTGCCGCAGCGTGTGCAGAAGGGCGTACCATTCTGCGCGGCGCACAGGCGCTGCAAGCCGACGAGTCAGAGTGCGTCAGGCTGATGGCCGATGGTCTGCTGGCTCTGGGTATCGAGGCCGAGCCTGTGCTGGATGGCATTATTATCGAAGGCGATGTGCCAGGTGGCGGCGAGGTTGATGCTCGCAGCGATCAGCGTATCGTCATGGCGTTTCGCGTTGCATCGTTGAGGGCTTCGGCGCCCATCCGTATTCAAGCGTGCGCGGATGCCGCCGCATCGTTTCCCCATTTTCTGGCGCTGTGCGCTCAAGTTGGCATGCGTGTAGCGCAAGAGGACAAAAAGTGAAAATCAAAGCTCCCGTTATCACCATCGACGGACCCAGCGGTTCCGGAAAGGGCACTGTAGCCGGATTGCTGGCCAGAAAACTCGGCTGGTGCCTGCTTGATTCCGGTGCGCTGTATCGTCTGCTGGCTTTTGCCGCGCGCAATCATGGCGTGGACCTGACCAATGAAGAAGCGCTCAAGCTTCTGGCCGCTCACCTGGATGTCCAGTTCGAAGCGACTGCGGCAGGGCAGGGGCAGCGCATCATTCTGGAAGGCGAGGATGTCACCCACGCCATTCGCAACGAGCAGGTAGGCAGTGGTGCGTCTCAGGTGGCTTCGCTGCCGGCGGTGCGCGACGCCTTGCTGTTGCGCCAGCGCGCTTTTCAGGAGGAGCCGGGCCTTGTTGCGGATGGTCGCGACATGGGCACCGTGGTGTTCCCGGATGCACCACTGAAGATATTCCTCACTGCCAGTGCCGAGGAGCGTGCGCGCAGGCGTTACTTGCAGTTGAAGGCCAAGGGCGATGATGTTAGTCTGTCGAGTCTGCTAGATGAGATATGTGCACGCGACGAGCGTGACACCCAGCGAGCGGTAGCCCCGCTGAAGCCGGCGCACGACGCCATACAGCTGGATTCCACTGAATTGTCCATCGAGCAGGTGCTGGAACGCATTCTGAGCGAAATCGCGCTTCGCGGTATCGCCGGATGACGAAGAAGCGTGTGGGAGACCAGTCATAGTCCCGCAGGCTTTCTTTTACTTGAACGAAACCCACGTTGTCTGGAGCGTGGCAGATGGGCGTATTCTTCGCCCTTGATCAACAGGAATTAAAATGAGCGAAAGCTTTGCAGAACTTTTTGAAGAAAGCCTAAAGACCCTCAACCTTCAGGCTGGTTCGATCATCACCGCTATCATCGTGGATATCGACTACCAGGCAGGTTGGGTTACGGTTCACGCCGGTCTGAAATCTGAAGGCCTCATCCCGCTGGAACAGTTCCACAACGACGCTGGCGAGCTGACCATCAAGATCGGCGATGAAGTTCACGTTGCGCTGGACGCGGTCGAAGATGGCTTTGGCGAAACCAAGCTGTCCCGCGAAAAAGCCAAGCGTGCCGAGTGCTGGATCGTTCTGGAAGCGGCTTTCGCAGCTGAAGAAGTGGTCAAGGGCGTTATCAACGGTAAGGTTAAAGGCGGCTTCACTGTCGACGTTAACGGCATCCGTGCGTTCCTGCCTGGTTCTCTGGTTGACGTCCGCCCTGTGCGTGACACGACTCACCTGGAAGGCAAAGAGCTCGAGTTCAAGGTCATCAAGCTGGACCAGAAGCGCAACAACGTTGTCGTTTCCCGTCGCAGTGTCCTGGAAGCCGAGAACAGTGCCGAGCGCGAAGCTCTGCTCGAGTCCCTGCAGGAAGGCCAACAGGTCAAGGGTATCGTCAAGAACCTCACCGATTACGGCGCATTCGTCGATCTGGGTGGCGTCGATGGCCTGCTGCACATCACCGACATGGCCTGGAAGCGCATCAAGCATCCATCGGAAATCGTCAACGTTGGCGATGAGATCGATGTAAAGGTCCTGAAGTACGATCGCGAGCGCAATCGTGTTTCCCTGGGTCTGAAGCAACTGGGTGAAGATCCATGGGTTGCTATCAAGGCTCGCTACCCGGAAAGCACCCGCGTTACCGCGCGTGTTACCAACCTGACCGACTACGGCTGCTTCGCAGAGCTGGAAGAAGGCGTGGAAGGCCTGGTACACGTTTCCGAAATGGACTGGACCAACAAGAACATCCATCCTTCGAAAGTCGTTCAGGTTGGCGACGAAGTGGAAGTCATGGTTCTGGACATCGACGAAGAGCGTCGTCGTATCTCCCTCGGCATCAAACAGTGCAAATCCAACCCATGGGAAGATTTCTCTGGCCAGTTCAACAAGGGCGATAAAATCTCCGGCACCATCAAGTCGATCACCGATTTCGGTATCTTCATTGGTCTGGACGGCGGCATCGACGGCCTGGTTCACCTGTCCGATATCTCTTGGAACGAAGTGGGCGAAGAAGCCGTACGTCGCTTCAAGAAGGGCGATGAGCTCGACACCGTGATCCTGTCTGTTGATCCTGAGCGTGAGCGCATCTCACTGGGTATCAAGCAGCTGGAAAGCGATCCGTTCTCCGAGTACGTCACTGTCAATGACAAGGGCGCTATCGTTCGCGGTATCGTTAAAGAAGTTGACGCCAAAGGCGCCATCATCACCCTGGCCGACGACATCGAAGCGACCCTCAAAGCCTCCGAAATCAGCCGTGACCGCGTTGAAGACGCGCGTAACGTTCTGAAAGAAGGCGAAGAGATCGAAGCCAAGATCATCAGCGTTGACCGCAAGAGCCGTGTAATCAGCTTGTCCATCAAGTCGAAAGACGTTGAAGACGAGAAAGAAGCCATTCAGAGCCTGCGTAGCAAGCCTGAAGTCGCTGAAAGCACTGGTCCTACCACCATTGGTGACCTGCTGCGCGCGCAAATGGAAAAACAGAACTAAGTTCTGCTTGACCACAAAAAGGACGACTTCGGTCGTCCTTTTTTATTTCTGCTGCTAAGGCCTCACAGGCCCTTGTTTCAGGAATGTCTGCACATGCACTGCCCTAGCTGCCAAATGTCTTCAGTGGCCTCTCAGGCCGTCTCTATTCTTCGAATGCTTCAGCTCCCTTCCGATACGTCTCGCCTGTAATGTGGGTGTAATCTTTTCATGCCTGGTAGACAGTGTTGAACATAAGTCAATAGATGGGCTGTTCAAATTCATCCGGTCATGCTAAAACCTTCCAAGCGCTGATCTAGCTGCTTGAAAAAGAAGGGAAAAATATGACGAAGTCGGAGTTGATCGAACGAATTGTCACCCATCAAGGGCTGCTCTCATCCAAGGATGTCGAGCTGGCCATCAAGACCATGCTTGAACAAATGTCCCAGTGCCTGGCGACCGGTGACCGAATTGAAATTCGGGGCTTTGGCAGCTTTTCGCTGCATTACCGTGCACCGCGAGTAGGGCGCAACCCGAAGACCGGTCAGTCGGTCAGCCTCGACGGCAAGTTTGTCCCGCATTTCAAGCCGGGCAAAGAGCTGCGGGATCGGGTCAATGAGGATGAAGAAGAGGGCTTTTGAAGCCATTCACCACAGGATCATCAGATGCGTATCTTCAAACGAGTCATTTTGATCGTCGCCGTGTTGCTTGCTGTTTTGGCAACAGCCGTGTTCGTTCTTGAAAACCGGCAATCTGTCGCGGTAACTTTTTTCGGCTGGTCAGCGCCTCAGCTTCCGTTGGCATTGCCTGTTGTCCTCGCTCTGCTGCTGGGCATGATTATCGGCCCAGTGCTGACATGGATAACCAGTCTTCGAAAAAAACGTGCGCCTTCCCCTCGCTCCGTCTGAGCATCACAGCAGCGCTGATCAGGCGTCGCCGCAGGCATTTCTGGCGACGTGATATGCGTATTCTCCACGCCCTTGCGCTCAATTGAATGCCATGCGGCGTTTTGAGGCTGGCGTGTAATTCATGTCTATAGTCGGTATTTTTCAAAAAAAGCCGACTTATAATTCTGTCAGTTTATTCTTATGTTTTACGAGGAATAGTTACTTCGGTATGTAGGAATATTCTCTTTTTTAATTAAGGTGCCCATTCTAAAGGGCTATCCGGTTATCTTCTTTAGCAGCGTCTATTGCTGCTGTTCTGACGGCTTTGTGTCAAGTCTTGAAAATAAGCCTTTCACGTGCAGAATGCGCCGAAACTTACTGTTCAGATCCGATGCCGGATGTTGCAAACATCAAGTGAAGGCTGGCAAGAAAAGGTGACTGCATGTCTTATCCGGAAATTATTCATCATGGCGCTGTCGATACGGTAACGGGCTCATGCCATCAACTGTGTATGGATGCCTCGAGTAACCTGTTGATCGACTGCGGCTCGGTGCAGGAGCGCGGTGAGCGTGCCGCCTCGTTCGGGTTCGATCCCGAGACGATCAGGGCGCTGCTGGTCACCCATGTGCACAATGACCATGTCGGGCGTATCCCCGAGTTGCTGGCCTCTGGCTACAAGGGACCCATACTGTGCAGCGAGCCCAGTGCTCATCTGCTGCCACTGGTCATGGAAGATATTCTGAAGATCGAGTTTGCGCATGACCCCGAACAAATACAGCGCTACCTGGAGCTCATCAACAAGAGAATCATCGCGCTGCCATTCGATAACTGGTTCAGTCTGGTCGATCACGAAACATTGCGCTGCCGGGTTCGTCTGCAGCGTGCCGGACATATACTCGGTTCTGCCTATATCGAGTGCGATCTGCATTACCCTGTGCAAGAGCGTTCCATGCGTGTGGTGTTCTCCGGTGATCTGGGCGCAAGTCATACACCGTTTCTGCCCGCCCCCAAGCCTCCCGAGCGCGCGGATGTTCTGATTCTGGAAAGCACTTACGGTGATCGCCTTCACGAGGATCGCAGCATTCGCCAGCAAGCACTTGAGCAGATCATTGACAAGGCACTCGAAGATAACGGCACCGTTCTGATACCTGCGTTCAGCATCGGCCGTACTCAGGAATTGCTCTACGAGCTGGAGGACATTCTGCGGCGCAAAATGCCGTTGAATCACTCTGTCGAAAACAGTGCGCTCCCGGCTGGAGGTGAAGTAACGCCTGCCGATTGGTCGAGATTGCCGATCATTCTTGACTCACCTCTGGCGAGCCGGTTCACGAAGGTTTATCAGGCATTCGAAGACTATTGGGATGAGGATGCCCGGCTAAGGCTTGACGCTGGCAGGAAGCCGCTGGGTTTCGAGCAGCTGATCACCGTCGATACGCATGAGGAGCACCTGCGTACAGTCAACTACCTGACCAGCACTGCGCGTCCGGCCATCGTGATTGCCGGCAACGGCATGTGCGCCGGCGGCAGAATTGTCAATTACCTGAAAGCCATGTTGGGCGATGCCAGGCATAACGTGGTGTTTGTCGGCTATCAGGGCAAGGGGACACCCGGTGCAGCCATTCAGATGCACGGTCCTTTGGGTGGCTATGTCGAACTGGATCGTGAACGCGTTGATATCCACGCAGGGGTTCATACTGCCAAAGGCTACTCCGCCCATGCGGATCAGGCAGGACTTGTCAGTTTCGTGACCGGCATGAAAGAGTGGCCTGCGCAGATTCGACTGGTGCATGGCGAGGCAACTGCGAAAAAGATGCTGGGGAATATTCTGGGTCGTAAATACGCGCTTGAAAAAAGAACCGTGGAACTGCTTATTCCTTGAGGGGCGAGCGCGCTAGTTACGGTTGGGGTGTAATTGAATTTTCGAGGTGTGCACCTGACCCGGTTTAGTGTAAATCACCTCTGGTCCACACTGAAGACCGGAGGGCACTGATGCAGGGATTTATACAGTTGATTCAGGTACGTTGCCGAAAAGGGTTCTTACGCCAGCTGGAAAGTTATAAAATGAATTGAAGATATTTCAGTTGTCAAAAAGCGTCATATACGGAATATTTGGCTAATTTGGAAGGGCGTTCTTGCATGAGCGGTGATGTTGCATTGGTTGCAATAACAGGTGCGACAGGTTTCGTGGGCAGTGCTGTGGTGCGCCGATTGATCGAGCACACCGGTCATTCTGTTCGGGTCGCGGTGCGGGGGGCCTATAGCTGCTCTTCAGAACGCATCAATGTTGTCAGCGCAGAGTCTCTGGCCCCGGATAACCAATGGGCTGATCTTGTGAACGGGGCGCATGTAGTTATTCATTGTGCTGCCCGGGTCCATGTACTCAATGAGACTGCTGACGAGCCGGATCAGGAATACTTTCGCGCCAATGTCACTGCGACGCTGAATCTTGCCGAGCAAGCTGCAGCAGCGGGGGTCAGGCGCTTTATCTTCCTCAGCTCCATCAAGGCCAACGGCGAGTTCACCCATCCCGGTGCGCCGTTCAGAGCCGACGATCCCTGTAATCCACTGGACGCTTATGGCGTTTCCAAGCAGAAGGCCGAGGAGGGGCTACGCGAGCTTTCTGCCCGATCCGGTATGCAGGTTGTGATTATTCGTCCGGTTCTGGTCTACGGCCCGGGAGTCAAGGCCAACTTCAAGAGCATGATGCGCTGGCTCGACAAAGGGCTGCCGCTTCCGCTCGGGTCCATTAATAATCGTCGAAGCCTGGTGGCGGTGGATAATCTGGCTGATCTGGTCATGGTCTGCGTCGATCATCCTGCTGCAGGTGACCAGACATTTCTGGTCAGTGACGGGGACGACCTGTCCACTACCCGACTTCTGCGTGAAATGGGCAAGGCCCTCGGAAAACCGGCCCGCTTGCTGCCGGTGCCTGCAGGGCTGTTGAAAAGCGCTGCTGCATTGCTTGGCAAGAAAGCCTTTTCACAACGGTTATGCAGCTCGCTGCAGGTCGATATCAGTAAAACCTGTACGATGCTGGACTGGCATCCACCTGTGAGTATTGAACACGCCATGCAGGATACTGCTCGATATTATCTGGAACACGACAAACATGATTGAGTGGCTGTCAGTCATTGCTATTGCCTTTGTGTCTCTGCTTCTGACGGCGTTGCTGCGCAAGTATGCCCTCGCCAGAAGTTTGATCGACGTTCCAAATGCCCGCAGCTCACATTCCACGCCTACACCCAGGGGCGGTGGCGTTTCTATCGTCGTTACCTTTGTCATGGCGATGGCAGTTCTGGCTTGGGCGGGGGATCTATCTGCATCGGCTTTTGCTGCAATCGTCGGCTCGGGAGGGCTGGTCGCCGTGATCGGTTTCATGGACGATCATGGGCACATCGCCGCACGATGGCGCCTGCTGGGGCATTTTTTTGCCGCTGCCTGGGCGTTGTTCTGGCTGGACGGGCTCGCTCCGGTTGACATCATGGGGTGGACATTCACCCCTGGCGCAGTCGGCCAGGTACTCGCGGCGTTCTACCTGGTATGGATGTTGAATCTTTATAACTTCATGGACGGTATTGACGGGATCGCCGGTATCGAGGCAGTTACGGTGTGCCTGGGCATGAGCATCATTTATGCGCTCGGTGACTATGTCGGGCTGTCGTTGGAGGTGCTTTTGCTGGCCGCCGCCGTTGCCGGTTTCCTTTATTGGAATTTTCCGCCGGCGAAGATATTCATGGGCGATGCAGGCAGCGGATTTCTCGGAATAGTGCTCGGTGTGCTATCCATTCAGGGTTCCTGGGCCTCGCCTCAGTTACTCTGGTCCTGGCTGATTCTGCTGGGTGTGTTTATTGTCGACGCCACGGTAACGCTTGTCCGGCGTCTGTTGCGCAAGGAAAAGCTCTATGAGGCCCATCGCAGCCATGCTTATCAGTTCGCGTCACGTCATTACGGCAGGCATTCGCCGGTCACGCTGGCTGTGGGGCTGATCAATCTGGTCTGGTTGTTACCTATTGCGATGTGGGTGGCACTGGGCGATGGCGAAGGGCTGATATGGACGGTAATTGCGTACATCCCTCTTGTTTTTCTGGCGCTAAGGTTCCGCGCCGGTGAGGCGGAAATCAGGTAACGAAGCGGTTTTCTGGTTGTCTCAGGCTCGTAGCTGTTTCACAGATACTGGTATGAGGTGATGGTTCAGCCGGTATCATAACGGAGCATTAAACAATTGATGAGCAGGTTGCGGGCCAGTTTGCTGGCTCTACCACGCCGCAAAAAGCGAATAATTCAGGTCGCTGCTGACGTTCTTCTTGTCTGGCTCGCGCTGTGGATGTCGTTTGTCGTGCGCTTGGGAATTGATGAGTTGATCAATCCTCTGGAAAAACATACCTGGCTTTTCATCAGTGCGCCGCTGGCTGCTATCCCATTGTTCATTCGTTTTGGCATGTACCGCGCGGTGATGCGCTATTTCGGTAACGACGCCCTGATTGCGATCATCAAGGCCGTCACGATGTCCTCTCTGATCCTCGGTTGCATGGTCTACGTTTACAGCAATCACCAGCAATTGGTGCCGCGCTCGGTCATCTTCAACTACTGGTGGCTGAGCATGGTGATGATCGGCGGCCTGCGCCTGGCCATGCGGCAGTATTTTCTCGGCGACTGGTTCGCCGCAGCGCAACACGTACCCTTTGCCAAGAGTGACAACGGTCTGCAGAAGGTCGCCATTTACGGCGCTGGCGCGGCAGGAAACCAATTGGTTGCTGCCTTGCGCATGGGACGCCTTATGCATCCGGTGGCGTTCATTGACGATGACGAGTCGATTTCCAATCGGGTGATTTCCGGCCTTCAGGTCTACAAGCCCCGAAATATCCAGCGAATGATAGATTCCACTGGTGCTCAGGAAATCCTGTTGGCGATCCCGTCTTCATCGCGCGGGCGTCGCCGGGAAATTCTGGGCTTTCTGGAAGGCTTTCCGCTCCACGTACGAAGCGTTCCCGGCTTCATGGACCTTGCCGCCGGCAGGGTCAAGGTAGACGATCTTCAGGAAGTCGATATCGCGGACCTTCTGGGACGCGATGCAGTTCCGGCCCGGGACAACCTGCTTGAGCACTGCATAAAGGGCAAAACGGTGCTGGTAACCGGCGCAGGCGGCTCGATCGGCTCAGAGTTGTGCCGACAGATATTACTGTTGCAGCCCACCCAGTTGCTGTTGCTCGACCACAGCGAGTTCAACCTCTACAGCATTCTTACCGAGCTTGAGCAGCGAGCGGCTCGCGAGTCTCTCTCGGTCAAGTTGCTGCCCATACTCGGGTCGGTACGCAATCACCCCAAGCTGCTGTCGATCATGAAAACCTGGAAGGTCGACACGGTCTATCACGCTGCAGCCTACAAGCATGTCCCTATGGTCGAGCACAATATTGCCGAGGGAGTCATCAATAACGTCGTCGGTACGCTCAATACCGCACAGGCGGCGTTGCAGGCGGGTGTTTCCAACTTCGTTCTGATTTCCACCGACAAGGCAGTGCGCCCGACCAACGTGATGGGCAGCACCAAGCGCCTTGCCGAACTGATACTGCAGGCGCTGAGTCGCGAGACCGCGCCGGTGATATTCGGTGACAAGGCCAACGTTTATCAGGTCAACAAGACGCGCTTCACAATGGTTCGTTTCGGCAATGTGCTCGGGTCGTCCGGTTCGGTTATTCCGCTGTTTCACAAGCAGATCCAGTCAGGCGGACCGTTGACGGTGACGCATCCCAAGATCACCCGTTACTTCATGACCATCCCCGAGGCCGCGCAGCTGGTCATTCAGGCGGGTTCCATGGGGCATGGTGGGGATGTGTTCGTTCTGGACATGGGCGAGCCGGTCAAGATTGTCGAACTGGCCGAGAAAATGATCCACCTGTCCGGTCTGTCCATTCGCTCCGAGAAAAACCCGCAGGGAGATATCTCCATCGAATTCACCGGGCTGCGTCCTGGTGAAAAGCTCTATGAAGAGCTGTTGATCGGGGACAACGTCGTTGCCACCGAGCACCCGATGATCATGAGTGCGAATGAAGATTTCCTGCAGTGGGATGTCTTGAAGGGCCGTCTTGTAAAACTGCTGGATGCGGTGGACCGCGACGATTACAACAGCGTGCGTCAATTACTGCGAGAAACCGTAAACGGGTATGCGCCGGAAGGTGAAATCGTTGACTGGATGTATCAAGAGCGCAGCGGCGAACCGTGATTTGATCAACGATTACCGAGTGCCCGGCAACGGCAGACATACGTTGATTGATCTGGACATAGACAGCAACGCTCGACTTCTTTTCCAGGCGGCAGCAGTGCTCTAAGTTTCAGGCACAGCATGTGAAATGCTGCCTTTAACTGTTATGGAGCCTTATCTATGCGAACCCGTATCTTCAGTGCTTTGATCTTTGCCTTGCTTACCAGTGCCTCGGTTGCGGTCAACGCCACTGCGGCACCGTCTTCCTCCGCCGTGTCGCCCGCCACCATGGAAAACGCAGCGCCTGCTGCCGTTCACGAGCAACGTAACGATAAGGTCAATCTCAATACCGCTGATGCGCAAATGCTTCAGAAAGAACTGGCGGGTATAGGAAAAAACAAGGCCGATGCCATCGTTGCTTACCGGGACGCCAATGGCGAGTTTACCTCCGTCGATGAATTGATCGAAGTAAAGGGCATTGGCAAGGCTATTCTGGAGAGGAATCGCGAGAAGCTGGCAATTGATTAACTCTTGCTCTATCCACTAAACAGACAGGCCGATCGATGATCGGCCTGTCTGTTTATGCACGCTTTATCGAGAACGGATCTTGATAACGTTCTGCTTTCGATAAGTCAGTTGGCGCTCTTCTTTATCTCCTGTTTGAGATAGTCCCGGGTCGTGTCCAGAATGCGCTGCGACAATTCTTCGTTAAAAGCACTGCGGGCGAGTACCACGCCGCCTACCAGGGTAGACAGTACTGGCAGGCTCTTGGATTCAGTACCCGTCTGCGACAGAGACTGATCGAACAGTTCCAGCAAGTGAAGAATGATTTTATCCGTCGTCGCGCTGGGCTGGTCGCGCTGACCCAGTTCCAGGCACATGGTCGGCAGCGGACAGCCGCCGTCTGGTGGATCGCGACTGTCCAAAGAGAGGTAGAGATCAATGAATTCACTGAGCGAGTCCTGTCTGGCGAAAACGTCGCTGGTGATTCCTTTTACATTGTCGAGGGCGTGACTCAGTGCCTGTTCAACAAGATCATCCTTGGATTTGAAATGCGCGTAGAAACCGCCATGGGTCAAGCCTAGTGCCTTCATCAAAGGTTGTAAGCCCGTAGCACCAATGCCGTCGCGACGAAAGCGCATGGACGCTTCCTTGACGATACGTTGATGGGTTTGGGCCTTATGATCGAGCGCGTAACGCATGCGCTGAGTCTCCAGAGATGGGCCAATGTGTAACAGCATTTATACATGGATAGATGAATCGATGCAGCAGGCTTTCAATCGTGATGAGAACTTGTACCGGAATCAAGTGAAAGAACGCCTGTCTGCTTATCCAGCTAATGAGTGAGGCTGGCTGAAAAACGCAAACTGTTCCCGCGCAGAATGCAGGCACGGGTGCTCACTGAGCGCGCTGTCCTGTAAAACCACGACGTCGTCGACAAGAGGTCGATCATTCGCCAGCCCTTTATGCAGAAGGCGTGCACGGGTTTACCTGCCTACAGTCCGGAAATTGTTGTCCTACAAGCCTTTGACTTCTGGCGTTAATCCCGGAGAATCTCGCCCGCTGTTTTCGAGGGGAGCGCTGAACTGCCGGCTTTTTCGACGCGCTGCCCTTTTTGATAAACCGGCCACGGAGAGTCGACCGGATGAATGATCAGGCTAACGGCGTCGTAGAACGCCTGGATGTAGCTCCCGAGAGCATCGCCTCTTGGAACCGTAATGACACCACCTGGATGCTCGGACTGTTCGGTACTGCCATTGGCGCAGGTACGCTGTTCCTGCCCATCAATGCAGGCATCGGTGGTTTTTGGCCACTGATGGCGCTGGCGCTGCTGGCGTTTCCCATGACGTTCTATGCTCACCGCGGGCTGACCCGTTTCGTATTGTCCGGGCGTGAAGGGGCCGATATCACTGAAGTGGTCGAGCAGCATTTCGGCAAAAGCGCCGGCGCGATGATCACCTTGCTGTATTTTTTTGCGATCTTTCCGATCCTGTTGATCTACAGCGTGGCCCTCACCAATACCGTGGGCAGTTTTCTTGAGCATCAGTTGCACATAGCGCCGCCGCCACGCGCAGCGCTGGCGTTCGTGCTGATCATGGGCCTGCTGGCCGTGGTGCGTTGTGGCGAGCGGATCATCGTCAAGGCCATGAGCCTGATGGTTTACCCGTTCATCGTCGCACTGCTGTTTCTGGCGGTATTCCTGATTCCGCACTGGACTGGTGGCATCCTGAGTACCGCGACCACCTTTCCCGAGCCTTCGGCGTTCCTGCCTACTTTGTGGCTGGCCATTCCGGTAATGGTGTTTTCTTTCAACCACACGCCGATCATCTCGGCGTTTGCCGTTGATCAAAAACGTCAGTATGGAGAAAACGCCGAGGTACGCAGTTCGCAGATACTGGCCCGTGCCCACGGTTTGATGGTGGTGATGGTGCTGTTTTTCGTGTTCAGCTGCGTATTGACGCTGTCGCCAGCCCAATTGGCTGAGGCCAAAGCACAGAACATTTCGATCCTCTCCTACCTGGCCAACCACTTCAACAACCCGACCATCGCCTTCGTGGCACCGCTGATTGCGTTCGTGGCTATTTCCAAGTCGTTTCTCGGCCACTACATCGGTGCAAGCGAGGGCCTGAAAGGGCTGGTTCTGAAAACCGGGCGTCGTCCTGCACCAAAGGCTCTGGATCGTCTGACAGCAGTCTTCATGCTGGTGGTGTGCTGGCTGGTCGCAACGCTGAACCCGAGCATTCTGGGCATGATCGAGACCCTGGGCGGGCCGGTGATTTCAGCTCTGCTGTTCCTGATGCCGATGTACGCTATCTACAAGGTGCCAGCCATGCGCAAATATGCAGGTGCATGGTCGAACTACTTTGTGGTGGCCGCCGGTGTGGTGGCGATCTCTGCACTGATCTTTTCGCTGACACGCTGAACCCGGCAGACATAACCCAGAAAGCTGCGCCGATATACCGGCGCAGCCTTTGGCCAGGTTCTGCAATCAGGGTCAATCCACAGGTTCGGGATACAACGGCCTGGACAAATGCATGATGCTGGCATAGTCATAGACGTACTGGCGTCCCGCATGGCTGGTGGAACGCAGTTGGTCGATCAACTGTCGCTCTTTCTTGTTCAAGTATCTCAACGCCGGATCTTGACTGGACTTCAGGCGATCACGTTCATGGGCGTCAGGGAAAGCGATGACGTTCGTCATGAAAAATCTCCTTGGGTTTTAGTCCTTGTTTGCTTTGATGTTGCCCCGGTTGCGGTGGTGATTGCGACGCTTCACCTTACCCACAAAAACTTGGTGCAATCAACCCTGCAGATGCCGGGTGTGTCACATCGTTTGTGTGATCTCATAGGATTGTCCGCTGCCGTTGATGACAATCTGTACGGCATCGTCTTCGAATTTTCCCAGCAAGCTCTGCCCCAGCGGTGCCTTGGCAGTGATGACCGTGACCAGTTGTTCACCTGCGCTGACCTTCAGGCCAGCAGCATCAGGGCCGAGAAACAGGTATTGCGTCTGACCGCCCAAGGCTTCGACAGCGATCAGATCACCGGTCTGAATGCCGCGTGATTCATCGAATGGCTTGAGCGACCATTTCCGATACGCCGCCAGCGACTGGCGAATCTCCTCGACACGTCGTGCCTGGCCTGCTGCCAGATACGATGCTTCCAGTCCCAGCGTGTCGTATTTGTTCTCGGCAATGTTCTCTTCGTGGGTTGCCGTTTCGTAGGCGGTCTGTGCCGCCCGTTGCGCGATGTCCAGATCGATTTCCAGCTTGTCGATGATCAATTGCAGCACGTCCTGCTTGTTCATGGTTTATCCGCAGTACTGATTGATGCTGGCGCGACTTTTTTCGCTCGGCGCAGTGCGGTCCTGTTGTATCCAGAAATCACACTTGGAACGGTTGAAGGTGCGCTGTTGTTGTTCCTGAGCCTGTTCACGGGCCTGACGGGCCTCGCTTTCACGCAGGCTTTGCTCGTATTTGCGGAACATTTCAGTCTCCGGGCCGGACGGCGCGGCAGTTTTTTGCGCAGGCGGGGCGGTGAGCTGGGCGGCGGCGTTTTCCAACGCCTGGGTTTGCGCCGGGGGCAGGCTTTTGTAATACAGCAGGGCGGTCAGAAACACCGCCATTGCGCCCAGCCAGATACCCAGCGCAATGCAGACAATCAATTTCAACGACACGTACAGGTCGCGACGGCGGGTAGTGGATGACATGGCTGAACTCCTTGCAGGGCAACAGATGCGATTGTGCCATGCCTGATGGCCGGGCATGAAAACTGTGCTGTCCAGTGGCATCAGGCTGGTGGCAACGGGGCGTTCTGAACGACAATCAACGTTTTTGCCATCCAGCCTCAGGGAGCCACGATGAAAGTCTCGTGGGACATTTTTTGCAGCGTAGTCGACAACTACGGTGATGCCGGCGTGACCTGGCGTCTGGCACGCCAGCTGGTTGCCGAGCAGGGTCTGCATGTGCGTTTATGGATCGACGACCTGTCGGCTTTCGTTCGCTTGTGTCCCGACGCTGATCCTCAGGCTCTGCAGCAATGGCAAGAGGGCGTGAGGGTGTGCCAATGGCCCGCTGAATGGGTAAACAGCGATATTCCTGACGTGGTCATCGAGGCCTTTGCCTGCCGCCTGCCGACGCCCTATACCGAATCGATGCTGCAGCGTTCGCCAAGGCCGCTGTGGTTGAACCTTGAGTACCTCAGCGCCGAAGACTGGGTCTCGGGTTGCCACGGTTTGCCTTCGCCACAGTTGAACGGTTTGAAGAAGTTCTTTTTCTTTCCCGGTTTTTCCGACGCCACGGGTGGCCTGCTGCGCGAAAGAAACCTGATCGAACAGCGCCATCGATTTCAGCAAGACAAGGCCGCGAGGCAAGGTTTCTTGCAGGGGTTGGGTGTCGAGCCGTTGCCTGATGCCCGCTTGATCTCGGTATTTGCCTATGAAAATCCCGGGCTGGGCAGCTGGCTTGACGCGCTGGCCAGCGACACTCGGCCGAATCACCTGCTGGTGCCGGAGGGACGCATTCTCGCCGATCTGCGGCGCTGGCTGGGCGTCGACGATGAGTTACACGCAGGTTTCATGCAGGTAAGGGGAGGGCTGACGGTTCAGGTGTTACCGTTCATCCGCCAGGAGCGCTACGACCAACTGCTGTGGAGCTGCGATTTCAACGTCGTGCGTGGCGAAGATTCATTCGTCCGTGCGCAATGGGCGGGGCGGCCGATGCTCTGGCACATCTATCAGCAGGAAGACGACGCGCACCTGCCCAAGCTTGATGCGTTTTTAGCGCTCTACCTGGCGGATCTTGCGCCTGAGGCAGCGCATGCTGTGAATCAGTTCTGGCAGAACTGGAATATCGGCAGCGACCTGGGCGAAAGCTGGCTGGCACTCACCGAACACTGGGCTGAAATTGAAAAGCACGCCGGGCACTGGTGCCTGCAACCAGCCGCACAGACTGATCTTGCCACGGCGCTGGTGCAGTTTTATGGAAATTCGCTATGATACGCGGCCTTGATACAAGACTCTGTACGAAAAAGGCCTGCGCAGGCTGTTTCTCGTACAGAGCCTTTGGTTAATTCCATCCAAATTCGGATATATGCAATGAAAACTGGTAAAGAGCTGAAACCCGGTACCGTGATCCGTCTCGAAAAAGATCCTTGGCTGGTTCAGAAAGCTGAATTCACCAAATCCGGTCGTAACAGCGCAATCATGAAGACCAAGCTGAAAAACCTGCTGACCGGTTACAAGACCGAGATCGTTTACAGCGCCGACGACAAGCTGGACGATGTGATCCTCGATCGCAAGGAAGCCACTCTGTCTTTCATCAGCGGTGACACCTACACGTTCATGGACACCACTGACTACACCATGTACGAGCTGAACGCCGAAGACATCGAAAGCGTTCTGCCTTTCGTCGAAGAAGGCATGACCGACGTTTGTGAAGCCGTATTCTTCGAAGACCGTCTGGTTTCCGTAGAACTGCCGACCACTATCGTGCGTCAGGTCGACTACACCGAAGGCTCCGCTCGTGGCGACACGTCGGGCAAGGTCATGAAGCCTGCCAAACTGAAAAACGGTACCGAGCTGAGCGTTGCTGACTTCATCGAAATCGGCGACATGATCGAGATCGATACCCGTGAAGGCGGTTCCTACAAAGGTCGTGCGAAGTAAGCATGGTTTTGTAACCCCGTTACGCAAAAAACCCGCATTGCTGCGGGTTTTTTTACGGCTGAAGTTTGAGCCCCTGCCGTTATTTCGGGCGCTATTTCAGGTGTTCTTTCAACTCCTGAGACGCCTGCAGGATGGCTGAGCGAACAGCCGGGACCTGGCTGACCACGTTGAGCAGACCGTAGTCATGGATCATGCCGTTGTAACGTACCGCCGTGACCGGCACGCCCGCCTGGTCCAGCTTGCGCGCATAGGCTTCGCCTTCATCACGCAGCACGTCGGCACTGGCGGTCTGAATCAGCGCCGGTGGCAGACCTTTCAGTTGCTCGGTGGTGGCGCGCAGCGGCGAGGCGTAGATCTCGTTGCGTTGCGCGGCATCGGTGGTGTAGTTGTCCCAGAACCACTTCATCATGTTACGGGTCAGGAAGTGGCCTTCGGCGTATTGGTTGTATGAATCGTTATCAAAGTTGGCGTCAGTCACCGGCCACAGAAGCACCTGATACCTGAGCGCCGGAGTGCCTTTTTCTTTGGCCATCAGTGCAACGACCGCTGCCATGTTGCCGCCCACGCTGTTACCCGCCACAGCCAGGCGCTTACCGTCGACGTTGATTTCCTTGCCGTGCTCAGCTACCCATCTGGTTGCTGCGTAAGCCTGGTTGATCGCCGTCGGATAATGCGCTTCGGGTGAAGGCGTGTAATTGACGAACACCGCTACCGCGCCCGAGCCGACGACCAGGTCGCGGACCAGTCGCTCGTGGGTCTGGAAATCACCCAGTACCCAGCCGCCGCCGTGGAAGAACATGAAAACCGGCAAGGTCCCTTTTACGCCAGCAGGGCGCACGATATTCAGGCTGATCGGCTGGCCATCGACGTTGATGGTCTTTTCGCTGACATCGGCTTTGGGCAGCGTCAGTTTGACCCCTGCCTGTGCTCCTACCAGCACGGCCCTGGCATCTTTCGGCGACAACTGCTCAATGGGCTTGCCAGTGCCCGAATTCAAGGCATCGAGAAAAGCCTGAGTGTTGTGCTCGATGGCGGGATCGCCTGCGGCAAACGCGCTGCCGATGGACAGTGCGAGAAGCGTACCCGTCATGACTTTGCTGAAGGTCTTCATGTTCGTTCCCTTGCTCATGTTCGTATCTATGGCCGGTGGGTTAGACGGTTACATGCAGGCGCACATCGACGTTGCCGCGTGTGGCGTTGGAATAAGGGCAGACCACGTGAGCGGCATCGACCAGTTGCTGAGCGTCGGCTTGTTCAAGGCCGGGCAGGCTGACATGCAGGTCGATGTCCAGACCGAAACCACCAGGAATCTGGCCAATCCCTACGTGGGCGGTGATCGAGGCGTCTGCCGGGATGCTGCGTTTGCTCTGACCGGCGACAAATTTCAGGGCACCGATGAAGCAGGCCGAATAACCGGCAGCGAACAGTTGCTCCGGGTTGGTGGCTGCGCCGCCAGCACCGCCAAGCTCTTTCGGAGTGGCGAGTTTGACGTCGAGAATCTTGTCGTTGGATACGGCACGACCATCACGGCCGCCTGTGGCGGTTGCAACTGCGGTGTAAAGAGTGTCCATGATTTTTCCTCGTTCGGTAGGTTTCATTGCGCAAAATACTTGCGCGCTAAATAAGTGCAGGGCAAAGGTAGTCCAAGGATAGTTAGCGCGCAAGCTAAATTTTGCGAAAAGTCGAAAGAGGTTTTTTCCGGAGGAGGAAAGCTACCAGGGCGGGCAGCTGTAAATCTTGCCAGCCCCTTGATGTGCGGGGCTTTGGCGAGACGAGCAACAGGTCAGTCCGGGTGGGCGTGACCCTTTGTCTTAAAGGCTCTGGTGCAGATGGTCACGCAAGTCCAGCAACTGTGTCTGCAGGTCACGAAGCCTTTCCATGTTCAGGCCGCTCGCCGACAGAATACAGCCGGGTATGCTCAGTGCCTGGTGTTGCAGTGCACGACCTTGTTCAGTCAGGTGCAGCAATACCACGCGTTCGTCCTCCTTGCTGCGGGTGCGGCTGATAAAGCCCTCGCCCTCAAGACGCTTGAGCAAAGGTGTCAGAGAACCCGGATCGGTGAGCAGGCGCGTGCTGACATCACCTACGGTAAGGCCGTCTTTTTCCCACAGCACCATCATTGCCAGATACTGCGGATAGGTCAGCCCAAGCGCCTGCAGCAGCGGTTTGTAAACCTTGGTCATCATCAATGAGGTGGAATACAGGGCGAAGCACAATTGGTTATCCAGCAGCAGCGAATCGCAATCGGCAGGTGCAGCGTGGGCAGGGTTTTCTTCGGCACTCATATCAGGTCCTCAAACTCAGTCGAATGAGTTTAACTTAGTGTTGCATTCTTTAATGTGCCAGATAATTTCGAGTGTGCAGGCTCAAAGCGCTGACAGTTCGCGCCGCGCGCAAAAAAAACAGGTAACACCGGGTGTTGGTTGCGCGCAGGACTGCGTAGCATTTGGCCATTGACTGGGCGGGGACGTAGTGTGATTGAAATTGTGATGTTTGTGTTACTGGGTGCAGCGATGGGCACCCTGGGGGGGCTGTTCGGAATCGGTGGTGGTCTTGTGGCAATTCCCGCGCTGGGTGTGCTGTTCGGTCTGGATCAGCAGCTGGCGCAAGGGACAGCGTTGTTGATGGTGCTGCCTAACGTGTTACTCGCCTTGTGGCGCTATAACCAGCGCAACCGGATTTTGCTGCGTAATGCGTTGACGTTGATTGTTCCCAGTTTTATTTTTGCCTGGCTGACGTCGCTGCTGGCGGTGCGCGTGGATCCGCAAAGCATGCGCCTGGGCTTTGTCGGCTTTCTAGTGGTTCTGACCGTGTTCAACGTGGCGCAGATGTATTGGCGCGGCCATCAGGCCGGTAGCGGGTTGCGCCACGAAAAATGGCTATGGCTGCTGGGCGTCGGGTCCGGTATGACCGGAGGTCTGTTTGGCGTTGGCGGGGGAGTGGTGGCCACGCCAATTCTTACCAGCGTGTTTGGCACGACACAGGTTGTGGCGCAAGGGTTGGCGCTGTCCCTCGCAGCCCCTAGCACCGGGATCACGCTGGTTACCTACGCGCTGCACGATCACGTCAACTGGTCGATGGGCATTCCATTGGCCATTGGTGGTCTGGCGAGCATCAGTTGGGGTGTCAAACTGGCGCATTCGCTGCCGGAGCGAACGCTGCGCCTGATGTTCTGCGTGTTTCTGGTGCTCTGCGCAGTCATTCTCGCGCTCAAGGTTTGAAGCCGTCGATGATGTAGTCGGCCATGCATTCGGTGATGGGCGAGGGGTTTTTCGGATTGCGCAGCAGTACGATGCTGGCCGTTGGCAGCTCGGGCAATTGTTCGGCCGCGCCGATGATGCGCAAATCTGCAGTGATCAGGCTTTGAAACTGTGCAGTGACTGCCAGGCCCGCGCTGACCACTGCTGTGATTGCTGCCATGCTGGAGCTGCTGTAGGCGATGCGGTAATCACGCTCCACGCTGTCCAGTGCGTTGCATGCCCAGTCGCGACAGAAGCAGTGCGTATTGAACATCGCCAGCGGAATGGGGTTTTGCTCATGCGGAGCAAAACCGCTGGCTTCCATCCAGACCAGACGCTCATGACGCAACAGCGTACCGATCTCGGTGCCGGGCTTGCGCGTAACGATGGTCAGGTCCAGGTCATTGCGTTGTAGCAGCAGGTCGGACGGTTCGCAATGCACCTCTACCTGAACCAGCGGGTAGGCCTGCGCGAACTGCGAAAGAATGCCGGGCAGAAAGCGCATCACGTAGTCATCGGGCGAGCCGATTTTTACCACCCCGATCATGTGTGGCTCGCGCAGCGTATTGAACACCTCACTGTGCAGCTTGAGGATGCGCCGCGCATAGCCAAGTAACACTTGCCCCTCTGCCGTCAGGTTCAGGGTCCGGCCTTCACGCTGGAACAGTTGACGCTGTACGACATCCTCCTCCAGACGCTTCATTTGCATGCTGACCGCCGATTGAGTGCGGTTCACGGCTTCACCTGCGCGGGTGAAACCGCCGTGGTCGGCAATTGCCACAAAGGTACGAAGCAGCTCTGTATCGATGCCTGGATAGCTGGCCAAACCATCAATCTCCCAGATGGACTGCATAAGAAACATTCTTCAAGCTGATCTTATGCGTCAGCTCTATTTTTTGCGATGACGACTTTTAACAGGATGAGGACCGGTCAATGAGTGACTGATAGGCATGGACATAGTTTTCGGCCATTTGACGCGCTGAAAAACGCTTTTGAAACTGCTCGCGTATTCGCATGGCAGATAGCTGGCCCACCTTATGGACGGCGGCTACCGCTTCTGCTTCGTTGCGGACAACGAAGCCTGTGACTCCGTCTTCTATGACTTCCGGGACTGAGCCGGAGGGAAATGCGATCACTGGAGTACCGCACGCCATTGCCTCGATCATGACCAGACCGAAAGGCTCTGGCCAATCAATAGGAAACAAAAGTGCCAAGGCACCTGACAGGAAAGTGGTTTTTTCCTGCTCATTGATCTCACCTATGTATTCGACCAGCGGAGAATCCAATAGCGGACGTATGTCTCGTTCAAAGTAAGCGCTGTCAACGGCGTCTATCTTGGCAGCAATCTTGATGGGGATATCGCATTGTTGGGCGATGCGAATGGCCGCATCGACTTGCTTCACAGGCGTGATTCGTCCCAGAAAAGCAAGGTATGTCCTTTCCACTTGCCGGGGTGTATGGAGTTGTAGCGGCAAGCCGTGATACACCGTGCCCACCCAGTTGGCGGCTGGCAGATCATTGCGTTGAGCGTTGGAAATCGAAATAAGCGGCATGTCTGCAAAGGTGTTGAACACCGGTTTGAGTGCGGGCAGATCGACTCGACCATGCAAGGTGGTAACAAACGGTGTGGGCTGGCGGCTGAACAGGGAGAAGGGGTAGAAGTCCAGGTGGAAGTGAATAATGTCGAACTCCTGCGCACGACGCCTCACGCGTTCCATCATGACCAGGTGCGGGCTGATGACGTCGAAGCTTCCGTAATCGAGCCTCAGAGCGGCGGGCCAGACTGCATCAAGCTCTGCAGACGTCAATGAGTCGCCGCTGGCGAACAACGTCACTTGGTGGCCTAGTTCAACAAGTGCCTCAGTGAGGTAGGACACCACTCGCTCCGTACCTCCGTAGCGTTGAGGCGGGACCGCCTCGAACAAAGGGGCAACCTGGGCAATTTTCATAAGCGATCTCCGTTTTCGGGTACGTTTATCCATTCCCTGATTTTTTGAGCGGCCACTGCGTCACCTCCGCTGCCGAAGCGTTCGATCAGCCGAGAAGTCTTGCCGCCTGTGCACTGGCGCATGCGGGCAACTGCAACTGCCATTTTTTCATTGAGAACGGCACTTCGCTCAATGTCTCCCAGTGTTGAAATTGCCTCGTCGATGCTAGCCAGACAGGTTTGTGTGGATGTTGTGTAATCAATGTTGACGCCCAGCGTTTCCCAGCCTAGCTCCGCGTCAACCATACCGGCGTTGCGCAGATGAGCCAGCTGAAGGCCTTGCGTATTGTTGACCGGCGGCAGCCATATGACCGGTGTTTGCATAACAGCCGATTCGTAGATGTTGCCCAAGCCAGGTGTACAAACTGCAAATTGGCAGTCATGCATCATCCGGGCGACCTCCGTAAGGGGGTAAGTGCTGGCATCGTCTGATGCCAGTGCTTCTGCGATTGTTTGGCTGGTGGCGATGTGAAGCTTCACCCCCTGATCGAGTGCTGCACGCAAGGCGAGCGTAATCGCGCGGGCAAAGTCGATAAGCATCGCCTCATCGGTATAAGGGTTCTTAAGTCCGCCCAGATTAAGCAGGACAACGTTGGACTGGCTATTTCGAGGTGCGTACCTGGCTCGGGATGTAATGGGCGGGACGACAAAGTGATTTTTTGATTTTATGCCCGCCAGGCGTTCAACTACGCCTATAAAGTTCTGGGCAATATAAAGCAAGCGAGGGCGGTGAATAAGTTCTTCGATGCGGGGCCAGCGTGTTTCTGCTTGCCAGCACCAGGTCAAGGCATCATAAAAAACAACGCGTTTACCTAAGGACAGTGATCGAATTGCTATGTCGAGATCCATGGCTGTTACAACGATATCGACATCAGAGATTAATTTATCCCAGTCTCTCGGGCTGCTTCCGGTCATGTCATGGATTTTTCGATAGGGAAGGTGCTTTTGCAGATCCAGTGAGTGCCCTTCACCCGCGTAGGCATGGCAGCCGCTGCCTATAAAGTAAGGTGCAATGGCGGCAATTGCCGCAGAGGGACCGAATCCAAACGGTTCGGCGTTGAATAAAATGCGATTGGCTTCCATGCCCATGTGTTTCTCCAGAACGCCACATATTACCGATGCACGTCTTCTCGTTTAGGGGGCGTCTCTTAGCACCCTCAGTGGTTAGCTATTATCTTCAATGGACGGGTGTCAGCCGTTTTTATAATGGGCATTGGTATAATGGTTTTTATAGTAGTTACCCAAGAAGCTGTTTTCAGAATTCTAGAACGTTCACGGGGCCTGTCAATTGAAACGCTAGTCTATTCTGTAATAACGAAAGCGTTTGGCTTGCTGTAAGGTTGCTGCATGTCTGGCTTGGGTTTTTATATATTGGTTATCTGTCTGTCGGGGCAAGTGGGCACTTAAATAATTATCGACTGCCGGTGTGAGCGGCAGCACATTTGGGTCGATCAATACATCAATTTCAAAGATGTATTGCATAAGAAACATTCGTTGGATTGATCTTGGGTCAGGCGCGAGACTTTAGTCATCTCACACGGAGGGCAAGATGATGAATGGTCAAAAAGAGTGTGTATTGATCGCAAGGGCTGCCGGGCATGCTCAGCCTGGCAAGGCATTGGTGTGGTTGAAGCATCACTTGCAGCGCTGGCTGGAGCTGCATCGTCAGCGCCGCTATCTGGCGCAGATGAGTGATGACACGCTTAAGGACCTGGGGCTGAGCAGGGCCGACATTCAGCAGGAAGCCGAGCGTCCGTTTTGGGATGACCCGCTCAAGCGCTGAGCGGGCGGTTTGCTCTGCTTAGCGCCTGACCTGCTTCAGGGTTTCGGCAATCAGGAACGCCAGCTCCAGTGACTGATCGGCGTTCATGCGCGGGTCGCAGTGGGTGTGGTAGCGATCCGAAAGGCCATCTTCGGTGATGGGGCGGGCGCCGCCGATGCATTCGGTGACGTTTTGCCCGGTCATTTCGATATGGATGCCTCCGGCATAAGTGCCTTCAGCCTGATGCACCTGAAAGAACTGCTTCACTTCGCCGAGGATCTGCGCAAAGTCGCGGGTTTTGTAGCCGCTGCTGGCCTTGATGGTGTTGCCATGCATCGGATCGGAGCTCCACAGCACTTTGCGGCCTTCGCGCTCAACCGCACGAATCAGCTGTGGCAGGTGATCGCCGACCTTGTTGGCACCCATCCGCGCGATCAGGTTGAGACGGCCCGGATCGTTGTCCGGGTTAAGGATGTCGATCAGGCGAATCAGGTCGTCAGTGTTCATGCTCGGGCCGACCTTGACGCCGATCGGGTTGTTCACCCCACGCAGGAATTCGACATGCGCGCCATCCAGTTGCCGGGTACGGTCGCCGATCCACAGCATGTGTGCCGAGCAATCGTAGTAATCATTGGTCAGGCTGTCGCGCCGCACGAAGGCTTCTTCGTAATTGAGCAGCAACGCCTCGTGGGCGGTGAAAAAGCTGGTTTCACGCAGTTGCGGCGAGCTGTCCATGCCGCAGGCGCGCATGAAAGCGAGCGTTTCATCGATGCGTCCGGCCAGCTGGCTGTATTTTTCGGCCAGCGCCGAGTTGGCGATGAAGTCCAGATTCCACTTGTGTACCTGATGCAGGTCGGCAAACCCGCCCTGTGCGAAGGCGCGCAGCAGGTTCAGGGTGGCGGTGGACTGGTTATAGGCCTGCAGCAGGCGCTCCGGGTCCGGCACACGGCTTTTCTCGTCGAAACCGATACCGTTGACGATGTCACCGCGATACGCCGGGAGCGTTACGCCATCGACGATTTCGTCGTTTGCCGAGCGAGGCTTGGCAAATTGTCCGGCCATGCGTCCGACCTTCACCACCGGGCAGCCGGCGGCGAAGGTCATGACGATGGCCATCTGCAGCAGCACCTTGAACGTGTCGCGAATCTTGGCAGCGGAAAACTCCATGAAGCTTTCCGCGCAGTCGCCGCCCTGCAGCAGGAATGCGCGACCCTGGGTTACTTCGGCAAACTGGCGGCGCAACTCTCGTGCTTCGCCGGCAAACACCAGCGGCGGATAGCTGGCCAGGGTCTGTTCGACCTTCAACAGATGCGCGGCATCAGGGTAGTGAGGTTGCTGCTGAATCGGCAGTGCCCGCCAGCTGTCGGGGCTCCAGGGTTGGCTCATTATTGGCTCTAGGGTTGTGCAATCGGGTCCGCATGTTAGCAGTTCGCTGTTGCTCTGCCAGCGTAGGGCAGACCACCGGGACGGCATCACGCCCGGCAATGTGTGACAAAGCCGCGCGCTTGCCCGACAATTCGCGTTTTGCGCTCGGCGCAGCGATGACCAGGAACGGTAATGACGGAAGAGCGTGAGCGCGTAGAACGAATTCTGGCCGAGGTCCACGACGACTTCGGCATGATCCGCGTGCTGGAAGTAGAGGATTATCGCTTTCTGGAGTTTGGCGAGGCCATCGAGCAGAGCTGCACGTTTACGGCTGACCCGAGCTGGCTGGAATACGACTACACCCGCGCGATGCTGATCGGCGCACTGTGTCACGATGCGCCGGACAGCGCGCTGTTTCTAGGGCTGGGTGCGGGTACCCTGACCCAGGCCTGCATGAAGTTCCTGCCGCTTGAAGACGTGGAAGTCATCGAGCTGCGCCCTGATGTGCCGCGCCTGGCCATGGAGTTCATGGGGCTCGATGACGACCCGCGTCTGTATATCCGCATCGGCGATGCGCTGGAGTTGCTGGACAGCGCAGAGCCTGCCGACCTGATCTTTGTCGACCTGTACACCGATGTCGGGCCGGGCGTCGGGCATTTGGCCTGGAATTTTTTGCAGGGCTGCCAGCAACGCCTCAATCCCGGTGGCTGGCTGATCATCAACCAGTGGGCCACCGACGACGGTAAACCGCTGGGCGCGGCCTTGCTGCGGGGTTTGTACCACCGTCATTACTGGGAGCTGCCGGTAAAGGAGGGCAACGTCATTCTGATTGTGCCTGCCGACCTCGATCAGACGCTGGATATCGAGGCATTGAGTTCGCGTGCCGAGGCACTTGCGCCGCATCTGGGGTACTCGCTGGAGTCGTTGATCAGGGCGGTCCGTTCCGCGACTTGAGCGGGCGAGGCATGTGCTGGCTGGTCTGAAATCAGGGGTGAGACAATTCGCCACACCCCGCAGGTCGGGATACCGGCCATCCGCAAGAGCAGATTAAACGTTTAAGCGGCAACGCCCGCAATCTCGGGCCCGCGCCCTTGTCGGCCAGCCCTCTGCCCGGACCAAGGGGCTTGGGTTGCTCAAGGATGGCGCAATGTTTCGCAAAAAAAGACTCACTAAGGTGCATATTTCCGGTATAGTGCGCGCCGGCCTTAACAGGGCCCTCGTCAAGGTATTGCAGTACCCCGAAGCCAGCTTCGGTTGCTTGTTCGCACAACGGACTAGCCTGGACGATCCATTCATCAAACGTTTTCGCAAATCCCCGCCGACAAAGCAGCCAGGGTGACCTCAAGGTCGTACACGGCACGCGCAGCTTTGAAGCATGGGTCTTTGCGGATGCACTAGAGGCAGACCCATGACCCAGGAAATCGGCGGCTTCGCCGCTCTCGAACTTCATCCAAATATCGTTGCAGCAGTCGTCGCCACTGGCTACGAAGAGCCTTCGGCCATTCAGCAGCAATCGATCCCGATTATTCTCGCCGGTCACGACATGATTGGTCAGGCGCAAACCGGTACGGGTAAAACCGCCGCGTTCGCACTGCCTATCCTGCATCGCATCGACCCGAGCAAGCGCGAGCCGCAAGCACTGATCCTGGCCCCGACCCGCGAACTGGCACTTCAGGTTGCCACCGCGTTCGAGACCTACGCCAAACAAATGCCGGGCGTGACCGTTGTAGCGGTCTACGGCGGCGCGCCAATGGGCCCGCAGCTCAAGGCCATCCGCAACGGCGCACAAATCGTTGTCGCCACCCCGGGCCGTCTCTGCGACCACCTGCGTCGTGACGAGAAAGTCCTGGCAACCGTGAACCATCTGGTTCTCGATGAAGCGGACGAAATGCTCAAGCTGGGCTTCATGGACGACCTCGAAGTCATCTTCAAGGCCATGCCTGAAACCCGCCAGACCGTACTGTTCTCGGCAACGCTGCCACAGTCGATCCGTGCCATCGCCGAGCGCCATCTGCGCGATCCGAAGCACGTCAAGATCCAGACCAAGACCCAGACCGTAACCGCGATCGAGCAGGCTCACCTGCTGGTTCACGCTGACCAGAAGACCTCCGCTGTACTGAGCCTGCTGGAAGTCGAAGACTTCGACGCCCTGATCATGTTCGTCCGCACCAAGCAGGCGACCCTGGACCTGGCAAGCGCCCTTGAAGCCAAAGGCTACAAGGCTGCTGCACTGAACGGTGACATCGCTCAGAACCAGCGCGAGCGCGTTATCGATTCCCTCAAGGATGGCCGTCTGGACATCGTTGTAGCGACCGACGTTGCTGCCCGTGGTCTTGACGTTCCGCGTATCACCCACGTATTCAACGTGGACATGCCTTACGATCCAGAGTCCTACGTTCACCGTATCGGCCGTACCGGTCGTGCCGGTCGCGAAGGTCGTGCACTGCTGCTGGTAACTCCTCGCGAGCGCCGTATGCTGCAGGTGATCGAGCGTGTAACCGGTCAGAAGGTTGCTGAAGTCCGCCTGCCGGATGCCCAGGCCGTTCTGGATGCCCGCATCAAGAAACTGACCAACAGCCTGTCGCCACTGGTTGCCGATGCCGAATCGACTCATGGCGATCTGCTGGATCGTCTGACTGCCGACATCGGTTGCAGCCCTCGTGCCCTTGCTGCTGCGCTGTTGCGCAAGGCTACCAACGGTCAGGCTCTGACCCTGGCAGCTATCGAGCGCGAGCGCCCGCTGGTTCCGAACAACGCCCCTCGCGGTGATCGTCCAGAGCGTAGCGGCAGCAGCGATCGCGGTGATCGTCCTGAGCGTGAGCGTCGTGCGCCGGTCCCGCTTGCCGAAGGCCGTGCTCGTTGCCGTACCGCGCTGGGTGCGCGTGATGGTATCGCTGCCAAGAACCTGCTGGGTGCCATCCTCAACGAAGGCGGCCTGGCCCGCGAAGCTATCGGCCGCATCCAGGTGCGTGACAGCTTCAGCCTGGTCGAGCTGCCGGAAGATGGTCTTGAGCGTCTGCTGACCAAGCTCAAGGACACCCGTGTTGCTGGCAAGCAGCTCAAGCTGCGTCGCTATCGCGAAGATTGATCGGCTTCTGAGCTGATAGGTCAATAAAAAATCCCCGACTGGTTCGGGGATTTTTTTGTGCTGAATTTAGGATTCAGGATTCAGGCGGGAAGGCGTTTTCGGTATCAGCCGAACCGATAGATGTCCATTCCGAGCGCACCCATGGTGAAGCCTTGATGGGCAACACTGAATGCTCCGCCTGCGCCCCGTGCGAAATACAGCGGCAGCAAATGCTCGTCACTCGGGTGCGCTCGCACCGCATGAGGAGCAAGACTGCGGTAGTGGTGCAGTGCGGCTTCATCGTCGTTTTGCAGCTTGTCGATCATCCAGTCACGAAACGTCGCAGCCCATGGCTCTGTGCTTCCAGGGCCGGCGTTCCAGTCCAGATCGCGCAGGTTATGCGTGATACTACCGGAGCCGATAATCAATACACCCTGTGCGCGCAGGCTGGCCAGCGCGCGGCCCACCCGTGTCTGTAGCTCGGGGCCCTGGCGGCTGGGCAGGGAGACCTGCACCACCGGAATATCGGCGTTCGGGTACATCAACGACAAAGGCACCCAGACACCATGGTCGAACGGTCGTCTGCTGTCGATGCGTGCGGGCAGACCGCTGGCGGCCAGCAACTCGACTATCGTGCGGCTCAGCTCAGGCAGACCTGGCGCCGGGTACTGCACCGCAAACAGTTCAGCCGCAAAGCCGCCGAAATCATGCCAGGTCTCGGGTTGTGGATTGCCGTTGACGATCAGTTCGTGGCTTTCCCAGTGTGCAGACACCACTACGATGGCGCGAGGCCTGGGCAGGCTGGCGGCCAATCGCATCAGGGCGGGGCCACTCTCGCCGGGCTCCAGCGCGAGCATGGGAGAGCCATGGGAAATAAACAGGCTTGGGAACATTTACAGCTCCAGAATATGGGAATGCCCCATAGTCGGTCATTCTCATGATCTAAATCTAATATAAGTTCTGGCGCTTTTTGATCTAATTTTCAGGAGGTTTCATGCAGGCGGAGTTTTGGCTGCAGCGTTGGAAGGCAGGGTAGATTGGCTTTCATCAGGCGCAGGTCAATCGGGACCTGGGACAACACGATATTGGTCATTGCGCAGCCTTTTACGACCGTGCCGCCTTTCCTGCCGTGCCATGCACTCAGGACCGGACGCAGAGCGTCCATAACGGCGTGCCGACGCAGAGCGCCGGCACGATAGTCATCTCGAAACCCTGAATCACCCGCGGCGGCGCAGCGCCTCGATACGTTGCTCCAGCGGCGGGTGGCTCATGAACAGCCCTGCCAGGCCTTTCTTCAGGCCGGCGTTGATGCCGAACGCCGTCAGGCTGTCAGGCATGTTCACCGGTACGCCCTGCTCGGAACGCAGGCGTTGCAGCGCACCGATCATCGCGTCCGTACCGGCCAGTCGAGCCCCTGCGTCGTCAGCGCGGAATTCGCGTTTGCGCGAGAACCACATGACGATGGCGCTGGCCAGAAAGCCCAATACCAGCTCGGCGAAAATCGTCGTGATGTAGTAGGCAATACCCTGACCGTTCTCGCTCTTGAAGATCACCTTGTCGACGAAGTTACCGATGATGCGGGCAAAGAACATCACGAACGTGTTCACCACACCCTGCACCAGCGCCAGTGTGACCATGTCGCCGTTGGCAACGTGGCCGATTTCGTGCGCCAGTACAGCTTTTACCTCATCCGGCGAGAACCGCTCGAGCAGGCCCTGGCTTACCGCAACCAGTGCGTCGTTCTTGTTCCAGCCCGTGGCGAAAGCGTTGGCTTCATACGCCGGGAAAATACCGACTTCCGGCATCTTGATACCCGCATCGCGGGACAGTTGTTCAACGGTCTGCAGCAACCATTGCTCATGGCGGGTACGAGGCTGACTGATGATCTGAGTACCGGTACTCATTTTCGCCATCCACTTGGAGATGAACAGCGAGAACAACGAGCCCGCGAAACCGAACACAGCGCAGAAAACCAGCAGCTGATTGAGGTTCAGATCAACCCCGTTGGCCGCCATGAACCCATTGAAGCCAAAAAGGCTCAGGGTGATGCTGGCAATCAGCACGACCGCAAGGTTAGTGGCCAAAAACAGCAAAATGCGCATCATGGTCGAAACGTTCTCCTCAGGTAAATATGTAACTCGATGCCGGGTATATAAGGTGATGCCCGCTGCTATTCAACAGAGGGACTATTTCAAACTGTGTCCTCTTCACGCAATCGATGGTAATCCCGCAAAGCTGAACGGCGCCTGAGCCAGAGTGGTCGATGCCTGAGGGGGTGAGGGCAGGGCGGTGATGCTGTTTTGGCAGGTCACAAATAAACTGCCCCGAACAGGTCGGGGCAGGGATGCGGCGCGAGAGGGGACGATGTCTGTTTACTGACGATAACCTTTCAGGAAGTTACCGATGCGGCCAATGGCCTGCTCCAGTTCGTCGACACGTGGCAGTGTCACGACGCGGAAGTGATCAGGGTACGGCCAGTTGAACGCGGTGCCCTGAACCACCAGCAGTTTTTCAGAAAGCAGCAGGTCGAGGACGAATTTTTCGTCGTTGAAGATCGGGCACACCTTCGGGTCGATGCGCGGGAATGCATACAGCGCGCCCATCGGCTTGACGCAGCTGACGCCGGGAATATCGTTGAGCAGCTCCCAGGTGCGGTTGCGTTGCTCCAACAGACGGCCTGGCGGCAGGATCAGGTCGTTGATGCTCTGATAGCCGCCCAGCGCAGTCTGGATGGCGTGCTGGCTCGGCACGTTGGCACACAGGCGCATGTTGGCCAGGATGTCGATGCCTTCGATGTAGCTCTGTGCGTTGTGTTTCGGTCCGGAAATGGCAATCCAGCCGGAGCGGAAGCCTGCGACCCGATACGACTTGGACAGACCGTTGAAGGTCAGGCACAGCAGGTCCGGTGCCAGCGAGGCAGTGCAGATGTGCACGGCGTCGTCGTAGAGGATCTTGTCGTAGATTTCGTCGGAGAACACCACCAGATTATGCTGGCGAGCCAGCTCCAGCATGCCCAGCAATACCTCGCGGGAATACACTGCGCCGGTCGGGTTATTGGGGTTGATGATCACCATGGCCTTGGTGTTCGGCGTGATTTTGGCCTTGATGTCTTCAAGGTCTGGCCACCAGTTGGCCTGCTCGTCGCACAGATAATGCACCGGGCTGCCGCCGGACAGCGCCACTGCCGCAGTCCACAATGGGTAATCGGGTGCCGGAACCAGCACTTCGTCGCCGTTGTTGAGCAATGCTTGCATCGACATCACGATCAGCTCGGACACACCGTTGCCCAGATAGATGTCTTCGATGCCGACGCCTTCGACCTGCTTCTGCTGGTAATACTGCATCACAGCCTTGCGGGCGCTGAATAGGCCCTTGGAGTCGCTGTAGCCCTGGGCAGTCGGCAGGTTGCGGATCACGTCCTGCAGGATTTCGTCCGGCGCCTCGAAACCAAACGGTGCCGGGTTGCCGATGTTCAGCTTGAGGATGCGATGGCCTTCCTCTTCCAGGCGTTTGGCGTGCTTGAGCACCGGCCCGCGAATGTCGTAGCAGACGTTTGCGAGCTTGTTCGATTTGTTGAACTGCATGGTGATGATCCCGAAAATGGACGAGCTGTTGCCGGCTTGCAATGAAGGTCGCAGCACGTTCGCCATGAAAATGGGTTTGTATGCGACAAACGCGGGTGCCAGACTGACGTCTGACCTGGCGCAATCATACGTGCCACCTGATCTGTGGAAAAGGTACAGATCGGGGTTTTTCGAATTCGGAGGTGTACCTGTGGACAAGTTGCAGAAAACGCTTGAAGAGTGGAAAGAGATGCTCGACCCGGCGCAGTATCAGGTTTGCCGCCTGAAAGGCACCGAGCGGCCGTTTTCCGGTAAGTACAACGAGACAAAGACAGAAGGCGTCTACCACTGCATCTGCTGCAATGAGCCGCTGTTCGATTCCACTACCAAGTTCGATTCGGGCTGCGGCTGGCCCAGCTTTTATGCGCCGCTGGAAGGTAGCGCGGTGGTCGAAGTGCGCGATGTCAGCCACGGCATGATTCGTACCGAAGTGGTCTGTGCCAAATGCGACGCTCACCTGGGTCATGTGTTTCCCGATGGTCCGCCACCGACCGGGTTGCGTTACTGCATCAACTCGGTGTGCCTGGACCTGGTCCCTCGCCAGTAGCCGGGCGATTGCTGTGCCGCTGCGCGCAGCGGCTCCGGGCTTATCGACCTGTATCAATACCGAAAATTGGCGTGCGCCGCACGCCGTTGCAGGCTAAGGTCAGTGCTCACATTCAGATCCCGCCACCGCCTGGTCTTGAGGCCTCTTTTGATGAGCGAAAACCTGCTGAGTATCCCGGTCACTACGATCAAGGGAGAACAGAAAACCCTCGCCGACTACGCTGGCAAGGCGGTGCTGGTGGTCAATACGGCCAGTAAATGCGGCTTTACCCCGCAATATAAAGGCCTGGAAAAACTCTGGCTGGACTACAAGGATAAAGGGCTGGTAGTGCTGGGCTTCCCTTGCAATCAGTTCGGCAAGCAGGAGCCGGGTGACGAGGGCGCGATTTCCGGGTTTTGCGAACTGAACTACGGGGTCAGCTTCCCGCTGTTCAAGAAGATCGACGTGAACGGCGCTCAGGCCCATCCCTTGTTCGTTCAGCTCAAGCAGCAGGCACCGGGGTTGCTGGGGACCGAGCGAATCAAGTGGAATTTCACCAAGTTCCTGATTGGCAGGAATGGCGCGCTGGTCAAGCGTTTCGCCCCGTTGACCAAGCCCGAGGAACTGACCGGTGAAATCGAAGCGCTGCTGCGCTAAGCCGTTTCAGCGGATATCAGCGATGGGAATCCACTGGTCCAGAATGCCCGCCAGTTCGGCGCGCCGGAATGGCTTGGCCAGGTAGTCGTTCATGCCTGCCGCCTTGCAGCGCTCACGTTCATCGGGCATGGCGTTGGCGGTAAGTGCCACGATCGGCAGGTTTGGCCAGCGGCCGCTGCTGCGGATCTGGCGGCTGGCTTCATAGCCGTCCATGACGGGCATGTTGCAGTCCATCAACACCAGATCAAAGTGGCCTTGCTCCAATTGTTCCAAGGCCTCGCCTCCGTGACTGCTGATGATCACTTCGCACCCCAGCTTGCCAAGTATGCCCTTGGCCACCAGCTGATTGACCGGGTTGTCTTCCACCAACAGTACTCTGGCCATGCGCTGAGCCGTTTGCTCTGGCGCTTTTGTGTCCCTGACGCCTGTCTCTTCCTGACCCAGTACACGCCGCAGCGTGTGGTAAAGCGCGTTGCGCGCCAGTGGTCGAGCCTGCTGTTGCAGCGGGGCAAGGGCTGTAGCCTGTTCGCCGGGCATGAAATTGCCATAGGCGGTGACCAGCAGGATCGGCACGGGTGTAGTGGGGCGAATCGCAAACAGGCATTCGGGGCAGTCGGTAATGACCAGGTCCGGGCTGCTGTCGAGGTCCACGTCTTCCGGGCGATCATCAATGCTGCGTCGCTTGAGATCGACCCCCCAGGTTGGCAGCAGGTTGCCAAGCAGCTCCACCAGGCCGCTGCCAGCCGAGCTGACCACAGTGACCCGGCCCCTGAGCGCGGTCTGAGTGACTGCGGACACATGCACCGGCAGCGGCAGCTCGGCGCAGAACTGACTGCCGAAACCGGACTGTGACTGGATACTCAGCGTGCCATTCATGGCCTCGCAGAGATTGTTGGTCAGCGCCAGACCCAGCCCGGTGCCGCCATACTGCCGAGTGATGGCGGTTTCTGCCTGAGTGAACGGCTGGAATATTTTCGCCTGGGCGTCCTGCGCAATCCCGATGCCGGTGTCACGGACTTCGATGCGTACCCGGTTTTCTCCGCTGACATCTTTATGGTGAGTCAGACGCACATCCACGCGCCCAAAACGGGTGAACTTGAGTGCGTTGGACAGCAGGTTGCTGACGATCTGCCGCACCCGGGTAGGGTCGCCAGTAACCATGGCCGGAAAGTCCGGCGCAATCAGGCAGGTCAGCTCCACGCTGGGGGCCGCATTCTGTGACAGCAGGTTGGCGGTGTCCTCGATCAACACCCCAAGGTCGAAGGGAATGCGCTCGATCTCCAGATGACCTGCGTCGAACTTGGACATGTCGAGAATATCGTTAAGCAGTTCGACCAGCACCTTGCCGGAGTCGTGGGCGATCATCAGTTGCTGGCGCTGCTCGGCGCTGAGCGGGCTGTCCAGTGACAGCGCCAGCATACCCAGCAGGCCGTTGAGCGGGGTGCGGATTTCGTGGCTCATGTGCGCCAGAAACGCCGAGCGCGCATGGGCCATATCCAGCGCCGTACTGCGCGCTATCTGTAGTTCCTCGTTGGATTCGCGCAGGCGTATGTTGCTGGCCTTGAGCTCATTGGTGCGTGCCGAAACAATGTTTTCCAGTTCGTTGAGATGTTCGGTCAGCCGATCTTCGGCCGCGCGTCGTCTGGAGAACTCGCTGCCCATGGTTTCGAATTGACGGTTGAAGGTCGCGACCAATACGCCGATTTCATCCTGCTCATGGTGAGGCGGGCAGGTTATTTTCCCTTGGTCGGGGTTGCGCGGGTCGCGACTGCTCAGTTCGCGGATCACCCTTACCAGCGGCTTGGTCAGGGTGGCGTAGAACAGAATGGTCAGAATGCCGGCCAGCGCCAGGCTGCGCACGAAGCCGTTGAGCAGAGTGATTTCGGCGCGCTGCAGAAAGTGGCTGCCGAAAGCGAAGGTGTCCACGGTCAGGTACAGTGTGCCGATGGTTTCATCGGGCAAATGGTTGAGGTGCAGTTTTTCCTGAAACTGACGGCTTTCACCGAACAGCCAATCGCTGAACACCCGATAGCGCCCTGTCGCCATGGGGCGTTCGACGCTTGCAAGCACGGCGTCATTGTTATCGGTCAGTCTGGCGCTGACCACGGCAGGCGAGCGCAGCAGCCCGAGTGTCAGCTCCTGAGCCAGCTCCGAGTCGATGTTGTAGGCAATGCGCGATGCCGGGTTCTGGATGATTTCCAGCAGTGATTTGATTTCACGATTGATGGACGCGTCTTCGCTGGCATAATCGATTGCAATCTGGAACAGACTCAGCAAGGTCCCCAGCGCGAAGCCGATCAATACAGCCAGGCGCGCCTGCTTGAACGAAAGCCTGTTTTTGAGCGATATATCCATGAGTACTTACTGCCACTTCTGGTTGGCCAAGCATAGCTGATAGGCACTGCTGACCAATCAGTTAAATATAAGGAGATCCCGTGGATTCTCGGTTGGATGCTTTTCTGCAACGCGCCGATGCCGTGCTGGCCCGGCTGGAACCGCTGTTGCCAGCCGTGCGCGAGCCGGTCGACTGGTCACAGACGCTTGCCGCGCGCTGGGTGCAAGAGGGGCGTAGCGGCTACCTGATGCCGTTGCAGGTGAGCCTGGATACGCGCCTGACCGATCTGATCGGCGTCGACCTGCAGCGCGATCAGTTGGGGCGCAATACACGTCAGTTTATCGATGGCCTGCCTGCCAACCATGCCTTGCTCTGGGGCTCGCGCGGCACCGGCAAGTCGTCCCTGATCCGCGCTCTGCTGGCCGAGCACGCCTCGGCCGGTCTGCGCCTGATCGAGATCGAGCGTGATCATCTGGGCGACTTGCCGCGTGTGGTCGAACAACTGCACAAACTGCCGCAGCGCTTTGTACTGTTCTGCGATGACCTGTCGTTCGAGTCGGGCGAGGGTGATTATCGCGTACTGAAAAGCGTGCTTGACGGCTCGCTGGAGCAGGCACCGGATAACGTATTGCTGTATGCCACCTCCAATCGCCGCCATCTGGTGCCCGAAAAGGAAAGCGACAATGTTGACTGGAAGCACGTCGACGGCGAGTTGCACCCCAGCGAGGCCGTGGAAGACAAGATCGCGTTGTCTGACCGCTTCGGCCTGTGGCTGTCGTTCTATCCATTCACTCAGGAGCATTACCTGAACGTGGTCGAGCACTGGATCACGCAACTGGCAGACAAAGCCGGCTTGCAATGGCAGCGCGACGAAAGCCTGGAAAAGGCTGCGATTCGCTGGGCGACCGCGCGTGGCAATCGCAATGGCCGCTGCGCATATCAATTTGCACGTTACTGGGTAGGACTTGAATTGTTGGAGCAACACACATGATCGATTTGCAAAACACCGGTGCCGGCCTCAATGGCTACGGTCTGCTGGCCGCCCAGCTTGAGGCATTGCTGGCCGACGAGCGCGACTTCATCGCCAATGCGGCGCAGTTCTCGGCATTCCTCTATACGCAGATCGACGATCTGAACTGGGCGGGTTTTTACCTCAATCGTAACGAAGAGCTGGTGCTGGGTCCGTTTCAGGGGCAGATTGCGTGCGTGCGCATTCCCTTTGGTCGCGGCGTTTGCGGGGCAGCAGCGCAGAGTCGGCAAACCCAGCGTGTTCAGGACGTTCACGAGTTTCCCGGACACATCGCCTGCGACAGCGCATCGAACAGCGAGCTGGTGGTGCCGTTGGTCAAGGATGGGCGTCTGATCGGCGTGCTGGACCTGGACAGTCCGAGTGTGGGGCGTTTCAACGAGGTGGATCAGGCGGGGATCGAACGTCTGGCGGCTATCTTTCTGGCATCGACCGACTGTTGAGTCGCTCGACCTGCCGCTGTCCGGAGCACAGGTCCGGCAGCGGCGGGGCAGTCATCAATCGTAGATGACTTTCTTCTTCCATTCGGATTCGGTTTCGTCTGCCTTCAGGCCTTCGGTCAGCGCGTTGTCGTCGTCTTCGGATGGCGCGGTATTGGTCAGTACCATTGAGTTGGCGCGGGCCAGTTGTTTTTCCATCGCCAGCAACTGCTGTTGGTACGTCACCGGGTCCGGCTGGTTGCGCAGATACTGCACGCCGCGTTCGAACGCCAGACGAGCCTGGCCCGGCTGGTCCTGACTGAGGGCCATCTGACCGAGGTTGTTGAAGAACTCGATGTGTAGGGTGACCAGAATCGTGCGGATTTCGCGGATCCAGTGTTTGGCTTCGCTGGTTTGCAGAAAGCCGTCATGTGCAGCTCGGGTCACCTGACCATGCAGGGCTTCCAGAAGGAAACGCACGTCCTTGGCCTTGGCTTCGGTCTGGATCGGCGTGACCGGGTTGGGGATGTCGATGCGTTCGCCTTTGCCGATCTGCTCTTCCAGCTCGCCGATGCGGTGCTTGAGTTGAGCGTTACCCTTGTCCAGGCTGAGCATGCGCTGCACGACGTTCAGTTCCAGACGCGTAAGCAGCAGCTTCAAGGCTGGCGACATCAACTGGCCGGGGAATACTTCGGTGATTTCGCTGCAGCGACGCAAGCGATCACTGAGTTCGACCTTGGTGCGGGCCTTTTCCAGTTTGCCGTTTTCAGCGACGTGATTCAGGTAGCCGATCGCGATGAGCAGAGCGATACCTGCTAATACCATCAGCGTGATCATGAGTGGAGTCACTGTGCAAACCTCATTTGTTCAATTAGTTTTAGTGCGAGTGTAGTGGCTAAGCACTACTGCGCATAGATGTCCCTCCTGGAGTTTGTCGGCATCTCTTCTATATAGATTAGGCAGCTGAACGATTGGCGACAGTCGGTCAGCGTCCGAACGGCATCGAAGTTATTGATTTCAATAAATTTTCACATGGGGGTTGACGACCCCTCAATCCATCCATAGAATGCGCGCCACTTACAGCGTAAAGCACACAGCGTAGCGCAAATAAGTAGTGAATGTTGTACGTGTGTCCCCTTCGTCTAGTGGCCTAGGACACCGCCCTTTCACGGCGGTAACAGGGGTTCGAGTCCCCTAGGGGACGCCATTGCGGGAATAGCTCAGTTGGTAGAGCACGACCTTGCCAAGGTCGGGGTCGCGAGTTCGAGTCTCGTTTCCCGCTCCAATTTTAAGCAGCTTTGCCTCAGGGCAGGGTTGAGTGAAACCAGAACACATCTTCGGATGATGTCTGGAACTGAAACACACACCATTGTGTTTCAGGCAGTGTCCCCTTCGTCTAGTGGCCTAGGACACCGCCCTTTCACGGCGGTAACAGGGGTTCGAGTCCCCTAGGGGACGCCATATTGCGGGAATAGCTCAGTTGGTAGAGCACGACCTTGCCAAGGTCGGGGTCGCGAGTTCGAGTCTCGTTTCCCGCTCCAAATTCACAAAAACGCCGCTCATCAGAGCGGCGTTTTTGTTTGTGCGTTTTGAGCATCTTTATAAAAGATCATCTTTCCCGCATGTCACGCTCAGTCCTGTCTGGATGCCAGTAACTCGTCGAGCTGCGGCATCAGGGTCACGCTCTCCTGCTCGTTGGGATCAGTACGCGCGACCAGAACCTTTGCTTCGCGCTCGTTGCTGCGGTTATAGGGCACATGCGGCATTCCCGCCGGGATATAAAAGAAGTCGCCTTGTTCCACGATGGCATGCTTTTCCAGCGACTCGCCATACCAGCAGCCGGTGGCTTCACTCAGGGCATAGATGGCGGTTTCATGCTCCTGATGTTTGTGAGCCTTACCCCTGCCTCCAGGGGCAATTGTCAGCAGCTGCATATGGATATGTCGGGCACCTGCACTTTGTGCGGAGATGCCGACCTGATAATCCATACCCTGCTTGCCTTGAGAGGGCTTGGCGGGTTTCAAAAGGACACAATCAAGTTGATCGCTGGCCACGGTTTTCTCCTCGCCTGATGCTCGATAGCGCTGACCCACCCGGCCCGCTGCCCGGCAAGGGCAGGGGGAGTGAATACTATGCCTTGTCGGCGGAGCGTGGCTCAGATGCAGGCGTCGATCAAGTGAAAGAAACGCCATGTCGGTCCGAGTAACGGGCCCGATGCATCAGGGCATTTGCGGCAGTTCATTGGGCCGCATGTCAAAAACCAACACTTCTGCGTCAACGCCTTCGCTCAGGCTAATGACCTGTTCGTTGCGCAAACGCACCCCGTCACCTTCGTCAAGCGGCTGCCCATTGAGCACCACACTGCCACGGGCGACATGCACGTAGGCATATCGGTTGGCAGCCAGTTCCAGGGTCGCAGTTTCATTGCCATTGAACAGACCGGCATACACACGAGCGTCCTGACGGACCTTGAGCGCACCGTTCTCGCCTTCTGGCGAAATGATCAGCTGCAAATGACCGCGTTTCTGTTCAGCGCTGAAATGCTCCTGCTGGTAGTTCGGGGTTGCGCCTGCAACATTCGGCACGATCCATATCTGCAGAAAATGCACGCCCTCGGTGTGCGAATGGTTGAACTCGCTGTGCGCCACGCCGCTGCCGGCACTCATCAATTGCACGTCGCCAGGGCGAATCACCGACCCGGTGCCCAGCGTATCCTTGTGTTCCAACGCACCTTCCAGCACGTAGGAAAAGATTTCCATGTCACGGTGTGGGTGCTGGCCGAAACCTTTGCCCGCAATCACGCGGTCGTCGTTGATCACCAGCAGATCGGAAAAGCCCTGCTCCTGAGGGTTGCGATAACCGGCAAAGGAAAAGGTATGAAAGGATTTCAACCAGCCATGGTTGGCAGCGCCGCGGTCGGAAGCTTTACGAAGAGTCAGCATGATTCTTTCTCCATCCGTCTATCGACGCTGCACATTCAGCAATCGATCAAGTGAGACAAAGGTTACGGCTTATCGACTGTCGCAATAAGTAGCTGGAACATGAATGACTGTCTCGCTGTGGTTGACAGTGCCGGTTGGCACGTTACGCTCTGTCGAACAGCACCCAGCGTTCACTCAGGCCACGACACATGAACCCTTTTGAAGACATGCGGATTTTCTGCCAGGTCATGGAGTCCGGAAGCTTCACGGCGGCGTCCGACAAGCTGGGCCTGTCTAAGCAATTTGTCAGTCGGCGCCTGATGCAACTGGAGGAACGGCTGGGCGTACGTTTGCTCAACCGCTCGACGCGACGTCTGGATGTCACGCCGCTGGGGCAGAGTTATTACGAGTCTGCCCTGCGCCTGCTGGCCGAGGTCGAACAGGTCGAGCAGGGGATTACCGGGCAGAACAGCGAGCCACGCGGCACCTTGCGCCTGAGTGCGCCGCTGTCGTTTGCCGTTGCGCATCTGGGCTGTCTGCTGCCGCTGTTTTTGCAGCGCTACCGCGACGTGGCGGTGGAGGTGGACCTGAGCGACCGTGCGGTGGACTTGATCAGCGAAGGCTATGACCTGGTGCTGCGTATCGGGGTGCTGGAAGACTCCAGCCTGATCGCCCGGCGCATTGCCTCGATTGATCGGGTCTACTGCGCCAGCCCTGCCTACCTGGCCGAGCGCGGTACGCCGCAAAAACCCGAAGATCTGCACGCTCATGATTGCCTGCCCTATGGCCACAGCCGTCAGGCGCAATGGCGTTTTCAGGTGCAGGGCAAGCCTTTGATATTGAACATCAGCGGGCGGATGCGCGCCAATAATGGCGAGCTGCTGAGAGACACGGCGGTGGCCGGGCTGGGCATCACCTACCTGCCGACGTTCATTGTTGGCGCGGCGCTGCGTGACGGCAGCCTGGTGCGGGTGCTCGATGACTTGCGGCCCGAGCCCTTGACGCTGTCAGCGGTTTATCCCCAGCACCGTCAGGCCTCACGTCCAGTGCAGGCATTCATCGAATTCCTGCGCGAGCGTCTGGAATCAGGTGTCGAGCTCAATGAACCGCCTGGCTGAGCGCTTCGTCGAACAGGGTTAGATAATTTTTTTGCATCTTAGGCTAGAACAAAAATGAATTTAGCTAATTTTTGTTCGGGTGTTAGGGTCGTTGCCGATCAATTCGATCTGCCCGATGCTTCTGGAGACCCTGCCTGTGCCGACAACTATCATCTGCTGGAGCCAACGCCTGCTGACGGGCCTGGCGCTGGGCCTTTTGGCCACGCTGAACACCCAGGCTGCCGAACTGATTGTCGGTGATCAGAGTTACAGCGCCCGGACCGTGATGGAAGCGGCCGGTGTACTCAAGGATCTGCCCTACGAGCTTGAATGGAAGCAGTTCACCGCAGGCTCGCCGGTCGCCGAAGCGTTGAACGTCGGTAGCCTGGACATCGGTTTGCTGGGCGATTCGCCTGCGCTGTTCATGGGCGCGCTGGGTGCGCCGATCAAGGTCATCGGCGTATCGCGGCAGAACCTCGACGGCGTTGCGATTGTGGTGCGCAAGGATTCGCCGATCAAAACCGTCGCGGATCTGGCCGGCAAGAAAGTCGCCATCTGGAAAGGCTCGTTCAGCCAGCAACTGATGCTCACCGCGCTGGACAAGGCGGGTGTCGCCCGCGATGCCGTGGACTATCGCTACCTTAGTGCACTGGATTCCTCTCACGCGCTGGATGGCGGCTCGGTGGACGCGATTGCGACCTGGGAGCCCTATGTCACTCAACAGGAGCGTCAGGGCGCACGAATCATTGCAACTGCCGACGGCTTGATCCCTGCGCAAAGCTTTATTGTCGCCAACGATCAGGCCATCAAGGACAAGCGCGAGCAGATCAGCGATTTCCTGCAGCGCCTGCAAGCCGCGCGCGCCTGGTCGGTCAGCGACCCGCAGCACAATGAAATCTACGCCAACGCCTGGGCTGCGCTGACCAAAGCCGATGCACAAGTGGCGCGCCGCTGGTTTTCCCGCGCCCAGGTCGTGGTGGTGCCGATCACCCCGCAAGTGGTGGCAGGCGCACAGCAGACTATCGATTTTTTCAACCACGCCGGGCTGACCAAACGCTATCCTGCTGCCAGCGTGTTTGACGAGTCGTTCAATGCGGCGCTGGACAGCCAGACGCAGGTTGCCCGCTGAACGACTGCCTTGTCCTGGAGCCTTCACCATGAGTTTTACGTCATTGCATTGGGGTGTTTATCGCCCGCAGGTCGAGGAAGGCAAGTTGAAAGCCCTGCTGCCTGGGGAGTGGGACAAGGACCCTTCACCTATTGGCGATTCGGTTGCCGATGCCATTACCTCGCCCACACGCGTCATGCGCCCGGCGATACGTCGCAGTTTTCTTCAGCAAGCCGGCGGGCGACCCGATCTGCGTGGGCAGGAGCCGTTCGTCGAGGTCTCCTGGGAGGTGGCGCTGGATCTGGTCGCCAGTGAGTTGCAGCGCGTCAAAGGCGAGTATGGCAATCAGGCAATTTTTGGCGGCAGCTACGGCTGGGGCAGCGCGGGGCGTTTTCATCACGCACAAAGCCAGCTGCATCGCTTCCTCAACTGCATCGGCGGTTATGTATTCAGTACCGACAGCTACAGCCTGGGGGCCGGGCGGGTGCTGATGCCGCACATTGTCGGCAACATGGACTGGCTGCTGGCGGCGCATACGTCCTGGAAAAATCTCGCCGAGCACTGCGAGCTGTTCGTCGCCTTCGGGGGGTTGCCCGCCAAGAATGCGCAGACCAGCCCCGGTGGTGCCAGTGACCATCTGCTGGCCGACGCGTTGCAACGCATGTCCGACGCCGGAGTGGAGTTCGTCAACGTCAGCCCGCTGCGTGATGACCTGGCTGGCCCAGCGCACAACCAGTGGCTGGCGGTACGCCCCGGCAGCGACACGGCGTTGATGATGGCGCTTGCCTGGGTATTGATCAGCGAAGGGCTGCACAACGAAGATTTCGTTCAGCGCTACACCGTGGGCTATGAGCGTTTTCGCGATTATCTGCTGGGTCACGTCGACGGCCAGCCTAAGGACCCGCAGTGGGCCGCTGCATTGACCGATATCCCTGCGCAGCAGATTGTCGACCTGGCGCGGCGCATGGCCAGTAAACGCACCATGATCAATGTCGCTTATTCATTGCAACGTTCTATACATGGCGAGCAACCGTTCTGGATGACCGTCACCCTGGCGGCGTTGTTGGGGCAGATCGGTTTGCCTGGTGGCGGCTTTGGCCTGGGTTATGGCTGCATGAACAACACCGGCAGCGGCCGCAAGGCGTTCTCCGGGCCGCGCTTTTCCCAAGGCAGTAATCCGGTCAAGGACTTCATTCCGGTTGCGCGGGTGACAGATATGTTGCTCAACCCCGGCACACCCTTCGATTACAACGGGCAGCAGCAGACTTACCCGGATATTCGCCTGGTGTACTGGGCGGGTGGCAATATCTTTCACCACCATCAAGACCTCAATCGGCTGCTGGAAGCGTGGCAGCGGCCGCAAACCATCATCGTTCACGAGCAGTTCTGGACCGCTCAGGCACGCTATGCCGACATCGTGCTGCCAGCCACCACGGCGCTGGAACGCAATGACATCGGCAGCTCGGCGTCCGATCGTTTCATGATTGCGATGCAGCAGGCCATCGCGCCGGTGGGCGAGTCTCGTGATGACTATTCGATTCTGGCCGGGCTGGCCGAGCGGCTGGGTGTGGCGCAGGCGTTTACCGAAGGACGTGATGCCCAGGCCTGGCTGCATTTTATTTACGATGAGTCTCGGCAGCGCGCTGAAACCTTTGGTATTACCCTGCCGGATTTCGAACAGTTCTGGCGTGACGGATTACTGGAAATAGACTATCCCCAGACCGATAACGTACTGCTCAAGTCCTTTCGCGATGACCCTGACGCGCATCCACTGCCGACGCCGTCCGGGCGTATCGAAATTTTCTCCGAGCGCATCGCAGGCTTCGCTTATGCGGACTGTCCTGGCCATCCGGTATGGCTGGATAAACCTGCGTCTACCCACGCGCTGCACCTGCTGTCCAATCAACCCAAAACCCGCCTGCACAGTCAGTACGACCACGGCAGCTACAGTCGTTCCTCGAAAATTCAGGCACGCGAGCCGCTGACCCTGAACCCGCTGGATGCGCAAATGCGCGGGTTGGTCGATGGTGATGTGGCCAAGGTCTTCAATGAGCGGGGGGCGTTTCTGGCTGGAGTAATCGTATCGGACAGTATTCGGCCTGGCGTTGTGCAGATTGCCACCGGTGCCTGGTTCGATCCTTTGGTGCATGGCGAGCCGGGCAGTCTGGAAAAGCACGGCAACCCTAATGTGATCACCCAGGACATCGGTGCTTCCAGCCTGTCGCAAGGGTGTGCGGCGCAGACCGCGTCGGTGGATATCGTCAAATGGGATCAGGCACTGCCGCCGGTGACGGCGTTCGAGCCGCCGTCACTGCTCTGAGTGCGTTTTACTGCTCTTTATTACGCGCCGCAAAAACCGCCTTGCCCACGCTGGCTAATACCGCGTCGTTCTGCGGCGTATGTACCCGGCCGCACAGCACGTTGCGGTAATGGCGCTGCAGCGGGTTGCTGCGTGAAAGTCCCGGATTCCCCGAGGCCTCGATGGCCAGTTCCACCGCACGGATAGCATTACCGGTCACCAGGTATTTGATCTGTGCAGCATGCTGTGCGGGCGTGTGGCCCTGGGCCGCGGACTGCAGCAGGCTCTGGTTGGCGAACAGCAAGGTGTCGATCTGCCCGACGGTTTCCTGAAAGCGCGGCAGGGTCGACAGCGTAGCCCCGAGGTTGGACGGCTTGCGCTGTTCCAGCCAGTGCACCAGCCAGTCGCGGGCGGAATGGGCGATGCCGTCGTAGACCGACGACAGCAGCACCGACATCCACAGCATGCCCGACCCATCAAGTTCGGATTGCGGGGCGCTCCACGGGCTAACGCTGACGGCATGATCGAGCGGCACCAGCACGTTGTCGAAGCGGACTTCGTGGCTGCTGGTGGCGCGCATGCCCAAGTGGTCCCAGTCCTCGATGATCCTGATGCCCGGCGTGTCCTTGTGGACCAGCCAGCTGCCCACCAGCGGATCATCGTCGTCGCTGCGCGCCCACACGGCAAACCAGGTCAGGCCATGACTGCCGGTGGAGTAGATCTTGCTGCCGCTGATGCGCCAGCCGTCGGCGCTGCGGCGGGCGACGGTGCCCGGCAGGCCGCCACGCGCAGGGGTGCCCAGGTCAGGCTCGACGCGCAGGGCGTTGATCAGCGCACCTTCGCGTACCGCCTCTTCGGCAACTTGTACACGTAGATGGCTCGGCCAGTTACGGTTCTCTTGCAGCCTTGAATGCTGCAGGTATTGCATGACCAGAATCAGCGCCGTCGACGGTTCGCCCTTGGCTACTGCGCTGACTACTTGCTGCGCGCGCGGCAGATCGGCACCGCCGCCGCCCAGTTCAGCCGGTACGGTCAGGCCGAGCAGGCCGTGGGTGTGCAGTAACTGAAAGTTGGCGTGAGGGAACAGGGCGCTGATGTCGTACTGCTCGGCAGTTTCAGCCAGTGTGGCGGTCAGCGTAGCCAGTCGTTCGCTGAAGTCTTCAGCCGACTCGGCTGCCGGATAATGCTGGCGCGGGGTAGGGCGCAGGGTCGAGAGTGTCATGCGGGGTCCTTTTCGCAGCGGTTAGGCAGCGGTCATTGCGTGGCAGCCTGAGCGATCTGCGCGCGTGAGGCGTTGAAGCTCTTGTCGAAGCCGGTTGAAACATCGATTTTTTTAGTCAGGATGCCTTCAGCCAGATAGGTGTCCGCAGTGTTCTGCAGTCCCTGAACGATCTGATCATCAATCGGCGTACGTTGCATTTTCGTCGCCTTGGCCACCGCCAGATGCACCGCCAGCGGCAGGCCGGTGACCTTCGCCTGAGCGGCCGCGTACTCTTCGGGATGAGCATTGGACCAGTTGAAGGCGCGCTCCACCCGGGCTACAAAATCATCCAGTTGGGCACGTTTGCCTTCAATGGCCTTGCTGGTGGCGGCGAGGTAGAGGTGATTGCTCAGCAACTCGCTGCCACTGACCAGCACACGAGCGTCGCTTTGCGCGATGGAAATCGTCGTGTAAGGGTCCCAGGTCGCCCAGGCATCGGCGTCGCCGCTGTCCAGCAACAGACGCGATTCGCTGGGCAGCAGGTTGATGAAGGTGACGTCACTGGTTTTCAGCCCGGCTTCATGCAGGGCGCGGATCGCCAGGTAGTGGCCGATGGAGCCGCGCCCGGTGACGATGCGCTTGCCCTTGAGGTCGGCAACGGTCTTGATCGGCGAGTCCTTCGAGACCAGCACCGCCGTGGTGAAACGGCCCTGGGCATGGGTAATGCTGACCACTTTCAAGGGCGCACCTGCGCCCAGCGCGAACACATAGGGCGCATCACCCAGCGCACCGATATCCACAGCGCCAGCGTTCAATGCCTCTCCCAGAGGGGCCGCCGAGGGGAACTCGGAAAACTGGATCTCGTAAGGCACGTCCTTGAGTTCGCCGGAGACCTGCAACAGTATTTTCAGCAGCGACTTCTGATTGGCGACCAACAGCGGAGCCTGCTCGGCAGCGACCACGTGCTGGCCTGTCAGCACACTGAGCAACGCGCCCAGCAGCAGGCTTTTGAGCGGTAGAGGTGATTTGAAAAAAGGCAGCATTGAGGTGTTTCTCCATTGAGTTTATCGGTCGGCCAGACACTTATCGTTCCTCACGCTCAAATCACGTAAAACCCGTGCGTCCCGTCCCGGCCCAATTGCTCCACCAGGCCAAACTCCCAGTCCAGGTAGGCCTGCATGGCTTCGCGCGGCGCATCGGTGCCTTCGTACGGGCGGCGATAGCGATCGATGCGTGGCGAGGCCAGTCGGCTTTCGCCATGCTCCAACGGCAGGCCAGCCTTGATCCAGCTGGCGGTGCCGCCATCGAGCAAAAACACCGGCTTGTCGGTCAGCGCTTCGACGTCGGCCACGGCAAAGCGCGCCAGACGGCTGCTGCCACAGGTCAATACGTAGCGGTCGGCGGCAGGTATTTTTTCCAGCGCCTGTTTGAGGTCGGCGCGCAAGGTCCACCAGGCACCGGGAATGTGCTGTTTGACGTAATTGGCGCTGGCGGTGAAATCCAGCACCGCCACCTCGACCTGTGTCTGCCATTGAACAAGCGTCTCGACGCTGATCGCCTCCACTTGCGGTGGCGCAGGGAACGGCGCATCCCAGTCACCCGTTTCGCTGAAGTCTGCTGCATGCAGATCATCGAGCACCGACACGTCCCAGCCCAGTTGCGCCAGCCAGGAAGCCGACATGTTGGCGCGCACGCCGTCGTCGTCCACCAAGGCTATTCGTGCGCCGCGTACGCTGGCGAAGTGATCGGTTTCCTGCACCAGTTGCCCGCCCGGTGTGGAGCGCGCACCGGGCAGATGGCCTTTGGCAAACTCTTCCGGTGTGCGCACATCGAACAGGTACGTGGTGCGCGAAGTCTCGGCTTGCCAACGTTGCAGGTCAGCGCGGCTGGCGCGTTTGACCTTGGCGCGATCAGCCACCTTGCGCGCATCGGCACTGGCGGTTTCGCGGGTTTCCTCACTGACTGCTGCAAAACGCCGGTCTTGACCATGATCCAGCGTCTGACCGGCCAGTAACCAGCCAATCGTGCCATTGCGCAGCGCATTGATCTGATTGGGCAGGCCCGCGTTGACCAGTGACTGAGTGCCTATGATGCTGCGCGTGCGACCGGCGCAATTGACGATGATTCGGGTGTTCGGGTCCGGTGCCAGCTCCCGTGCCCGCAGCACCAGTTCCGCGCCCGGTACGCTGATGCCGCCGGGGATGCTCATGGTCTGGTACTCGTCGTAGCGCCGGGCATCGAGCACCACTACATCGGCGTTGGTGTCGAGCAGGGCCTTGACCTCTTCAGCCGCCAGAGACGGGGTAGCACGATGGTGTTCCACCAGTTCGCCAAACGCCTTGCTCGGCACATTCACATCGATGAACAACTCGCCGCCAGCCTCACGCCAGCCTTGCAGTCCGCCGTCGAGCAGTTTCACATCGCTGTAGCCCAGCGCTTGTAAACGTTGCAGCGCAACCTGCGCCAGGCCCTCGCCATCGTCGTACAGGGTTATGGCTGTGTCGCGTCGCGGGATGCGCGGGAACACCTCCAGCTCCAGCTTCGACAACGGGATGTTCACCGCAAACAGAGGATGGGCCTGGGCAAAGGGTGCCTCTTCGCGGACGTCTACCAAGGCCAGTTCCTGGCGGTCCAGCAATGCCTGACGAACGTCGGCGAATGATCGGGTGGCGGGGGTGGTCATCGGGCGGGGCTCCCTGTTGGCTGATCCTGAGTGGCGTGGGTGATGGCTGCGGCATTCGAATAGCCGGAGATGAACAGTTTTTCTGTGCCGTCCAGGTCGTAGACCGCACGTTTCACGGTGCCAATATCGGCACCGTAAACGTGGATGCTGATCGACACTTGATCGTTGAAAGCATTGCTGACCTGATGCACATCGTTGCTTTTCGGTGACAGCGCTTCGACCTGGCCGGGTTGCAGGCGAATTGCCGGGCCGCTGGTTTCCAGGCGTCCTTGCGCGTTGCGGGTATAGCCCTGTGAATGCTCGGCACCGCGCAGCATGCCGATCAGGCCCCAGACGCGATGGTCATGAATCGGCGTGCGTTGCCCCGGCCCCCAGACAAAACTGACCACTGAAAAGCGCTGCTGCGGGTCGGCATGCAGCAGAAATTGCTGATAGCGGTCGGGGTCGGGTACGGCAAATTCTTCTGCCAGCCAGTCATCGTGGCTGACCAGTTGCGCCAGCAGCTTGCCGCCGCGACGCAACAGATCGCCTTCGTGCGGCTCGCTGCCAATCAGCTCGCCCAGCGCGTCGATAAAGGCCCCGAGTCGTTCCGGGTGTAGGTTCTGAGTCATGTCCATTTCCAGATCAGGGTCAGGGAATGGTTTGATATAAGCATAATATGGATATTTAATATGCTATTTTTTAATGATTAGGTTATAACGAAAACGTCTTTTACTTCCGTGCTGCAATGCGTGAAATCTAGCGTCGGTCTGTTGGACGGGCTATGAATGGACGTCTGCCGGGACTATTCTTTTTGCCTGTGTTTCTTCTCTTCTTTATGTGCGGTCCGAATGAAAATTGATGATATCGATGCGTTCGTTGCAGTCATCCGCTGTCAGTCGATCAGCCATGCCGCTGAATCGCTGGATCTGACCCAGCCGGCGATTACTCGCCGGGTGCAGAATTTCGAGCAGGCCCTTGGGGTCGAGCTGTTCGATCGTAATACCAAGCCGCTCAAGCCAACGCCGATGGGCATCCAGGTGTACCAGAAGTGCCTGGCAATCCTGCGCGAGATGGATGCGTTGCGCGAGCTGGTGGCCAGCGACACGCCGCCCAGCGGCCTGTTGCGTCTGGGTGTGCCGCAAACCATCGGTGACGTGGTGCTGCTCGATGCGCTCAAGCAGCTACGCGGAGAATTCCCGGATTTGCGCGCCCAGGTCAGCACCGGCTGGGGCAGTCACCTGATCGGCAAAATCGAAAACGGTGAGCTGGATGCTGCGGCAGCGCTGTTCCCTGCTGGCAAGATATTTCCGGACAACATCGTCGGTCAGTCAATCGGCAAGATGGAACTGGTGGTGGTCTGCGCCAAGGGGCTGGTGCCGAAAAAGCCCGGCAAGCTGGCGGATTGCTACGAGCAGGGCTGGGTACTCAACCCCGACGGCTGCGGTTTTCGCGCAGGTTTGCAGCGTACGCTGACCGATCAGGGGCTGAGCATGAAGGTCAATCTGGAAACCTTCGGCACCGAGCTGCAACTGGGGCTGGTAGCCGATGGCATGGGGTTGGGTCTGGTGCCAAGGCCGTTGCTGGAGCGCAGCGCTCACCGCGAGCAACTGGTGGTGCTACCGCTCAAGGACTTCAAACCGGTGATGGACCTGTGGCTGTTCTACCCACGTTTCCTGGGCAATCTGCAAGCACCGGTCGAGGCTTTTGGCGCGCTGGTGGCGCGCTCCCTCAAGCCGGTTTCAGCAGCCGCCTGAAAACGTCATTGCGGGCGGGCAGTCTTCAGTCAGAAGCCTCGCCCGCCCGCATGGCGTTGAATCAGGCCACTTGTTCGCGAGCCTGCCGTTCACGCTGAGCCACCAGTGCGCGGGTCAGCGGGATCAGCTTCTTGCCATAATCGATAGCATCTTCCAGCGGGTCGAAGCCGCGAATCAGGAAGGTGGTAATCCCCAGGTCGTAATAGTCCAGCAGCGCTTCGGCGACCTGTTCCGGGGTGCCGACCAGCGACGTGGAATTGCCCTGTGCGCCGAGCAGGCCAGCGATGCCGGTCCACAGGCGCTTGTCCAGACGTGAACCTTGTGCCGCTGCGGCCAGCAGGCGACGCGACCCTTCGTTGGGTGGTTCGCGACGGACAAAGCCGTTACGGTCTGCCAATGCCTTGGCTTTTTCCAGAATGCTGTCGGCGCGTGCCCAGGCTTGTTCTTCGGTGTCGGCCAGAATCGGGCGCAACGACAGGCTGAAACGAATGGTCCGGCCATGTTTGGCGGCTTCGGCGCGCACCTGTTTGACCACATCGCGTACCTGTTCGTACGTCTCGCCCCACAAGGCATAGACGTCGGCGTGTTTGCCAGCCACCGCAATCGCCGCTGCCGAAGAACCGCCAAAGTACAGCGGGATGTGTGGCTGCTGCGGGGACTTGACCAGCGAGTGCGCGCCCTCGAACTGGTAGTAGGTGCCCTGATGATCGAACGGCTTGTCGCTGGTCCATTCCTGACGCACCACGCTGAGGTATTCATCGCTGCGCGCGTAGCGTTCGTTCTTGCCGATGTGGCTGCCGTCGGCGCGCAGCTCCTTGTCGTCGCCACCGGTAATGATATGCACTGCGGTACGCCCGCCATTGAACACGTCCAGCGTCGCAAATTGCCGGGCTGCCACGGTGGGGGAGATGAAACCGGGACGATGCGCGACAAGAAATTTCAGTGTGCTGGTCACGCTGGCGGCATGCGCGGCCACCAGTGTGCTGTCCGGGCTGTTGGAGTGGTACGCGATCAGCGCACGATCAAAACCTGCGTCTTCATGAGCCTTGGCCACTGTCTTCACGTAGTCGGGCTGGATGGTCGCGCCGCTGCGCGGGTGGATTTCAGAACCGGGTTGCGTGGCGATATAGCCGATGAATTCGATGCTCATGAAAACTCCTGCCAATGGTTGAGGTCCGTTCGACCTTGTCGAGAAGCACCATAAAGGCAAGCAGACGAGGCTGTGAAATTCGATTTTGGTCTAAGTTAATTATAAAAAATATGCATTATAAGTTTTATTGGTAATCAAATATTTTAACTATTAGCTTAGAGCTAAATAGAATTTCACTCGGCTTTCTTATGCTCTTAGCATGATGTTCATACTGCGTCGGGTGCGTCATGCCCGATTTGCCCAGAAAGGATGCGCCTATGTCTGACACAACGCTCAACCCCGCCGACTCCGGTTTTCTGCTGGTCAACAAGCCTGAACAGCGTCGCGCCTCTGAACAGCATCGCCAGCGTCGGCAAGTGCCGGGCTCTGTTTTGCGTCTGCTCAGCCCGCTGGCGCTGTTGCTGCTCTGGGAACCGGCCTCACAAACCGGTCTGTTGCCCAGCCGAGTGATCGCCGCACCGTCGCAGATCGGCGGTACGCTATGGTCGATGATTGTTTCAGGCGAACTGGCCGTGCACCTGTGGGTATCGCTGCAGCGCGCATTGCTGGGCTTGAGCATCGGCGTCAGTATTGGTGTGGTCGCTGCATTGATAACCGGGCTTTCCCGGCGCGGCGAAATCGCCCTCGACTCGCCGATGCAAATGTTGCGCACCATTCCGTCGCTGGCACTGGTGCCGCTGTTCATCCTCTGGTTCGGCATTGGTGAATTCACCAAAGTGGCGCTGATCGTGATGGGCACCACCTTTCCGGTGTACCTGAACCTGTTTTCCGGCATCCGCAACATCGACCCGAAACTGATCGAGGCCGCCAACACCTTGGGGCTGAGCCGTCGCGAGCTGATCTGGCACGTGATTCTGCCCGGTTCGCTGCCTTCTTTTTTTGTCGGGCTGCGCTATTCACTGGGTATCTCCTGGCTGGCACTGGTGTTTGTCGAACAAATCAACACCACCGCGGGAATCGGCTTTCTGGCCAGCGATGCCCGCGACTTCATGCGCACTGATGTGATCGTTATCTGCCTGTTGATCTATAGCGTCCTGGGCCTGGTGATCGACGGCATCATTCGCACGCTGGAGCGCTATGCGCTGGCCTGGCGACCGACCTTCGTGAGGAATTGAGCATGGCGACCCTTGAGTTGCGTAACACTTCATCAGTCACGCCCCCGGTTCAGTTGCGTAACGTGGTTCGCCAGTTTGGCCCACAACGGGTGATTGACGGGCTGGACCTGGACATTGCCGCGGGCGAGTTTGTCGCTTTGCTGGGTGCCAGTGGCTCCGGCAAGACCACCTTGCTGCGCACTCTGGCCGGGCTGGACGACATCGACAGTGGCGAGCTGCGTGTGCCGGTGGCACGTGCCGCGGTGTTTCAGGAACCGCGGCTGATGCCGTGGAAAAGCGCCTGGAAAAACGTGGTTCTCGGCCTGCGCATCAACGATGCCAAGGCTCGGGCCGAAGCAGCATTGACCGAAGTCGGTCTGGCCCATCGGCTGAATGCCTTTCCGGCCACATTATCCGGTGGCGAGGCGCAGCGTGTAGCGTTGGCGCGCGGCCTGGTCCGTGAGCCGAAACTGCTGTTGCTCGACGAGCCTTTCGCCGCCCTCGATGCCTTGACCCGCATTCGCATGCACCAGTTGATCATCGACCTGTGGCGCAAGCACACCCCGGCGGTGCTGCTGGTAACGCACGATGTCGATGAGGCGATCCTGCTCGCTGACCGGGTCATCGTTCTGGCCGACGGTAAACTTGCCGATGACATCCGCGTTGACCTGCCACGCCAACGTGACAGCGGGCAGGCCGGGTTTCAGGCAATTCGTAGTCGCTTGCTGGGTTTGCTGGGCGTGAAGACGCAGGCTGCCGATACTGCAACGCAGGAGCCAGCCCACGACGTGACGCTCAGCGCACTGCGTCGTTTCGCCAATGCTCGTTGATCCTGCGCAGGGTGCGTATCATGGGCGTCTGAATTTCTGGAGGGGACGTCCATGTCTGCCGAAAAGCCCGAAGTCATCATCACCTATTGCATTCAATGCCAGTGGCTATTGCGCGCCGCCTGGCTCGCCCAGGAGCTGTTGAGCACGTTCAGTGACGACCTGGGCAAGGTCTCGTTGCAGCCGGGCACCGGTGGTGTGTTTCGCATTACCTGCGATGGCGTGCAACTCTGGGAACGCAAGGCCGACGGTGGCTTTCCCGAGGCCAAGGTGCTCAAGCAGCGGCTCCGCGACCAGATCGACCCGGCCCGTGATCTGGGCCACAACGACCGTCATACTCCCGCCAATTCTCAGTAGTACAGGGCCATTGTCACGACATCGCCACGCACGTGTCACATTCGGTTAACCGGCATGCTCCACTCTCTTGGAAACCCTGCCGGAGGTCATCCCATGACCAGTGCTCAGCTCGCCACACCCAGCCGCAAACAACGCGTGCGCACCTTGTGGATTTCCGACGTTCACCTGGGCACGCGCGATTGCCAGGCCGAGCACTTGTCCGCGTTTCTCAAGCGCTATCAGGCTGACAAGGTGTATCTGGTGGGCGATATCATCGACGGCTGGAAGCTGCGCGGCGGCATGTACTGGCCGCAGGCGCATACCAACGTGATCCGTCGGCTGCTGACCATGAGCAAGCGCGGCACCGAAGTCATTTATGTCACGGGCAACCACGACGAATTCCTGCGTCGTTACTCCAAGTTGGTGCTAGGCAACATCCAGCTGGTGGACGAAGCCGAGCACGTGACGGCCGATGGTCGTCGTCTTCTGGTCATCCACGGCGACCAGTTCGACGTGATTACCCGTTATCACCGCTGGCTGGCCTTTCTCGGCGATTCGGCCTACGAATTCACCCTGACCCTCAACCGCTGGCTGAACCATTGGCGCGCCAAGTACGGCTATGGTTACTGGTCGCTGTCGGCTTACCTGAAGCACAAGGTCAAGAGTGCGGTGAATTTCATCAGCGATTTCGAGGAAGCCATCGCCCACGAATGCGTGAAGCGCGGCCTGGATGGCGTGGTCTGCGGGCACATCCATCATGCGGAAATCCGCCAGGTGGGCGGCGTGGAATACCTCAATTGCGGCGACTGGGTTGAATCCTGTACCGCCCTGATCGAACACCTGGACGGCACTATCGAACTGTTTCGCCTGGCCGACGCGCACTTGAAAGCAAGCCAGCCGGTGGTTCAGGAGCCGGTCAGCGAAACGGTGGCCTGATTCAACCGGCTAGAACGACACCTTGCCCAACAGCATATCGCGGTACATGACGAAATCGCCGAGCAGGCTGTAGAACGGATGCTTGAACGTGGCCGGACGGTTTTTCTCGAAGAAGAAATGCCCGGCCCAGGCGAAGCCGTAACCCGCGACCGGTAACAACCACAACAACCCCCAGCGACCGCTGCCCACACCGAACGCCAGCAGGAAGATCACCAAAGAGGTGCCCACAAAGTGCAGGCGCCGACTGGTACTGCTGCTGTGCTCGGCGAGGTAGAAAGGATAGAACTCGGCAAAGCTTGAGAAACGCTTGATGGTATCCACGGCGCGCACCCTCGTATTGGCCCTTGTTGTTATACACAAATTTAGCCGACTGTCGTGCCGATGTGGAGCGTGGGCATAAGGCATTACCACGCTGAGCGTGGGAACGAGAATCTGAGCCGAACCTCAATCCACCTGACATCACAGAGCCGCTGTGCAGCGCGGAGCAGTTCTCGACCCGTCAGCAAAAACGCAACAAAACATGGCACAGTTGCCCTGAAAAATGGCACATTGGCGCGCCTTGGTACGCGTGACACATCTTGTAATCATCCGTCCGGGGAACCTGAAAACCTTTTTACGGATGAATACCCATGGCGACCAGCGCTCAGCCTGTGACGGCGAAGGCCTCGACCCCCCCTCAAGCCAGCCCGCTGGTGATGCGCATTATTGGTGCCGTTGCCCTTGCTCACCTGATCAACGACCTGATTCAGGCCATTCTTCCGTCGATCTACCCGATGCTCAAGGCCAGCTACGACTTGAGCTTCACCCAGATCGGCCTCATTACCCTGACGTTTCAGATCACAGCATCGCTGCTGCAGCCCTGGGTCGGTTATTACACTGACCGCCATCCTAACCCCCTGGTACTGCCTGTAGGGTCGATCTGTACGCTGGTCGGCATTGTGATGATGTCGATGGTGGGCAGTTTTCCATTGATTCTGCTGGCTGCCGCCTTGATCGGCATCGGTTCGTCGACATTCCACCCGGAAGCCTCGCGTATCGCGAGACTGGCTTCCGGTGGTCGTTATGGGCTTGCGCAGTCGACCTTTCAGGTGGGCGGCAACACCGGCTCCGCGTTCGGGCCATTGCTGGCGGCGGCGATCATCATCCCGTTCGGCCAGGGCAACGTGGCCTGGATCGGCCTGTTCGCATTGTTCTCGCTGGGTTTGCTGTATGCGATAAGCCGCTGGTATCGCGCGCACCTCAACCTGTTCAAGCTCAAGGCAGGCCAGGCGGCCACTCATGGCCTGTCCAGGAAACGCGTGATTGCCTCACTGGCAGTGCTGGCATTTCTGGTGTTTTCCAAGTTCTTCTACATGACCAGCCTGACCAGCTATTTCACCTTCTACCTGATCGAGAAGTTTGACCTTTCAGTCGCCAGCTCGCAGTTGCACTTGTTCCTGTTTCTGGGCGCAGTGGCGGCCGGGACCTTTTTCGGCGGTCCGATCGGCGACCGCATTGGCCGCAAGGCTGTGATCTGGTTTTCGATCCTTGGCGCTGCACCCTTCACCCTGGCCCTGCCTTATGCAGACCTGTTCTGGACCAGCGTGCTCAGCGTGATCATTGGCTTTGTACTGGCGTCGGCTTTTTCCGCCATCGTCGTCTACGCCCAGGAGCTTGTACCTGGCAACGTGGGCATGATTGCCGGGCTTTTCTTTGGCCTGATGTTCGGCTTCGGCGGCATTGGCGCAGCCTTGCTCGGCTATCTGGCTGACAGCCACGGCATTCTGTTCGTCTACACGTTGTGCTCATACCTGCCGCTGCTTGGCTTCCTCGCCATTCTTCTACCCCGGACCAAATAATGCTGATAGCAACGCTGATCTTCCTGTTCACCATTACGCTGGTCATCTGGCAGCCCAAAGGCCTGAGCGTAGGCTGGAGTGCGGTACTCGGGGCGGTTCTGGCGTTGCTGACAGGGGTTGTGCACCTCAGCGACATCGCTGTGGTGTGGGGCATCATCTGGAATGCCACGGCGACGTTCATTTCGCTGATCATTATCACGCTGTTACTGGATGAGGCGGGTTTCTTTGCCTGGGCCGCGCTGCATGTGGCGCGCTGGGGCAAGGGTAAGGGACGTCGTCTGTTCGCCCTGTTCGTGCTGTTCGGTGCGCTGGTATCAGCCTTGTTCGCCAACGACGGTGCCGTGCTGATTCTCACGCCTATCGTCATTGCCATGATGCTGGCGTTGCGCTTCTCCGCTGCGTCGACCCTGGCATTCGTCATGGCGGCCGGCTTCATTGCCGATACGGCCAGCCTGCCGTTGGTGGTATCGAACCTGGTGAACATCGTTTCGGCGGATTACTTCAAGATCGGTTTCAACCGTTACGCAGCCGTCATGGTGCCGGTGAACCTGGCCAGTGTCGCCGCCACTCTGGCCGTGCTGATGTGGTATTTCCGTCGGGATATTCCCAGCGAGTTCGAGCCCGAACATCTGGACAAGCCCGAAACGGCTATCCATGACCGCGCTACGTTTCTGGCCGGTTGGGCCGTACTACTGATTTTGTTGGTGGGCTGTTTCGCTCTTGAGCCGCTGGGCATCCCGATCAGTGCGATTTCGTCGGTCTGCGCGTTGCTGCTGCTCGCCATTGCCGCCAAAGGGCATACGATCAAGACGCGCAAGGTGATGAAAGAAGCACCGTGGCACATCGTGGTGTTTTCGCTGGGTATGTACCTGGTGGTTTATGGTCTGCGCAACGCCGGACTCACCGGTTATCTGGCCAGTCTGCTGGACTGGTTTGCCGGCTATGGCATCTGGGGCGCAGCGATGGGCACCGGCGTCATGACGGCGTTTCTGTCTTCGATCATGAACAACATGCCCACCGTGCTCATCGGGCTGCTGTCCATTGATGCAAGCCATGCCAGCGGGGCCATTCAGGAAGCGATGATCTACGCCAACGTGATCGGCAGCGACCTGGGGCCAAAAATTACCCCGATCGGCAGTCTGGCGACGCTGCTCTGGCTGCATGTGCTGGAGCGCAAGGGAATCACCATCAGTTGGGGCTACTACTTCAAGGTCGGCATCGTACTGACCGTGCCGGTGTTGCTGATTACACTGGCTGCGCTGGCACTTCGATTGAGTTGAGCAGGTGGCTGGTGTCGGCCAGATTCGGCCACATGTCCGACACCAGAAACAAGCGCTCGGCTTCTTCCCAGTTGCCCTCGGTATTCTCTTTCAGGCGCACCAGCAATTGCGCCGGAGCCAGCGGGTCGAGTTCGGCCAGCCAGTCGCGCAGTTGCTGATCGCTCCACGCATCGTGGTAAAGCGCTGGTGCCAGCCAGGCATGACGCGGCAGGGGCTGCCAGCGTCCGGGGCTGCTCTGCGCCACAAACGGTTTCCAGTCACGTTGATGCAACCAGCGGCCCTTGAGATGCTGCGGGTGAACACCAGCGGGCGATTCGCATGAGCCTGGCCACGGATACAGCAGATAACCGCCCAGCCACAACTGCGCGCTGAAGGCCTCGACACCCAGCGCTGCCAGGGCGGCGCGGCTTTCCGGACGTGCAGACATCGGCAACTGATGCTGGCTCAGGTGGGCAAGCTTGCGGTCCAGCCGATCCTGGCAGCCAGGCCCCAGCCAGCTGGCCGGGTCGCGGCCGTCTCCGTCCTGCGGCCCTAGGTAGAGCTTGATTGCCAGTTCGACGTGATGCACGCCTTCACGATCACGCAGCAGCATGTCCAGTTCGCCCAGCGTCTGGCTGCCGAGCCGGATCGGCAGGTTGGCGGCAATGATCTCTACCCCCGGCGCGTGCTGCACCGCGAACTGCCAGAGCCGCTCGTAATAGCGGCCCAGCCGGCGTGTGGTTGCCAGCGCCAGCCAGTCTTCCAGCGGGCGACTGTCACGGTCGAGTTGCCAGAGAAAGTCTGCCAATCGCTGCGGGTGCTGTACCCAGTCACTGCCCGCCAGCGGATGACGCTGTGGCCACGGCGCCACTTCAAGCATGGGCGGCGCGAGGATCACCCAGGCAAGGTCGCGCACTTCGGAGTGCCGTAGTTGGCGGGGGAGGTCGATCAGGCTTGGGAATAGAGTCATTTGCCGAGGATAGCGTGAGTTGAGGTGCAGCAGGGTGCTGATGTGCAGGTGAGCTGATTGTGAAGGCGAAAAGATGCGGTGCTATCCAACGGGCCTGGCCAGCCCGAGAAAATCAGCGTCTTCACCGGGACAAGGCGAGAATCGCTTGACGTCGGTTGCCCCTTTGGCGTTCAGGTCGATGCGGCCGTTGGCATCTATGAAGATTGTAGTCTCTGGCCATTGTGGATCTATGTTCACGCAGCCGCTGAATGTTGAGTTGTGCCAGAAGAAATACATGAAGAATTTCTTTTTTTGAAATATGTGGCCGCTGTCCCCAGTTGCTCCTCCAGGCTCTATGCCACCTCTGCTTATGCGATGATCGGTAATCCATGTGTAGCTAAGCTCTCCGTCTGCCTTGTCTGAGTAATAGACGCTTACGTAGGGCGTAGCGAAATCCCATAGTGCGAGGATGAGAAAGGTCGCCGTTAACTTCGGCCAGCGGGCAATGGCGTGTATCAGGATTTTTCGGTTCATGCAGTGCCCTCGCTTTCAGTCGCGTTGAAGCATGAGTGCACTCTTACTCCTTTACCCCAACTGCTCTTGGGTATCTGTGGTTCATCTCGTCAGCGATGTAGCGGGTCAGTTCTTCCATTTGATCCGGGTGGTTGCAGGCTGGCGCTATGGCCGTGTTGGACGTTGCAGGTGGGAATAGTGCTTCAGCCGCTTTGGCGTTCTCCTGTAATCCCGGATCGTTCACAAGCTGATTCAGCTTCGGTTCGTCCAGTGTGCCGTCCTTGCGAAGGATGCCGAGCCTGGAGAAATCGATGGCTGGGCCAGCGGCATCGCCGAAGTCGGAGCCGCCACCCACATCGGGGCTGCCGGAAATGATCGTTCCGCCGTGGCTGGTCGGGCTGCCCAGGTGGGCCATCGGGCGACCGTTGATGAGGATCGAGGGAAAGCCGGTAACGATCACCGCGCCGCAGCCGCACATATCGCCTACTCTGGCGGCGGATATGCCGTTGATCAGGGTGTCGGAGGAGGCTGTGACAATCGGGGTGCAACCGTGGCCCGGCAACGGGCAGAGGTGCATGTCGCCCTGGCGGCCTGAGGGAATCATGTGTCGTCCTTAGGTGTATTGAAAACGGACGAAGCTAATGAATACCTTGTGTGGGGTATGTAAGGAAAATCCGGTTTTTTTGCGGGAATTCGCTCATTCGTTCAGAGCCAATCTGCTGATTGAAGCGCTTCGTGATGAGGCGTTTCGCTTGATCTTTACGTGCCGGTTTGCTGCTACCGGGCCGTTTCGCCCATAATCGCTGTTTTAAGTCGTCTCGAAACCGCAGCAGGAGCCTCATGGAGCAATTTCGCAATATCGGCATCATCGGTCGCCTGGGCAGTGTTCAGGTGCTCGAGACCGTTCGCCGACTCAAGAGATTCCTGCTGGACCGCCACCTGCACGTCATTCTTGAAGAGACGATTGCCGAAGTCCTGCCCGGTCATGGCCTGCAAACCTCGTCGCGCAAGATGCTCGGTGAAGTCTGTGACATGGTCATCGTGGTCGGTGGCGATGGCAGCCTGTTAGGCGCTGCACGGGCACTGGCCAGGCACAATGTTCCGGTACTGGGTATCAACCGCGGCAGCCTGGGCTTTTTGACCGACATTCGTCCTGACGAACTGGAGGTCAAATGCGCTGAAGTGCTCGACGGGCACTATCTGGTCGAAAACCGCTTCCTGCTTCAGGCCGAAGTGCGCCGCCACGGTGAGGCCATCGGTCAGGGCGATGCGCTCAACGACGTTGTGCTGCACCCCGGCAAGTCCACGCGCATGATCGAGTTCGAGATCTATATAGATGGTCAGTTTGTGTGCAGTCAGAAGGCCGATGGCCTGATCGTCGCCACGCCGACCGGATCGACAGCCTACGCGCTGTCGGCGGGCGGGCCGATCATGCATCCCAAGCTCGACGCCATCGTTATCGTGCCGATGTACCCGCACACCTTGTCCGGGCGGCCCATCGTGGTCGACGGCAACAGCGAGCTGAAAATCGTGGTGTCCAAGGACATGACCATTTATCCGCAAGTGTCCTGCGATGGCCAGAATCACTTTACCTGCGCACCGGGTGACACCATCACGGTCAGCAAGAAACCGCAGAAGCTGCGTCTGATTCACCCGCTGGATCACAATTATTACGAAGTCTGCCGCACCAAGCTCGGCTGGGGCAGCAAGCTCGGCGGCGGGGGCGATTAATGCTCGATCCGGCGCGTGGCTACGATCTGATCGGTGACGTGCACGGGTGCGCCCATACCTTGGAGCACTTGCTGGAGCTTCTCGGCTACCGTCTGCAGGCTGGCGTCTGGCGTCACCCTGAGCGTATTGCGATTTTCCTCGGCGACATCATTGACCGTGGCCCGCGTATTCGCGAGTCGCTGCATATCGTCCGCGATATGGTTCAGGCCGGTCATGCCCTGTGCATCATGGGCAACCATGAGTTCAACGCGCTGGGCTGGATGACGCCAGCCTTGCCGGAAAGCGGTCATGAGTTCGTGCGTGAGCACACCCCGCGCCATGCCCGGCTGATCGGCGAAACCCTGGCGCAGTTCGAGCGCTACCTGGATGAATGGAGCGAGTTCGTCAACTGGTTCTATGAGCTGCCGCTGTACATGGACGCCGGTCGCTTCAGGGTGGTGCATGCCTGCTGGGATGCGACTCTGATCGATCCGTTGCGCGGCCTGCATGGCACCGGCTGTATCGACAAGCATTTTGTCCAGGCCTCGGCAGTGCCCGGCAGCTTCGCCAGCAATGTGTTCAACCGTCTGCTGCGCGGCACCGACATGCGTTTGCCGCACGGTCTTACCCTGACCGGCGGCGACGGGCTGACCCGCGAGTTCTTTCGTACCAAGTTCTGGGAAGATGACCCGCAGACCTATGGCGACGTGGTATTTCAGCCCGACGCGCTGCCTGAAGGCGTAGCCAAGACCCCGCTGTCCACGTCGGAAAAAAACGCATTGCTGCGTTACGGTATCAATGAGCCGCTGCTGTTTGTCGGTCATTACTGGCGCAGCGGCGTCCCTGCGCCCATCCGGCCGAACCTGGCCTGTCTGGATTACAGCGCCGTGCTCTACGGCAAGCTGGTCGCCTATCGGCTGGACCAGGAAACACAGATCGACCCGGACAAATTCGTCTGGGTCGACGTGCAGCGTCCCGAGGTTTCAGAATGAGTGCTGTTGCAGTCCTGCGGTTGCCGTTGACCACCAACCTGAGCGGGTTTGTCAGCCTGTTGCAGCGCTTGCGGATTCCCCACAGGGTCAGCGAAGAGGCTGGCGAGCAGGTACTTTGGGTGCCGGATGCGCCGCAACTGGCCGATGAGGTGCGCGACTTGTACACGCGCTTTCCTGAAGGGGACGAGCATTTTCAACTGGCGCAAGACGCCCCAAACGTGACGTACAAGTCGCCAGGCCTGATCGAGCAGCTACGCAACAGCCCGGTAACGGCCCTGGTATTGCTGGTCACCCTGCTGGTGGCGGGCATGACGTTGCTGGGCGACAACCTTGAAGCCATCCGCTGGCTGACCTTTCAGGATTTCCGGATCAGTGGCGAGTACGCGACGTTTCTGCCGTTGTCCGACAGCCTGGCCGCCGGGCAATGGTGGCGGATCGTCTCACCGATGCTGATTCACTTCGGCATCCTGCACCTGGCCATGAACGGCATGTGGTTCTGGGAACTGGGCCGACGTATCGAAATTCGTCAGGGCAGCCTGTCTTTATTGCTGCTCACGCTGCTGTTTTCAGCTGTTTCAAATTACGTGCAGTACCTGTTCAGCGGCCCAAGCCTGTTTGGCGGACTGTCCGGCGTGCTGTATGGCCTGCTCGGGCATTGCTGGATTTTCCAGATACTGGCGCCCAACCCGGTCTATCGCCTGCCGCGTGGGGTATTGATCATGATGCTCATCTGGCTGGCGCTATGCCTGTCCGGCCTGGTGAGCATGCTCGGTTTCGGCGAGATCGCCAACGGCGCGCATGTCGGCGGTCTGATCATCGGTTGTGCTACCGGCCTGGTCGGCGGTGCGATTGCGCGCCGCAAGTCGTAAAATTACCCGCTATTTTCTGGAGTGCGCCATGTCGTCTTTTATAGAAATGATCGAAAACATCACCCCGGATATCTACGAAAGCCTGAAGCTGGCCGTGGAAATCGGCAAATGGTCCGATGGCCGCAAGCTTACTCAGGAACAGCGTGAGCTGTCGTTGCAGGCGCTGATCGCCTGGGAAGTGCAGAACCTGCCGGAAGACCAGCGCACGGGCTACATGGGGCCGCAGGAATGCGCCTCCAAATCAGCGCCAGTGCCCAATATCCTGTTCAAATCGGATGCTATTCATTGATCGAAATTGGTCGCGGAGCAGTCAACAAAATGTCGGCGCGTCAGGATGATGCGTCATGTGTGCAATACGCTTTTCGCCTGGGCGAGACCGAGATTGCGGTCAACCCGCTGATCGGCAAGACGCTGCGCCTGGAGTTTCTTGGTGCCATTCATTGCAGTCATTGCGGGCGCAAGACCAAGTCCAGCTACAGCCAGGGCTACTGCTACCCGTGCATGCTCAAGCTGGCGCAATGCGACATGTGCATCATGAGCCCGGAAAAATGCCATCACGATCAGGGCACCTGTCGCGATCCGGCATGGGGCGAACAGTTCTGCATGACCGATCACATCGTCTACCTGGCCAATTCGTCAGGCGTGAAGGTCGGTATTACCCGGTCCACGCAGTTGCCGACCCGCTGGCTGGATCAGGGCGCAAGTCAGGCGTTGCCGATTCTGCGTGTGGCCACCCGTCAGCAGTCAGGCTTTGTCGAAGACCTGCTGCGCAGTCAGGTGGCCGACCGTACCAACTGGCGTGCGCTGCTCAAAGGTGATGCCCAGCCGGTCGATCTCAAGGCCATTCGCCAGGAATTGTTCGACAGTTGCGGCGCGGGCCTGCTGGGATTGCAAGAACGATTCGGTCTGCAAGCCATCCAATTGCTACATGACGCCGAGCCTGTCGAGTTTCGTTACCCGGTCGAGGCGTATCCGACCAAGATTGTCAGCTTCAATCTGGACAAGAACCCGATTGCCGAAGGCACGCTGCTGGGGATCAAGGGCCAATACCTGATTTTCGATACCGGCGTGATCAATATTCGCAAGTACACGGCCTATCAGCTGGCCGTGCATCAGTAGAAGGATTCCAGCATGCGCACCGAACAACCGAAAATGATTTACCTGAAGGACTACCAGGCTCCCGAGTACCTCATCGATGAGACGAACCTGACCTTCGAACTGTTCGACGACCAATCGCTGGTCCATGCCCAACTGGTCATGCGCCGCAACCCCGAGCGCGGCGCAGGCCTGCCGCCGCTGGTGCTGGACGGTCAGCATCTGGAACTGGTCTCGGTCAAGCTGAGTGATGTGGAGCTGAGCGCTGCGGATTATCAACTGACAGAAGATCACCTGACGCTGCATCCGCAAGCCGAAAGTTTCACGGTCGACAGCACCGTGCGCATTCATCCTGAAACCAATACCGCGCTGGAAGGCCTGTACAAATCCAGCGGCATGTTCTGCACCCAGTGCGAGGCCGAAGGCTTTCGCAAGATTACCTACTACCTCGACCGCCCCGACGTGATGAGCAAGTTCACTACCACGCTCAGCGCCGACAAGCAGAATTTCCCTATTCTGCTCTCCAACGGCAATCCGATTGCCAGTGGTGAAGAAGAGGGCGGACGGCACTGGGCGACGTGGGAAGACCCGTTCATGAAGCCGGCTTACCTGTTCGCGCTGGTGGCCGGTGATCTGTGGTGCATCGAAGACACCTTTACCACCATGAGCCAGCGGGAAGTGACCCTGCGCATCTATGTCGAGCCAGAAAACGTCGACAAGTGCCAGCACGCCATGACCAGCCTGAAGAAATCCATGCGCTGGGATGAAGAAACCTACGGTCGTGAGTATGACCTGGACATCTTCATGATTGTCGCGGTCAACGACTTCAACATGGGCGCGATGGAGAACAAGGGCCTCAACATCTTCAACTCCAGTGCCGTGCTGGCACGTGCCGAGACTGCGACCGATGCCGCGCATCAGCGGGTCGAAGCGATCGTTGCCCACGAATACTTCCACAACTGGTCGGGTAACCGCGTGACCTGCCGTGACTGGTTCCAGCTGTCGCTCAAGGAAGGCTTCACGGTGTACCGCGACGCCGGTTTCTCGGCGGACATGAACTCGGCCACGGTCAAGCGTATTCAGGACGTTGCTTACCTGCGAACTCACCAGTTTGCCGAAGACGCAGGCCCGATGGCCCACGCCGTGCGTCCGGACAGCTTCATCGAAATCTCCAACTTCTACACCCTGACCGTTTACGAAAAGGGTTCGGAAGTGGTTGGCATGCTCCACACCCTGCTGGGCGCCGAAGGCTTCCGCAAGGGCAGTGATCTGTATTTTGAACGTCATGACGGCCAGGCCGTGACCTGTGACGACTTCATCAAGGCCATGGAAGACGCCAACGGCGTCGACCTGAGCCAGTTCAAGCGCTGGTACAGCCAGGCGGGTACGCCGCGTCTGGCGGTCAGCGAGTCGTATGACGCTGCTGCGAAAACCTACAGCCTGACTTTCCGGCAGAGCTGCCCAAGCACACCAGGCCAGCCTGGCGATCAGAAACAGCCGTTTGTGATTCCGGTCGAACTGGGGCTGCTGGACAGCAAAGGCGGCGAAATTGCTCTGCGTCTGGCGGACGAAACCGCAGCTTCCAGCACCACGCGAGTGCTCTCGGTTACCGGGTCCGAGCAGACCTTCACCTTCGTTGACGTTGCCGAAAAGCCACTGCCGTCACTGCTGCGCGGTTTCTCTGCGCCGGTCAAGCTGAGCTTTCCGTATGACCGTGATCAACTGATGTTCCTGATGCAACACGACAGCGACGGTTTCAACCGTTGGGATGCCGGTCAGCAACTGTCGGTTCAGGTATTGCAGGAGCTGATCGGTCAGCACCAGCAAGGTCAGGCACTGGTCATGGACCAGCGTTTGATCACTGCGCTGGGCACCGTGCTGGCGGATGAGCGTCTGGACCAGGCGATGGTCGCAGAAATGCTCTCGTTGCCGGGTGAGGCTTATCTCGCCGAGATCAGCGAGGTGGCGGATGTCGATGCCATTCACGCCGCTCGCGAATTTGCTCGCCAGCAACTGGCCGACGGCCTGTTTGACAGTCTGCTGACGCGCTACAAGGCCAACCGCGAGGTATCCAGGGCCACGCCATACGTCGCCGAGTCCACGCATTTCGCCCGTCGCGCGCTGCAGAACATTGCGCTGTCGTACCTGATGCTTAGCGGCAAACCTGAAGTACTGGCGGCGACCATCGACCAGTTCGATACCAGTGACAACATGACCGAACGCCTGACTGCGCTGGCGGTGCTGGTCAATTCGCCGTTTACGGCCGAGCGCGACAAAGCGCTCGCCGTGTTCGCCGAGAACTTCAAGAGCAACGCGCTGGTCATGGATCAATGGTTCAGCGTACAGGCGGCCAGCACTCAGCCGGGCGGCCTGCAACGCGTGCAGGAACTGATGAAGCATCCTGCATTCAGCATCAAGAACCCGAACAAGGTCCGCGCCCTGATCGGTGCATTTGCCGGGCAGAACCTGATCAATTTCCACGCGGCAGATGGCTCCGGCTATCGCTTCCTCGCGGACCTTGTGATCGAGCTGAACGCCCTGAACCCGCAGATCGCCTCCCGCCAATTGGCACCACTGACCCGCTGGCGCAAATACGACAGCGCCCGTCAGGCGCTGATGAAGGCCGAGCTGGAGCGTATCCTCGCCTCCGGCAAACTGTCGGCGGACGTGTATGAAGTGGTGAGTAAAAGCCTGGCTGAATAAGGGTTGCCCAGTGCCTGACAGGCAATTGTGAGAAAGGCGCTGTCCGCTGATGCGGACAGCGCTTTTTTTTTGGAGTGTGCGTCGCCGTGCGGTGTTTTGACTATTGTGCCAACGCGGGGCGTGGAAACGAGAATTTTGGCGTCCATAAAAATCTCACATGTGATGCGTATCTATCTTCAAAAACATCTGATACGTTGCTCACCTGATCCACGGCCAGCAGCAAGGGGGAAGCGCCAATGCCTCGTAAAACCCAGGGCGATAACGCAGCGGTCCCGGCCAAGGCTTCGAAGAGCTCCACCGATTACATGCGTGAAATGCGTCTGCGACTCAAAGAGGCGGGGCTGGTCAAGCGGGAATTCTGGATCCGGCCCGAGAACGTCGATGCCCTGCGTGGCATTGAAAAAGCCTTAAGACAGCCCTTTTTGGGCGACAGAATAAAACTGGAGGATTTCATGACCGAGAATACCCACTGGACCATCAGCTCTCTGCAGAAGGCACTTTGCGAACTGGAACTGGTGACGAACGGCAAGATCGAGCTCGATGTGACCGAGGGCGATGCCTCGGGCATCAGGCTGACCATGGCCGACTACGGCGACCTGCCGATCTACATCGCCGTGGAAGGCGAGCAGATTCTCGCCGATGCGACCTTGATCGAGGTGAACAAGATCAAGAACGTGCAGGCGTTCAACGATGTCGTCCTGCGCAGCCGCGATCTGTTTCCGCTGTCATCGGTCGGTATCGAAAAGCTGGGTGACGGTCAGGAAGTCTACTGCCTGTTTGGCGCGTTGAGCGCAGCATCGTCGCTCACAGTGGTGGTGCAGGAAATCCTTACCCTCGCGGACAACGTGATCCGTGCGGCCGATGCTTTTGAAGATCATTTCATCTACTGAACAGCGCTGTCAGGCGGAGACTATTCATGACTACGAGTATCTGGAAAAAACTGGTGACCGCCGTTCGTGGTGGCGCTTCCGAAGTGGGCGAGTCGATTGCCGATGCCAATGCCATCCGCATTCTGGATCAGGAAATTCGTGACGCCGACAATGCGCTGGTCAAGGCCCGCGACGGGCTGATTACCATCAAGGCCAAGCACAAGCTCTCGGCACAGCGTCTTGAAGAACACGCCACCAGCATCGCCAACTGGGAAGGCCGCGCCATGCAGGCTCTGAACAAGGGTGAAGAAGCGCTGGCTGTGGAGTGCGCGAACAAGATCGCCGAGATCGAGGCCCTGCGTGATCAGGAGCAGGAACTGGCCGATCAGTTCAACAAGCAGGTCAGCCTGCTGCAAGAACAGGTGGGCAAGGCCGAATCGCGAATCAAGAGCCTCAAGCAGCAGGTCGAGATGGCCAAGGCCCGTGAAACCGTGCAAAAGGCTCGCGTTGCAACGGCCACTGCAACCGGTGGTGCCAGCGGCGCAGTCGAAACCGCAGTAGGCTCGCTGGCGCGTCTCAAGCAACGTCAGGATGAACAGGACGCCAAACTCGAAGCGGCCGAAGAACTGGCCAGCCAGTCCAGCGGCAGCGATCTGGAGCGTCGTCTGCAGGATGCAGGTATTGGTGCCAAAAGTGGCGGTGCGCAAGATGTGCTGGCACGTCTGAAAGCCAAAAACCAGACGCCGGCTCAGTAAGCGACGCCACAGGGCAGGCGAGGGTGGTGAATGGAGTTTTCCAAACGACTCAAGGTCATCCTCGCCCTGGCAGCAGTTATGATTGCGGTGCAAGTACTGAACTCGATCACCGGCAACGGCCTGATTCATTTCGGTATCATTCCGCGCAATGCGACCGGGTTGCGCGGCATTGTGTTTGCGCCTTTTCTGCACGGTTCGATTCAGCACTTGCTCAGCAACCTGCTGCCGTTCATTGTGCTGAGCTGGCTGGTCGCCACTGAGGGTGTCAGGCGTTATGCATGGGTCGCCGGGCTGGTCTGTCTGCTGGGCGGGTTGCTGGTCTGGAGCTTCGGTCGCAGCAATATCCATGTCGGTGCGAGCGGTCTGATTTTTGGTTTGTGGGCTTACCTGCTCGCGCGGGCATGGTATCAGCGCAGTATCGCCAGCGTGCTGGTCGCGCTGTTGGTACTGGCGGGCTACAGCGGACTGGTTTTCGGCTTTGTCCCGGTAGCTGGCATATCGTTTGAATCACATATTGCCGGCGCACTGGCGGGTATTTGTGTAGCGTGGCTGATGCATTCCAAGCCATTGCTGGCGCAGAAGTGAGCCAGTCTTTTGAACAGTGTGTTTATTCCGGTTAAAGACATGTCCATACCGGCTCCAGTCGACTTCAAGGGAACTGCACTATGAGTTGGTTCAAACGTGCCATGGGGCTGGAAGCACCCAAGGCATCAGGTCGTGATGGCGTGCAATCCGTCAGCACGGTCAGCCCGTTAGGGTTGGCGTCCGGTCGCATGTTGTGTCTGGACAGCTCGTTGAAGCTGTTGCTCGACGGGCATTCGCAAGTGGTTGTTCCAGGCGATGAAAAGGTCTGGGCCGTGGGGCGCGTAGATCTGGGCCAATCGATGGCGTTGCATCGCTTCTACCTGGATAACGAGGACTACTTCCTGCAGGTGGTCAGCAACGGCCCCAATCCGGAAGACGTGCAGGACATCATTCTGTTCGGTTACTACAGCGCCGAGCCGATCACCAGCAAGGATGAGTTGCTGCGCCTGACCGGTCCTTCGTCGAAGATCGGCCTGCCCACCTACGAACACGATGGCGAGGTATTCGAACGGCAATGGGGCACGTCGCCCGGCCAGACCGAGCTGACGCCGCTGGATGAGGATATTGTCAGCCCTGATGCTGCGTATCGCGTCAAACACCTGAGCATGCTGTACGCCCGCGAAACGGGGCTGATCAACCGCCGCGAGTTTCTGCTGTTTTCCGTCGAGGAAGACGAAGAGGGCAGCATTACCCTCACCACGGCCGTTGGCATAACGCTGCAATCCACTGATATCAACGTTCTTTGACAAGGAAATCTTCATGATCGACGCGCTGCGTATGTCGCTCAATGCCCCTGCCGTGATCGGCTTCATCATGTACATTCTGGTAGCGGCCATTCTGTTCGCCCTGTTCCAGTTCATCTACAGCAGGATCACGCCGCACAAGGAATTTGCGCTGATCCGCGAGAACAACAGTGCTGCCGCGTTGGCGTTGGGTGGTTCGCTGATCGGTTTCGCACTGCCAGCCAGCAACATCATCAGTTACAGCATCAGCATTCTGGATGTGATCGTCTGGGTGGTGATTGCAGCCGTTGTGCAACTGCTGGCGTTCGGTGTTACCAGCCTGGTGCTCAAGGGCCTGTCGACACGTATTGCCAAGGGCGAAATGGCTGCCGCCATTTACTCGGCCAGCGTCGCAATCAGCGTCGGTCTTCTCAACGCAGCCTGCATGACCCCTTCGGTCTGACGGCAGCCTTGAACAAGGAGACTCACGATGAGACGCAGTTCAGTAAAGCTGGTACTTGCCAGCACGCTTCCGCTGGCCCTTGCCGGGTGTGGCCCGTCGCAAGACAAGGATACTTTCAACGCGCAGGCCAACTTCAGTTCGGTGCAGGAGTGCGTTGATGCCAAAGTGCCGGTAAATGTCTGTTCGGATGCCTACATGCAGGCGCTGTCCGACCATCGCCGCATAGCGCCGACCTATGATGACAAGGCGTCTTGCGACGCGGACTTTGTACCGGATTATTGCCAGGTCACTTCGGATGGCAAGTACATGCCGAAACTCGGCGGCTTTGAGCTGGGTTTTTCCGGGCGTGTGCCCAAAGAGGCGCTGGACCGGGCCAATCAGGAAGTCGCCCAGTCCGCTCCAGCAGGCATGAGCGGCACCACCGGGCTGATGGCCGGTCTGCTGATCGGTAATCTGCTCAGCAATGGTTTCGGCAACAATCGCTATTACTCGCAACCTATCTACCAGACGCGCGATGACCGCGGCGGTTACTACAGCTCGTCCTTGCCAAGTCAGATTGATCGCGGCAAAACCTTTGGCCGTTCGACCCAGGCGCAATCCAGTCCGGATCGCAGCTATGGCAAGAGCGCACTGGGGCGCAACCTGGGCAGTTCGGGCTCCGGCTCGTCCTCTGTGTCGTCGACTATCTCGCGCGGCGGCTTCGGCAGCCAGGCCTCGGCACGCAGTGGCTGGGGCGGCAAGAGCAGCGGTGGCAGCAGCAGTTTCGGAGGCTGACGGTCCGGGCCATGAAAAAGATCAGTATCGAGGAACGCCCGGACTGGCGCGCAACGGCGGAACGTGAAGGGTTCAACTTTCACACCATCGACGGCGAGCGCTATTGGGATGAGCGCGGGTATTATCTGTTCACCGAGCAGCAGATTACCCGCGACCTTGAAGTGCCTACCCAGGAACTTCACCAGATGTGTCTGGACGCAGTAGCGCGGGTGGTGGACAGCGAAGAGTTGTTGCACCGCCTGGCGATTCCGGAAGCGTTCTTTGATGTGATCCGCGCGTCATGGAAACAGGGGCATCCACACCTTTACGGGCGCTTCGACTTTGCCTACGACGGCAGGGGCCCGGCAAAGATGTACGAAATCAATGCTGATACGCCCACCAGTCTGATGGAGGCAGGTGCGTTCCAGTTGCTTTGGCTGGACGAGCAGATGGCGCGCGGTGTTCTGCCCGCGCATGCCAGCCAGTTCAATTCGATTGCCGAGGATCTTGTTCGGGCGTTTGCCGAGTTTCCGGGGGTGAGCCCGTTCTACTTTTCGGCGATGTCCGGCTCTGTCGAGGATCGTGGTACTACCGACTTTCTGCGGCGCATGGCTGCGCACGTGGGCATTGATGCCCGGCATATCGATATCGAGGACATCGGGCTCAGTGCCGAGGGGCGTTTTGTCGACCTGGACGGACGCTGGATCGAGCGGCTGTTCAAACTTCACGCTTGGGAACATATCTTTCACGAGGAGTTTGGCCAGCACGTTCCAGCCAGTGGCACTCAGTTCGTTGAACCTGCCTGGAAGTCGATTCTCAGCAACAAGGGAATTCTGCCGTTGTTGTGGCAGTTCAATGAGGGCCATCCGAACCTGCTGCCTTCGCGCGTCGATCAGGACCCGAGCAGACCGGTTCCCAAGGGCTGGGTACGCAAACCCTACTTTTCTCGTGAAGGTGCCAACATTGAAATGCGCACGCCTGGCGATCAGGTGATTTCAGTCGATGGGCCTTACACTGATGCGCCTTATATTTTGCAGGCGTACTCGCCGCTGCCGCGATTCGGTGACAGCTACACGCTGATCGGCTCCTGGGTCATCGGCGACCTTGCCTCCGGAATCGGCATTCGCGAAGACGACAGTCTGATCACCAAGGACACCAGCCGGTTCCTGCCCCACGTGGTCATCGACTGAACGCTGCTTATTCTCAATAAGTGTTACTTGTCCAATACACGTAACACCCTCGCTGTTACCGAACGTTTATAGAGTCCGCAATGACCGGCATCAAGCGGTTACTATTTTGATGCTATGTCTGACAATCACACAGGCTGTGCTCGTGTTTTTAATTCTGGCGATACAGAAGGTCCGTTAATGAACTGATCTGTACCGGCTCTCTATGTTGATCTGTATGTTGACGCTTATTGGCATTCGCGTTGCATTACTGCGGACAACTCTGGGTGCCTGCTGTGTCGGTCATCTTGTAAAGTATCGTAAGTTTAGGAAGTTTCCTACAGACTCTTGCCTGACCTCCACAGTGTTCGCGGGATCAATAATTACATTGACGGGTTCATCCGTTTAATAAGTCTTTATGAACGGGCGGTAAGTTTATTCGTCTCTCACGACACCTCGTTTACATCGCAAATACTATCGGCCTGAGTTCGGACACTTGTCCCGGACAGGCCACGCAAGGAGAGCCCACATGCTCATGAAACAACTGCCGGGGTTCGCGCTGGCGATGCTGCTCGCGCTCAACACCAGTCTGGCAGCTGACGCTACGCTGCTCGGAAACCGCCTGACACCGCTGGGAGGCGAGGTGGCGGGTAACGCAGCAGGGACCATCCCGCCATGGCGCGGCGGAATCACTCGGCCTCCGCCTGGATACAAGGGCTCAGGTACGCGGCATGTCGACCCGTATGCCGCAGACAAGCCCTTGTTCACTATTACGCACGCCAATATGCAGCACTATCGCAGCTACCTGACACCTGGGCAGGTGGCGATGTTCGAAACCTGGCCTGATAGTTATCAGATGCCGATATACACCACCCGACGTTCCGGGTCGGCACCGCAATGGGTGTACGATAATACACGGCATAATGCACAAAACGCCCGGTTGATCGGTGGCGGTAACGGTTTTATCGATGCCTATGGCGGCATTCCATTTCCTGTTCCGGAAAAGGGTATTCAGGCTGTGTGGAATCATATTGCCCGCTATCGCGGTCATTACGTGGTGCGAGGGACTTCGGAGGTCGCCATACAGCGTGACGGCAGTTTCAAATTAAACACCTCGCGTCAGAAAGTGCTGTTCCGCTTTTATGACCCCGCGGGCAGTTTTGCCAGTCTGGATAATGTGCTGTTTTATTACCTGTCGTTTATCCAGTGCCCGACCCGCATGGCCGGTTCCGCCGTGCTGGTCCATGAAACACTTGATCAGGTGCAGGAGCCTCGGCAAGCGTGGGCTTACAGTGCTGCGCAACGTCGGGTAAGACGGGCGCCGAGTCTGGCTTACGATATGCCGATCCCGGCCTCCGAGGGGTTGCGTACCGCAGATGATACCGACATGTTCAATGGTTCGCCGGACCGTTACGAGTGGACGTTGCTGGGCAAACGCGAAATTTATATTCCTTACAACAACTACCGGATATCCAGCCCTGATATTACCTACCGACAGTTATTGCAGGTCGGCCACCTCAACCCGGCTTATACACGCCATGAGTTGCATCGTGTATGGGTGGTAGAGGGCAGGCTCAAACCTACCGCGCGGCACGTCTACTCCCGGCGCACGCTGTACCTGGATGAAGACAGCTGGCAGGCCGCAGTTGTCGATCAATATGACGGCAGAGGACAATTGTGGCGGGTCTCCATGGCGTACCTGAAAAACTATTACGAGCTACCGACCACCTGGTCTGCACTGGACGTTTTCCATGACTTGCAGGCACGCCGTTACCACGTACAGAACCTGGACAATCAGGAGCCCGGCACCAGTGATTTCTCCCAGCCTGTGCCCAGCGTAAATGCCTTCAAACCCGCCGCATTGCGTCGCCGGGGTATTCACTGACAGGCGTTTGGGGAAGTTGCGCGATTAACCATCGTGATGATCCATCAATCACATTCGTGCGCTTAACAAAAGATAACGACATGTCGATTGTCAGGCATTTGCAAAGCTGCCTAGGATGAACGGTCTTCCACACAGGTAAAGCCGGACGGCTGTGGACGTCCGGGTCAATACGAGTCGGTTGATACCCGCAGTCGATAGCAGCCACCTGATAATAATAAGAGCGGAGAAGTTCATGCGTGCCCCTTTCCATCGACGCATCCGGTTATACGCGGGCCTGCCCCTGGCGATTTTTACTTCATGTTCTTTTGCCGTCTCTGCATCGACATCAGCCGCTGCTGCAGACAAGGCTGTTTATGCTGTCGAATCGGCCAGAGCCTCACGCGGTTTGTTGCTGGACGTCGCCCATGCCGGCGCACGGCTGGTCGTGGTGGGTGATCATGGGCATATTCTGTTCTCCGATGATCAAGGCAAGACCTGGAGCCAGGCTCGCGTGCCGACCCGTCAGCTGTTGACGGCTGTGTTTTTCGTGGATGAACAGCATGGCTGGGCGGTGGGTCATGACGCACAGATACTGGCCAGTAACGATGGTGGCAAGAGCTGGAGCAAGCAGTTCGAGGACTTGAAGCGCGAGGCGCCACTGCTGGACGTCTGGTTCAAGGACCTCGACACCGGTTTTGCCGTGGGCGCTTACGGTGCGCTGTTGAGCACCGTTGATGGCGGTCAGCATTGGGAAGATGTCAGCGAGCGGCTGGACAACGAAGACCAGTATCACCTGAACAGCATTGCTCAGGTCAAAGACGCAGGCCTGTTCATTGTCGGCGAGGCGGGCAGCATGTTTCGCTCAAGTGACCAGGGGCAGACCTGGGAGAAACTCGAAGGCCCCTATCAAGGCTCGCTATTCGGCGTGATCGGCACGGCTCAGCCTTCTACGCTGCTGGCTTATGGTTTGCGCGGCAATCTGTTTCGTTCCAGCGATTTTGGTGACAGCTGGCAGCCTATAGAACTGAAGGGCGCACGCGGCCCGGTCGAGTTCGGTCTGGCCAGCGCCACATTGCTGGCCGGTGGTTCGCTGGTGCTGGTCGGTAACGGCGGTAGCGTCATGCGCAGCAATGATGATGGCGAAACGTTCGAGGTGTTCAATCGGCCCGATCGCATCTCGCTGGCCGGGGTCACCGGCAACCTTCAAGGCAATCTGATTCTGGTAGGACAAGGCGGCGTGCGCGTCACCTCGCCGACGGGCGCCGATACGACCCAACAATAAGACCTTTCAGGGCGGGGACATTCCGGCATGAGCACTGTTCAACACACGCAACACTCGGACGAAAAGGCAACCTTCCTTGAACGCCTGATTTTCAATCATCGCCCTGCGGTGATTATCCTTTGTCTGCTGGCGAGTATTTTTCTGTTCTGGCAGGCCACGCAGGTTCGGCCTTCCACCAGTTTCGAAAAAATGATCCCCCTGTCTCATCCGTTCATTCAGAACATGATGAAGCACCGCAACGATCTGGCGAACCTGGGCAATACCGTGCGCATCTCTGTCGAGGCGGTGGATGGCGATATTTTCTCCAAAGAGTACATGGAGACCCTGCGCCAGATCAGTGACGAGGTGTTTTACATTCCCGGGGTGGACCGCTCGGGTCTCAAATCGCTCTGGAGCCCCAGCGTGCGCTGGACCGAAGTGACGGAAGAGGGGTTTGCAGGGGGCGAAGTCATACCGCAGAGTTACAACGGCTCGGACGCCAGTCTGGATCAGTTACGCAACAACGTGCTCAAGTCCGGGCAGGTCGGGCGACTGGTCGCCAACGATTTCAGGTCGAGCATTATTGAGGTTCCGCTGCAGGAGTCTTACCCGGATCCGGCAGACCAGGGCACTTTGCTGGCGCTGGACTACCAGCAATTCTCTCATCAGCTTGAAGAGAAGATCCGCGACAAATACCAGGCACAAAACCCCCATATCAAGATTCATATCGTCGGTTTCGCCAAGAAAGTCGGCGACTTGATTGACGGTCTGTTCATGGTGGTGATGTTCTTTGGCATCGCGTTTCTGATCACTCTGGTATTGCTGATCTGGTTCACCCGTTGTATCCGCAGTACCGTAGCGGTTCTGAGCACCACGCTCATTGCGGTGATCTGGCAACTGGGGCTGATGCACGTCGTCGGCTTCGGTATTGACCCGTATTCGATGCTGGTGCCGTTTCTGATTTTTGCTATCGGCATCTCTCACGGCGTGCAGAAAATCAACGGTATCGCCCTGCAATCCAGCGAGGCCGAAAACGCTCTGACTGCTGCGCGTCGCACGTTTCGTCAGCTGTTTCTGCCGGGCATGATCGCCATTCTGGCTGATGCCGTCGGGTTCATCACGTTGCTGATCATCGACATCGGCGTGATCCGCGAACTGGCCATCGGCGCGTCCATAGGCGTTGCGGTGATCGTGTTCACCAACCTGATTCTGTTGCCCGTGGCCATTTCCTACGTGGGTATCAGCAAACGGGCGGTGAGCCGTAGCAAGCAGGATGCGGTCTGCGAGCATCCTTTTTGGCGACTGCTGTCGAACTTTGCCAGTGCCAAAGTCGCGCCGGTGTCGATTGTGTTGGCGTTGCTGGCCTTCGGTGGCGGGCTCTGGTACAGCCAGAACCTGAAGATCGGTGATCTGGACCAGGGCGCCCCTGAGCTGCGCCCCGACTCGCGCTATAACAAGGACAACGCGTTCATCATCAATCACTACTCGACCAGTTCCGATGTGCTGGTGGTCATGGTCAAGACAGCCCCCGAGGGCTGCTCGGCGTATTCGACTATGTCAGCGATCAACGAACTGGCCTGGAAGATGGAAAACACCCAAGGCGTGCAGTCAGCCATTTCGCTGGTGACCGTTTCCAAGCAGGTCATCAAGGGCATGAACGAGGGCAACCTGAAGTGGGAAAGCCTGTCGCGCAACAAAGACGTGCTGAACAACTCCATCGCCCGCGCCGATGGTTTGTACAACACCGACTGTTCCCTGGCCCCGCTGCTGGTATTCCTCAACGACCATAAAGCCGAAACCCTGGACCGTGCCGTACATGCCGTCCAGGACTTCGCCAAAGAGAACGACACGCCGGACCTGCAGTTCCTGCTGGCCGCAGGCAATGCCGGGATCGAGGCCGCGACCAACGAGGTCATCAAGCAGTCCGAGCTGGTCATTCTGGTGCTGGTCTACCTCTGCGTGGCAGCCATGTGCATGATCACTTTCCGCTCATGGGCCGCGACCCTGTGCATCGTCCTGCCGCTGGTGCTGACCTCGGTGTTGGGTAACGCGCTGATGGCGTTCATGGGCATCGGCGTCAAGGTCGCGACCCTGCCGGTTGTGGCGTTGGGAGTGGGGATTGGTGTCGATTACGGCATCTACATCTACAGCCGCCTGGAAAGCTTCCTGCGCGCCGGTCTGCCGCTCCAGCAAGCCTATTACGAAACCCTGAAGTCCACCGGCAAGGCCGTGCTGTTCACCGGTCTGTGCCTGGCTATCGGCGTGTGCACCTGGATCTTCTCGGCGATCAAGTTTCAGGCCGACATGGGCCTGATGCTGACCTTCATGCTGCTGTGGAACATGTTCGGCGCACTGTGGCTGCTGCCCGCGCTGGCACGGTTTCTGATCAAACCGGAGAAGATGGCGGGGAAAGTGGGCAATTCGCTGTTTTCACATTAAGGCTGTGGCGGCCTGTAACTCTGGGTCCTTTTAACTATTAACTATCGTGCCAATGCTCCGCGTTGGCACGCAGTTCGTGACGCTCTGCGTCACAAATTTGCGCCGCGTCGCTTACTTGGGACAGGACGCAGAGCGTCCTGAGCGTTGGAACGATCATTTAAAAACGTCCAGCATCGTGATGCTCTCGTTATTGAGGGCTTACTGGAGTAGGGCGGTCACCCAGACAATCAGGGAGATTGGGGCCAATTGAGATCATTCCAGCCGATACCTCACCCGATCCGCCCCCCCAGTCCAGCGGTCCACTCGCTGACGCCAGATCGTAAACCTCTGTCTCTGAAATCAACTCGCCAGTGCGATGATCATAGAGCCGAAAAAACGCAGGGTACTCCCACCAGGGTAGCCACCTTCTTGGCACCTCACTATCCGGGTGTGGCATCGAATGAAACATCATCGGAAGAACCCAGAGTGGTTTGAACAGCTCCACTCTGTAACAGCCTCCAGGGCTTATGTCAGGCTCGCCAGAGCGTTCCGCTAACCCTTTTTCCCACCATTCCGATGCGGTCCAGAGACTACCGGCGATAATAATGTAGGCTATAAAAAATTTGAGCCGTTGTGGAAGTGGTTTCATTTACGGACTCCCAACTTTATGATCTGATCAGATTTTTTCCACAAAATGTTTGAGTAAATAAAAAAATCGCCCCCTTGACCTGTGTCGCCACGATAGTTGCGAAAGTGGGAGTTTGTAACTGCAGCAAATGGTCCGTCTTTTAAACGGATGACCAGATTTCCTTGTGGCGTCAAGGCTATAGCGGTTTCTGCCTTGGTCAGCACGCGATCTTCTGTCCACGTGCCGAGATATTGTAATCCGCTAAAGTCGTAATGGTCCCGTATGTAGAAGCCTAGGTTTTTTATCTGGAAATACAGCTCGGTCTGCTGGGTGATGAAATTTTTCTTACTGAAAGCTCGTCCTGTAACACCAACTTTTAGTGTTGCAGACCCCAGCGCACCGTACATGTCGTCCAGTGAGTCCCACGTACTGCCGAATATACGAAAATTTACTTGGGATAAAACATCTATCTGCCGAGAAGACAGTAAGTTGTTGCCCAGTTCAAATGAGCTATTCTCATCCCATCCGGCACGTTTCAAAAGTTTTCTCAATCTTTCAACCGCTTTTGCCGAGGATACGATGGACTCGGCCTCATCTACTGCTTCCCGACAACGCTCAAACTGCATTGCCCACTCCATTTTTACAATACTTTCGTCACACTGTATTGCAGGTAAGCTCAAAGGGTCAGGTTGGGTTTTTGGCTCCTTCCACTCCTGCGGCATCTCCCACGCGGGACTGTCAAACCATCGCTGCATCAGCGCCGCTGCCGTGTTCCAACCCATGCTGCGCATGGCTCCGGGTATGCGGGAGAGGGCCAGGCTTTGGATGATGACTTCTTTGGCCGGGGTGTCTGTCGGGGCGTAGGTGTGTGAGGCGCCTTGGGGCAAGGCGAAGTAAGTGTCGGGGCCCAAGGCGTTGGTACGCTGGAAATCGTTCAGAGACATTGAGGTTACTCCATGACCGGCCAAGGGGCGGTGGTTGCGAGTTGCAGTGCGATGACAGCCGGGCTTTTATGGCTGCGGCTGTAGCCTTGCAGGTCAAGCGCGCCAACGCAGGTGCAGCGTTGGTCTTGCATCACCACATAGCCCAGATGACCAAGGCTGGAGCGTTGTTGATTGAACAGACGAAAACGTTCGTCGCACATGATTGACTCTCGCTGGCCCACCAGCGAATTAACTGAATGCACAACCCGATCCACCACACTTTCGCTGGCCACACCCTGATCATTACCAACCGAAGGATCGGGCGCAGACTGCACAACACTCGACTGCCTCTCAACCCGAAAGAAACTTTGTTGCCTGGATATCAACCGAGCCCCGCAACTGGTCAGGTCGCCTTCCAGTGCGATGATGTTTCCTTCGATATGAAAGCTGTTTTCTTCGCCGATGATTTTGCTGGCACCATGCAGTGGGCAGATGACGTCACAGCCTCTGTGCGCCACGGGGAAACCATTGATGCGCTTTGTTTGATCGCCGTTGATAACAGACCCTCCGTGGTCTGTGGTATCGCCCTGAACGATGGCCAGAAGTTTCATGCAATGCTCCTTGCACACTTTTTTATCAGCAGCACGAGTCTCTGACGTCTGATAGGTTTAATCGACGTTTATGAACAGGCGCAGCGTTTTAATTAATGTGCAGGGAGAGATATCATTACTTTATGTTTTCGGAAATGACGGAGCGTCATTTGCGATAATTAAGGACTGAGCTTACGCTGGGCTGATAAGGCTCTTACAAATAGTATGGATATTTCCCACATAAATAGAATATTCAGAGGCGGGTACCAGCAATAAGGAGGATTCGCCCTATTTGATCAATAAACACGGCGAACATACAGACTCAAAGCGTTATCGACTCAGTCGAGCCCATCAACCGCCGCCCAGGACCACACTCAGCGCATTGCGCGCATCGTCCAGTTGCACCAGCGAAGCGTGGCGTGCGCCCAGTGCGTCGCGGTTCTGGATGGCGGTGAGGATGGCTTTGTGGCGGGGCATGGCCAGTTCGTGCAGGTTGGGGCGTTTGTTGGAGTATTTGAGCGCTTCACGCAACGCCAGCGACAGCATGTTGCACAAGTGCGCCAGCAGGTCGTTATGGGTGGCATCGGCGATGCGGCTGTGGAAGTCGAGATCGGGTTGCAGCAGGTCTTCCGGGGTCGGTGCGGCCTCCATGCGCAGGTAGGCTTCGTGAATCGACTCGATTTCTGCGTCCGTGGCATGTTGCGCAGCCAGTGCTGCAACAGCCGGTTCGATGACTGCGCGCACACTGGTCAGCAGGTTGAAGAATTCATTCTGCGGCGAACTTTGCATCACCCAGTGCAGCACATCCGGGTCCAGCAGGTGCCATTCGCGTCGGGCCTTGACCACCGTGCCGACACGCGGCCGCGAGTAGACCAGCCCCTTGGCGACCAGAACCCGTGTGGCTTCGCGCAGTACCGGGCGGCTGACGGCGTACTCTTCACAGAGCAGCGCTTCGGCAGGCAGCTTTTCGTCAGGCTTGAAACGGCCGGATACGATTTGCATGCCCAGTTCCTGAACAATGCGCGCGTGCATGCTTTTTCGGTCGGAAGGCTTTCGATAATCCATGAGAGCGCAATTGGGTCCTGGCAGTGATTGCTGGGCATCATACCATCGCACAACAGTGACGGCGGTCGCCAGAACAAGGGACCGCCGCTTCTTTTAGTGCGAGTGGCGAGGCACTTCTGAACCTCTGCAACCGACCAGAAAGTCGAAGTCACAGCCTTGATCCGCCTGCATCACACGGTCCACGTACAGTTGGCGATAGCCACCGAGTAACAGCTGCTGCGGTGCCTGCCAATCGGCGAGGCGTGCGGCCAGTTCGGCTTCCGGGATGTCCAGATGCAGACGTCCGCCAGCGCAGTCCAGCTCGATCCAGTCACCTTCCTTGACCACCGCCAGCGGACCGCCGGCTGCGGCTTCCGGTGCCACATGCAAAACCACTGTGCCGTAGGCCGTGCCGCTCATACGTGCATCGGAAATACGCACCATGTCAGTCACGCCCTGCGCCAGCAGCTTGGCCGGAAGGCCCATGTTGCCGACCTCGGCCATGCCCGGATAACCCTTGGGGCCACAGTTCTTGAGGACCATGACCGACGTGGCGTCGATGTCCAGATCCGGATCGTTGATCCGCGCCTTGTACATTTCAAAGTTCTCGAACACCACCGCCCGGCCCCGATGCTGCATCAGTGCCGGGGTGGCGGCAGACGGTTTGAGCACTGCGCCGAGGGGGGCGAGGTTGCCGCGCAATACGCAGATACCGCCATCGGCGCGAATCGGATTGTCCAGCGCACGTATTACCTGGTCCTCGCCATAGATCGGTGAATTGCAGGTGTTTTCTCCAATGCTTTTACCATTGACCGTAAGTGCGTCCGGGTTGGGCAGCAAATTGGCTTCGTTCATGCGCCGCAGCACGGCAGGCAGGCCACCGGCGTAGTAAAACTCTTCCATCAGGAAGCGCCCTGAGGGTTGCAGGTCGACGATGGTCGGCATACCGCGGCCCATGCGCGACCAGTCGTCCAGGTCCAGGTCGACGCCGATGCGCCCGGCAATGGCCTTCAGGTGAATAACGGCGTTGGTCGAACCGCCGATGGCCGCATTGACCCGGATGGCGTTTTCGAATGCGGCCTTGGTGAGAATCTTCGACAGGCGAAGGTCTTCACGAACCATGTCCACCGCACGCATGCCGGACATGTGGGCCAGCACGTAACGTCGCGAATCCACCGCAGGAATGGCGGCGTTGTGTGGCAATGAAGTGCCCAGCGCTTCGGCCATGCAGGCCATGGTCGAGGCCGTGCCCATTGTGTTGCAGGTGCCTGCCGAGCGAGACATGCCGGCTTCGGCGGACAGGAATTCATCCAGGCTGATGGTGCCGGCCTTGTAGGACTCATGCATCTGCCAGACGATGGTGCCGGCGCCGATGTCCTTGCCCTGATGCTTGCCGTTGAGCATCGGTCCGCCAGTCACGACGATGGCGGGGATGTCGCAACTGGCGGCACCCATCAGCAGGGCAGGCGTGGTTTTGTCACAGCCAGTCAGCAGCACGACGCCATCGATGGGGTTGCCGCGAATCGCTTCTTCAACGTCCATGCTCGCCAGGTTGCGGGTGAACATCGCGGTAGGGCGCAGGTTGGATTCGCCGTTGGAAAACACCGGAAACTCGACCGGCCAGCCGCCTGCTTCGATCACACCACGTTTGACGTGCTCGGCGATCTGCCGGAAATGCGCGTTGCAGGGGGTCAACTCCGACCAGGTATTGCAAATGCCGATGATCGGCTTGCCCTGGAACTGATGGTCGGCAATACCCTGATTCTTCATCCAGCTACGGTACATGAAGCCATTCTTGTCAGCGGTGCCAAACCACTGGGCAGAACGGAGGGTCGGTTTTTTATCGGAGTCAGACATGATCGGCTCTCTTATTGTAAGACTTAATGGCGATACTGCTGGCTAAGGTAAGCCTAAAAAACGCGTATTGGAAGAGTTGTCAGTTTAAATAGTATTACTATATAGTCGGTCGTAGACGAGGGATCATCCTGGCGCATGTGCTGCGTTATTCAGCCCCCAGGCACAGAGGCGATCCCCGCAGGTTCCATAACAAAAACAATGGGAGACCGCCTACATGAGCCAGGAACTGCGGCTTATACGCCGCATTACGTTCAAACTGATTCCTTTCCTTATCCTGCTGTACCTGATCGCTTATGTAGACCGCTCTGCCGTGGGCTTTGCCAAGCTGCACATGGGCGCGGACATCGGTATCGGCGACGCCGCCTACGGGCTGGGTGCCGGCCTGTTCTTCATCGGTTACTTCCTGCTGGAGATCCCCAGTAACCTGATGCTCGAGCGTTTCGGCGCACGTCGCTGGTTCGCGCGGATCATGATCACCTGGGGCGCAATCACCATCGGCATGGCCTTCGTGCAGGGGCCACACAGCTTCTATGTGATGCGTTTTCTGCTGGGTGCAGCCGAGGCGGGATTCTTTCCCGGCGTGCTGTACTACATCACCCAATGGTTTCCGGTGCGCCATCGCGGCAAGATTCTTGGCCTTTTCATCCTCTCGCAACCCATCGCCATGATGATCACCGGGCCCGTTTCCGGCGGTTTGCTGGGCATGGACGGCATACTCGGTCTGCATGGCTGGCAATGGCTGTTCATCGTCATTGGTACGCCAGCGATTCTGCTGACCTGGCCGGTGCTGCGCTGGTTGCCGGACGGTCCGCAACAGGTCAAATGGATGGACCAGGCCGAGAAAGACTGGCTGACCGGTGAGCTGAAAAAGGACCTGGAAGAATACGGCCAGACTCGCCACGGCAATCCCTTGCACGCCTTGAAAGACAAGCGTGTGTTGCTTCTCGCGCTGTTCTATCTGCCAGTGACCTTAAGTATCTACGGTCTGGGCCTGTGGCTGCCGACGCTGATCAAACAGTTCGGTGGCAGTGATCTGACCACCGGCTTTGTGTCTTCGGTGCCGTACATTTTCGGCATCATTGGCCTGCTGATCGTGCCGCGCAGTTCCGACCGCCTCAACGACCGTTACGGGCATCTGGCCGTGCTGTATGTACTGGGTGCCATCGGCCTGTTCTGCAGCGCCTGGCTGACCCTGCCGGTGGCGCAGCTGGCTGCATTGTGCGTCGTGGCGTTCGCGCTGTTTTCCTGCACGGCAGTGTTCTGGACCTTGCCGGGGCGGTTCTTCGCGGGTGCCAGTGCCGCAGCCGGTATCGCGCTGATCAATTCGGTCGGCAACCTGGGCGGCTACATCGGGCCGTTCGTGATCGGTGCGTTGAAGGAAATCACCGGCAGCCTGGCATCGGGCCTCTATTTTCTGTCGGGCGTCATGGTCTTCGGGCTGCTGCTGACCGGCATCGTCTATCACGTGCTGGAGCGCAAGCATGTGCTGCCAGTGTCCGACTTCGCGGCGAGTGCCAAGGCGAGATAGGTTTTCAGCGGCCCATTATCTGGAAGGAGAATTTCATGCGGTTAGTACAGTTTGAATTGAGCGACGGTCAGCGCCGGGTCGGTCTGGTCGACGGTGATCAGGTACGTGAGGTCCAGGGTGTCGAAAGTGTTCGCGAGCTGGCGCTGGCGGCAATCGAGGCGGGTTCGGCTCTGGCGCACCAGGTCGAGCAGCGTGGCGTTGGCGAGACGCACGACTATTCGCAGTTGCTTGAGGAGTTGCGGATCCTGCCGCCGCTCGACCATCCTGATCCGGCGCACCTGCTGGTCAGCGGCACCGGGCTGACCCATCTGGGCAGTGCTTCGGCACGCGACAAGATGCACCAGCAGTCCGGAGACGAAGCTTCGATGACCGACACCATGCGTATTTTCAAATGGGGCGTTGAAGGCGGCAAGCCGGCTGCGGGGCAGGCCGGTGTTCAGCCAGAGTGGTTCTACAAAGGTGATGGCAGCATTGTCGTGCGCCCCGGACATTCGTTTTCGCTGCCGCCCTTTGCCGAAGATGGCGGGGAAGAGCCCGAGCTGAGCGGCCTGTATGTGATCGGTCATGACCGCAAGCCTTATCGCCTGGGCTTCGCCATCGGTAACGAATACTCCGATCACGTCATGGAGCGTCGCAACTACCTGTATCTGGCGCATTCGAAACTGCGTGCCTGTTCGTTCGGGCCGGAGTTGCGCGTGGGCGACTTGCCGCAAAGCCTGTCGGGCACCAGCCGGGTCTGGCGCGACGGCAAGGTGCTGTGGGAAAAAGAGTTCCTCAGTGGCGAAGCGAACATGTGCCACAGTCTGGAAAACCTTGAGTATCACCACTTTAAATACGCCCAGTTCCTCAGGCCCGGTGATGTGCATGTGCATTTCTTCGGCACCGCGACCCTGTCGTTTGCCGATGGCGTGCGCACCCAGCCGGGCGATCGTTTCGAGATCAGTCAGGCCGAGTTCGGCAAGCCGCTGGTCAACGGCCTGGCACCGAGCGAGCCGGTGTTTCAGCCGGGCGGCATCGGCAAGCTGTAAGCGCAGTCCCTGTTTGATTGCTCACCGTGCCAGCGCTCGGCGCTGGTACGGCTCTACTTGCGCTCCGACTGTATCTGCGCCTGCCTTTTGCCCTATCATTCGCGCTTTTGCAGGCCGGATAACTGTCATGACTACCACACCCACCACACTGCTCGCCGCACTCGAAGCCACCACCATGCTGGAAATCGACGGTCTGCACGCCTGGGACTTCTCTCTGGGCGAGGAACTGAACGTCGAATGCATGGACGGCCGTGAGCGCAAGGTATGGCGCTTCACCAAGGCGCAAGTCGATGCCGCGACCTTTGATGAATCCCTGCAAAGCTGGGTGATCAATGACGGCAATGCCGATCACCGGATCATCTGCCTGGATGCCTTTACCCCCTCCGATGAAGATGATTCCGCGCAGGATTGAGTAAATGCGGGCTGGCGCTGTCATAGACCCGACAGTGCCGTAACAGGCATCAATAATTTCGACAAAAAGGGATGCCCCCATGCCCCATAAATTTCTGCCGTGGCTGGCGATTGCCAGTGCCATGAGCGCGTTTACCCTGCAGGCCCAAGCCATGCCCGATACTGAATTGCTGATAGGTTCCTACACACAAGGCAAGAGTGAAGGGATCTATCGTTTTGCCTTCAACAGCGAAACCGGGATGATCGATGCCAAGCCGCTGCAAGTGGTCAAAACCGAAAACCCCTCGTGGCTGACCGTCTCCAGAGACCAGCGTTATCTGTTCGCGGTCAATGAAAACGGCCCAGGGCAAAAAGATGTGGTCGGTAAGGTCAGCAGCTTTGCAATCGACCCGAAAACCCGTCAGATCACGCCGATCAATCAGGTTCAAAGCCGCGGTGAAGAACCGACGCACTCCAGCCTGAGTTATGACGGCCGCTACCTGTTCGTTGCCAACTACGCAGTAAACCCTGAACCGGGCGGTGCGCTGACCGTGGTGCCGGTGGGTAAGGACGGCACGTTGAGCGAAGCCGTTCAGGTGCTGCCGCTGGGTCCTGGAAGCAAGGTCAACAGTGAGCGGCAGATGTCGTCCCATGTGCATCTGGCCGTGCCGACCCCGGATGATAAGTACGTAGTGAGCGCTGACTTGGGCGCTGACAAGCTGTTTGTGTATCGCTACGACGCGAGCCAGCCCAAGCCACTGCAGCCAGCCAAGGAGCCGACCGTGCAATTGCCGGGTGGCTCCGGACCACGTCACACCCTGTTCAGTGCTGATGGCAAGCATGCCTGGCTGGTGCTGGAAATGACGGCGCAGGTCGCGGTGTTTGACTATCATGACGGCGTCTTCAAGCAGACCCAACTGGTCGACATGAAGAACAAGGGCGTGGAAGAGAAAAACGGTGGTGGCGCCTTGCACACTTCACCGGATGGCAAGTTTCTGTACGTGACCAATCGGGGTGACGCGAATCAGGTCGTGGTATTCCGGATCGATCAGGCCAGCGGCAAGCTGGAAGAAATTCAGCGCCGTTCCCTGGAAGGCAAGGAGCCACGCGAGTTCGCCTTTGACCCGACTGGCAAGTACATGCTGTTCGCCAATCAGAAGAGCAACCAGATCGTGACCGTGCGCCGTGATCCGCAGAGCGGGAAGATCGGTGAAACTGTGCAGAAATTTGATGCAGATTCACCTTCTTATCTGCGTTTTCTGACTGACAAGTAAGCCTTTCCAGCTCCAGCCCTCTAGATACAAGGGCTGGAGCCGTTATCATTCTTGATGATATGGGTTAGTGCTACAAAAGATTTCTGCTGAACCACCCTCGGGCGTAAGTTTGAGTCACGGCCAAGACGGCTAACACTTCAAGCAAACGCTAACCGGATAACGAGGGGTGACCGACATGAATTTCAATCTTTTCTCCATCATTGCTGCATCGGCTGTTTCCGCAAGCGTTGCGCTTCCAGCCAGTGCCAGTGTCGATGTAACTGACAAAAAAGCCCACGCTGCTCAGACCTACACTCAGACCTACACCTCGAAATACCTGCAACAGAGCGCTAATTTCTACGCAGCGCTGGATCACAAATCCGCTCAATGATTCATCAGCCGTCACGCTTTCGCGAGCATGTTCGCCAACACAGGTCCCTGCGACTTACTGCCCACTGCGCGGCAGACCATGCACGGAATGTCAGGCGAGCCTGTTCGCGAAAGCATTGACGGCGATGGCGTATTCAAGACCGGACGCAGAGCGTCCAGAACGGCATGCGACGCGGAGCGCCGCACGATAGTTGAAAACGTCCAGAGCTACGGCACGATAGTTGAGATTATCGTTCCGCACGCTCCAGCGTGGGAATTCCGTTCGTGACGCTCCGCGTCACAGGTCTTTCAGTTACCCACCTCGATTGTGCTCAACCCATTCCCCTGGCGACGCACTTTGATCTGCACCGGAATCCGCTCATGCATTTCCTGTACGTGGGAGATCACGCCGACCTTGCGACCCTGTGCCTGCAAGCCGTCCAGTGCGTCCATCGCCAGTTGCAGCGATTCCGGGTCGAGGCTGCCGAAGCCCTCGTCGATGAACAGCGATTCGATACGCAGCGTGCTGGAGGCCATCGACGCCAGTCCCAACGCCAACGCCAGCGAGACCAGGAAGGTTTCGCCACCCGACAGCGAGTGGACCGAACGTAGTTCGTCGCCCATTTCGGTGTCCATGACCAGCAGGCCGAGCATGCTGCCGCCGCGTTTCAGGCGGTAGCGGCGCACCAGTTGCCGGAGCTGCGCATTGGCGTGATGGACCAGCAGGTCAAGGTTGTAGGCTTGGGCGATCTTGCGGAATTTGTCGCCTTCGGCCGAGCCGATCAGCGATGCCAGGCGTGCCCAGCGCAGGTATTCGTTATTGGCATCGTTGATGAGCGCCTGCAACGCGCTGTTGGCGTTGCGACGGCGTTGATCTTCGCTGAGTTCGGCGCGCAGGTCGGCGCATTGCTGCTCGCCGAGCGCGGACTGTTCATGGGCCTGTTGCAGCGCTGCCGCCAGTTGCGTGCTGTCGCTAAGGTCGCTGTGTTGCGCCTGATGCTGTTGCAGGCGCTGATCGCGCTCCTGCAGCAATACTTTTGCCTGCTCCAGCGCTTTGTCGGTAGCGTTCAGTTGCAGACGCAGTTGCTCGACATGCGCGTCATCGTAAGTCAGCAGCGTGTCGAGCGCGGTATCGTCCAGCTCGGGATGCTGGCCGCGCCATTCGCTGATCTGCACATCAAGTTCAGCCAGTTCCTGCTGCAAGGATTGCTGTTGTTGCTGGGCGGACTTGAGTTCGGCAGCCAGCTGGATCAACTGGCTTTGAATCTGCTGCAGAGCCTCGGCGGCCGAGCTTTCGGTTTGCCTGGCTTGCTCGATGGCGTTTTCCAGCGCCTGTTGCCAGTGCTCGGCAGTCGCATGCTCGCCCAGCAAGCCGGTCAGTGCCTGCTGGCTGGCCTGTTGCTGCTCGCCTAGCCGGGCGACTTCCTGCGCCAGTTCGGTCTGGCGGTGCAGGCGAGTCTGCTGCTCGATCTGTTGCTTTTCGATCTTCTGCTGGCGCTCGCTCTGCTCCTGTTGCTCTTCGTGTTGCTGTTCAAGTTGATCCAGCCGCTGAGTCACCTGCTGCTCAAGCTGCATCACTGTCGCCGATGCATCGCTGCGCAGCCCTTCAAGCACGTGTGGCGAGACCAGCGGCGTGAATGCGCTCAGTTCTTCGTCCAGCCGCTGCCTGTCGACGTCCAGCTGCTTGAGCTGCTCGGCAACATGGCTCGCCGCAGTCTGACTGGCTTCTGTGGCTGCCTGAAGTTGCTGCTGCAAGCGGGCGGCGTCTTTCTGCAGGGTCAGCAACGCTTCCTGGCGTTGCTCGTCACGGGTGATGACTTCGCTCAGGTTATTCAATTGCTGGCTCAACCAGCTGTCACGCTTGCCTGGGTCGTGGTCGAGCAATTGAGCCGCGAGGGGATGAGATTCCAGGTCCGGTGCCAGGGTTTGATGGCGCAGGGTGAGCTGTTCGTGCTGACGCAGCAGCTCTTTCTGGCGGGCGATCACGCCGCCAACCTGCTCGCGCAATTGGTTGCGCTGTTCGGTCAGCTGGTCCACCGCCTTCTGCGCACTGGCCTGCTCGTTGTCATCATGTTGCGTGAGGCTTTCCAGTAACGCTTCCGGCTGATGCCAAGGGTGTTCGATGCTGCCGCAGACCGGACAGGGCTGGTCGTCCTGCAGCTGGACGCGTAATTCCTCGACGCTGGCGCTGCGGGCCAGGCGTTGACGTTCCAGCAGTTGCCGGGTAACGGTCAGGGTCTGTTCGGCGACGGTCAGTTCATCACGAACGCGAATGCCTTCGCTGTTGAGCTGTTCGCGTTGCTGCTGAGCGCTTTGCTGTTGCTGCGCCAGATCGGCCAGTTGCCGGTCTACGTCCTGCTGGCTGGTCCACAAACGAGCCAGGTCTTCGAACGCGCGTTGCTGCTTGCGATTATCCTGCAGCAGGCTGCCGAGAATCTGTACCTGTTCGGTGACCGCATCCACTTCGCAATCGGCTTCGCGGTACAGCAATTCCAGCGCGTTGCGTTGCTCGGTCAACTGTTGATCAGCCGTGCTGGCACGTTGCTGCAGTGCAGGCAGTTCACTCTGTCCGTGCTTGAGGCGGTTGGCGATCAGCGTGAGGGATTTCAGCCGGTCGCGCCAGGCGCTCCAGGCCTGAGCCAGGGGGGCCAGTTCGCTGCTGTGCTCCAGCTGCCCGGCAATACGTTCAAGGCGCTGCGAAACCAGTTGCTGCTGGTCGAGCAAAATGTGCAGGCTGGCCTGACCCTCAGTACAAAGCTGCCCGGTTTGCTGATGCAGGTCAGACACCTTGGCCAGTTCCTGAGCCAGGTGGTTAAGCGTGTTCTGTGTGTCAAAAGCCTGCTGCAACAGTGGTTTGGCGCTGCTGTGGTTTTGCTGGGCCTCCAGCAGACTGGCCTGCGCCTGGGTGCGGTGGGTCTCCAGTTGTCGCTGCTGATCTTGCAGCGAAGCCTGCTGTTGCTGATGCTGAAGAATCTGTTCCGCCAGCGGGTTGAGCTGGGCGTTCAACGTGACCCGACGCGCGAAACGGTGGCGTTGCGGGCCCAGGCGTTCCAGTTGCCCAAGGGTCTGACGTGCACCGCTCTGGTCGTCCCAGGCCTGTTGAGCACGGGTGATCGCCTCCTGCGCGGCAAGCTGTTCATCGCGCAGGCGGTGTAGCTCGATCAGCCACTGCTGTTTGATTTCCAGTTGCCTTTGCTGTGCCTGGTGCGCCTTGAGCTGCTGCTGTGCGTCGTTGAGGCGTTGCTCCAGTTCGGCCAGCAGCTCCGGAGCCAGCGGGACGATGTTGCTGGCTTGAGCAGTGAGGGTTTTAAGCGCTTCCTCGGCCTCTTTGCTCTTGCTGTAGGCGCGCCGCCCGAGCTGGCTGTAGATGGCGGTATTGGTCAGCTTCTCCAGCAGTTCGCTGCGTTCCTTGTCGTCGGCCTTGAGGAAGGCACTGAACTCGCTCTGAGCGAGCATCACGGCGCGGGTAAATTGTTCGAAATTCAGCCCCAGACGCTGCTCGATCAGTTGCTCGAATTCACGCTTGCTCTGGTTGCTGAGCACCTGTTCGCTGTCCAGGTCGGTCAGGATCTGGCGACTGGCCTGCAGCTTTTTGGTCGCGTTGTCGCGTGCGCGGTTGGTTTCCCAGCGGGCGCGATAACGGCGCTGATCGATGCCGATAAAGTCCACTTCTGCGTAACCGCTGCCCGTGCCACGCCGCAGCAGGGTGCGCGGGTCGCTGGTGGTGATGTCGCCGTCGATGTCCGGGACCTTGGACTGCCCGATATTACTCAGCCGCGGAATCGCTCCAAACAGCGCCAGGCACAAGGCGTCGAGCAGGGTGCTTTTACCTGCGCCGGTCGGGCCGGTAATGGCGAACAGACCGGCGCTGGCCAGCGGCTCGGCAGTGAAATCGATTTCAAACGGCCCGGCCAGCGAGGCAAGGTTTTTCAGGCGAATGGCAAGGATTTTCATGGCTGTTCGCTCTCCTGCTGGACTTCACGCAGCAGCGTGGCGAAATCGGTCAGGGTCTGTTCGTCGACCTCGCTGCCGAAGTTGTCCTGCCAGGCACGGCTGAACAATTCCTGAGGCGTGAGCTGGTCCAGCTCGATCAGGGCGGCTTCACCCTCGTTGCCGTCAGCACTGCCTTTACCGGCGTATTCAGCACCGATGCGCACCAACCGCACGGCTTTGCCTTGCAGCGCGGTTTCGATCTGGTTGCGCAGGTCCGGTTGCGGTTCATCAAGACGCACGCGCACTTCCAGCCACGGCTGGCGGTCCGGGTCGGCGAGCAGATCGATGTCCGGCAGCGCCTTGAGCTGTACCAGCAAATCGGCCAAGGGCGCAGGCCCCAGGCGTTGCAGGTTGACGGCGCGAGGGATGAGCAACGGCTCGACACTGGTCAGCGTCTCACCGTCGCAATTGATCTCAAGAATCTGGTGCTGATAGCTGATTTCCGAAAAGGACAGCGGGATCGGCGAGCCGCTGTAGCGAATGCGCTCTTCGCCGTTGACCCGCTGCGGTTTGTGCAGGTGGCCCAGCGCAACATAGGTGATGCTCGGTCCGAACAGACTGGCGGGCAGGGCTTCGGCGTTGCCGATGATCAGGCTGCGCTCGGAATCTTCCGAGACCGAACCGCCTGCCATGTGCGCGTGGCTGATGGCGATCAGTGCCTGACCTGGCTGGCGCTTGAGGTTGGCTGCTTCGATCAGCAACTCATGAACCCGACCGATACCGCGCAGGTAGTCGTCACCCAGCGTCGGGCCGGTGACCTCGGCAGGACGCAGGAAGGGCAGCGCCAGGCACCAGGCTTTGACGTTGCCTTCGGCGTCCGGCAACGGTAGCAGCAGGCGTTCGGCGTCCAACACACCGTCGTCCAGCCACATCACCCTGCCCAGTGCGTGTGTGCGCAAACGGCGCATCAGGGGTGCAGGGAGTTCGATACGCGAGCCGGAGTCATGGTTGCCTGCGATCATCACGATGGTCAGCAGCGGCTGCCGTTCATGAGCGTTGACGATGAAGTCATACAGGCGTTCCTGCGCTTTGACCGGCGGGTTGACAGTGTCGAAGATGTCGCCCGCGATCAACAGTACATCAGGTTTTCGTTCGGCCAGACGGGCCAGCAGCCAGGTCAGAAAGCAGGCGTGTTCGAAATCCCGCTCCTGACCGTGCAGGTTCTGACCCAGATGCCAGTCAGAGGTGTGAAACAGACGCATTGGTTTACCTTGTCGTGTAGAGGTGTTGCCTGAGCTGCATCCTCACTTGGGATACAGCGGTGGCAACCCGGCATCGCCTGCCGGGTCCTTGATATGTTCGGCGGCAGGCAGCTTGCGCACGGCGCGCCAGAGGTCTTCACCCAGCCACAGCTTGCCGGTTTCGCTATAAAGCGCGCCGTTCAGACCGTCCAGTGCATCGGACAGCGGCACGAAACGCGCGGCCATTTCGGCCAGGGTTTCCGGCTGCTGGCGTGCCCACGCGTCGAGTGCCTGACGGGTGCCTTGAGGGTCGTTGGCCAGGCAGGCGCGTTTGAGGTCATCCAGGACGGTACGCGGGCTGGGCCCGGTCTGCACGGCCCGGGCGATTGCCGGCTGCCCGCGGGCCCGCCACCACAGGGCGAAACCGTAAAAGGTGGTGCAGGCCAGCAATAGCGTGCTCAGTTGCCACGGCCAGACCGGCGGGCCGATCACCGTCACGCCGCTCATGTCGTTGTTCACCGGCGTGTCCACTGCCAGGCCGGGGTTGCTGCTGATCTGCAGGGTACGTGCGGCCAGGCTGGTGTGTTCCAGGTGATCTTCACGGGTATTCCACCAGGTCACTTCAACCGCAGGCAGGTCAATTGCCCCGGCCCGGCCGGGCACCAGTGCCTCGCGTTCTTCGCGGGTGCCGATCAGGCCACGTTCACTGGGCAGGTTGCGCAGCTGTGGCTGATCCGGATAACGCCGCAGGCCGGGCACTTCGGTGGGCGGCAAGGGTGGCAGTTGCGCACCGGCCAGGCCTTCGGCCTTGAGTATGAGGGTGCGGGTCAGTGAATCGCCGACCTGAGTGGTGCCGGGCTCCGGGCTCCAGTTTTCTTCAAGGCTGATACTGCGCGCCGGCAACCAGGCGACATCAGCCGGGTAGTCGGCGGGTTTGGGTTTGACGGTCAACGGCACTTCGGCGGACTTGACCCGTACCGATCGGCCTGGCTGCGGGCCGAACGGGTTGGCCTCCTGGCCTTGCGAGCCTTCGGCAGGCGTCTGCACCAGCGTAGCGCTGAACACTTGTGCCGGTATCTTCAGCACGCCGCTTTGCTGCGGATAGATCGCGTAGCGTGTTTCGATCACGCCATGACGCACACCATTGATCAGCTTTTCGTAGGTGCGCGAATCACCCAGTTTTTCAACCCGAGCGTCCGGTACTTGCAAAGGGCTCAGGCTGCTGTCATCGAACAGCGACACCGAGTGGTAGACGCGCAGGGTCAGCACGGCCTGGGCCTGAACATACACGCTGTCCTGATCGAGGCTCGCTTCGATGAAGATCGACGCCAGATGGCTGCCTGGGTCCTGGGGCTCGCTTTGCAGAACCTGTAGCGTCAGTGGCTGGCTTTTCAGCTCACCCAGTTGCAACGACGGGATCAACACGCTGCCGGTCTCGCGAGGCAGCAGGGTAACAATCCAGCGAGTGGTGGCCTGACTGCTGCCGTCCAGGGTTTTCAGGCTGTTGAGCTGACGCGTATCGCGCACCTCGAAGCTGCTCTCCAAAGCGCTCATGTCCGGCTTGCCAAACTGGGTGACATCGTCGGTTTCCAGCGTCAACTCGACAGTTTCCCCGGCGTTCAGGCGCGTGCGGTCGACGCTGGCGGTCAGTTGCGCAGCCTGCAATGACAAGCTGATCAGGCTCAGCAGCAGGCCGATCAATAAGGTGTACACGCGACTCATCGGGTCTTTTCCTGATGTTGCTGTTCGTAGCGAAATTTGCGCCGCAGCAGTTCGCCCGGATCATCCGGAATCTGCCTCAGCCACTGTTCCAGTTCCTGACGCCGCTCGCCGGTAATAGGGGTGTCTGCGGCCTGGAGCGGTGGGCGGGTAGTTTGCTCGTCGTCCGCCGATTCGCCTGAGGTGGCCTGACCGCTGACGTCTGGCGGCAGGCTCTCGCTGGCACCGGGCTGATCCGAGCGGGACGGGTTCTGATCGGCTGGCGATGCACTGCTGTTGGGGTCCTGTGACGCTTGCTGGCCTTCTTCGCCCTGATCGGCCTTGTTCTGTTCATCCTCGGCAGGCTTCTGGACATCGGCCTTGTCCAGCAGGCTTTGTACCAGCGCCCGGTTGGTTTGTGCAGCGGGAAATTCCGGCTGGCGGTCCAGGGCCTGTTCGTAGGCATCCAGTGCTGCCGCCAGTTCGCCGCTGCGCGCCAGGGCATTGCCGCGATTGTAATGGTCGGCGGCGCTGTTGCCTTCGGCAAACTGCTGGGCGGCGCTGACGTAGTCTTCCGCCTGGTAAAAGGCCACGCCCTTCCAGCGTGAGTCCTCGAAGCGTTGTGCGGCCTCGGCTGGCCGATGCTGTTCCAGTAGCCGCTGGCCCTGTTGATCGGGACGCAGCCACAGGTCCTGAAACTCGAACGCCTGGCTGTTTTGCGGAAACATGAACAGTAGCGGCAGACAGAACAGCCAGCCGCGCCGACCAGCCAGGGCTGCGATCAACAATAGCGGGAGCAGGAACCAGTGGCCCTGATCGGCCCAGGTATCGAGTTGCACGACCTGCCCGTCGCTGCTCATGTGCTGGGGGCTGGCCAGCAGGCCAAGGCTGCGCAAATCTTCTTCATCGCCTCGTGCCTGACGATAGCTGCCGCCGACCTGATCGGCGAATTCGTTGAGACTGTTGCTGTCCAGGCGCGACACCAGAATGGCGCCCTGGTCGTCCTTGAGCAGGCTGCCGTTTTCCTGCATGACCGGCGCGCCGTCAGCCGTACCGATGCCAAGGATCAGCAACGGCGGCGATTGCCCGCGCAACGCCGCACGGATGCCCTGACGTTCCTGTTCGCTCAGTGACGAGGTGATCAGCAGAATTCGCCCTTGGCCCAGTGCGCCCTGTTTCAGCAGGTGCAGGGCTTTCTGGACCGCCAGATCGGCACGCTGGCCGGTCATGGGCATGATCGACGGCCTGATGGCTTCCAGCAGGTTATGGCTGGTGACCAGGTCATCGGAAAGCGGCACCAGCGTGTGCGCGCTGCCCGCATAGACGACGATGGCGGTCTGCGCATCGCTGCGCTTTTGCAACAGGTCCAGCAGTTTGCGTTTCGCCTGTTCCAGGCGAGTGGGCGCAGTGTCGGTGGCGAGCATCTGCGGGGTGAGTTCAAGTATCACCACCAGCGGATCGACCGGTTTCTGGCTGATCTGTTCGACGCGTTGCCAGCTGGGGCCCAGCAACGCGAAAAGCGCCAGCAGCCATGCCAGCCCGAGTGCGACCCACGGCAGTTTGCTGTTGCTGCCGCGCCCACCGTTGAGCAGGACGGCATGAAAATGGGTCGGCAGAAGCATTTGCCAGCGTCCGGCGCGTTTCTGCCGATGCCAGAGCCGCCAGATCAACAGCGCCAGCAACGGCAGGATCAGCAGCCACTCGGGGCGAAACCAGTGCGGCCACAGAGAGGCGATCATCGCGACCTCCAGAGGCTTTTGACGCGCTCACGCCAGTTGACGGAACGCACGACAGCCAGCAGGCGTTGCAGCGCATTGTTTGGCCACAGTTCACGCAGCACCAGCAGCACGCTCAACAGCAGGGCTGTTGCCAACGGCCATTGATAAAGCGTCTGCGCCGGACGTGCCTGGGTGGGCTGCTGGGCAACCGGTTCCAGGCTGTCCAGGGTGGCGCGAATCTTTTCCAATTGGTCGCCGTCGCGAGCACGGAAATACTGGCCGCCGCTGAGACTGGCGATTTCCTTGAGCGTCGGCTCGTCCAGATCAAGGCTCGGATTGAGGCCGAGGACGCTTTGCAGCGCGTCCTTGTCGGGGTCCGCGCCAATACCGATGGGGTAGATTTTTACGCCTTCTTCGGCAGCCAGCCGCGCGGCAGTGATCGGATCGATCTGACCGGCGTTATTGGCACCGTCGGTGACCAGCACCAGCACGCGGCTGGTGGCCGGGCGCAGGCGCAGGCGTTTCAGGCCCAGACCGATAGCATCGCCAAGCGCAGTGTTCTTGCCTGCAATACCGATTTTTGCCTCGTCAAGCCAGACCCTTACAGTGCGCCGGTCATAGGTGAGCGGTGCCTGGACAAAAGCCTGAGTGCCAAACAGGATCAAACCAACCCGGTCGCCCTTGCGGCCCTCGAGAAAGTCACCGAGCAACTGTTGCACCAGCACCAGTCGGCTGACTTCATCGCTTTTCCACTGCATGTCCGGGTAGTCCATGGAACCGGACACGTCGACCGCCACCAGCAGGTCGCGCCCGCTGGCAGCCACTGGCAGTGGCTCGCCCAGCCATTGCGGTCGCGCGGTGGCAATCAACAGCAACAGCCAGATGAGCAGAAAGGGCGCACGCTGTCTCCAGACCGGCAGATTGGCCTTGGCGCGGCGTCCACTCAGCCCTTCGAGTTCACTGAGAAAACTGACCTTTAGCGCCGGCTCGCCGCTGTCGGCCATGGGCAGCAGGGCACGCATCAGCCACGGCAGCGGCAGCAGGGCGAAAACCCAGGGCCAGACGAACTCAAACATGTTTGCGGATCCAGGTATCGACCGCCTGAGTCAGCCCGGTGATCGCCTTGTCGTCCAGCTTGCACTCGGGCTTGTAGGCACCTTCGACCAGAATCATCCAGCGCGTCAGGCCTGCCGCCGGGCAGCGATTGTCGAGGAATGCCAGCCATTTCCGGCCGTTCAGCGTGTGGCTCTGGCTATGCGGATAATGGTTGCGGCACAGGCGTTTGAGCAAGCCGTTGATCTGCTGCAGCCAGGCACCTGCCGGGGCGCCATCGTAGGGCTTGGGCAAGCTGGCGAGTTCCGCCAGGGCGGCGAGGCGAACCGGGTCCAGCGGTTGTTCGCTGCGAACCTTGCGCGCCTTGACTGGCAGCAGTACACGTAAACGCCACAGGCCCCAGCCTGCTGCCGGGATCAGCAACAGCAGCAGCCACCACCCTGGGGCAAGCGGCCAAAAGCCGACGGCCTCGGGAGCAATCAGCGGCTCGAGCTGATCAAGCGGATTCATTTGCGCTTCACCGGACGCTTTGCGTTGAGGTATTCGCGCAATTGTTCAACGAGTTCCGCCTGGGTGCTCAAGGGCATGAGCAATACCCGCAGTTTCTGCGCGAGCAATTCCCAGCGCGCAGAGCGGTCTTCGCCCTGCTGCCGGTAGGCGCGGCGCAGTTCGGGGTTGAGGGTATCGAGTTCCAGCTGCGCGCCGCGTTCGGCAAAGCGCAGCAGGCCCGCAGCGGGCAGCGCGCGGTCCAGTGGGTCGGACAATGGCAGCAACAGCAGGTCGCTGTGGCGTGACAGCAGGCTCAACTGTTGTTCGGCAGCATCGGAAAGGGCGCGTTCGTCGCACAAAACGATGACCAGGCTGCCAGGGCGCAGCACTTCCCGGGCGCGACGCAGCGCAGTGCCGAAGGCATCGCGGTCTGCCGGGATCTCGGTGTGCAGTGACTGATTGACCCGCACCAGTCGGTTGAGCAACTGCAACAGGCTTTGTTTGCTGCGTCGGGGCTTGATCTCGTAGTGCTCGTTATCGCCGAACACCAGCCCGCCGACCCTGTCGTTGTGTTCCAGCGCTGCCCAGCCGATCAGCGCGGCAGCCTGGGCCGCGAGTACCGACTTGAACATCAGGCCGGAGCCGAAGAACAGTCGACGACTTTGCTCCACCAGAATGAAAATCGGCCGCTCGCGTTCTTCGTGGAACAGCTTGGTGTGCGGCTCCTGAGTGCGTGCGGTCACGCGCCAGTCAATGCTGCGCACGTCGTCACCAGCCTGATAGACCCGCACCTGATCGAAATCCACGCCGCGCCCGCGCAGTTTGGAGTGGTGCAGGCCGATCAACGGGCTGCGTTGGCTGGGCGTAGAGAACAGCTGCACTTCCCGCACCCGATGACGCATTTCGATCAGCTCGCTGAGGCTGACGCGGATGCCCGGCTGGGGGATCAGGTAGGGTTGCATGGGCTCAGGCGACGGCCACGACGTCGAGGATGCGCTGAATCACGCGATCCTGATCGATACCGGCAGCTTCGGCTTCGAACGACAGGATGATCCGGTGGCGCAATACATCGAACAGCACTGCCTGAATGTCTTCGGGGCTGACGAAGTCACGTCCGGCCAGCCAGGCATGTGCGCGGGCGCAGCGGTCCAGCGAAATGGAACCACGCGGGCTGGCACCGTAGGCAATCCACTCGGCCAGCTCCGGGTCGAACTTGGCCGGGGTCCGGGTGGCCATGACCAGTTGCACCAGGTACTCCTCGACCGCATCGGCCATGTACAGGCCGAGAATTTCCTTGCGTGCGGCAAAGATCGCCTGCTGGCTGACACGGCGTTCCGGCTTGGTTTCGCCATTCAGGGCTTCGCCACGCGCCTGTTGCAGGATCTTGCGTTCGACGGCGGCATCCGGGAAACCGATCTTGACGTGCATCAGAAAGCGATCGAGCTGGGCTTCGGGCAACGGGTAGGTGCCTTCCTGCTCAATGGGGTTCTGGGTGGCCATGACCAGAAACAGCGGTGACAGGTCGTAGGTGCTGCGGCCCACGCTCACCTGGCGTTCGGCCATGGCTTCGAGCAACGCTGACTGAACCTTGGCCGGCGCACGGTTGATTTCGTCGGCCAGTACCAGGTTGTGGAAGATCGGCCCTTGCTGGAATACGAAACTGCCGGTTTCCGGGCGATAGATTTCCGTACCGGTGATGTCGGCAGGCAGCAGGTCGGGGGTGAACTGAATGCGGTGGAACTGTGCTTCGATGCCTTCTGCCAGTTCCTTGATGGCCTTGGTCTTGGCCAGGCCGGGTGCGCCTTCGACCAGCATGTGACCGTCGGCAAGCAGGGCGATGAGCAGGCGTTCGATCAGCTTTTCCTGGCCAAGGATCTGCGTTGAAAGAAAGGTTCGCAGCGCAATCAGCGCTTCACGATGTTCCATCGGTGACGGTTCCTGGCAGGGTAATCAGCTGTGTCTGGTGACTGCTGAGCTGGGGGCGATACTTTAATCCATCCAGGCAGGTATCGACTAACGACTACCGCGTTTTTTATTGTATTTAGAGACGCATACGTCATTTAACTGGGAATTGCCCTACATGTTCTGTGTGTTGGCGTGTAGGACGACAGGGTCAGGCCGTCGAATGCGGAAGGGTTAGAGCCGATAGAATTCAGCTGCGTTATCCCACAACGCCTGACGGGCGCCGCCTTCACCCAATGCGTCGATCAGCAATTCGATATCGTCAGGCTGGAAAGGGCGGGGCGCTCGCGTGGAGGGCAGGTCGGTGCCGAACATCAACGCATTCGGATTGGCGGCATGGATATCCCTGAGTGCTTCGCGCACCGGGAAGTCAACGCGTCCAAAACCACAGGCCTTGACCCGCACACCGCGCTCGGCAAGTCGCAGCACCACGGGCAATCCTTCGGCGCTCAATCCCAGGTGATCGATGCTGATCGCTGGCAATTTCAGCAGACGGGTTTCTATTTCTGCCAGTTCTCGGGAGTCGATGTACAGCTCCGAATGCCAGCCTGCGCGTTCATGCACTCGCACGGCCAGCGCTTCCAGCTGGTCGAGCTGCTCCGAGCCGCCACGCTTGAGGTTGAAACGCAGGGCGCGCACGCCTGCAGCATTGAGGGTGTCCAGTTCAGTATCGGTGACACTGGCGGGCAGTTGAGTGACACCGACGAAGCCCGGCCCCAGCACGCGCAGCGCCTGAAGTAAATAACCCTGATCAAAGCCCTGAAAGGACCCGGACACCACCGCGCCGCCCTGAACGCCCAGCGGCTGGACCGTCGCAAGGTAGTCTCCGACGCCGAACGGGTCCGGCAGGTAGCCGTTATTGGCGATCAGCGGGAAGTACGGGTCGATGATATGGCAGTGGGCGTCGAAAATGCGGTTCATGACGGGCTCCTGTACGGCGAAGTACTCACTCTAGCGGTTTTGCCCGTTAACTGATCGTGCTGGTGTACTCGCCCACGTTTTCAAGAATGATCTGTAGCGTGTGGTGAACATCCTGCAGCTCGGCTGCGTCGGTGCTGTGGAGAATTTCATACTGGTGGTGGCCATCGAGCTGCTTCGCGTCCTCCGAGGTGATTTCCACCAACAGGCGCTCGGCACTGAAGCTGACTTTCAGGCTGGACACATTAAGTGACTTTTCATCGCTGACAGTGATTTCCACTTCGTTCTCGTCCGGGAAGCGGGTCAGGGAAAACAGCACGCCGTTCTCTGCGTGGCAGCAAAGCAGCGCCATGTCGTCGTATTCGTCGTCGCACGGGTTGGCGATGAGGCTGGCGGTCTTGATTTGCATGGTGGGGCTCCGGGTCTTGGCAACTGAGGCGTGAGGGGGATTTTGCCAGTCCCGAGTAAATTTTGTCGGGGATGTTTGGCACCATCGTGCGGATTTTAACGCGACCTGATGACCGAATATGTCGCAGCCTCGTAAGCAGCACGCCGTCAGCTCTCGTTAAGCTGCATGGCAGACGAGTGGTGTACGGTGTCGGATGCGCGCAGCTTTTTTTATTCCCGCATTCAAATGTGACTACCCTGACACAGCGCGCGTTAGTACTTTAGCTTTACACTCGATCAGGTTATGCCCACGCAAGTGAATGTAAGGGCACACCGGTCGCAACACCTTCTTCAAGCCTCCCCAATAAAAGCCAAAGCGGAGTACCACAGATGGCGTTCTTCACCGCAGCCAGCAAGGCCGACTTCCAGCATCAACTGCAAGCGGCACTGGCTCAGCACATCAGCGAACAGGCACTGCCACAAGTGGCGCTGTTTGCCGAGCAATTCTTCGGCATCATTTCCCTCGACGAACTCACCCAGCGGCGTCTGTCCGACCTGGCAGGCTGCACCTTGTCCGCATGGCGCCTGCTGGAGCGTTTCGAACACGCTCACCCGCAGGTCCGGGTCTACAACCCTGATTACGAGCGCCACGGCTGGCAGTCGACTCATACTGCCGTTGAAGTGCTGCATCACGACCTGCCGTTTCTGGTCGACTCCGTGCGTACCGAGCTGAACCGTCGCGGTTACAGCATCCACACCCTGCAGACCACCGTACTGAGCGTGCGTCGCGGCGCTGCTGGCGAACTGTTGGAGCTGCTGCCCAAGGGCACAACCGGCGAGGACGTGCTGCAGGAATCGCTGATGTACCTGGAGATCGACCGCTGCGCCAACGTCAGCGAGTTGAATGTGCTGGCTCGCGAGCTGGAGCAGGTGCTGGGCGAGGTGCGTGCTGCCGTCGAAGACTTCGGGCCGATGAAAGCGCGTCTGCATGAGCTGCTGGCCAGTATCGATGCCAACGAATCCAATACCGACGTCGAAGAGAAGGCCGAGATCAAGGTCTTCCTGCAATGGCTGGTGGATAACCACTTCACCTTTCTGGGTTATGAAGAGTTTGAAGTACGCAACGACGCCGAAGGCGGCCAGTTGGTGTATGACGAGTCGTCTTTCCTGGGGCTGACCCGACTGTTACGCCCCGGTCTGACCCGCGAAGAGCTGCACATCGAAGACTACGCAGTGAAATACCTGCAAGAGCCGGTGCTGCTGTCGTTTGCCAAGGCGGCGCATCCAAGCCGCGTACACCGTCCGGCCTATCCGGATTACGTGTCGATCCGGCAGATAGACGCCTCGGGCAAGGTCATCAAGGAATGTCGCTTCATGGGCCTGTACACCTCGTCGGTGTATGGCGAGAGCGTACGGCAGATCCCGTACATCCGTCGCAAGGTCGCAGAAGTCGAGCGCCGTTCCGGTTTCGACGCCAAGGCGCACCTGGGCAAGGAGTTGGCGCAGGTCGTCGAAGTGCTGCCCCGCGACGACTTGTTCCAGACGCCGGTGGACGAGTTGTTCACTACGGTCATGTCCATCGTGCAGATTCAGGAGCGCAATAAGATTCGCGTGTTCCTGCGCAAGGACCCATACGGCCGTTTCTGCTACTGCCTGGCTTATGTGCCGCGCGACGTGTACTCCACCGAAGTGCGTCAGAAGATCCAGCAGGTATTGATGGATCGCCTGAAAGCCAGCGATTGCGAGTTCTGGACGTTCTTCTCTGAATCCGTGCTGGCGCGTGTGCAGTTGATCCTGCGGGTCGATCCGAAGGTCAATCTGGACATCGACGTTGCCCAGCTGGAAAACGAAGTCATTCAGGCCTGCCGCTCGTGGAAAGACGACTACGCCAGTCTGGTGGTCGAGAGCTTTGGCGAGGCCCACGGCACCAACGTGCTGGCCGATTTCCCGAAAGGTTTCCCGGCCGGCTACCGCGAGCGCTTTGCTGCGCATTCAGCGGTGGTCGACATGCAGCACGTGCTGAGCCTGAGCGAAACCAATCCGCTGGTGATGAGCTTCTATCAGCCACTGGCTGGTGGCCGCCAGCAATTGCATTGCAAGCTGTATCACGCCGACACGCCGCTGGCACTTTCCGATGTGTTGCCGATTCTTGAAAACCTCGGTCTGCGTGTACTGGGCGAGTTCCCGTATCGCCTGCACCACGCCAATGGTCGCGAATTCTGGATTCATGACTTCGCCTTCACCTATGGCGAAGGTCTGAACCTCGATATTCAGCAGCTCAATGACACCTTGCAGGATGCGTTCGTGCATATCGTGCGCGGCGACGCCGAAAACGATGCGTTCAACCGTCTGGTGCTGACTGCCGGTCTGCCTTGGCGCGACGTGGCGCTGCTGCGTGCCTATGCGCGCTATCTGAAGCAGATTCGTCTGGGCTTCGATCTGGGCTACATCGCCAGCACGCTGAACAACCACACCGACATTGCCCGCGAGCTGACGCGTCTGTTCAAGACCCGTTTCTACCTGGCGCGCAAGCTGGGTTCCGACGATCTGGATGACAAGCAGCTGCGTCTGGAACAGGCGATTCTGACTGCCCTGGACGACGTTCAGGTGCTCAACGAAGACCGCATCCTGCGTCGTTATCTGGACCTGATCAAGGCGACCCTGCGGACCAACTTCTATCAGGCTGATGCCAACGGGCAGAGCAAGGGCTATTTCAGCTTCAAGTTCAACCCGCGTCTGATCCCCGAATTGCCAAAGCCGGTGCCCAAGTTTGAAATCTTCGTCTACTCGCCGCGTGTCGAAGGCGTGCACCTGCGCTTCGGTAACGTGGCGCGTGGCGGCCTGCGCTGGTCTGATCGCGAAGAAGACTTCCGTACCGAAGTGCTGGGCCTGGTAAAAGCCCAGCAGGTGAAGAACTCGGTCATCGTGCCGGTCGGCGCGAAGGGCGGTTTTGTGCCGCGTCGTCTGCCGACCACTGGCAACCGTGATGAGGTGCAGGCTGAAGCGATTGCCTGCTACCGCATCTTCATCTCGGGGCTGCTGGACATCACCGACAACCTCAAGGAAGGCGTGCTGGTACCGCCGGTCAATGTGGTGCGTCATGACGATGATGACCCGTATCTGGTAGTCGCAGCCGACAAGGGCACCGCTACCTTTTCCGACATCGCCAACGGCATCGCCATCGACTACGGCTTCTGGCTGGGTGACGCGTTCGCGTCCGGTGGTTCGGCCGGTTATGACCACAAGAAGATGGGCATCACCGCCAAGGGCGCTTGGGTAGGCGTGCAGCGTCACTTCCGTGAGCGCGACATCAATGTCCAGCAGGACAGCATCAGTGTGATCGGGATCGGCGACATGGCCGGTGACGTGTTCGGCAACGGCTTGCTGATGTCCGACAAGCTGCAACTGGTTGCCGCATTCAACCACCTGCACATTTTCATCGATCCGAATCCGGACCCGGCCAGCAGCTTTGTCGAGCGCCAGCGCCTGTTCAATCTGCCGCGCTCGTCCTGGACCGACTACGACACCAGCATCATGTCCGCTGGCGGCGGGATCTTCCCGCGCAGCCTCAAGAGCATCGCCATTACCGAACAGATGAAGGCGCGCTTCGACATCAAGGCTGACAAGCTGACCCCGACCGAATTGCTCCACGCGCTGCTCAAGGCTCCGGTCGACCTGTTGTGGAACGGTGGTATTGGCACCTACGTCAAGTCCAGCGAAGAGTCGCACGCCGACGTGGGCGACAAGGCCAACGATGCGCTGCGCGTCGATGGCAACGAGCTGCGCTGCAAGGTGGTGGGCGAGGGTGGCAACCTGGGCATGACCCAGCTGGGCCGTGTCGAGTTCGGCCTCAATGGCGGCGCGACCAACACCGACTTCATCGACAACGCCGGTGGTGTGGACTGCTCCGACCACGAAGTGAACATCAAGATCCTGCTCAACGAGGTGGTGCAGGCCGGTGACATGACCGAGAAGCAGCGCAACCAGCTGCTCGAAAGCATGACCGACGAAGTGGGCCACCTGGTGCTGGGTAACAACTACAAGCAGACTCAGGCGCTGTCGCTGGCAGCACGCCGTGCTTACGAGCGGATTGCTGAATACAAGCGTCTGATGAATGACCTGGAGGCCCGTGGCAAGCTCGACCGCGCCATTGAGTTCCTGCCTGCTGAAGAGCAGATCGCCGAGCGGGTGGCGGCCAAACAGGGCTTGAGCCGTGCCGAACTGTCGGTATTGATCTCCTACAGCAAGATCGACCTCAAGGAAGCGTTGCTGGAATCCCGCGTGCCGGATGACGATTATCTGGCGCGCGATATGGAAACTGCATTCCCGCCGTCGCTGGGTGCCAGATTTTCAACGGCCATGCGCAGTCATCGTCTGAAGCGCGAAATCGTCAGCACCCAGATTGCCAACGATCTGGTCAACCACATGGGCATCACTTTCGTGCAGCGGCTCAAGGAGTCGACCGGCATGAGTGCTGCGGCTGTGGCTGGTGCTTACGTGATTGTGCGCGACATCTTCCACCTGCCGCACTGGTTCCGTCAGATCGAAGCGCTGGACTACAAGGTTTCCGCCGAGATCCAGCTGGCGCTGATGGATGAACTGATGCGTCTGGGGCGTCGTGCGACGCGCTGGTTCCTGCGCAGCCGTCGCAACGAGCTGGATGCCGGTCGTGACGTGGCGCACTTCGGTCCGCACCTTGCTGCACTGGGCCTCAAGCTTGACGAGTTGCTGGAAGACGGCCCTACCCGCGAGATCTGGCAGACGCGTTATCAGGCTTATGTCGAAGCCGGCGTGCCGGAACTGTTGGCGCGTATGGTGGCGGGTACGACGCATCTGTACACGCTGCTGCCGATCATCGAAGCCTCCGACGTTACCGGGCAGAACGCTGCCGACGTGGCCAAGGCGTACTTTGCCGTGGGCAGCGCGCTGGACATCACCTGGTACTTGCAACAGATCAGCAGCCTGCCGGTGGAAAACAACTGGCAGGCCCTGGCGCGTGAAGCGTTCCGTGACGATGTCGACTGGCAGCAACGGGCGATCACCGTGTCGGTCCTGCAAATGGCTGACGGCCCTTCGGAAATCGATGCGCGTCTGGCCCTGTGGCTGGAACAGCACTCGCTGATGGTCGAGCGCTGGCGTGCCATGCTGGTCGAGCTTCGTGCGGCAAGCGGCACGGATTACGCCATGTACGCCGTTGCCAACCGTGAGCTGCTGGACCTGGCCATGAGCGGGCAGAGCCTCACGATCTGATCCGCTTGTAACCGGTAGAGCCATGAAAAAACCGCATCGAGAGATGCGGTTTTTTTTGTGGTGCGACAAGCATGGCGCGTTGCGCCTAAGCGCAACCAGCTTGGATGTGGTGTTCCGTAAGGAGGTCGTCTCGGTCTGCATGATGGCCGTGCTGATTGTCTTTTTTGTATTGCTGGCAGGGCTCTTTAGGGCAGAAAGGGGTCAGATTCACCCACACATTGTTTCAGCCGGGCAATAACCTTAGGAGATGTTTTTTCGATATCGACCCTACCAGCCTATCAAGGTAGATGTCTATCGTTGCCCAGCGCTTAGGTGTGATGTCGATGCATTTTCGTAAACCTCTGTCGGTCCACCAAAAGAACACCATGAAGAAGTTCTTATCAGGGAATACATGACCAAACTCCGATGTCGCCTCCCCCGGTAGCATTCGCTGTCGTGTAATCTGGTCGTGAGTGTTCCAAATTAAGCGCAGTTCGTCCGGGGTTTCTTTAGGGTAGTGGACAATTACGCCGGGAGCAGCAAAATACCAAGCCACCAGCGGAGCTATCAATAGGAAAAGGAACAAGTAACGGACCTTGATTTTTTTGCATTTGTGCTCAATAACACGTGTTCCCCATTCTTGGGCGGCTGGTTGGGCACCTTAAGGCCGGAAAGGATCAGCGTCACCCTCACATCTCTTCAAGCGAGCAATAACGTCAGGGCCAGTTTTAGCAGTTTCGATGCGGCCTCTGCCATCGAGGTAGATGTCGATCACGCCGCCCCATTTTGGCGTAATTGCTATACACCTCCGCAGACTCTTTTCATTCCACCAATCAAAGTTCATAAAGAATTTCTCATTGGGGAAAATATGCCCGGTATCGTATGTGCCCTGACCCGGTAGCATTCCTTCTTTATGGATGTTGTGCTGGGTGTTCCAAATCACACGAAGCTCGTCTGTAGCTTCTTTAGAATAATGGACACGAACGACTGGGGTCGCCACGTACCAGAACAGCGCTGGAATAACTATGAATGCCCCAATAAGATACCGGGCCTTAATATTTTTCACAGACATGGACACTGGCGCCATCTCCCCATTCTGACGGTGTGACAGCGAGTACTTTGTCCATGATCATTCTTGCCGTGACGCCTCCGTTTGGATTCTCATAGAAGAGTTTAACGCCAATGCTAATAGAAATCCGATCCGGGACGTCATCCCATGCGCGCATCCCTTCTACGCCCTCAGTGGCATGAGGTCCTTTGAGTCTCTGATCTTCTTTGGCTTCGAATATCTGCTCTCCCCACCGTCGTAATTGATCAGAAACAATCTGCTCGACACCCGCGCCGTCTAAAAGGACGCTCTCACTGAGTCCTCCGGCCATGCCCACATAGCCGTAATGAATGTTGGACCAAATATCGTAGTAGTAGTCGTACTTGCCTTGCCTATGGCGATACCTGCCAAACTTCGCGTGGATCTTTGGTTTGTGGTCCCAATCACGACCCTGGCCTACTCGCTCAGTCCAAAGGATCATGGCTGCCGCCACGTTTGAAGCGCCGATAGCTTGAGGGCTGGTGTTCCCTATTTGGGCGTACCAAGGCAGGTCCATTTTTTTACGAGTCTCTTCCGCAACGTCATAGTTGAGCAGCTTATTCATCTTCAAGACGGAGGAGTGGTGGATATTGTTGTTCATCTCGTCTGCGATGTAGGTCGCCAGCTTTTCCATCATGTTCGGATGCGTACAGCCTTCAGGTCCATCATTTGGTACAGCTTCCTCTTCAGGTTTCTCACGGGCCGCATTTGGATTTACCAAAGCGTTCGCCGCCAAGGCTTTCTCCGTGAGCTTCGGGTCAGCCAACAAGGTCGCCATCTTCTCGTCGTCCACGGAACCGTCTGGTCGTAAGGCCCCCAGCGCCATGAAGTTAATAATGGTCGCGCCACCCGCGTCACCCATGACGAAGCCGCCACCAACATTATTGGAGCCCGTGATGATTGTCCCGCCGTGACTGGTTGGGCTTCCCAGGTGCGCCATAGGACGGCCATTCACTTGAATAGAGGGGAAACCCGAAGTGATGACCGCCCCGCACCCACAGGTATCACCCACACGTGCCGCGCCCATGCCGTTGATGTTGACGTCACCGGATGCAGAAGTGATTGGCGTTGTACCGTGACCCGGCAATGGGCAGGCGTGCTTGTCACCCAATCGAGCTGAAAAAATCATTGCAGGCCGTCCTTATGTCTTTGATCCGTAAACAATAACCAGCGTTTAGTTGACGCATGGGAGGCTATCGGAAACGTGAAAGGTGGTCTGTAGGAGAAGTCTTAATTTTCGCGTAGTGCCTTGAGAATCTGATCGGGATGTCATCTATATTTCTGGCTGTGCTGGGTGACATCGTTGTAGTGGTAACAAATCTTAGTGCCTGAAAGGTTCTGGCTGGTCGGCGGGGGGGGGTGTGAGAGGACGGCGGGTGTGAACCCGCCTCCTACTCGATTCTGCATTTATAGGTCTCGGGCCCTCAATCAGGCCGCCGCAGACAAGTGCTCATAAAGAATCGTTGCGCCAACCACGATCAGCACGATGCCGCCAACGATTTCAGCGCGCTTGCCGACCATGGTGCCGAGCACGCGACCGAGCATCACGCCAATGGTAACCATCACGGTGGTGGCCAGGCCGATAGCCAGCGCTGCGGCCATGATATTGACGTCGACAAACGCCAGGCCTACGCCGACCGCCAGTGCATCGATGCTGGTGGCGAATGCGGTGACTGCCAGTATCCAGAAGGAGTGTGAGCCGGGTTTTTCCTGCTCTTCATCGTCATCGTGCTTGATGCCGTTGTAGATCATGTGCAGGCCCAGCACCAGCAACAAGGTGAAGGCGATCCAGTGGTCCCAGCTTTCAGCAAAGCGGGCAGCGACCTGGCCGATGCCCCAACCGATCACCGGAGTGATGGTCTCGATAGCGCCGAATATCAAACCGGTACGCAACGCTTCGATAAAGCGCGGTTTATGCAGGCTTGCCCCTTTACCAAGGGCCGCAGCAAAGGCGTCCGTGGACATGGCAAGCGCGAGAAAGAGGAGGGAAATCGGGTTCACGGTTATATCCAGTCGGGCTATGAGTCAACGACGCAACCACACGCCCGACTTTAGGCATGGATGCATCGTTGGTCTCGCCAACCAGAAGGTGTCCGCACCACGGCATGCAGCCGAGAATGTTGATGCGAACGCTCAGTGACCGGAGTCAAGAGCAGGCTACTCCCCAACAAGGGCCGCTACTATAGCCATCCGGATGTGAAAAATATATGTACGGGGATGATTCAAACCAAAAAAACCCCATCACAAGGATGGGGTTCTTTTAACGCCTGCTTTCGTGCTTACACTTGAACGGCCGGGATGTTGGCGTTCGCAGCGGCTTCACGGAACTCGGCGATCTGATCGAAGCTCAGGTAGCGGTACACGTCCGCTGCCATGGTGTCGATCTGGTTGGCATAGCCCATGTACTCTTCGACGGTCGGCAGGCGACCCAGAATCGAAGCAACGGACGCCAGCTCGGCGGAGGCCAGGTAGACGTTCGCGCCGTCACCCAGACGGTTCGGGAAGTTACGGGTCGACGTCGACACTACAGTCGAGTTCGGTTCCACGCGTGCCTGGTTACCCATGCACAGCGAGCAGCCCGGCATTTCCATACGCGCGCCAGCCTTACCGTAGATGCCGTAGTAGCCTTCTTCGGTCAGTTGGTGAGCGTCCATCTTGGTCGGCGGCGACAGCCACAGACGCGTTGGCAGCTGGCCCTTGACCTGATCCAGCAACTTGCCCGCAGCGCGGAAGTGGCCGATGTTGGTCATGCAGGAGCCGATGAACACTTCGTCGATCTTCTCGCCCTGTACCGAAGACAGCAGGCGGGCATCGTCCGGGTCGTTCGGCGCGCAGAGCACAGGCTCTTTGACGTCGGCCAGATCGATTTCGATGATTTCGGCGTACTCGGCGTCCTTGTCGGCTTCCAGCAGCTCCGGGTTGGCAACCCAGGCTTCCATCGCCTGAGCACGACGCTCCAGGGTGCGCGGATCACCGTAACCCTGTTCGATCATCCAGCGCAGCAGGGTGATGTTCGAATTCAGGTATTCAATGATCGGCTCTTTGGCCAGCTTGATGGTGCAACCGGCAGCCGAACGCTCGGCAGAGGCGTCGGACAGCTCGAAAGCCTGCTCGATGCTCAGGTTGTCGAGGCCTTCGATTTCCAGGATGCGGCCGGAGAATGCGTTCTTCTTGCCTTTCTTCTCTACGGTCAGCAGGCCAGCCTGAATGGCGTAGTAAGGAATGGCGTGAACCAGGTCGCGCAGGGTGATGCCGGGTTGCATCTTGCCCTTGAAGCGAACCAGGATCGACTCAGGCATGTCCAGCGGCATGACGCCGGTGGCAGCGGCAAACGCCACCAGACCGGAACCGGCCGGGAAGGAGATACCGATCGGGAAGCGGGTGTGCGAGTCGCCACCGGTGCCGACGGTGTCCGGCAGCAGCATGCGGTTCAGCCAGCTGTGGATGATGCCGTCGCCCGGACGCAGGGAAACGCCGCCGCGGGTCATGATGAAGTCAGGCAGCGTGTGGTGCGTCTTGACGTCGATAGGCTTTGGATAGGCTGCAGTGTGGCAGAACGACTGCATGACCAGGTCGGTCGAGAAGCCCAGGCATGCCAGGTCTTTCAGCTCGTCGCGGGTCATCGGGCCAGTGGTGTCCTGGGAACCGACGGTGGTCATCTTCGGCTCGCAGTAGGTGCCAGGACGAACGCCTGCAACGCCGCACGCCTTGCCGACCATCTTCTGCGCCAGGGTGTAACCCTTGGTGCTTTCGGCTGGCTGGTCAGGGGTCTTGAACAGGTCGAACTCAGGCAGGCCCAGTTCGGCGCGCGCCTTGCTGGTCAGGCCGCGACCGATGATCAGCGGAATACGGCCGCCTGCGCGAACTTCGTCGAGCAGCACCGGGGTCTTCATTTCGAAGGTGGTGATGACTTCGTCGCTGTCGTGCTTGCACACCTTGCCGGCGTACGGGTAGACGTCGATCACGTCACCCATGTTGATGTTCGAGACATCGAATTCGATTGGCAGGGCGCCAGCATCTTCCATGGTGTTGTAGAAGATCGGGGCAATCTTGCTGCCGAAGCAGAAACCACCGGCACGCTTGTTCGGCACGTAAGGAACGTCGTCGCCGAAGAACCACAGTACCGAGTTGGTTGCCGATTTACGCGAGGAACCGGTACCGACCACGTCGCCGACGTAGGCAATAGGGAAACCCTGACCGCGCATTTCTTCGATCTGTTTCATCGGGCCGATAGAGCCCTGAACGTCTGGAACGATGCCGTCACGGGCCATTTTCAGCATGGCAAGGGCGTGCAGCGGGATATCCGGACGGGACCAGGCATCAGGTGCCGGGGACAGGTCATCGGTGTTGGTTTCGCCGGTGACCTTGAAGACGCGCAGGCTGATCTTGTCGGCCAGCGTCGGACGCTTCTTGAACCACTCGCCGTCAGCCCAGGACTGCAGGACAGCCTTGGCGTGAACGTTGCCGTTTTTGGCTTTTTCGGCCACGTCGTGGAAGGCATCGAACATCAGCAGGGTGTGCTTGAGCTGTTCGGCGGCGACCGGCGCGAGGGTGGCGTCATCGAGCAGTTCAACCAGGGTGACGATGTTGTAGCCGCCCTGCATGGTGCCCAACAGTTCGGTTGCACGTTTTTTGTCGATCAGGGGAGAAGTGGCTTCGCCCTTGGCCAGGGCAGACAGGAAACCGGCCTTGACGTAAGCGGCTTCGTCAACGCCTGGCGGAACGCGGTTGGTGATCAGATCGACAAGGAAAGCTTCTTCGCCAGCCGGGGGATTCTTCAGCAGCTCGACCAGGCCTGCAGTTTGTTCGGCGTTAAGCGGCTGGGGCACGATGCCCTGGGCGGCACGCTCTTCGATGTGTTTACGGTAGGCTTCAAGCACAGTATTAACCCTCATCAGTGGTCCCAAATGGGTGTCCGGGACGCTCATCCAGAAATCGTCCGTACCCACGCAAGGCTTATTGAGCCTTGTTGGCAGGGTGTCGGCGATTCCTAACAGAAGCTGTTTTCAAAGTTTTACGCCTGCAGAACGGGGGGAGTGACGGTCGACACGGCCATTCTTGATGAGGGAATGGCCTGTCGACGCCGCAATGCGGGGTTAACCTGACTGTGCTCGTGACGCTTTGAAAACAGCTTCCAACGGACATTGGCGCCTTAAAAGGCTCGCTGATTCTACGCCAAAACTTCGCTAAAGGTAAGTTAGCCCCTACATCTTCGGGGGTGAACTTGCTTAGACAAAGGGCTAACATGAGCCCCTGTTTCGCCTTCCCCAGTCCTGCCTGACATGCCTGATTACATTATCAAAACCCCCTGCGTCGGCCTTTGCTCCACTGTTTACGGGGACCTGGTGTGCCGTGGCTGCAAGCGGTTCCACCACGAGGTCATCCACTGGAACGGCTATAACGAGGATGAAAAAAGAGCGGTATGGCTGCGTCTGGAACAATTGCTGGTCCAGGTGATGACTGCCAAGCTTGAAGTCTTCGATGCCGACAAGCTGCGCGCGCAGCTCACCCAGCGCAAGATCCGTTTCGTGCCGCACCAGTCCGAGTATTGCTGGGCCTACCAGTTGATCGCGCGCGGCGCACGGGTCATCAGTCAGGTTGAGGCCTACGGCTTTGTGCTGCTGCCGGAGTTTCGTGACTGGACGCTGCCGGAATTGCGCGATGCGATCGATCGCGAGTTTTTCCTGCTGTCCGAGGCGCATTATCAGCGTTACATCGCACCGGGCTTTCTGCGCGATGCGTTCGGGGCCTGATCAGGCAGCCGTCCTTCACTGCATGCATTTGTATCGCGAGGCATCGTCGCTCCTCGTATAATGCCGGGCTTTGTCTCTCTGTCATTCTGTGAGCTTATGTACCCGATCCCCGAAATCGAAGCCTTTCTGCTTTGCCGCACCCCCGACAGCTGGGTTCAGGCCGCGTTGCGCAACCTGGATATCTTGCTGATCGACCATGCGAACAATGAGAAGAAGGCGGCCGGGGCTGCGTTTCAGTTCATGTTTCAGTACAACGACAAGTTCGACCTGTTGAGCAAGATGTCGCGTCTGGCTCGGGAAGAGCTGCGCCATTTCGAGCAAGTGATCAGCATCATCAGAAAGCGCCAGATCCCTATGGCCAACATCAGCTCGGCGCGTTATGCCGGAGCGCTGCGCAAACTTGTGCGCAATCACAATCCTTACCGACTGACCGACGCGCTGATCGTCGGTGCCATTGTCGAGGCCCGTTCCTGTGAGCGCTTCGCTGCGCTGGTGCCTCACCTGGACGAAGAACTGGCCAAATTCTACGGCGGCCTGCTGAAATCCGAAGCGCGGCATTTTCAGGATTATCTCAAGCTGGCTTACAGCTACGGCGACAAGGCTGATGTCGATGCCAAGATCGAGGAAATCCGTCTGGCCGAGCGTGAGCTGATCGAAAGCCCTGACGAAGAGTTTCGCTTTCACAGTGGTGTGCCCGTCGCCGCCTGATTCCCCGCGCGCACCTTCAAAAACGACCGCCTTGCCAGCGGTCGTTTTTTTATGGGTATTTAGTAAGCAAGCTAATAAATGCTTTGACAACGGCTGCCTAGGCAGTAATATTTTGCAATCACTGCCTAGGCAGCTATCTGGATGACTTCTTGAAACATTTCAGCCCCGACAATTTCGATTCCAGCCTGATCGGGCTGCTGGTCGGTCGTACCAATGCGCTCAAAGACCGCATGCTCGACAAGTACCTGCTGCCTTATGACGTGACGTTCGCGCAGTTCAAGGTGCTGATCATCATTGCCCAGTTCTCGACCGACACCCCTGTGGAATTGTGTCGTCACCTGTCGCTGGACAGCGGTTCGATGACCCGCATGCTCGATCGTCTGGAGCAGAAAGGGCTGGTCGTGCGCCAGCGGTCAGCGACTGATCGTCGCCAGGTGCGCCTGGCGCTGACGGAGCAGGGGCAGGCGCTCTCGGACCTGCTGCCGCAGATTGGTGCGGACGCCATGAATGACACCTTTGCAGCGCTCGACAGTGATGAGGTCGAGACCCTGACAAGGATTCTCACCAAGGTACTGGTGGCCGCCGATGACCACATCACCCTGACTCGTCTGAGCTTCAACCCCAAAGCTAAAAGCTGAGCGGCAGACCTGTCGGCAGGCGTGCGCCTGCCGCTCGTTCCTGTCTCGCCGCTTCGCTGATAAAAAGGTAACTGCCATGGCCACTGCCGCCACTGAAAACACATCTGCCCCGTCCTCGCAGCAAACGCCGAAGCCCGGCAAGCGCAAGTTCCTGCTGATCGGGCTCGCCGTCATCGTCGTGATTCTTGGTTTGGCCATCTGGGCCTGGTACGAGTTTTACGGCCAATGGAGCGAAGAGACCGACGACGCCTACGTGAATGGCAATGTCGTCGAAATCACCCCGTTGGTTACCGGAACCGTTATCAGCATTGGTGCCGACGACGGCGATCTGGTGCACGAAGGGCAGGTGTTGCTCAAATTCGACCCGAGCGATGCCGAAGTTTCGCTGCAAAGCGCCGAGGCCAATCTGGGTAAGGTTGTGCGTCAGGTGCGTGGTTTGTACAGCAATGTCGATGGCATGAAGGCACAACTGGCTGCGCAGCGCACCGCCGTGCAGACCGCTCAGGAGAACTACAACCGTCGGCGCAGTCTGGCTGCGGGCGGGGCGATTTCCCAGGAAGAGCTGTCGCATTCCAGAGACAGCCTGACCAGCGCGCAAAGTGAGTTGAACAACATTCAGCAGCAGTTGAGCACCAGCGTGGCGCTGGTCGATGACACGGTTGTTTCTTCACATCCCGACGTCAAGGCTGCTGCCTCCCAGTTGCGTCAGGCCTTTCTGGCCAATGCACGCAGTACGCTGGTAGCGCCGGTCACCGGTTATGTGGCCAAGCGCAGCGTGCAACTGGGCCAGCGCATCCAGCCGGGCACCGCGACCATGGCTGTGATCCCGCTGGATCAGTTGTGGATCGATGCCAACTTCAAGGAAACCCAACTGGGCAAGATGCGCATCGGTCAACCAGTGGAGATCAGCTCCGACCTGTATGGCAGCGATGTGAAGTACAGCGGCACCATCGACAGCCTGGGCGCAGGCACCGGCAGTGCCTTTGCGCTGTTGCCGGCACAGAACGCGACGGGTAACTGGATCAAGATCGTCCAGCGTGTGCCGGTCCGTGTACATATCAACCCTGAAGAGCTGGCGAAGCATCCGTTGCGCATCGGTCTGTCGACCACCGTCGAGGTCAATCTGCATGACCAGAGCGGTCCGGTGCTGGCGCAACAGCCGCGCAAGCAGGCCGCTTTCAGCACTCAGGTTTACGCCGCGCAGCTGGCCGACGCTGATGCGTTGATCGCCCGTCTGATTCACGAGAACAGTGCTTCCAGTGGCAAGACTGCCGTTCAGCGCTGAACCGCCAATCCGTGAACCCCGGCCACTTGGCCGGGGTGTCGCACTCGTCTTCAGGGATTTGCGATGAGCAACAACGCCCCCGCTTCTTTTACCCCGCCAAGCCTGTTGCTGTGCACCATCGGTCTGTCGCTGGCGACCTTCATGCAGGTGCTCGATACCACGATTGCCAACGTGGCGTTGCCGACCATCGCCGGCAACCTGGGGGTCAGCTCCGAGCAGAGCACCTGGGTGATTACCTCGTTCGCAGTCAGCAACGCGATTGCCTTGCCGCTGACCGGCTGGCTCAGTCGTCGCTTTGGTGAGGTGAAGCTGTTTCTGTGGGCAACCATTCTGTTCGTGATGGCGTCGTTTTTGTGTGGCATTTCCCAATCCATGCCGGAACTGGTGGGGTTCCGGGCGTTGCAGGGCATGGTGGCCGGTCCTCTGTATCCGATGAGCCAGACATTGCTGATCGCCGTATATCCTCCGGCGAAAAGGGGCATGGCGCTGGCATTGCTGGCGATGGTGACGGTGGTTGCGCCTATCGCCGGGCCGATCCTCGGTGGCTGGATCACTGACAGTTACAGTTGGCCGTGGATTTTCTTTATCAACATCCCCATCGGCCTGTTTGCGGTGCTGGTGGTGCGTTCGCAGATGGCTAAAAGGCCGGTCAGCACTGCTCATCAACCGCTGGATTACATCGGCTTGCTGGCCCTGATTGTCGGTGTCGGCGCGCTGCAGATAGTGCTCGACAAGGGCAATGATCTGGACTGGTTCGAGTCGAACTTCATCATCTTCGGTTCGCTGATTTCGCTGGTCGCTCTGGTCTTCTTCGTGATCTGGGAAATGACCGACAAGCACCCGATCGTTAACCTGCGGCTGTTTGCCTACCGTAATTTCCGTATCGGTACGCTGGTCATGATCGGCGGCTATTCAGGCTTCTTCGGCATCAACCTGATTCTGCCGCAGTGGTTGCAGACCCAGATGGGCTACACCGCGACCTGGGCGGGGCTGGCCGTTGCGCCGATTGGCATCCTGCCGGTGCTGATGTCGCCCTTTGTCGGCAAGTACGCGCACAAGTTCGACTTGCGTCTGCTGGCAGGGCTGGCGTTTCTGGCGATGGGGCTGAGCTGTTTCATGCGTGCCGGCTTCAATACCGACGTGGACTTCGAGCACGTGGCGATGGTGCAGTTGTTCATGGGCATCGGTGTGGCGCTGTTCTTTATGCCCACCCTGAGCATTCTGTTGTCCGACCTGCCACCCAATCAGATCGCCGACGGCTCGGGGCTGGCGACCTTCCTGCGCACCCTGGGCGGCAGCTTTGCGGCGTCGCTGACCACCTGGATCTGGATCCGTCGCGCCAACCAGCATCATGCCTATCTGAGTGAAAACATCAGCACCTTCGACCCGACAACCCGGCATGCCCTCGACAGTCTGGGCGGCGCGAGCCCGCAGGCCTACGCCCAGCTGGAACGCACCCTCAACGCGCAGGCCTACATGATGTCCACGGTGGATTATTTCTACCTGCTGGGCTGGGTATTCGCGGGGCTGATACTGCTGGTCTGGCTGGCCAAACCGCCGTTTGGCGCCAAGGCGGGGCCAGCGGCGGGGGGCGGGCACTAGTTGCTATGCGCCTGGCTGAACCGAGCCTTGGCCAAACCTCCCCAGGGCGCTTTTCAACCGCGATGGCACTGACGACGCAGAGTGCGACTGCATTACCATGCGGAGCTTGGGAACGATAAATCAAATGCCGTCTTCGCGACTAAGCGAAGCGTCGCCCGGTCTGCTCCCGCGCCCAGCCAGACCTCAATGCCGCCAGAACGCCGGCACACACAGCACCAGCACGGTAATGATCTCCAGGCGGCCGAGCAGCATGCCGCCGGAGAGAATCCATTTGGCAGCATCGGGCAAGGTAGAGAAGTTGCCCGCAGGCCCAATCACCTCGCCCAACCCCGGCCCTACGCCGGATACGGTGCTGGCAGCCCCGGTCAGTGCGGTCATCCAGTCCAGCCCGAGCAGCGACAGCATCAATGCGATCAGGCAGATGGTGATGGTGAAGAAAAATGAAAAGGTCAGAATCGAGCGAACGATTTCGTCGTCCAGTCGATGGCCGTTGTATTTCTGCTTCATCACCGCGCGTGGGTGAATCAGTTGATTAAGGTTGGTCTTGAGCAGGATATAGGCGACCTGAAAGCGGAAGATCTTCACCCCGCCCGCCGTCGAGCCCGAGCAGCCGCCGATGAAACCCAGATAGAAGAACAGCATCAGCGAGAAGTTGCCCCACAGGCTGTAGTCGCCGAGTGCAAAACCGGTAGTCGTCACCACCGATGTCACGTTCAGGGCCACGTGACGCAGCGCCTCGGTCCACGGCAGGTCGGTGGTGTTGGCGTACCAGACAGTCATTACCAGCCAGGTGACCAACAGCAGCCCGATCAGCCCCTGCACCTGCTCATCCTTGATCAACGCCTTGCGATTACCGCGCAGGGTCGCGACATACAGGGTAAAGGGCAGGCTGCCGAGGATCATCACCACAATCGCGACCCAATGCACCGCAGGCTGCGGCCACTTGGCCAGCGACAGGTCGGAGGTGGAGAACCCGCCCGTGGAAATGGCCGACATCGCATGGTTGATCGCATCGAACAGGCTCATGCCCGCCGCCCAGAAGGCCAGGCTGCCCAGCGCGGTAAAACCGACGTAGGCCAGCACAATGAACTTGGCCACCATGTGCGAGCGGGGCATGACCTTTTCCGAGCGATCCGACGATTCGGTCTGGAACAGGCGCATGCCACCAATACGCAGCAACGGCAGAATCGCCACGGCCATACCGATAAAGCCGATACCGCCAAGCCAGTGCAGCATCGAACGCCAGATCAGAATACCCGGTGACATGCTGTCCAGATGGCTGAGCACGGTGGAGCCGGTGGCGGTGATGCCTGACATGCTTTCAAAGAACGAATCGGTGTAACTGATGTGCTGGGTCAGCAGAAAGGGCAGGGCGGCGAAAATGCACACCACGATCCAGCTGGAGACGGTCAGCATGTACATGTCCCGCGGGCGCAACTGGACGTTGTCGGGGCGTCCGGGCACCACCAGCGCCAGGCCGGCGATAAAGGTGATGGCGCTGGCCCACAGAAACTCGCGCAGGTCCTCGAAACGGTCGTAGATGACCAGCGTAGCCATAGGCACGATCATGGCGACAGCCAGGGTGATCAGGAAGATGCCGATAATGAAACCGATGATGCGAAAGGTCGGCAACGACATGACAGGCTCTGGCTGGTGTGAGGAAAGGCGCCATTCTACCTGCGCTTGAGGGCATGTAAACCGGCGCCGCCGAGGACCGGCTGCGAGCGCAGAGGTAACGAATTGTCCGTCGCACTCGTTATTGACGGTAAACAGGCTCTAGAATGCTCGATCACTTTTCAAGGAGACAGTCCATGCAGGCGCTCGACGTTTTGCTCAATCGCGTATCGGTTCCGCGACTGGTCGACCCGGCCCCGGATGCTGCGCAGCGGGAAATCATGTTCGGTGCGGCGCTGCGCTCACCGGATCATGGACAGCTCAAGCCTTATCGTTTCCTGACCGTCGAAGGCCCGGCCCGTGAGCGCATGGGCGAGCTGCTGGTGGAAGCGCTGCAGCAAAGTGGTGGTGAAGTTACTCCGCAGGCGCTGGAAAAGGCCCGTCTGGGACCGTTGCGCGCACCCTTGGTGGTGGTCGTGATCGCGCGCTTGCAAGACCATTTCAAGGTCCCACGTTCGGAACAACTGATCACCGCCGGGTGCGCCGCCCACGGCGTGTTGCTGGCGGCATATGCACTGGGTGTCGGCGCGGTCTGGAGGACGGGTGAGCTGTGCTATACGCCACACGTCGCCAAAGGGTTCGGGCTTGAGGCCGACGAAGAGGTGATTGGCTTTCTATACCTCGGCACCCCGCAGAACCCGCCGCGCGAAGCCCCGAAAGTCGACGTTGGCGGGTTTGTCAGCGAGTGGCAAGGCTAAACAGATGATGAGCTGAGCGGCTCTCTGGGCAGATCCAGCGTGGCAATGAAGCCGCCGTCCGGGTGATTGCCCAGTATCAGGCTGCCGCCATGCCGTTCCGCTGCACGTTTTGCAATCGCCAGGCCCAGACCGTGTCCCGGCGTCGTCTGGCCGGGCGCGCGATAAAACGGCTCGCCCAGTTGTGCCAGATGTTCGTCGGCAACCCCCGGGCCATGATCGCGGACGCTCAGACGGACGTAATCGCCGACCTGAGTTGCCTGCAGATCGATGCGCTGACCGGTGGAGTTGAAGCGCAGCGCGTTGCGCAGCAGGTTGTCCAGCGCACGTTCGATCATGTCCGGCCAGCCTTTGAACTGCAGGTTGTCCTGCACCTCGACGCGAATGTTCTGGTCGATACCGTCCAGTTGGGTGTCGTTCTTCAGGCGCTGCAGCAGTGCTTCGAGGTCGACAGGCTCAGGGCCGCGAAGCTCGGCGTCGAGGCGCGCCAGGGCCAGGATCTCGCTGATCAGCGCCTCCAGCCGGTCACACTCACGACCCAACCGTGGCCAGAGCTTTTCACGCTCGGCAGGCTCCGCACGTTCAGCCAGCGCCAGGGCGATGCGCAATCGGGCCAGCGGTGAGCGCAATTCATGAGACACATCGCGCAGCAACTGACGCTGACTGCCAATCAGGCTTTGCAGGCGCGCGCCCATGCGGTTGAAGTCCTTGGCCAGCACGCCGAACTCGTCACGCCGGTTGGCCAGTTGTCCGAGGCTATGCTGTTGATAGCTGGTTTGCCCCAGATCATGCACAGCGCCACGCAGACGGCTCAGCGGTCGGGTGATCGAGAGTGTCACGAACAGGCTGAAAAGGGTCAGCACCACCAGTGCAATGCCCAGCGCACTCAGCGGCCACATCAGGCTCTGGCGGTGCCACTCGTCGAGCTCCGGGTGTGGAACGCGGTAGATGAACAGGTACGTTTCACCGGTTTTCGGGCTGCTGTACTCGGTGGCCAGACGGCGCCAGGGCAGTTTGCGCCCCTGATCGTCGTCTTCCCGCTGCCGCGCTTCCAGAGCTGCGGCGCGCGGCGGGAAGGTGCCACGCACCATCGGCTCGCCGCTGTCGCTGAGCACTTGTGTGTCGATACGATTGCGACGTTTGATCTCCTGAAGAAATTCCTGAGCGTTATCCGCGCCCTTGTCCTCGAAGCGTTGCGTCCACTGCTCGGGCAACGAGTTGAGCACCGGGTGACGACTGAGGATCCACGCATCCTGATTGAGCATGTGCCCCATGAGCACCGACAGGCCGCCTACCAGAGCTATGGCCAGCCAGAAGCTGGCCAGGATTCGCCAGAACAATGAACGCACAGGATTCCCTCGATCTCAATAAAGAAGCCCGGCATGCGCGTGCATGCCGGGTTGTGTTCAGCTTATCGGGCCGCGAGGCCTGATGATTACAGCGTTTTTGCTGCTTTTGCCGCTTTCCAGGCCTTGAACTCGGCCCATTCGGCGCGACGCTCATCTTCTTTCTTCTTGATTTCGTCAAACAGCTTCTGCTGGTCAGGCCTCAGCAGTGCACGAACTTCGCTGTCGGTCTTGGAGCGTTTGGCTTCGATTTCGTCGTGCATTGCTTTCTGGTCGGCAGCAGGCATTTTTTCCAGGTAGCTTTGAGTGATTTCGCGGCGCTCGTGCCGTTGCTCGCGCATCAAGCGTTCGATCTGCTGACGCTGTTCACGTGTCAGGTCCAGCTCGGCCATCGGTCCCATCGGGCCAGGGCCGCGATCCATACGTGGGCCAGGGCCAGGGCCGCGGTCATCGCGATCCATGTGCATGGCAGGTGCGTCAGCATCCGGGCCACCGGCAGGTGGCGCTGGTGGCGCGGCCATGGCAATGGTCGGCAGGGCAGTGGCAAACATCAAAGCGATCAGGGTCTTGCGCATTGTGTATCTCCTTGTCTCTAGTGCGGCTCGATGCCGATGAGCCCAGTTTAGGGAGATCAAGGTCAAGCGCAGTCAGCGCTTGGTAAAGCTTGTGTAAGGGGGCAGTTGCTTACAAAGCATAATAATAGCCGCGGCTGCGCAGGGCGACGATGCGTGGACGACCGTCAGCGTGAGGGCCGATTTTCTTGCGCAGGTTGCTGACGTGCATGTCCAGGCTGCGGTCGTAGAGCGTCAGTTTGCGGCCCAGCGCCAGTTGCGCCAGCTCTTGCTTGTCCAGTGGTTCGCCGGGCTGGCGCATCAGTGCTTCAAGCAGACGGCTTTCGGAGACGGTGAGGGTCAGTTCCTTTTCGTCGACACTGACCACGCCACGCATCGGGCTGAAGGTCAGGTCACCCAGTTCCAGTTGCGTAGACGACGCCACCGGGTGACTGCGACGCAGCACGGCGCGCAGGCGGGCGGTGAGCTCACGCGGGTCGCAGGGTTTTGCCAGGTAGTCATCAGCGCCCAGTTCAAGGCCCAGAATGCGGTCCAGCGGTTCGCCGCGTGCCGAGAGCATGACCACCGGCAGGTCCGGGTGGTCATTGCGCAATTGCTTGAGCAGTTCCAGGCCGCTGCCGTCAGGCAGCATCACGTCCAGCACCACGGCCGCCGGAGCTGCATCGGCCAGAGCCTGACGCGCACTGGCCCCGTCGTGACAGGCGCGCACCTGAAAGCCTTCCTGGCTCAGCCAACTGCTCAGCAGTTCGCACAGCTCCTGATCATCATCAATTAGTAACAGCTCGCTCATGACTCACTCAATTTAGCCACTGCCGACGTTGCCTACGCCAACCGCTGACCAATATACCGCACAGAAGGGCGAACATCGCAACGCCACCGCCTGCGACGAACCATTGTTGTTGCTCGGTCAGCAAGCGAGGAGGCGCTGCCGACAGTGCTTCTTTGAGCTGCAACTTGAGCTTTTGGTTCTCCTGGTGCAAACGTGTCAACAAGGCGTTGTCGCGTTCCGGATCGACGTTTTGCAACTGCCGTGTCAGCTCGTCGCGCTGACGCTCGCTGTCCTTGAGCCGCAACTGAAGGTCGGCAATCTGATTGGCGGGGCTGGGCAGGTGCAAAGGCTGCACTGCGCCGCTCTCATTGACCGTCTCGGCGTTCACCTGAAACCCTGTCGCCATCAAAACTGCCAACAGACACCACGTACCTGAACGCATCTGAACTCCCTTTTACCGAGCCGTATAAATTCGCACATTGAGCAGGGTATCGGCAGGGTGTCAGGAAGGATGAGCAAGAGGCGGGGTTCAATACGGCTATGCCTCGGTTGAGGCAGAGCCGTAAGGGTGTCAGAGGAGGTGATCAGGGCAGGACGAGCTTGAATGGCTTGACCACGACATTGGCATAAACGCCTACCGCAACATATGGATCGGCTTCGGCCCACGCCTTTGCGGCGCTTTGCGATTCAAACTCGGCCACGATCAGGCTGCCGCTGAAACCGGCAGCACCCGGGTCGTTGCTGTCGACTGCCGGGTGTGGGCCGGCCAGCACCAGACGGCCTTCATCCTTGAGCGCGTTTAGGCGCTCAAGGTGTGCCGGGCGCACGCTGAGGCGTTTTTCCAGCGAGTTTTCGACGTCGGTGGCGATGATTGCGTAGAGCATGTCAGTCCTCGGATTTGGTCGTATTGGGTGCGGTGTCGTGCAGATGGCGTGACAGGTAGATCCCCTGGCCGACCAGGAAGATCAGGGTCATGCCCAGGCTGCCGAATACTTTGAAGTCGACCCAGAACTCCTGATAGGTGAAGGCCACGTACAGGTTGGCCGCGCCGCAGAACAGGAAGAATACGATCCAGGCGATGTTGAGCCGGGTCCAGATCGCCGCTGGCAGGGTCAATGCGTGGCCCATGATGCGCTGGATAAGCGGGCGGTCACCGATGAAATGACTGCCGGCGAAAGCCACGGCAAATAGCCAGTTGACCACCGGGGCTTTCCATTTCAGGAAGGTTTCGCTGTGGAAGGCCAGTGTCAGACTGCCAAACACCAGACAGGCGACCAGTGTGAGCCACTGGCTTTTTTCCAGCTTGCGCTGTTTGAGGTAAAGAATGCCGTAGACCACCACCGAACTGACGATCAGCATCGCCGTTGCGCTGAAAATGCCGCCTACCATATAGGTATTGCCGAGGATATCCACGGCACGCGGCTCGGTTTTGTAAACGATGAAAAACAGGAGCAGCGGGATGAAGTCGATGAATTGTTTCACAATGGCAGCCAGAAGCAGGATGTGGCGGCATAATAACAAACATCAATGAACACGAAAGCACCACTATGAATGTTGACCTGCACTGCCACAGCACCGCTTCCGACGGGGCGCTCTCGCCCACGGCACTGGTTGCCCGTGCTCATGAAAACGGCGTGCGCGTCCTGTCGCTGACCGACCACGATACCCTCGAAGGGCTTGAAGAGGCCCGCACGGCGGCGCATTCATTGGGCATGCAGCTGGTCAACGGGGTGGAGCTGTCCTGCACCTGGGGCGGTGCGACCATCCATATTCTGGGCTATGGATTCGATACCCAGGCCCCGGCGCTGACTGAAGCTATCAGCCGTTTGCATGAGGGACGCTGGCTGCGTGCTGAAGAAATCAGCCGCAAATTGGCGATCAAAGGTATGCCTGGCGCGCTGGAAGGCGCTCGCGCGATCCAGCAGGAGCTGGGTGACAGCGGTAATGCGCCTGCGCGTCCACACTTTGCTGACTTCATGGTGCGCGCAGGTTTCGTCAAGGACCGCGCCGAGGCGTTTCGCAAATGGCTGGGTGCTGGCAAACTGGGCGATGTGAAGCAGCACTGGCCAACGCTGGAAGAAACCGTCGCCACCTTGCGGGCATCGGGTGCATGGGTCAGCCTCGCGCATCCTTCACATTATGACTTTACTCGCAGTAAACGGCGTAAACTGGTCGGCGATTTCGTCCAGGCCGGTGGGCACGCCATAGAAGTGGTCAATGGCATGCAGCCTGCCGATCAGGTTGGGACCCTTGCCATCCTTGCACGCGAGTTCGGTCTGCTGGTTACTGCCGGCAGCGACTTCCACGGTCCTGGCAACTGGGGCGAGATCGGCACTTATCGTCCCGTGCCTGAAGATCTACCGCCTTTGTGGTGCAGATTCAAACATGAACAGCCTACTGCCGCCGTCTGAACAGGAAGTTACCGTGAGTCAATTTTTCCAGGTCCATCCGGAAAACCCGCAGCCGCGCCTGATCAAACAGGCCGCGGAAATCATAAAAGCCGGCGGGCTGGTGGTGTACCCGACAGATTCGTCCTATGCGCTGGGTTGCCAGATCGGTGACAAGAGCGCCATCGAGCGTATCCGCCGTCTGCGTCAGCTGGACGACAAGCACAACTTCACCCTGATGTGCTGCGACCTGTCGCAACTGGGGCTTTTTGCCAAGGTCGACACCGGCGCTTTCCGCGCACTCAAGGCGCACACGCCGGGGCCGTACACCTTTATTCTCAACGCCACTCGCGAGGTGCCGCGCCTGGTGCTGCACCCCAAGCGCCGCACCATCGGCCTGCGCGTGCCGAGCCACCCCATTGCCCAGGCCTTGCTCGAGCAATTGGGCGAGCCGCTGATGAGCGTCAGCCTGATCATGCCGGGCGACAGCGTGCCGCTCAGCGATCCCTACGAGATGCGCCAGATTCTCGAGCATCAGGTGGACCTGATCATTGATGGCGGGATCGGCGGTATTTCGGCGTCCACAGTCATCAACCTGGCTGGCGGAGAGCCAGAAGTGGTTCGGGTTGGCTGCGGTGATCCAACGCCGTTCGGTGAACGCGCTTAATGACCGTCGTCGAGTCCGTCGACAGTCAGGCAGATGCCCAGCAGGAGCTGCCGTTCGCGCTGGTCTACGGGCGTGCGGTCACGCAGATGCCGCTGGACCTGTACATCCCGCCCGATGCGCTTGAGGTCTTTCTTGAAGCGTTCGAGGGGCCGCTCGACCTGCTGCTGTACCTGATCCGCAAACAGAACATCGATATCCTCGATATTCCCGTGGCCGAGATCACCAAGCAGTACATGGGGTACGTCGAGTTGATGAAAACCGTGCGCCTGGAGCTGGCGGCCGAATACCTGGTCATGGCCGCCATGCTGGCTGAGATCAAGTCGCGCATGCTGCTGCCGCGCTCGGCGGAAGTCGAAGAGGAAGAAGGCGACCCGCGCGCCGAGCTGATTCGCCGCCTGCAGGAATACGAGCGCTTCAAAGCCGCTGCTGAAGGCATAGATGGCTTGAGCCGGGTCGGCCGCGATGTCATCGTGCCGAAACTGGACGCCCCCGAAGCCCGTGCGCGCAAGTTGCTGCCGGATGTCAGTCTTGAAGAAGTGCTGATGTCGATGGCCGAAGTGCTGCACCGCGGCGACATGTTCGAAAGCCATCAGGTCAGCCGCGAGGCGCTGTCGACGCGTGAGCGCATGAGCGACGTGCTGGAACGTCTCAAGGGCAGCGGTTTTGTACCGTTCGCCGAGCTGTTTACCGCAGAAGAAGGTCGTCTGGGCGTGGTCGTGACATTTATGGCGGTGCTGGAGCTGGTCAAGGAATCCCTTGTCGAGCTGGTCCAAAACGAGCCCTTTGCGGTGATCCATGTCCGGGCGCGAGCCGAGTAGAGCAAGAACACACCCATGAACCTCAACGAACCGCGTGAACTGGCCCCGTTGCTTGAAGCCTTTCTGCTGGCCTCCGGAAAGCCGCAGACACTGGAGCGGCTGTATGAGCTGTTCGAAGAGGGCGAGCGTCCCGAACCGCCGATTTTCAAAAAAGCGCTGGAGGTGCTGCGTAAGTCTTGCGAGGGGCGTGCTTTCGAACTCAAGGAAGTCGCTTCGGGGTATCGCCTGCAGATTCGTGACCGGTTCTCCCCTTGGGTCGGACGGTTGTGGGAAGAACGGCCGCAGCGTTACTCCCGCGCCATGCTGGAAACCCTGGCTTTGATCGCTTATCGCCAGCCGATCACGCGGGGCGAAATTGAAGACGTGCGCGGTGTTGCGGTGAACAGCCACATCGTCAAGACCCTGCTGGAACGCGAGTGGATTCGGGTGGTGGGCTATCGTGACGTGCCCGGTAAGCCGGCGATGTTTGCCACCACCAAGGGTTTTCTGGATCACTTCAACCTCAAAAGCCTGGACGAGCTGCCGCCGCTGGCCGACCTGCGCGAGATGGAAACCGAGCCGGTCCTGGATTTCGAAGACGCCCCCGTACCCGCGCACCTGCAGGCCCTGGCCGACGCCAGCCTCGATCCGGAAGCGGAACCCGAAGCACCTCGCGACGAAACCAGCTTCCGCAGCCTGCTGGTGGAACTGGATTCGATGGAGCAAGGCCTCAAGACCGACTTCGACGACCTGCTGCGGGCGGAGCCAGAGCCAGAGCCTGAAGACGACAAAGGCGACGATGAGGTCTGATTGACTATCGCTCCCACGCTGAAGCGTTCAGCGTGATACACAAGTCTCGTGGGAGCGAGCTTGCTCGCGAAGGCGATGGTGCAGGCTCGCTATTTTCGGATTCTGTAAGGGCCCTTTCGCGAGCAAGCTCGCTCCCACAAGACCTGTATGTAGCCATGAGCGCTCTGCGTCCTCTTGATACCTCGTCCTGGAGCGTGCAGAACGATAATCAAAACTGTCGTGCCAACGCCCAGCGCACTTCGGTCGAATTCATACGCCTGACCAGAGTCACATACGATATCCCTCGCCATGAGAACCGCTGCCCATGAGTTCGACCAAGAACCCCTGCATCAGCCTGTGCAAGTTCGATGATGATATCTGCCTGGGCTGTGGCCGCAGCAAGCGTGAAATCAAGGCCTGGAAGAAACTCGACAAGGATGACAAGCGCACGGTACTCGATGAGTCCGCCAAGCGGCTGGCGAAGCTCAAGACCGCCGGTCGTAAAAAGAAGAAGTGATTCGGGCATTTGCCACTGACGCTGGATGCGTAAACCGGCGCAGGGGCGTATGATGGCCGACCCTCGGCGATCAAGTGTCGCCCGGGCTTTCAAGTATTTCGCCCTGCCGCTATCCACAGCGTGCCGGGCACAGGTCTTGCCGGTTCTCGGCCAGCCCTGATTCGACACACCGGGAGGTGCCCAGATGAGTGAAAAAGACAAGCAGGACAGCCAGGAAATCGGACCCGCAGGCGAAAAGCTGCAGAAGGTTCTGGCGCGCATTGGCGTGGGTTCACGCCGTGACGTAGAAGCCTGGATTACCCAAGGCCGCATCAAGGTCAATGGCAAGGACGCGACCCTCGGTCAACGCGTCGACCTGCATGACGCCATCAGTGTCGATGGTCGCGTCATCAAGCGCGAAGAAGCAGCCGAAACGGTTCGCCGCGTGATCATGTACAACAAGCCCGATGGCGAAATCTGCACCCGTGACGACCCTGAAGGTCGTCCGACCGTGTTCGATCGTCTGCCGCGCCCGAAAGAGGGTCGCTGGATCAACATCGGCCGTCTCGACATCAACACCACCGGTCTGCTGATGTTCACCACTGACGGTGAGCTCGCCAACCGTCTGATGCACCCATCGTTTGAAATGGACCGCGAATATGCGGTTCGTGTACGTGGCGAAGTCGATGACGACATGCTGCTGCGCCTCAAGAATGGTGTGATTCTTGAAGACGGTCCGGCACGTTTCACCGATATCCAGCAGGCACCGGGCGGCGAAGGCTTTAATCACTGGTATCACTGCGTGGTAATGGAAGGTCGTAACCGTGAAGTGCGCCGTCTCTGGGAATCCCAGGGGCTGGTGGTCAGCCGTCTGAAGCGCGTGCGTTACGGGCCGGTGTTCCTCAACTCCGACCTGCCGATGGGCCGCTGGCGCGAAATGAGCCAATACGAAGTCGACATTCTGGCTGCCGAAGTCGGTCTGCAACCTGTGGCCCAGCCGCAGATGAATGCCAAGACCAAAGACAAGATGGAACGTCTGCAGCGTCAATCGTCGCGCCCTCTGGGCAAAGGCGAGCGCGTTCGCACCTTGCGTCCGGCTGCTGGCGCTCCGGCGACTGGCGACCGCGCACCGCGTCAGCCGCAAATTACCGGCAGCGAACGTGATCGTCCGCGTGGCGGCGACTCCACGCAGCGTCCTTCGCCGCGCAAGGACTCGGGCAAGCCAGGTTCGCGTGCACCGCGTCCGGCAGACAACAGCCGTGGCACACCGGTCGCCGAGCGTCCGAGCGAGATGAATAAGCGCCCGGCCAAGCCTGGGCCAAAGCGTGTCGGCATCAAGCTGGTCAACGATGATGCGCCGTCAGGCAAACGTCGTGGCCCACCGGCAGGTTCGGGTCAGCGTCCTGGCTTCGGTCGTCGCAAGCCTGAGTGATCCTGTGGTGTGAATGAATGGCATCGCCAGCCCCCAGGGCTGGCGTTGTCGTTTTTGGCGATGTGAAAAACCTTGTCATACAGCCCCGCTGCATTCATTTCCCTGTTTCAAACCTCAACCTGGATGCAGGTGTACAATGCCGCGCTTTTTTCTGTGAATCATTGCTGCTCAATACTTCGGATCACCCGTCCGGGGTGCTGCAATTCTGTTGCGTCACGAGCGCGGCAGGTCCTTTTCGGTCACAGAACAAGAACAATCAGGTAGCTATCGAATGAGTGAAACAACTGCACCCTCGGGTGAATTGAAGCGCGGTCTGAAGAATCGGCACATTCAGCTGATTGCTCTGGGCGGCGCTATCGGCACTGGCTTGTTTCTCGGGTCGGCGGGCGTGCTGAAATCGGCCGGGCCTTCGATGATTCTCGGTTATGCGATTTGTGGCTTCATCGCTTTCATGATCATGCGCCAGCTTGGCGAGATGATCGTCGAAGAACCCGTCGCCGGGTCGTTCAGCCATTTTGCCCACAATTATTGGGGCGGTTTCGCCGGGTTCCTGTCCGGCTGGAATTGCTGGCTGCTGTACATCCTGGTCGGTATGTCGGAGCTGACTGCTGTCGGCAAGTACATTCATTACTGGCTGCCGGACATCCCGAGCTGGGTTTCAGCGGCTGCGTTCTTCATTCTCATCAATGCCATCAACCTGACCAACGTCAAGGTGTTCGGCGAGACCGAGTTCTGGTTCGCGATCATCAAAGTGGTGGCGATTATCGGCATGATCGCGCTGGGCAGTTACATGCTGGTCAGTGGCAGTGGCGGCCCGCAGGCGTCGGTCAGCAACCTTTGGGAACACGGCGGATTCTTTCCCAATGGTGTCGGCGGGCTGGTCATGGCGCTGGCCATCATCATGTTCTCGTTTGGCGGTCTGGAAATGCTCGGCTTCACTGCTGCCGAGGCCGAACAGCCGAAGACCGTGATCCCCAAGGCGATCAATCAGGTCATCTACCGCATCCTGATTTTCTACATCGGCGCACTGGTGGTGCTGTTGTCGCTGACACCCTGGGACAGCCTGCTGGCCAGCCTCAATGCCTCGGGTGACTCCTATAGCGGCAGCCCGTTCGTGCAGGTGTTCTCTATGCTGGGTAGCGATGCGGCGGCGCATATCCTGAACTTCGTGGTACTGACTGCAGCGCTGTCGGTCTATAACAGCGGCACTTATTGCAACAGCCGCATGTTGGTAGGCATGGCTGAGCAGGGCGATGCGCCCAGGGCGCTGGCGCAGGTCGACAGGCGCGGGGTGCCGGTCAAGGCTATCTTTGCGTCTGCCGCGGTGACCGTGGTGGCGGTTCTGCTCAATTACTTCGTGCCGCAGCAGGCGCTGGAGCTGTTGATGTCGCTGGTAGTGGCCACGCTGGTCATCAACTGGGCGATGATCAGCTATTCGCATCTGAAATTCCGCCAGCACATGAACCGTACCGGCCAAGTGCCGCTGTTCAAGGCGCTGTGGTATCCCTACGGTAACTACGTGTGTCTGGCGTTTGTGCTGTTTATCCTTGGCATCATGCTGATGATTCCCGGCATCCAGATATCGGTTTACGCGATACCGGTCTGGCTGGCGGTCATGTGGGTGTGTTATCGAGCCAAGAACAGGCGTAGCGTTGTCATGAATGCCGAGACTGGCAAATAACCGTGCCTGTTGCAGAAAAGAAGATGCCCCGATGCTGGTGATTTCCAACAATGTTCATTTGCCGGACGCCGAGATCGAGTTGACGGCCATTCGCGCCCAGGGCGCGGGCGGGCAGAACGTCAACAAGGTCTCCAGCGCCGTGCATTTGCGTTTCGACATCAACGCCTCGTCGCTGCCGCCGTTCTACAAGGAGCGGCTGCTGGCGTTGAGTGACAGTCGCATCACCAGCGATGGTGTGATCGTGCTCAAGGCCCAGCAATACCGCACTCAGGAACAGAACCGCGCCGACGCGTTATTGCGCTTGAGCGAACTGATCGTCAACGCCGCCAAAGTCGAAAAGAAACGCCGCCCGACACGGCCGACCCTGGGTTCCAAGACCCGCCGCCTGGAGTCCAAGAGCAAACGCGGCTCGATCAAGGCCGGACGCGGGAAAGTGGATTTCTGAGTACGGCTGGCCCTTCAAGATCGGACGCAGAGCGTCCAGAACGGCGTTACCACGCGGGAGCGTGGGAACGATCAGCCCGAATATCGTGCGACGCTCTGCGTCGCATGCCTTTCCGGACGCTCTGCGTCCTCTCGGCGACGCAGAGCGTCGAGCCCTGCATTCCCACGCTGGAGCGTGCGGAACGATAATCCCAACTATCGTGCGACGCTCCGCGTCGCATGCCGTTTTGGATCGTGGGAGCGATGACCGGAACCGATCATCACTGGCGTACCACCTGCGTCTGCTTGTACAGATAGACGCTTAACGCCAGCCCGGTAAGTGACGCCAGCGCCGCAAACAGGAAGATCGAGACAAAGCCGAAGCCTGCGGCAATCGCGCCTGCCAGTGGGCCGGTGATGCCCAGGGACAGGTCGATGAACAGCGAGTAAGCGCCGACCGCAGCGCCTCGGCTGGAGGCAGGGACGAGGTTCACAGCTTCCACGCCCAGTGCGGGAAACACCAGCGAGAACCCGAAACCGGTCAACGCCGCGCCAGCCAGTGCCAGCTCCGGAGTGGGGGCCATCCACAGCAGCAACAACCCCAGGCTTTCCACTGACAGGCAGACAATCGCTACCCGAAAGCCGCCCAGACGATTGATCAGGTTGCCGAACAGCAGGCGCGCCGCGATGAAGCTGCCACCGAACAGAGTCAGACACAGCGCCGCATTCGGCCAGTGGTTGCTCGCGTAATACAGGGTGATAAAGGTGGCGATGGTGCCGAAGCCGATGCCGCCCAGCGCCAGGCCCATGCCGTGTGGAAACACTCGCCCCAGTACGTGCATGAAGGGCAGCCGTTCACCTGGCACAATCGGTGCGGCCTGCTTGTGCCAGGTCAGATACAGGCCCAGTGCGCAGAGCAGCATGATGCTGACACCTACTGTCCACAACCCGAGTGAGTCAACCATCCAGACACCCAGCGGTGCGCCGATGGCCAGAGCGCCGTAGCTGGCGATACCGTTCCAGGAGATCACTTTGGCAGTGTTCTGCGCGCCGACCCGGCCGATGCCCCAGCCAATCGAGCCCGAACCTACCAGACTTTCCGCGCTGCCGAGAATCACCCGGCCAATCAGCAGAATCACCAGGCTCGCCATCGGCCAGCTGTCCAGCCAGACCGGCACCAGCATGAACACACCGCTCAGTCCGCAGCCGGTCAGGCCGATCTGCACGGCTTTCTTGCTGCCTAGATTGTCGATGATACGGCTCGCCCATGGTCGACTGATCAATGTCGCCAGGTACTGCACGCTGATCACCAAGCCTGCGATAACCGCGCCGAAGCCCAAATCGCTGTGGACGTAGCCTGGCAGTACGGCAAGCGGAATACCGATATTCAGGTAGCCGATAAACGTGAACATCACAATGGAAATGACGGTTTGGGTAACAGCCATAGGGGTTTGCGGCGTGGTTTGCTGTGTCTCGGGCATGGGGCAGGCTTTCATTCTGTGCGGGTATGGCGTTCGAGCGGGCAGGGGAAAACCCTTAGCAAGCTCTCGAAGTGCTTATCATACCGACGCATCGCGTCATGCAGGTGCAACGAAGTGAAATAAACGGCGAATGGAGGATTATTTGTTTGCCGGGGCTACAAGCTGTGTGGTCACGAGGGCGGCCAACGCGTTTTCCTGAGTACCGAAACGGGCGAGCAGGGCGCTCTGTTTTTCCGGGCTGAGGCGTGACCAGATTTCGATCATTTTCTCGGCGGTGCCAATCAGGGCATTGGCTTGCGTTTCAGTGAAGTCGCTCATAAAAATCTGCTGTTTGCCCGTTGCTGGTTTTCCAGGCGTATTGAAAATCGGCAGAACCGTTTTTCGATACGCCTGAAAACAATCGCCTTCAGTCTTTGCTTCCGGCTTTCTGGCTGTCTTGAGCCGAGGGTGCTGCTTTCATTGCGACAGGTTGACCAAGCTCCTGTTGAGCCAGGGTCGACTGTTGTGGTTCCTGTTGGCCTGGTGGGAAGTTAGGGATTTCATGCATCGTCGTCGCTCCTCGCAAGGGGTTGCAGATAGAACCGTGCTTTAAAAAAGCCTGCGCAGGATACCCCACTGAAAATGACAATCAGGATATTTTTTTATCCTCATTGGCCCATCAGCGAAACAAAATCGCATTTTCACTGTCCTGGCCCATGCCATGCGAGTCGCTGCACGCTTTGGTTTTACTGCGTTATGACTGCATCAGGGCGTATTAACCCTGTGGACTTTCTCGCCAAAATTATTTGCGGCCCTCGGCGCCACTGGCTACCCCATCGGTGCGCGCGGCCATGATGAAGTCGTTGCGGTGCAGCCCTTTGATCGAGTGGCTCCACCAGGTCACGGTCACTTTGCCCCACTCAGTCAGCAAACCAGGATGGTGGCCTTCGGCTTCGGCAATCTCGCCGACTGCATTGGTGAATGCCAGAGCGAATTTGAAGTTTTTGAACAGAAATACTTTTTCCAGCTGCATCACGCCGTCGCGCACTTCAATGTTCCAGTCGGGGATCTGCTTGAGCAGTTCCGGCAGCTCGGCTTCGCTGACTTGTGGGGCGTCTGCTCGGCAGGCTTCGCAATGGGCTTGATTCAAGGTGCTCATAAACAGGGTTTCCTTTTCAGATACCTGGCCGCATTTCAGGCCGCGTGGCTTTTGGTTTTAGGTGGAAATTTCGGGGCGTGCAAGCCCAACTGCATGCCCTGTTCTACCAGCGCCATGATGTCTTCCTGCGCCAGGTCGAACAGGCGCTTGAGGCTTGGCAGAACAAAATACAGCGGTTGCAGAATGTCGATGCGGTACGGCGTGCGCATCGCTTCAAGCGGGTCGAATAGCTGGTGTTCGGGAGCCGGTGACAGGCTGTACACAGCTTCCTTGGGCGAGGAAAGAATACCGCCGCCGTAGATTTTGCGCCCTTTTGGTGTATCGACCAGACCAAATTCGATGGTCATCCAGTACAGCCGGGCCAGATACACCCGTTGTTCCTTGCTCGCGCTCAGGCCAAGTTTGCCGTAAGTGTGGGTAAATTCGGCAAACCACGGATTGGTCAGCAGCGGGCAGTGACCAAAGATTTCGTGAAAGATGTCCGGTTCCTGAAGATAGTCCAGTTCTTCCTCAGTGCGAATGAAGGTCGCCACCGGGAAGCGCTTGCTGGCCAGCAGTTCAAAGAACGTCTGGAAAGGAATCAGCGCCGGCACTCGCTCAACCTGCCAGCCGGTGGTCGCACCCAGCACCTTGTTGATTTCACCCAGCTGCGGAATACGCTCGTGGGGCAGGCCCAGTTGCTCGATACCGTCCAGATACTCCTGACAGGCCCGGCCTTCAATGATCGTCATCTGCCGGGTAATCAGGGTGTTCCATACCGCATGTTCGGCTGCTGTGTAATCAATGAAGCCCGAAGCGTCCGGCTCGCGTGCCACGTAAAGCGTCTGGGCCATGCTGATGTCCTCGAAAAGGCTGCGCTTGTAGACGTATTTTTATAAAAGCCTGATCGCAGGAATAACCCGCTTTCGACGATTGGTCTGCCTGCGAAAGCAGTCGCGTTCCCGTCTTGTCGCTCAAGTTCGTAACGAAAACTTTACGAATGATTTCTGAGGACCAGGAATTCAGCAGATTGGTCTCTCGCGAAGTGTGTTTCTGTAACGTATTGTTGACGAAAAACTTTGCCACTCCCAAAAAAACACACGCTCACAGGGGCGAATGAATCATGCGCATCAAGGTGCACTGCCAGAACCGGATTGGCATTCTTCGCGACATTCTCGATCTGTTGGTGGCCTACGGCGTCAACGTGGCGCGTGGTGAAGTAGGGGGTGAGCATGGCGACGCTATCTATCTGCATTGCCCGAACCTGATCAACCTGCAGTTTCAGGCCCTGCGCCCGAAGTTCGAGGCGATCACCGGTGTATTCGGCGTCAAGCGAGTCGGGCTGATGCCCAGCGAGCGTCGGCACATGGAGCTCAACGCCTTGCTCGGTGCGCTGGAGTTTCCTGTGTTGTCCATCGACATGGCCGGTGCAATTGTTGCGGCCAATCGTGCAGCTGCACAGTTACTGGGCGTGCGGGTCGATGAAGTGCCGGGAATGCCGTTGTCGCGCTATGCCGAGGATTTCGACTTGCCTGAGCTGGTGCGGGCCAGCCAGTCGCGGATCAATGGCCTGCGGGTCAAGGTGCGCGGCGATGTGTTTCTCGCCGACATCGCCCCGTTGCAATCGGAGCACGATGACAGCGAGGCCATGGCCGGGGCCGTGCTGACGCTGCACCGCGCTGATCGGGTCGGTGAGCGCATCTACCATGTGCGCAAACAGGAGTTACGCGGCTTTGACAGCATCTTTCAGAGTTCGAAGGTCATGGCTGCGGTGGTCCGCGAGGCGCGGCGCATGGCACCACTGGATGCGCCGCTGCTGATCGAGGGCGAAACCGGCACCGGCAAGGAACTGCTCGCCCGTGCCTGCCACCTTGCCAGCCCTCGTGGCCAGTCACCGCTAATGGCGCTCAACTGTGCCGGACTGTCGGAGTCCATGGCCGAGATTGAGCTGTTTGGCTACGATCCTGGTGCTTTCGAAGGCGCGCGAGCGGAAGGCCGGCTCGGGCTGCTGGAGCTGACAGCAGGCGGCACGCTGTTCCTTGATGGCGTGGGTGAGCTGAGTGCGCGCATGCAGGCCAAGCTATTGCGTTTCATTCAGGACGGCAGCTTTCGCCGGGTCGGCAGCGACGAGGACATGTTTCTCGATGTGCGTGTGATGTGTTCGACCCAGGTCGACCTGTCGGAGCTATGCGCCCAAGGGGTCTTCAGGCAGGACCTTTATCATCGCCTCAATGTGCTTTCGCTGCACATACCGCCGTTGCGCGATTGTCTGGACGGTCTTGAGCCGCTGGTGGAGCACTTTCTGGATCACGCCAGCCGCCAGATCGGCTGCCCGTTGCCAGGCATTGCGCCGGGTGCCATCAAGCGCCTGAGTCAGTACCACTGGCCCGGCAATGTCCGGCAATTGGAAAATGTATTGTTTCAGGCTGTATCGCTGTGTGACGGCAGCAAGGTGCAGGCCGAGCATATTCGTTTGCCGGATTACGGTGTGCGGCCAGGGCTGAGCGACGTGTCTCTGGAAGGGGGGCTGGACGCTATTATCGGGCGTTTCGAAAAATCGGTGCTGGAACATTTATATGCGCAATATCCCAGCAGTCGCCAATTGGGCAAACGCCTGGGGGTGTCACATACAACCATTGCCAACAAGTTGCGTGGCTATGAGTTGGGGCGTGAGTCAGGCCGGCACGCAGCCGATCAACAATCCGCTGATTGACCGCCCGGCAATCAACGCTCGTGTATACGCCCCGCAATCAATATCTGCGAGGCGTCGAGCACGGGTCGCAACAGCGAAAAGCATCAACCGTTACTGCAGCCGTTGCCCATCACCTGGTAGCTCATGGTGTGTCGTGCGCCTTGCGAGTCTTCATAGACCATGCGCGCCGGGACCACTTCGCAGACGTTGGGGATCTGGCTGATGGAAATAACCCGGGCGATATCCAGATGAGTGCCATACGTGTATTGCTCGACACGGGCTTGCTGGGCAGCAACTTTGGTCTGCGATTCTTCGGCCATGGCGAAGCTGCTGACACCGCACAGTGCCAATGTCACTAATAAAGCTTTCATTGTGTTTTACCTTTTTGAAAGTGAGCGCGTCTGCATCACGCTTTTAGCGTCATGTGCGAACTCTGTTTGATATCTAGAAGCGGGCTGCGTGGGGGCAGCTGATAGTTGCCGTGTTGGCGAGATGAATTCTAGGCCTGTTGCAAGACGACATATATAAAGACTTTGGATAAGCGCTTTCATCAAAACGGTAATAATCCGGAGGCCGCCTGAGGCTCCGGCCTTGCCCGGTAATACCAACGTCGAATGGCCCCACCGGGTGGGGCGGGATACAACGGGTGCATAAAACAACAACTATCCACCGAGGTAACCAAGATGAGTGCAGCTTCCCTGTACCCCGTCCGCCCAGAAGTCGCAGCGACTACGCTGACGGATGAAGCGACCTACAAGGCCATGTACCAGCAGTCGGTGGTCAACCCTGATGGTTTCTGGCGTGAACAGGCTCAGCGCCTCGACTGGATCAAACCTTTCAGTGTGGTCAAGCAAACCTCGTTCGACGACCATCGGGTCGATATCAAATGGTTCGCCGACGGTACGCTGAACGTTGCCTATAACTGCCTGGATCGCCATCTGGCAGAGCGCGGCGACACGATTGCGATCATCTGGGAAGGCGATGACCCTTCCGAGCACCGCGAAATCACCTACCGCGAGCTACACGCCGAAGTCTGCAAGTTTGCCAACGCACTGCGCGGCCAGGACGTGCACCGTGGTGACGTCGTCACTATCTATATGCCGATGATCCCCGAGGCTGTGGTCGCCATGCTGGCGTGCGCCCGGATCGGTGCGATTCACTCGGTGGTATTCGGCGGTTTCTCGCCGGAAGCACTGGCTGGCCGGATCATCGATTGCAGCTCCAAAGTGGTCATTACTGCGGATGAAGGCCTGCGCGGTGGCAAGAAGACTGCGCTCAAGGCGAATGTCGACCGTGCACTGACCAATCCGGAAACCAGCAGCGTGCAGAAGGTCATCGTCTGCAAACGCACCGGTGGCGAAATCGAGTGGAACCGTCATCGTGACATCTGGTACCACTCGCTTCTGGAAGTAGCCTCCAGCACCTGCGCGCCAAAAGAGATGGGGGCCGAAGAGTCGCTGTTCATCCTCTACACCTCGGGCTCGACCGGCAAACCCAAAGGTGTGTTGCACACCACTGCGGGTTATCTGCTTTACGCGGCGCTGACCCATGAGCGTGTGTTCGACTACAAGCCGGGCGAAATCTACTGGTGCACCGCGGACGTCGGCTGGGTCACCGGGCACAGCTACATTGTCTATGGCCCCTTGGCCAATGGTGCAACCACACTGCTGTTTGAAGGTGTGCCGAACTACCCGGACATCACGCGTGTGTCGAAAATCATCGACAAGCACAAGGTCAATATCCTCTACACCGCGCCGACCGCGATCCGCGCCATGATGGCCGAGGGCACCAAGTCCGTTGAAGGTGCCGACGGGTCCAGTCTGCGTCTGTTGGGTTCGGTGGGCGAGCCGATCAACCCTGAAGCCTGGGGCTGGTACTACAACACCGTTGGCAAACAGAACTGCCCGATTGTCGATACCTGGTGGCAGACCGAAACCGGTGGCATTCTGATCAGCCCGCTGCCAGGCGCAACAGCGCTGAAACCGGGCTCGGCAACACGTCCGTTCTTCGGCGTGATTCCGGCGCTGGTGGACAACCTGGGCAACCTCATCGAGGGCGCGGCCGAAGGCAATCTGGTGATTCTCGATTCCTGGCCGGGTCAGTCACGCTCGCTGTATGGCGATCACGACCGTTTCGTCGACACCTACTTCAAGACCTTCCGTGGCATGTACTTCACCGGTGACGGTGCCCGTCGCGATGAGGACGGCTATTACTGGATCACCGGGCGCGTAGATGATGTGCTCAACGTTTCCGGCCATCGCATGGGCACCGCAGAGATTGAAAGCGCGATGGTTGCGCACCCGAAAGTCGCCGAAGCCGCAGTGGTCGGTGTGCCGCATGACTTGAAAGGGCAGGGCATCTACGTCTACGTCACCCTCAACGGTGGCGAAGAACCGAGCGACGCGCTGCGCACTGAGTTGCGCAACTGGGTGCGCAAGGAGATCGGCCCGATTGCTTCGCCTGATTTCATCCAGTGGGCGCCTGGATTGCCGAAGACCCGTTCGGGGAAGATCATGCGCCGTATCCTGCGCAAGATTGCCACCGCTGAGTACGATGCGCTGGGTGACATCTCGACGCTGGCCGATCCGGGTGTGGTGCAGCACCTGATTGACACGCACAAGACCATGAACGCTGCCTGACCTCTCATTGACTGAGCGCGCCTCGTCCGGTGAACGCCGGGCGGGGCGCTTTTGTTTGTGCGGCCCGGTATCGGAAACGAGATATATATCGGTTTGTTACGGGTTTACACGGCGTTGTCGGACGGTGCTTCATTGTGGGACGTTCTCTGGCTTTCTTGTAGGAAGCTGCGACGCATCAGGGCGTTTCATCCGTCATATGGAACGCTGGGCTTGCCGGATTAGAAGGGTTTGCCAATAATGGGCGCGCTTTTTGCTGTTATGACAGGTTTAGCTGGCTCTGCTGGATCAGCATAAATATGCTTCGTCAATAGCTGGTAGTGGGTTTTTCGGTGCATCTGTAACTAGTTGTCGCATTGAAGAAATATCGACTTCGAGCCTGTCGTTAAAATGCCCGTCATTCGCCGAAGGTCCGTGAGCCACCAATGCGGTGTCACGCCCCCGGCGTCGCTCTCCCCCGAGATGTCCTTTCGCACATTGGGCGCTTGCTCACTTTGCCACTTGTCGTGCTTTACCGATGGAGTCCTGGAAATGAAGAAGCTCATGCTTATTGGCGCGATGGCGTTGTCCGTGCTCGCCCAGCCGATCTTTGCTGATGAAAAACCGCTGAAAATCGGCATCGAAGCGGCTTACCCTCCGTTCGCTTCCAAGGCTCCGGATGGCAGCATCGTCGGTTTTGACTACGACATCGGCAATGCGCTGTGTGAAGAAATGAAGGTCAAGTGCACCTGGGTCGAGCAGGAATTCGACGGCCTTATCCCGGCACTGAAAGTGCGCAAGATCGACGCGATCCTTTCGTCCATGTCGATCACCGACGACCGCAAGAAGTCTGTGGATTTCACCGGCAAGTACTACAATTCCCCGGCCCGTCTGGTCATGAAAGACGGCACCGTGATCAGCGACAGCCTGGCGGAACTCAAGGGCAAGAAAATCGGCGTGCAGCGCGGTTCGATCCATGAGCGTTTCGCCCGTGAAGTTCTTGCTCCCAAGGGTGTGGAAGTGACGCCGTACGGTTCGCAGAACGAAATCTACCTGGACATCGGTGCGGGTCGTCTGGACGGCACCATCGCCGACGCCACCCTGCTGCAGGACGGTTTCCTGAAGACCGACGCAGGCAAGGGTTACGCGTTCACAGGTCCATCGTTTACCGACCCGAAATACTTCGGTGACGGCATCGGCATCGCCGTGCGCAAGGGTGACAAGGCCAACCTTGAGCGCCTGAATGCCGCCATTGCAGCCATCCGTGCCAACGGCAAGTACAAAGCGATTCAGGACAAATATTTCGACTTCGATATCTACGGCAAGTAAGTCGTCATACCGATCCTGATCAATGGCGCAAACAGAATTGCCTGGCTTGCGCCATTTTTATTCCACGCTTGAGGACCGCACATCATGTTGAAAGGTTACGGAGCTGTCATCCTCGAAGGTGCCTGGCTGACGTTGCAGCTGGCCCTGTCGTCGATGGCTCTGGCGATCGTTCTCGGTCTGATCGGCGTGGCGCTTCGTCTGTCGCCGGTACGCTGGATTGCCTGGCTGGGCGATCTGTACAGCACGGTCATTCGCGGCATTCCCGATCTGGTCCTGATATTGCTGATTTTCTACGGCGGTCAGGACCTGCTCAACCGGGTTGCGCCGCTGCTGGGTTTTGATGACTACATTGATCTTGACCCCTTGCTGGCCGGGATCTGCACTCTGGGCTTCATCTTCGGTGCCTATCTCTCGGAAACCTTTCGCGGTGCGTTCATGGCCATCCCCAAGGGGCAGGCCGAAGCCGGCATGGCGTATGGCCTGAGCAGTGGCAAGGTGTTCTTCCGCATTCTGGTGCCGCAGATGATTCGTCTGGCGATCCCCGGTTTCACCAATAACTGGCTGGTCCTGACCAAGGCCACTGCACTGATTTCCGTCGTCGGACTGCAGGACATGATGTTCAAGGCCAAGCAGGCGGCCGATGCCACCCGCGAGCCTTTCACCTTCTTTCTGGCGGTTGCGGCGATGTACCTGGTGATTACCAGTGTTTCGCTGCTCGCCTTGCGTTACCTCGAAAAACGCTACTCGGTAGGCGTGAGGGCGGCTGACCTATGATCTTTGACTACAACGTGATCTGGGACAGCCTGCCGCTGTACTTCGGCGGTTTGCTGACCACCCTGAAACTGCTGGCGATTTCGCTCGCATTCGGGCTGCTCGCGGCGTTGCCGCTGGGCCTGATGCGGGTCTCGAAAAACCCTTGGGTCAATATGCCGGCCTGGCTGTACACCTATGTGATCCGCGGCACGCCGATGCTGGTCCAGCTGTTCCTGATCTATTACGGGCTGGCCCAGTTCGACGCGGTGCGCGAAAGCTTTTTATGGCCTTGGCTGTCCAGTGCTACGTTCTGTGCCTGTCTGGCGTTCACTATCAATACCAGCGCCTATACGGCCGAGATCATTGCCGGCAGCCTCAAGGCCACGCCGGCCGGTGAAATCGAGGCTGCGCGGGCCATGGGCATGTCGAAGGCCAAAATGTATCGGCGCATTCTGCTGCCCTCGGCCTTGCGCCGGGCGCTGCCGCAGTACAGCAACGAGGTCATCATGATGCTGCAGACGACCAGTCTGGCCTCCATCGTGACCCTGATCGACATCACCGGCGCTGCCCGCACGGTCAACGCGCAGTTCTACCTGCCGTTCGAGGCTTACGTTACCGCAGGCGTTTTCTATCTGTGCCTGACATTCATTCTGGTGCGGCTGTTCAAAATTGCCGAACGCCGCTGGCTGGGCTATCTGGCCCCACGGAAGGTCTGAAATGCAAAGAATCGATCATGTATTGCCGTGGAGCACCCTCGGCACCGAACGCACGCTGAGTGTCTTTCGCTTCGGCACTGGCGAGCGAAAAGCCTACATTCAGGCCAGTCTGCACGCAGACGAACTGCCCGGCATGCGCACCGCCTGGGAGTTGAAGAAACGCCTGACCGAGCTGGAACAGCAAGGCGCGCTCAAGGGCGTCGTCGAGCTGGTGCCGGTGGCCAACCCGCTGGGGCTGGGGCAGTTACTGCAAGGTGCGCACCAGGGGCGTTTCGAGTTCGGCAGCGGCAAGAATTTCAACCGTGACTTCACCGAGCTGAGCGAGCCGGTCACCGAGTTGCTGGAAGGCCAGTTGGGCGATGACCCGCGCGCCAATACCCAATTGATTCGTCAGGCGATGATGACTGCACTTGAAGGCTTGCCTGCCGCGCAATCGGAGTTGCAAGGCATGCAGCGCATCCTGCTCAAGCATGCCTGCATCGCTGATGTGGTGCTGGATCTGCATTGCGATGCCGATGCCGCGCTGCACATGTATGCCTTGCCACAGCACTGGCCGCAATGGCGCTCGCTGTCGGCGCACCTGAATATTCAGGTGGCACTGCTGGCCGAGGATTCCGGTGGCAGTTCCTTCGATGAAGCCTGTTCGCTGCCGTGGTTGCGTCTGTCACGGACCTTCCCGCAGGCGCAGATCCCGCTGGCGTGTCTGGCGACCACCCTTGAGCTGGGTGGTCAGGCCGACACCGGCAAGCCTCAGGCGCAAGCGCACGCCGAAGGCATTCTGGCGTTTCTGGCCGAACAGGGTTTTATCAGCGGTGACTGGCCGCAGCCCGCACATCAAGCCTGTGAAGGTCTGCCATTCGAAGGTACCGAATTGCTCTATGCGCCGCATCCTGGCGTGGTGACATTCCTGCGTGCCGCAGGCGATAAAGTCGAAATCGGCGATGCGCTGTTCGAAGTCATCGACCCGCTGTCCGATCAGGTCAGTACCATTTGTGCGAATACTGCCGGGGTGCTGTTTGCCATCGAGCGGCTTCGTTACGCTCAACCAGGTTTCTGGCTGGCCAAAGTGGCGGGGCGCACCGCGCTGCGTCATGGACGTCTGCTCAGTGATTGACCGTTCTGTGGGAACCCAAAGCATGAACAAACTGGAAGTGCAGGACCTGCACAAGCGCTATGGCAGTCACGAAGTGATCAAGGGCGTGTCCCTGACCGCCAAAGCTGGCGATGTCATCAGCATCATCGGCTCCAGCGGCTCGGGCAAAAGCACCTTTCTGCGCTGCATCAACCTGCTCGAACAGCCCCATGCCGGCAAGATCCTGCTCAACAACGAAGAGTTGAAGCTGGTGCCGAACAAGGACGGCGGTCTGAAAGCTGCCGACGCCAGACAGTTGCAGCGCATGCGCTCACGTCTGTCGATGGTATTCCAGCACTTCAACCTGTGGTCGCACATGACGGCGCTGCAGAACATCATCGAAGCGCCGGTTCATGTTCTGGGCGTGTCGAAAAAGGAAGCGCTGGAAAAAGCCGAGCACTACCTGGCCAAGGTCGGCGTGTCCCATCGTAAGGACGCTTATCCAGGACACATGTCCGGTGGCGAGCAGCAGCGTGTGGCCATTGCCCGCGCGCTGGCGATGGAACCTGAAGTGATGCTGTTCGACGAGCCTACCTCGGCGCTCGACCCTGAACTGGTTGGTGATGTGCTCAAGGTCATGCAGGGGCTGGCTCAGGAAGGCCGGACCATGGTGGTGGTGACTCACGAAATGGGCTTTGCCCGGGAAGTCTCCAACCAGCTGGTTTTCCTGCACCAGGGTGTGGTTCTGGAGCGTGGTGACCCACGCGAGGTACTGGCCAACCCGCAGACCGAGCGTCTGCAGCAGTTCCTGTCAGGTAGCCTCAAGTGACGATCGGCATCGCATGGCGATGCCTTTTTACGGCAGAACAGGGCATGCTGCGCGACGCGCGACATGACCTGGATGTTCCAGATCGAGCCATCTTCTGAGGCTCGGCTTTTGCGGCAATACGTATCGGATGTCCCAATGACTGCCCATCGAATAGGTTTTCTCGTCTGGCCTGGCACCAAAGCCCTGACTCTGGCACTTGCCGAGGAAGCCTTGCGTGTCGCTCAGCGCGTTCATCCTGAAGTGGTCTACGAATTGTCGTTTCTACAGGCCGAGGCAGGGGAGCCGACAGCGGTTGCCGGCGCCTGGCAATTGCCGGGCGAGCCCTGGACCGGGCGACTGGACGGTTTTCAGAAGCTGTTTCTGCTCGCTGATGAGCCTCCGGCAGCCGTGGCTCCGGCGCTGGGCAGCGCGCTCAAGCAACTGGTGCGTGCCGGCTGTTCGATTGGCGGGCTGTCGGCGGGCGTTTACCCGCTCGCGCAACTGGGCCTGCTGGATGGCTATCGCGCTGCCGTGCACTGGCGCTGGCAGGACGACTTCGCCGAGCGCTTCCCCAAGGTCATCGCCACCAGCCATTTGTTCGATTGGGACCGGGATCGCCTGACTGCCTGTGGTGGCATGTCGGTGCTCGATCTGCTGCTCGCGGTGCTGTCCCGTGATCATGGGGCCGAGCTGGCCGGGGCGGTTTCCGAGGAACTGGTGGTCGAGCGCATTCGCGAAGGCGGCGAGCGTCAGCGCATTCCGTTGCAGAACCGTCTGGGCTCCAGCCATCCAAAGCTGACCCAGGCTGTACTGTTGATGGAAGCCAACATCGAAGAGCCGTTGACCACTGACGAAATCGCCCAGCACGTGTGTGTGTCGCGCCGTCAGCTGGAGCGAATCTTCAAGCAGTACCTCAACCGTGTACCCAGTCAGTATTACCTGGAGCTGCGCCTGAACAAGGCGCGTCAGATGTTGATGCAGACCAGCAAGTCGATCATTCAGATCGGTCTTTCGTGCGGTTTTTCCTCGGGTCCGCACTTCTCCAGTGCCTACCGCAACTTCTTCGGCGCCACGCCGCGTGAAGACCGTAACCAGCGACGCAGCAGCAGCCCGTTCGAACTTTCGCCGGTGCCTGCCGAGCGCGGTTGATTGTCTTGTCGCGATAGAAGTGCTGCCGCGACAGCTCTGGTCCAGACAGGCCGGCCTCAATCCGTTTAAACTGCGCCTTTGTGACGCAATATGTCGCATTGCCGAAAACCTTGAAAAAACCCGGTTTTGCGCTGTAACAAGTTGTCGCCTGGCGGCAAGGCCGAACACAATTCAGTCCTTACAATCTTTCCATCGCTCGCCAGTTTCAGGCAGGCGTTCCTCATCAGGAGACTCCGATGTCCGTTGAGCATGCTGCGGTGCAACGCGCCGATTTCGACCAGGTAATGGTCCCCAATTACGCCCCGGCCGGGTTCATTCCCGTGCGCGGTGCGGGCTCCCGGGTCTGGGATCAGGCGGGACGCGAACTGGTGGATTTCTCGGGCGGGATCGCCGTCAACGTATTGGGCCACTGCCATCCGGCGCTGGTCGGTGCCTTGACCGAGCAGGCCAACAACCTCTGGCATGTGTCCAACGTTTTCACCAACGAGCCGACCCTGCGTCTGGCCAAAAAGCTGGTGGATGCGACGTTCGCCGAGCGCGTGTTCTTCTGTAACTCGGGCGCTGAAGCCAACGAGGCGGCCTTCAAGCTGGCGCGCCGAGTGGCGCACGACCTGCACGGTCCTGAAAAATACGAAATAATTTCGGCCGTAAATAGTTTTCATGGACGCACCCTGTTTACCGTCAGCGTCGGTGGCCAGCCGAAATACTCCGATGGTTTCGGGCCGAAAATCACCGGCATCAGCCACGTGCCGTATAACGACCTTGAAGCGTTGAAAGCGGCTGTTACCGACAAGACCTGCGCTGTGGTGCTGGAGCCGATTCAAGGCGAAGGCGGCGTGTTGCCGGGCCAGCTGGAATACCTGCAAGGCGCGCGCAAGCTGTGTGACGAGCACAACGCGTTGCTGGTATTCGATGAAGTGCAGAGCGGCATGGGCCGTAGCGGTCATCTGTTCGCCTACATGCATTACGGCGTGACCCCGGACATCCTTTCCAGCGCTAAAAGCATCGGTGGCGGCTTCCCCCTGGCGGCCATGCTGACCACTGAAAAACTTGCCAAACACTTTGCGGTCGGCGTTCACGGCACCACGTATGGCGGCAACCCGCTGGCCTGCGCGGTCGGTGAAGCGGTGATTGATGCCGTCAATACGCCTGAAGTGCTGGCTGGCGTGCAGCGCAAGCATCAGCAATTCAAGACCCGCCTGGAGAGCATCGGCCAGCAATATGGCGTGTTCACCGAAGTGCGCGGCCTGGGCCTGTTGATCGGCTGCGTGCTGTCCGACGCCTGGAAAGGCAAGGCCAAGGACATTTTCAACGCCGCTGAAGCCCAGGATCTGATGATTCTGCAGGCCGGTCCCGACGTAATCCGTTTCGCGCCGAGCCTGGTGATTGAAGACGCAGACATCGAAGAAGGCCTGAACCGCTTCGAACGTGCCATCGCCAAGCTGACGTCCTGATTCATCCGCTTTATCCCGGTGTCTGCCTGATCGGCAAACACCGGACATTTTCCTGTGCTGTGCGGCATGATGCCGTGTGGTGCTTTTACCAGTGCCGGTCGTAAATGCCGGTCGATCTACAAGGAGTGGCACCATGCTGGTGATGCGCCCTGCGCAAATGGCTGATCTGGCCGAGGTTCAACGCCTCGCTGCCGACAGCCCTATCGGTGTCACGTCCTTGCCCGACGATGCTGGCCGCCTGACCGACAAGATCGGCTCGTCGGAGGCATCATTCGCCGCCGAGGTCAGCTTCAACGGCGAAGAAACCTACTTCTTCGTGCTCGAAGACAGCGAAAGCGGCAAGCTGGTGGGCTGCTCGGGCATTGTTGCTTCGGCGGGCTACTCCGAGCCGTTTTACAGTTTTCGCAACGAAACCTTCGTGCATGCTTCCCGCGAACTGAAGATCCATAACAAGATCCATGTTCTGTCCCAGTGTCACGACCTGACCGGTAACAGCCTGCTGACCAGTTTCTACGTGGTCCCGGAACTGGTTGGCACTGCTTGGTCGGAGCTCAACTCTCGCGGCCGCCTGCTGTTTGTTGCCAGTCACCCCGAGCGCTTTGCCGATTCGGTGGTCACCGAGATCGTCGGTTACAGCGACGAACAGGGAGATTCGCCGTTCTGGGATGCCATCGGGCGCAACTTCTTCGATCTCAACTACGCCGCTGCCGAGCGCCTGTGCGGGCTGAAAAGCCGGACCTTCCTCGCCGAGCTGATGCCGCATTACCCGATCTACGTGCCATTGCTGCCTGACGCTGCGCAGGAGGCCATGGGCCAGGTGCATCCGCGTGCGCAGATCACCTTCGACATCCTGATGCGCGAAGGCTTTGAAACCGACCATTACATCGACATCTTCGACGGTGGCCCGACCCTGCATGCCAAGGTATCCGGAATCCGGTCCATCGCGCAGAGCCGTCTGGTGCCGGTCAAGGTCGAAACCGCGCAAAGCAGCGATGTCGGCACAGGCGGGCGTCTTTATCTGGTTGCCAACGGCCTGTTGCAGGATTACCGCGCGGTGCTCCTGGAACTGGACTGGGCACCTGGTAGACCGGTGGTGCTGAGCCTGCAGGCCGCCGACGCACTGGGCGTTGGTGAAGGTGCCAGTGTGCGGATCGTCGCGGTCTGAGCCAGACGTTCGATAGCCGATTAGTGAGTTTCAAGGCTCTCGATGAGCCGCTGAGGAGATAACATGATCGTTCGTCCTGTACGCAGCAGTGACCTGCCTGCGCTGATCGAGCTGGCGCGCAGCACCGGTGCCGGTCTGACGACACTGCCCGCCAATGAGCAGCGTCTCGCGCACCGGGTAGGCTGGGCTGAAAAGACCTTTCGCGGAGAAGCCGAGCGCGGCGATGCCGACTATCTGTTCGTGCTTGAAGATGACGATGGTCGGGTGGTCGGCATTTCTGCCATCGCCGGGGCGGTCGGCTTGCGCGAGCCCTGGTACAACTACCGGGTCGGCCTTACGGTCAGTGCTTCGCAGGAACTGAACATCTACCGGGAAATCCCGACCCTGTTCCTGGCCAACGATCTGACCGGCAATTCCGAGCTGTGCTCGCTGTTCCTGCACAGCGATTCACGCAATGGCCTCAATGGCCGCCTGCTGTCCAAGGCGCGCATGCTGTTCATCGCCGAATTTCCGAAGCTGTTCGGTAACAAGATCATTGCCGAGATGCGTGGCATGTCCGACGAGAATGGCCGGTCGCCGTTCTGGGAAAGTCTGGGTCGGCATTTCTTCAAGATGGAATTCAGTCAGGCCGATTACCTGACCGGCGTTGGCAACAAGGCATTCATTGCCGAGCTGATGCCCAAATTTCCGCTTTATAGCTGCTTTCTTTCCGAAGACGCACGCAATGTGATCGGCCGCGTGCATGCCGACACCGAGCCTGCGCTGACCATGCTCAAGGGCGAAGGGTTCTCGTATCAGGGTTACGTCGACATCTTCGATGCTGGGCCTGCCATCGAGTGCGAGACCGGCAAGATTCGCGCAATCAAGGACAGCCAGGCGCTGGTACTGGCCATCGGTACGCCAGGTGACGATGCGCCGCAGTTTCTGATTTACAACCGCAAGCGTGAAGACTGCCGCATTACGGTAGGCGCTGCGCGTTTCGCCGCTGGCACGCTGGTGGTTGCGCCACAAACCGCCAAGCGGCTGCGCATGAGTGCAGGCGACAACGTGCGCGCCGTGCCTTTGTCAGCGGCGCGGGAGGGCGTTTGATGAGTACCCTCTACATTGCAGGTGCATGGCAGGCCGGGCAGGGCGAGCTGTTCCATTCTTTGAACCCGGTGAGCCAGCAAACTTTGTGGTCCGGGCAAAGCGCTACGGCAGAACAAGTCGATTACGCGGTGAAGGCTGCGCGTCAGGCATTTCCCGGCTGGGCGCTGCTGTCTCTGGATCAGCGTATTGCTGTGCTGGAGGCCTTTGCTGCCAGCCTCAAGGACCGCGCCGATGAACTGGCGCACTGCATCGGTGAAGAAACCGGCAAGCCTTTGTGGGAGTCGGCGACCGAAGTAACCAGCATGGTCAACAAGATTGCCATCTCGGTGCAGAGCTATCGCGAACGAACCGGCGAAAAGAGCGGGCCGCTGGGCGATGCCACCGCAGTATTGCGCCATAAGCCACATGGTGTGGTCGCGGTGTTCGGGCCGTACAACTTTCCTGGTCATTTGCCTAACGGGCACATCGTTCCGGCCTTGCTGGCGGGCAATACGGTAGTGTTCAAGCCCAGCGAACTGACGCCGAAAGTCGCCGAACTGACCGTCAACTGCTGGATCGAAGCCGGGTTGCCTGCCGGTGTTCTCAACCTGCTGCAAGGCGGTCGCGAAACCGGTATTGCACTGGCTGCCAACCCAGGCATCGACGGGCTGTTCTTTACCGGGTCAAGCCGCACCGGTGACGCGCTACACCAGCAGTTCGCCGGGCGCCCCGAGAAGATTCTCGCGTTGGAAATGGGCGGTAACAATCCACTGATCGTTGATCAGGTTCAGGACATCGACGCAGCGGTTTACACCATCATTCAGTCGGCGTTCATTTCCGCAGGCCAGCGCTGCACCTGTGCGCGTCGCCTGTTGGTGCCCGAGGGCGACTGGGGCGATGCCTTGCTGGCGCGACTGGTTGCCGTCAGCGCGACTATCGAGGTGGGGGCGTTCGATCAGCAGCCGTCTCCGTTCATGGGCTCGGTCATTTCGCTGGAGGCCGCACGCGCCTTGCTCGACGCGCAGTGCAACCTGCTCGCCAACGGCGCAGTGACCTTGCTGGAAATGCGTCAGCCGCAGGCCGGAGCAGCGCTGCTGACGCCGGGCATTATCGATGTCAGCGCGGTCGCCGAGCGGCCTGACGAAGAGCTGTTCGGCCCGCTGTTGCAGGTTATCCGCTACGCCGGTTTCGACGCCGCCATCGCCGAAGCCAACGCCACTCGCTATGGCCTCGCGGCAGGCTTGCTCTCGGACTCCGAAGCACGCTATCAGCAGTTCTGGCTGCACAGCCGCGCCGGGATCGTCAACTGGAACAAACAGCTGACCGGCGCCGCCAGCAGCGCACCGTTCGGCGGGGTCGGCGCCTCGGGCAACCACCGCGCCAGCGCCTATTACGCAGCCGACTATTGCGCCTATCCGGTGGCTTCGCTGGAGACGGGCAGCCTGACCCTGCCGTCGACACTGACCCCCGGCATCAGGCTGAGCTGACAGGGTGCGCACGATTGCTTATAAAAACAGATCCACGGAGCCTTGCCGATGAAGTCCTGTGAAGTGAATTTTGACGGTCTGGTCGGGCCAACCCACAACTACGGCGGGTTGTCCTACGGTAATGTCGCCTCCCAGAGTAACAGCCAGCAATGCGCGAACCCGCGTGAAGCGGCGCTGCAAGGCCTGGCGAAAATGAAGGCGCTGATGGACCTGGGTTTTACCCAGGGCGTGCTGGCACCGCAGGAACGCCCTGATGTGGCCGGTTTGCGGCAGCTGGGTTTCACCGGCAGCGATGAACAGGTGATTGAAAAAGCCGCCCGTCAGGATATGCCATTGCTGGTTGCCAGTTGCTCGGCATCGAGCATGTGGGTGGCCAACGCGGCGACGGTCAGCCCCAGTGCCGACACCGCAGATGGGCGCGTGCATTTCACGGCAGCCAACCTCAACTGCAAATACCATCGCAGCATCGAGCACCCGACCACCAGCCGCGTGCTGGGGGCGATGTTTGCCGATGCAAAGCACTTTGCCCATCATCCTGCGTTGCCACCAGTCGCGCAGTTCGGTGACGAAGGCGCGGCCAACCACACCCGTTTCTGTCAGGACTACGGCCAGCCCGGCGTGGAGTTTTTCGTTTTTGGCCGCAGTGCGTTCGATACCCGCTACCCGGCACCGCAGAAGTATCCGGCCCGCCAGACCCTGGAAGCGTCACGAGCTGTTGCGCGTTTGCATGGCTTGAGCGAGGGCGGTGTGGTTTATGCTCAGCAAAACCCGGCGGTCATCGATCAGGGTGTATTTCATAACGATGTGATCGCGGTCGGCAACGGTGAGGTGCTGTTCTATCACGAGGATGCATTCCTCAACACCGAGCCAATGCTTAATGAGCTGCGCGACAAACTCGGCCGTGTCGGCGGGCAGTTGCGGGCGATTTGTGTGCCGCGTGCCGAGGTCTCGGTGCAGGATGCGGTGCGCTCTTACCTGTTCAATAGCCAGTTGTTGTCACGCCCGGACGGCTCGATGCTGCTGATCGTGCCGCAGGAGTGTCAGGCCAATGCGAGCGTCTGGGCTTATCTGCAGCGGTTGATTGCCGATGACAGCCCGGTTGCCCAGGTCAATGTGTTCGATCTCAAGCAAAGCATGCAGAACGGCGGCGGCCCTGCCTGCCTGCGACTGCGTGTAGCGCTCAAGGAAACCGAGCTGGCTGCGGTGAACCCTGGCGTGATCATGACCGCGCCGCTGTACGACACGCTGACGCAATGGGTCGACAGGCACTACCGTGATCGCATGAGTGAAAACGATCTGGCCGATCCCCGATTGCTGAGCGAATGCCGTACGGCATTGGATGAACTGACGCAAATCCTTAAACTGGGTGCCGTCTATCCGTTTCAACTGAATTGAAACACCCTGCGCGCCGGGCAAATGTCTGGCGCATGATTTCTTTATCTAGAGCATTCCGACTATGAGCGACGCCCTGCAACTTATCCTTGAAGACACCGATGGCACCCAGCTGGAAACCTCTTGCACCCGCGTTGCCATTATCTGGCAGGGCAAGGAGCTGTGGATTCAGCAGGATGGCCGTGGCCAATTGCTGATCGGTGTTGATGTCGAAGAAGACGATGCCGAGTACGCCAACCTGCTGCTGCGCCCGTTGGCAACCAACCTGGTCAGCCTGCAACTGGAAATGGAACCGGCCGACGCAGGTGCCGACGAAGACGGTCACGTTCACGGTCCTGACTGCAACCACTAAGGAAGTTGCCCTATGCTCGCCCTCGGCAAATTGCTTGAACTGACCCTGGCTGGACGTGAGCCAGCGGAAAAGACTCAACTGACCGTCGAAGGCGTGCGAATGCGATGGATGGGCGAGGGGGCTCTGGAGGTCCGCCCGCCGGAAGTCCGTGACAATGGCACGGACCTGCTGCTCTCTGCCGGTATTCATGGCAACGAGACTGCACCCATCGAGCTGCTGGATGAACTGATCCGCAGCATCGCGCGCGGCGACCTTAAACCGCGCGCACGTATTCTGTTTCTGTTTGGCAATCCCGACGCCATGCGGCGCGGTACCCGGTTTGTCGAGCAGGACGTCAATCGGCTGTTCAACGGTCGTCACGAGCAAAGTGGCGGTGCAGAAGCCCTGCGTGCCTGCGAGCTGGAGCACTTGGCCGCCAGCTTTTTCAGCCTGCCGGATCGCTACCGCCTGCATTACGACCTGCACACTGCCATTCGCGGTTCGAAGATCGAGCAGTTCGCGCTTTACCCGTGGAAAGAAGGTCGTCAGCACTCGCGTCTCGAACTGGCCCGGCTGCGTGCTGCGGGGATGAGTGCGGTGTTGCTGCAGAACAAACCGTCCATTGTGTTCAGCGCCTATACCTACGATCAGCTGGGTGCCGAGGCCTTCACTCTGGAACTGGGCAAGGCCCGGCCGTTCGGCCAGAACCAGCAGGTCAATCTTGCGCCGCTGCGTCTGCGTCTGGAGCAGATCATCGAAGGCCGCGAGCCCGAGCTGGATGAAAATCTTGAGGGGTTGCAACTGTTCAGCGTGGCACGCGAAGTCATCAAGCGCACCGATGCATTCACGTTCAACCTCGCCGATGCTGTAGAAAACTTCTCACCGCTGGAAAAGGGCTACGTGCTGGCCGAAGACGCGGGTGGTTCACGCTGGGTGGTAGAGGGGGATGGTGCGAGAATCATCTTCCCCAACCCGAAGGTCAAAAACGGCCTGCGGGCGGGGATTCTGATTGTGCCGACTGATGCGGGTAGCCTTGGCTGATCGCTGGGCACCCTCAAGACCGGACGCAGAGCGTCCAGAACGGCATTCCCACGCAGAGCGTGAGGAACGATAATCTCAACTATCGTGCGACGCTGCAGCGTGAGGAGCGATAATCTCGACTATCGTGCGACGCTCCGCGTCGGCATGCCGTTCTGGACGCTCTGCGTCCTCTTTGCGACATAGAACCTGCGCAACGAGAGTCGTCCTGACGAACGCCTCTCGTGCCGCTGCTACGCGTTTCAGCAGGCCGCTTTTTGCTGAGCGTCCAGGCGACGCAGGCTGCGTACCTTGTTCAAGGTGTCAGCGCAGGTCTTGGCCGCTTCTTCGCCTTTGTGGGAGAAGTGATCGAAGAAGAACTTCTGATGTTCTTCGCCCGCATGGAAGTGGTGCGGTGTCAGGACCACGGAAAACACCGGTACTTCGGTTTCCAGCTGGACCTGCATCAGCGCGCTGACCACTGACTGCGCAACGAATTCATGGCGATAGATGCCGCCGTCCACTACCAGTGCAGCGCCGACGATGCCAGCGTAACGGCCGGTATTGGCCAGCAGTTTTGCATGCAGCGGAATTTCGAAGGCACCGCCCACTTCAAAGATGTCGATGTCACTTTCCGCATAGCCATGATTGGCCATCTCGGCGATAAAACCTTTACGGCTTTGATCGACGATATCCTTGTGCCAGCAGGCCTGGATGAAGGCGACGCGTTCGTTCGGGTGGCTTTTGCTTTTGCTGTCGATTGCAGTAGGTTGCACGTGTTCTGACTCCTGTTTATGGAAAAAACAGGGCGTTTGGATCGAAAGGGATTCAAGTCGCGTAGGAAAGCCTCCTGAACGATGTCGTTCATGATGAGGTTTTGCAGACGTTCTTGCTGACACCAATCCCGCTCTCTCTTCATCCGGACTATGACCGTCGGCCCCGGAATCACACCGGGTCTGCTGACCTTGCCGATCGCCAACCAAAGCTGCGACCCCCAAGCGCTCGCGGGCTAGACGCATTGCGCGCCATTACCGCCGGTGGGGAATTGCACCCCGCCCTGAGAACGTTGCCGGCACTTTACGTGGCCGGCGCAGGATTTTTATCACAGTTCGCCGGATCATGCATGGACACTTTCGTACGGTGCACCTACCTTTTTCTTATAAGGGCACAGAGTATCGAGAGTGGCGGCGCTTGATTATCATGTGCTGTGGCCTCAGTAATGCCTTGTTGCAAGCCAAAGGTTGCATGCATTATCGATCTTCAACTTCAGGGAGTTTTTTCGTGACTGTCATCGATCTGCGCAGCGACACAGTGACTCTGCCTACGCCCGGTATGCGGGATGCCATGGCGCGTGCGCCCGTCGGCGATGACGTCTATGGTGAGGACCCCACCGTCAACCTGCTCGAAGCGACGCTCGCCGAGCGCCTCGGGTTTGATGCCGCGTTGTTTGTCCCGTCAGGCACCATGAGCAATCTGCTGGCGCTGATGGCGCACTGTGAGCGTGGCGATGAATACATCGTTGGCCAGCAGGCCCACACGTACAAGTACGAAGGCGGCGGTGCAGCCGTGCTGGGTTCCATCCAGCCGCAGCCACTGAAGGTGCAGGCCGATGGCTCCCTTGACCTGCAGCAGGTGCTCGACGCCATCAAACCCGATGACTTTCACTTCGCCCGCACACGCCTGCTGGCCCTGGAAAACACCATGCAGGGCAAGGTGCTACCGTTGGAATACCTGGCCGCCGCACGCACACTGACGCTGGAAAAAGGCCTCGCCCTTCATCTGGACGGCGCACGGCTGTACAACGCATCGGTCAGGCTGGGCGTCGATGTTCGCGAGATTACCCGGCACTTCGATTCGGTATCGGTGTGCCTTTCCAAGGGCCTGGGCGCACCGATCGGCTCGGTACTGTGCGGATCGCAGCCATTGATCGCCAGAGCGCGTCGCCTGCGCAAGATGCTCGGTGGCGGCATGCGTCAGGCCGGAGGGCTGGCTGCCGCAGGGCTCTACGCGCTGGATCATCAGGTCGAGCGGCTGGCGGATGACCATGCCAATGCTGCGTTTCTGGCCGAAGGCCTGAGCGGGCTCGGCTACGCTGTCGAGCCGGTGCAGACCAACATGGTCTACGTGCAGATTGGGGAGCGCGCTGCAGCACTCAAGGCGTTCTGTGCCGAGCGGGGCATCGTGCTCACAGCCGCGTCGCGACTGCGCATGGTGACCCATCTGAATGTGTCGCGTGCGCAGGTTGAACAGGTCATCGCTGCATTTGCAGCCTTTGAACACTCATGAGATCACGATAATCCAGTTACTTGTTTCTATCGCACAAACACACTGTACCGAGGGCGCAACGCCTATATAATGCGGCCCTTTGCCGTCGCTACGTCATTTGACGTTTTGCACTTGCCTCTGGCCGCAGTCTCCGTGGAAGAACCTATGAAAAGCGCAGAAATCCGTGAAGCCTTCCTTGGCTTCTTCGAAGAGCAAGGCCACACCCGTGTTGCTTCAAGCTCCTTGATTCCGGGCAATGACCCAACCCTGCTGTTCACTAACGCAGGCATGAACCAGTTCAAGGATTGCTTCCTGGGCCAGGAAAAACGCGCCTACACCCGCGCCGTTACCAGTCAGAAATGCGTGCGTGCCGGTGGCAAGCACAACGACCTGGAAAACGTCGGCTATACCGCTCGTCACCACACTTTTTTCGAAATGCTGGGCAACTTCAGCTTCGGTGACTATTTCAAGCGTGATGCCATTACCTACGCCTGGACCTTCCTGACCTCCGAGAAATGGCTGAACCTGCCCAAGGAAAAGCTTTGGGTCACGGTCTACGCGACCGACGACGAAGCCTACGACATCTGGACCAAAGAGATCGGCGTGCCTGCCGAGCGCATGGTTCGTATCGGCGACAACAAAGGCGCGCCTTACGCCTCCGATAACTTCTGGACGATGGGCGATACCGGGCCATGCGGTCCTTGCAGCGAGATTTTCTTCGATCACGGCCCGGAAATCTGGGGCGGCCCGCCAGGCTCGCCGGAAGAAGACGGCGACCGTTACATCGAAATCTGGAACAACGTATTCATGCAGTTCAACCGGACTGCAGATGGCGTGCTGCACCCGCTGCCAGCGCCGTCTGTCGATACCGGCATGGGCCTGGAGCGTGTCAGTGCGGTTCTGCAACACGTACATTCCAACTATGAAATCGACCTGTTCCAGAGCCTGCTGGCTGCGTCGGCCAAGGCCATTGGTTGCAGCAGTGACAACCAGGCTTCGCTGAAGGTCGTGGCGGACCACATCCGTTCTTGCGGTTTCCTGATCGCGGACGGCGTGCTGCCTTCCAACGAAGGTCGTGGCTATGTGCTGCGCCGCATCATTCGTCGCGCCTGCCGTCACGGCAACAAGCTGGGTGCCAAGGGCAGTTTCTTCTACCAGATCGTTGCCGCGCTGGTTGCCGAGATGGGGTCTGCGTTCCCTGAGCTGGTGCAACAGCAGTCGCATATCGAGCGCGTGCTGAAAGGTGAAGAGGAACAGTTCGCCAAGACCCTTGAACAGGGTCTGAAAATTCTTGAACAGGATCTGGCTGACCTCAAGGGCACCGTGGTGCCGGGTGAAGTCGTGTTCAAGCTGTATGACACCTACGGTTTCCCGATGGACCTGACGGGTGACATCGCCCGCGAGCGTAATCTGACCCTGGACGAAGCCGGCTTCGAGCGTGAAATGGACGCCCAGCGCGTGCGCGCCCGCTCGGCCAGCTCGTTTGGCATGGATTACAACAGCCTGGTCAAGGTTGACGTCGCCACGCAGTTCACCGGTTACTCTGCAACGACTGGCAGCGCCAGCGTTGTGGCGCTGTATAAAGAAGGTCAGTCGGTCACTCACCTGAATGAAGGCGAAGAGGGCGTGGTGATTCTCGACACTACCCCGTTCTATGCCGAATCGGGCGGTCAGATCGGCGACAGTGGTTTCCTGCATGCCGGTGATGTGCGTTTTGATGTCAGTGACACCACCAAGACTGGCGGTGCGTTCCTGCACCACGGTGTTGTGGCCTCCGGCAGCCTGAGCGTTGGCGCCCAGGTTGAAACACAGGTGGCCGATGAAGTTCGCGATGCAACCAAATTGAACCATTCGGCCACTCACTTGCTGCACGCCGCATTGCGTCAGGTGCTGGGTGAGCATGTTCAGCAGAAAGGCTCGCTGGTCGACAGTCAGCGCCTGCGCTTTGACTTCAGCCATTTCGAGGCGATCAAGCCCGAGCAACTGCGTGCGCTGGAAGATATAGTCAACGCCGAGATTCGCAAGAATACCGAGGTAATGACCGAAGAAACCGATATCGACACGGCGAAGAAGAAGGGCGCCATGGCGCTGTTCGGCGAAAAGTACGGCGACAGCGTTCGCGTACTGAGCATGGGCGGCGAGTTTTCCGTCGAGCTGTGTGGTGGCATTCACGCCAGCCGCACCGGTGACATCGCGCTGTTCAAGATCGTCAGTGAAGGCGGTGTCGCTGCAGGTGTGCGGCGTATCGAGGCGGTTACCGGTGCTGCTGCGCTGGCCTGGCTGAATGCGGCCGAAGATCAACTCAAGGAAGCCGCGACGCTGGTCAAAGGCAATCGCGACAACCTGCTGGACAAGCTGACGGCTGTGCTTGAGCGCAACCGTCTGCTGGAAAAACAACTGGAACAACTGCAAGCCAAGGCAGCCAGTGCCGCCGGCGACGACCTGTCGTCTGCCGCGCTGGATGTCAAAGGGGTCAAGGTTCTGGCTACGCGCCTGGATGGCCAGGACGGCAAGGCGCTGCTGGCGCTTGTCGACCAGTTGAAGAACAAGCTCGGCCGCGCAGTGATCCTGCTCGGCAGTGTTCATGAGGACAAGGTTGTCTTGGTCGCAGGCGTGACCAAGGACCTGACTGGCCAACTCAAAGCCGGTGATTTGATGAAGCAGGCGGCTGCCGCTGTCGGTGGTAAAGGCGGTGGGCGTCCTGATATGGCTCAAGGCGGTGGTGTCGATGCAGGTGCGCTGGATTCAGCGCTGGCACTGGCCGTTCCTTTTGTAGAGCAGGGTATCTGAGTCGAGTCTGCAGGCCTGTCGATTGCCGGCAGGCCTTGCAAGGATTTGAATGGGTTAATAGGTGCTCTTAACGGGTTCTGAGGCGGCTTTGAGATGGCTTTAATCGTACAGAAATTTGGCGGCACCTCGGTGGGCTCTGTAGAGCGCATCGAGCAGGTGGCCGACAAGGTCAAGAAATTCCGTGAGGCTGGAGACGACCTTGTGGTCGTGCTGTCGGCCATGAGCGGCGAAACCAACCGTTTGATCGAGCTGGCCAGGCAGATCAGTGATCAGCCGGTTCCCCGTGAACTGGACGTGATCGTTTCCACTGGCGAGCAGGTCACCATCGCGCTGCTGGCGATGGCGCTGATGAAGCGTGGCGTGCCTGCGGTGTCCTACACCGGCAATCAGGTCCGTATCCTTACCGACAGCGCGCATAACAAGGCGCGCATCCTGCAGATCGACGACCAGAAGATCCGCTCCGACCTGAAAGCCGGTCGTGTGGTGGTGGTCGCCGGCTTCCAGGGCGTCGATGAGCACGGCAACATCACCACCCTCGGCCGTGGTGGCTCGGACACTACCGGTGTTGCGCTGGCCGCAGCGCTGAAAGCTGACGAGTGCCAGATCTACACTGACGTCGATGGTGTGTACACCACCGACCCGCGTGTCGTGTCGCAGGCTCAGCGCCTCGACAAGATCACCTTCGAAGAGATGCTGGAAATGGCCAGCCTCGGGTCCAAGGTGCTACAGATCCGTGCGGTCGAGTTCGCCGGCAAATACAACGTCCCGCTGCGCGTTTTGCACAGCTTCAAAGAGGGGCCGGGCACCCTCATTACAATCGATGAAGAGGAATCCATGGAACAGCCGATCATTTCCGGCATCGCCTTCAACCGCGATGAAGCCAAGCTGACCATCCGTGGTGTGCCAGACACCCCCGGCGTAGCGTTCAAGATTCTCGGCCCGATCAGCGCGGCCAATATCGAAGTCGACATGATCGTGCAGAATGTTTCGCACGATAACACCACCGATTTCACCTTCACGATCCATCGCAACGACTATCAGGCTGCCTTGCAGGTGCTTGAGTCCACCGCGCGTGAGATCAGCGCTCGTGAAGTGTCCGGCGATACCAAGATCGCCAAGGTGTCCATTGTCGGTGTCGGCATGCGCTCGCATGCAGGCGTTGCCAGCCGTATGTTTGAAGCATTGGCCAAGGAAAGTATCAATATACAGATGATCTCCACGTCGGAAATCAAGGTTTCCGTGGTCATCGAAGAGAAGTATCTGGAGTTGGCTGTGCGCGCGTTGCACACGGCTTTTGAGCTGGATGCTCCGCGGCAGGGTGAGTGATCCTGTCGTCGAAGGGCGCGGTCTGACCGCGTCTTTCGGGTGCTGCGCAGAAAGGCTGTGGTTTTCTTTGCGTTAGTCGATACACAGGTAAGGGTTGTGGCCTTGTGCTACAGGTCGATGCCTACTGGTTTGCAGACTGTTGTCCCTGAATAAAGGCGTAAGGAGAAAAGTATGCTGATTCTGACTCGTCGGTGCGCGGAAAGCCTGATCATTGGTGACGGTGAGATTACCGTGACCGTGCTCGGAGTGAAGGGTAATCAGGTGCGTATTGGTGTCAATGCGCCCAAGGAAGTCGCTGTCCACCGTGAAGAGATTTACCTTCGCATCAAGAAAGAGAAGGACGAAGAACCAAGCCATTAATTTTTATTGAATTTTTGGTTTGCAAACGGGGAAAAGGGTGGTTATTATACGCCCCGTGTTGCGGAGAGCTGGCCGAGTGGCCGAAGGCGCTCCCCTGCTAAGGGAGTACACCTCAAAAGGGTGTCGGGGGTTCGAATCCCCCGTTCTCCGCCATTATTTATGTAGTGCGTAAGATTGGGCTTGATCGGTAAGTTGTTGAATTTACTAGAAAAAGTGCTTGACTAAACAATTTTACGACCTATAATGCGCGGCACCAACACATGCACTCGTAGCTCAGCTGGATAGAGTACTCGGCTACGAACCGAGCGGTCACAGGTTCGAATCCTGTCGAGTGCACCATTTAAAGTTGTTTGAAGTGTTGTAAGCAATTACAAGGTTTCCGATAACTGGCTTCAACCAGAGGTGATCTGGTCTAAAAACACCAATGCACTCGTAGCTCAGCTGGATAGAGTACTCGGCTACGAACCGAGCGGTCACAGGTTCGAATCCTGTCGAGTGCACCATACAACGAAAAGCCCACATCGAAAGATGTGGGCTTTTTGCTTTCTAGCGTTTTCCTTTAACGCATCCGTTCCCGTCGAATGTCACATTGTTGCTGCGGCCCTTTTTCTGGTTGTACACGTAATGCAATTCGCCATTACGGTTGGTGATTTTGTCCGGACGCCCCAGCAGGCTCTCGACATCACGCATAGTCATGCCGGGAGGTGTGCGCTGGTTGATGATAGCTGCCCGACGCTGTTCAGCGCTCAGGCGGTTGCCGCAACCATCATCGCGCGTGCCGACCACGACCAGTTCCTGGCTCGCGGGCTTCCTGCGTGTTGGCGCTGAAAGGTTTGCGGGCGGGAGTAGATCGATGTTGGTTCCCGGTGGCACATTGAAGGTCCTTTGCATGCTGGTGCTGTGGCCTTCGGGACAGCCGAGAGTGGTGAACATGATTTTTCCGGAAGCGTCTTCGCAGCGATGAACAGTGCTGGCGGTCGCGGGTGCAGGAGCGCAGAGTAGAGCGCTCCACAGGGATAGATGAACGGCTGTGCGCATGCTCAAGTCCTCCATGACAGGGTGTCGTGCAAGCCTAGCCGCAGCCTCTGGAGGCGGCGAGCAGGTTTTCTTGGCTGAATGTGACGTTGAGGCCGGGCCAGCTCACAGAGTTTTACAGGTTTGTGCTGCAAACGGTTGTTATAGGCCGAATTTCTCGCATGCGCTTCTCTAAAAGCGGTGTATCATTGCGCCCGTCAGCTCCGCCGGGGCTTGTGGAACACCTCCATGGACTTACCCAGTCGTTACTCAATAATGTTTTTCAACAATCATGAATTAACTGATTGATCTCCCGGCGTGCTCCGCTGCTGGGAGTGGAGTTCGCCTATGACCGAAAGAGAAGTAAAAAAAACGCAGGAAAGCTTGCAGGATCGCCTGGCTCAGGTTGTCGATCTGCTGCAGCGCCAGCGTATTGTTGAAGATCTGACTCATCGTCAGGAAGGTCAGCATCAGGACCGTGTAGAAAACCTGGTTCACCGGCAGAACCTCGTCGAGTTGCAACGCAAGCTCGAAGACCTTCACTCTGCCGACGTCGCCTATATCCTCGAAGCCCTGCCTCTGGAAGATCGTCTGACCGTATGGCAGCTGGTCAAGGCTGAGCGTGACGGCGACATTCTTCTTGAAGTATCCGATTCCGTTCGTGAAACCCTGATCGCCGACATGGATGATCACGAGTTGCTCGCGGCGGCACGGGACATGGACGCCGACGAACTGGCCGACCTTGCTCCCGAGTTGCCCCGTGATGTCGTTCACGAGCTGATGGAGGCACTGGATTCACAACAGCGTGAGCGTGTCCGTTCGGCTTTGTCCTATGACGAGGATCAGGTCGGTGCGCTGATGGACTTCGAGATGGTGACGATCCGTGAGGATGTCAGCCTTGAAGTGGTGCTACGCTACCTGCGCAGGTTGAAAGAGCTGCCGGGCCACACCGACAAACTGTTTGTGGTCGACTCCGAAGGCGTGCTCAAGGGCGTGCTGCCGATCAAGCGCCTGCTGGTCAATGATCCGGAGAAGCAGGTTGGCGAAGTCATGGCCAACGATCCGGTCAGCTTTCACCCGGAAGACGATGCCTACGATGCGGCACAGGCCTTCGAGCGTTACGACCTTATCTCTACGCCGGTGGTGGACAAGAACGGCAAGCTGATCGGCCGTCTGACCATCGATGAAATGGTCGACCTGATTCGTGAAGAGAGCGAAAGCGAAGTTCTCAACATGGCGGGTCTGCGCGAAGAAGAAGATATTTTCGCTTCGGTATGGCGTTCCCTGCGCAACCGTTGGGCCTGGCTGGCAGTCAATCTGGTGACGGCCTTCCTGGCTTCGCGCGTGATCGGCCTGTTCGAAGGCTCCATCGAGAAGCTGGTGGCGCTCGCTGCACTGATGCCTATCGTGGCCGGGATTGGTGGCAACTCCGGTAATCAGACCATCACCATGATCGTGCGCGCGATGGCGCTGGATCAGGTCAATACCGGTAATACCGCCCGCTTGCTGCGCAAGGAGCTGGCTGTCGGCTTGATCAACGGTTTGCTCTGGGGCGGGGTGATCGGCGTGGTTGCCTACATGCTGTACGGCAGTTGGTCGCTAGGCGTGGTCATGACCGCAGCCATGACGCTCAATCTGCTGCTGGCGGCGCTGATGGGCGTTTCCATCCCTATGGCGCTGGCGCGCCTGGGGCGAGACCCTGCCATGGGGGCAAGCGTCATGATTACGGCGATGACCGACAGCGGCGGTTTCTTCATCTTCCTGGGGTTGGCGACGATCTTTCTGCTCTAAGCTTTCTGTTTCAAGATAGGCTCTTAAAATAAAAAAAACCGCCATGATCAGGCGGTTTTTTTATGCCCTGACGAAGTCTTCGGCTTGCCATGTACTGCCACTAGGCCTACGACTACTAACGAAAAAGGCTACAACGAAAAAGGCCAGCTTTCGCTGGCCTTTGTCTGTTACACCAAGTCTCAGGACTCTTCGGAAGCGAGTTCCGTGTCATGAGCAATCAGCGAAACAAGTGCATTCTGTTGACGATGTGAAAGCTGACGAAAACGTTGCAGCAGCTCGCGTTCGTGCAAGGACAGCTCAGGACTGTCAAGACGCAGGCTTGGTTCATCACCAAGTGCGCCTTCCTGAATCAGGCTTTGTTCGAGGCGAGCAATGATTTCCGAGTTCATGCTGCGGTGATGATTCTTGGCTACCTCTTGCACGCGATTACGCATGCCGTCTGGTAGGCGAACGACGAACTTGTCAGCCGTGCGGCTGGAATAAGTAGCCTGTTTCATAGGGCTCATATATTTAACCGGTTAGTTCAGGGGAAGCGGTTCTAGCAAGTGGCCGCAAGATTGTCATCGTGAGACAGTCATTTTGGCCAAATGTTCAACCGGGGTTCCAAGGGGCCGACATCATGCCGTAATACGTCGAATCCTTGGCGTCAATTCTGTGACAAATATTGACTCAGGTGGCGGCGTTTGGCCAGCACCAATTATCAGAAATGCGAGCAAATTTGCAAAGTCTTCGCATTTGCCCCTGAATAACCGGGCACGTCACCGAGCTTCTTTTTGCCATCATGGCCATTTGACTCTGAGAGTAGGTCGGAATTCAGCGCAAACGAAGCTACCCGACCAAGGGTTGCGAGGGCGGGGCGAAAGGAGGATTTGGAGGATATGGGCGCAGTGCTCGGCGCGATGAGCGGGTCGAGCGAGAGGGTTGTTAGCTTTTGGTGCTATGCCTTTTAGATTAGCGAAGCACAGGGTCGAATTTGATACGACGGCCGAGAAAAAGCGCTATTACGAAAAGACTGGCGAACACGCCTGCAGCGATGTTGGCAGCGATGCTCAGGGTGTGCGCTTGGACAGGAAGCAACAGGTCAACGATCACAGCCATAATCGCCAGGACCAGAAATGACAACGCGGATTTTGACATGGCTACTCTCTCTATAAATGGCTGGTTCAAGCGTTCTCAGAAAATCCAGCGCTGCTCGGCGCGTGGCATCTGGAGTGAATCATCATCGTCATTGGCCAATACCGCTGCACTGGCAATGCGGTCAGTCATGATAGCCAACTGAGGCGCATGGCTGATCTGGTGATGGACAGGAGCAGGTGCGGTGACCTGCGTGTCACTGGCGCCGGAGTCATGAAAATGAAATGCCACCAGAGCCACCAGAGCTGCCGCATTCAACACTGAGAGAGTCTTGTTCATTTTCCAGTACCTGTGCCCGACCGTTTGGGAGGAGATGTGTTCACTGATACTGATAATGCAGTCTGCATGCCAATCGGAAAATGATAAAAATTCCTTTTAAATCAATGACATATGAATTAAAAAAAAGTCTGGTGCAGTGCGTTTTGCAATGATGGCTTTTTGGGGGATTGCAAATTGCATGATCGGTTTATTCAGCCGCGTTTCCGGGCGACATCGGCTACAGCCCTGAAGGGCAATGACGACATGACAAAAGCGGCACATGTCGCTAAGATGCACGCCGTCCTCGCTGGCACCGATCGGTGTGCTGGCACGCAGTGTCTCAGTAGCTCAATTGGATAGAGCATCCCCCTCCTAAGGGGAAGGTTGGCAGTTCGAACCTGCCCTGGGACACCATTATAATCAGGTTATTAGCTAGATTTTCCGATAGCTCCTCGATTGAGTTTTCTCTCAAGTCCCCACTTTGGTCCCCACTTCTCTGAGCGTTCGGTATTGAGTCAACTTTTCAAGGGAATCGGATTCTTCTGGCCGATTTTCGAAATTGATGCCTTGGCCGTTCTCTCTACCTGTGTAATTGAATCCCAATTGAAAAGCCATTGTGCATTTCAACTGATCCCCTGCGTCGGATTCGGCCCGCGCGCTTCGTAAAAATGATGAATGTTGCCTATGGTGGCGACAGGCTGAAATCGGCCAAAAGCGGGCACGACAGTTCGGCAATCCTGCGCGGGGCTCGACTGGTTTTGTCCTTATGTCTAAGTGGTTAAGGTCATGGAAGCAATAGGGGGCGTGCTACCATATCGCCACCCTCTCCCCCAGAAGTCTTTTCTGCCTCTAGGTAATCGCCATGGACGATGTAGTCATAACGCATTTGGATGTGTACCAGAGCTGGCAAAACCATCTCTTCAATTTCAGTCTCGACGATCCCAAGACGAACGCACCTGGGCTGCGCAAACCGCAACTGGCGGCGCTTTATGCCACTCTGGGGCACCTGGTGGTTGATCCCTCTTCGACCGCCACAGTGGTCATGCCGACCGGTACAGGGAAGACCGACACCATGCTCGCGCTGATCATCGCTGCGAGGATGGCCAGAACCTTGATCCTGGTTCCCTCGGACGCCCTCAGGACGCAGTTGGTGGGCAAGTGCACGGAGATGAAGACGCTCCGCACCGTGGGGGCGGTATCGGACACGGCGCGTAACCCCATTGTTGCAGCCATCGATTCGAAGCTGTCTGAGGCGCAGGTTGCAGAATTAGCTACTGCCAACATCATTGTGGCCACTCCCCAGGCCCTGCTGCTATTCGAAGACGCCGTCTTGGGGGCGCTGGTGAACATGTGCAGCCACCTGATGATCGACGAGGCTCACCATGTCGTGGCAGTGAGTTGGAACCGAATCAAAACCGCCTTCATGGGCAAACCGTGTATTCAGTTCACAGCGACGCCATTCCGGGAGGATGGTCTGGCTCTGGCCGGCAAGATTATCTACAACTACCCGCTCCGGGATGCGCAGCTTGATGGCTATTTCAAAGGCATCGAGTTCCATCCGGTACGAGAATACAACCTCAAGCTGTCCGACCAGGCCATCGCAGACAAGGCTGTTGCGCTGCTCCGGGCTGACCTCAAGGCTGGGTACAACCATTTAATGATGGTGCGGGCCAAATCGCACAAGCGGGCGACAGACCTGTTTGAGATTTACAAGCAGCACGCCGACCTCACGCCAGTCCTGATTCACAGCAAGGTGCCGAACCAAGCCAGGGTGATGGAGGAGATCGTCAAGAAGAAGCACCGGATCATCGTCTGCGTCGACATGCTTGGGGAAGGCTTCGATCTGCCTGAGCTCAAAATCGCTGCAATTCATGACCAACACCAAAGCCCTGCGGTGACGCTCCAGTTCATTGGCCGGCTGACGCGGGTTGATGCCGCCCTGGGTGATGCCAAGTTCGTGGCGAACATCGCTAACCAGAAAACCGACCACCAGATGGCAGACCTCTACAAGGAGAGTGCTGACTGGGGGGCAGTCATTCGTAATGTGAGCGAGCAAAAGGTAGGCCGGGAAATTGAGAAGGCGGACTTCAACGAGCAGTTTGCTGACGGTGACGATGCCCAAGTGATTTTTGGGCTGAACCCGAACCCCAAAATCAGCGCCGTGGCATATCACGTCTCCCCCAAAGACTGGACACCACAGCGCGCACAGGGTCTGGATGGACGCAGAGAAACACTGAAGTACATCTCGATCAGTGATCAGGCCGATACCGTCATTGCCGTGACTCGGCGAGAGACGCTGGTTGGGTGGGCTCAGACCGAAGAAATCGTCGATACCAACTGGAATCTGTACATCGCTTTCTATAACAAGGCGCAGGAAACCCTGTTCATTCACACTTCAGGTGACGACACCCAGGCAACTCGCTTTCTCAACCTGGTAGCCAAAGACCCTCGTCGCATCAATGGTGAGCCGGCGTTCCGTACGCTCCACGACATCAAGCTGATGAAGCTACAGAACGTTGGCCTGTCCCGCGCCCGGAAAGACCTGCGGTTCACGATGCACGTGGGGCGCGATATCAACCAGGTGATCAGCGACATCGAGAAGGGCAATGCGACAAAGTCCAACATCTTCGCCACCGGTTTTGAGAATGGAGAACGAACCACCGTAGGCTGCTCGCACAAGGGCAAGATCTGGGAGATGAACTCCTCTCCAATCAACTACTGGGTCGAGTGGTGCAAGCGCATGTCGGTCAAACTCAACGACAACACCATCGACCCTGCTGACGTGCTTAAAAATGTCATGCGTGTTGACCAAATCAAGGACAGATGGCCAGAAGGCCTGTTCTACGCCGACTGGCCTGTGTCGATCGCGATCGAAAACGAGCAAAGGATCTCGCTATATTTTCAGGGAGAGACTTTCAACCTTCTCGACCTCGAGCTTGGTAAGCCTGAGTACAGTGGCGCGCGGACGCTGGAGATCCCCGTCCTTGTCGCGGGTAACGATGGCGAAGAGCGTCGCCTCACTACCATCGCCATCAAGTTGTTGGAGGACGGATACAAGACTTCCTGCCCAGGAGTGAAGATCCTTTACCCCCACGAAATGCCACTGGACTCCTACCTGGATGCAGAGCCGCTTGTATTGCTCAAGGTCGACGGTTCCATGGTGCAAGGCAACTACCGTCAGTACTCGCTCAACAGCATGGATGTAAAACTGCCTGCCGGTTTGCTCGAACCCTGGGATTGGGGGAGGACGAAAATCCATCAGGAGTCCATGCGTGCAGAGCGACGTAAGGACTCAGTACAAGGCTTCACCTTTGACAAGATCGCTGATGACTACTCCATCGTCTTCAATGATGACGGCAAAGGCGAAATTGCTGATCTGGTGGCAATTCGGGAAAACAAGGACGCCATCTACGTCGACCTTTACCATTGCAAATTCTGCCCTATGACGGATGGCGTGGCCGCCCCTGGGGCGCGCGTCGCCGACGTCTATGAAGTATGCGGTCAGGCGTCCAGGTCGGTGAAATGGCTGTACACAGGCGACAAGTTCTTCAACCGACTGATGGATCGTTACCAGCAATCACTGCTGAAGGACTTCGACAGAATCCTGAAAGGCACGCCTCAGCAGCTGGAGATACTGCGCAACAAATGCCACGACCATGAGCTGATCTTCAAATTTGTAATCGTTCAACCCGCGATATCAGCGAAGAAGGTGTCGAAGGAGCAGTTGGCCGTCTTGGGAACGAGCTACTCATACATCAAGAGTATCTCGGGCTCGGACATCAAGGTCATTGTCAGCCCTTAATTGGCTTGCACCAGCGGAATTGCAGCTGATTCCGCTGATGTCCTTTTCTGGGCAGCCTCAAACGCTACACGAGACGAATTTTCGAAAAGCGCCAAGGAAAGTTTCGTTTCAGGAACGGCAGAAATTGTTGGGGTTGCAGTCAGCATAAACAAAATTCCCCCCTTCCACTAAGCCCACGCAGCAATCCAGACTTCTTGCGCTTTATGACACGCAGCGGAATTACAAGTTGCCGCCGATACAATCACGGTATCAACGTCGTAGCCTTATCTACCAGGAGCCGGCGGCATCGCTTGCGGTCTGCCCACGCAATGCCTGATCTTAGGGTGTGCCGTTTGTTAATCGTCAAATCGCCTCCTAACGACTGATGTTCTCCAGGAAGCAGCCTTTAAGCTGACAATTGTGTTCAAAAGCGCTCTCTCCCCAACGCTGCAGTCAAAGCTATGGAACAGCATTCACCAATGATGGTAATGTGCCATGCAAGCCTAGCGCTGGATATAAAACCCAAAACTCCTATCGGATTAGGGATGAGCAAAGGAATGAAGATATTCATCGTTGAGTGTGTGGATCCAATGGACCTTATACAGGGTAGGTCCGAAGCTAGTGCGTTGGAAAAGGTATGCACATCCATTGGTCACGAAGCTATAACGCTTACCGCTTATTCTAAAGATGACTTTGAAAAATACTGTGGTTACATTTCATCCATCGATTCAAATCATGACAGAAATGAAAACTCAGATACTCCGCTATGCATTCATATTGCTACTCATGGAAATAAGCGTGGAATTGCATTTGGGCGTGACTTTATAAGGTGGAACAGTCTTTTTGAGTCCATGCTTCCTGTTTTTACTAAAATGAGTAGATATAGAGGAAAGGTCTTCTTGTCTATCTCTGCCTGCGAAGCAGGCTACCAAGAGCTGGCCAGCGAAATTGAATCGGAATGGACTAAGAACTCTCGAGTCAATCCTCCTGAGTACATATTTGTTACTGCTGAGGAGGGTGGTGTGGCGTGGGATGATGCACTTGTTGCATGGACGGTTTTTTATCACAAACTATCAAGGTCGAATAATATAACAAGAGTTAGAGTGAAGAAAATCATAAATCAGGTTAAAGATTTGATTGGTACCGATATAGAATATTTCAGGTGGAGCGTAGAGAGAGATAAATATTTACATTACTGTAGTGAGGGCGACTAGTTGGCGTGCGGCGTGGCGGGGTCATCTTTATTAAACGCTACTTGAAGATTGCGGATTAAATGGTTTTTTGATTTTAATTGAGAGGCTTAGGCACACCTCCTCCTTGGTTCGAATGCCGGCTGATGGCCGGTTTGGGTCGATAGTTGCCTATTTTTATCAGCGGCAACTTGGTATTTTTATTTTCAGGAACTACCACCGGTGAGTTACTGCCCGACAAGCTGTAAGCCATCACGCCTCCTAGTACAGGCGAACTCAAAGGGTAGTTAACGGACCCAACCAGTTCACCTTAGGCGATTTCAAAAGTTTTGTCGAAACCAAGCTTTTTGTCGCTTAACAAGATTGATGAGCTTTTCGTCGTTGCTCGAATATGATGACTTGATCAACGATCAGCTTACTATCCACCTTTATGCTGACTAAGCCGCTATCGTCAATAAATTGTATCGCGGAAGCTTGCGAATACTCAGTCACTCTTAGCTTTCTCAGAGCCACATCTGGGTAGTGGATTTCTATAATGTGATTGAAATGCTGCGGCGAGTATGTCGGGCGAAAATTATCGAGCTCCGCTTTGGTAACCTCACGTTCCAAAGGAGCGGCAAGAAAGTGACTGAATTGTTCTATAATCGCCCCATCCTTGGTAGGGCGAGTCTCGCTGATTGCTGTTATGGCGAATATATCTTCATGGTAGTAATACAAATTTACCGAATGAAGTAGGGGGGCGTCGGGTAATCCGTCTTCGCCAATCTCAATACTCCAAACAGCGGTGGCATGGTGATCGAGTTTTCTGAACTTTCCTTGTACTAAATATGCGATCTCATAGGCACCCCCAGCGTACCTGTAAAGCGGGCTTTTACTGGTGTGCTCTTCGTAAAGCATAGCGCTCGTAACTGTGAAAGCTTTGTCAACTGGATGGACAGGATTGATAGACTCTGGCGGAGCGCTCTGACTTCGCAACTGCTCAAAAAATACTTCTGCACCCGTGCCAGTCGCAGTCCAGTAACCAGATTGCTCTTCATATCGCAATGTTGTGTCATATTGGAAGTCGTGAAGTTTGGTGCGTCCATTAGAGGGTTCTAAATAACACCCTATAAGTTCTATATTATCCCCGACTTCGTTGGCAATTTTGTATAGAGCGGCCTTTAAAGTGGGGAAGTCGTTCTGTTTTTTTAGGGCTTCCCTTAGTTCATTTTCGGCAAAGCGTGCATAAATTTTAGTTCCTGCCCAACAGATGATTAAAGACTCGTTGATGATCGAGATTTTTTGCGTGTATCCAACAAGGGTGAACCCCGAGCCTTCGGGAAAAACTGTAGATGAGCACCCTAGAGTAGGCCAAGGAATTACTTTGTCAGATAAGCTAGATTCAGCAATATCACCGATAAACAGCCGTTGATTCAATGGGGAGAATCGCGCAATTACGGTCATTTAAACATTCCAGAGAAACATAGGGTGGTTTTAGGAGAAGCGTAACAAGTATAAACCGATGGGAGCTCAGTAAGCCCTCAAAAATAGGAAGAAAGTGGTTTTTAAAAGCTCATATTGAAGCTTGGCTGATAATTTCTATACAATAGTGTTTGATGTTCAAATGCTACATATTCTACCTTTAAGGCAGCAGAGGTCGCGACTGCGCGACTGCACGACTGGTCGCAATGGGTCGAGGCTGTGTAAAAACGTTCATCAGCGCGACAGGTACTCAAAACCGGACTGGAAATCGCGCTTCTACGCAAAATCCACATCTGCTGACGTGCCGATAAATTTCAGATTTAACGTAGACGCGCACGCCTCAATTTTGGCGAAGCGTTTTTACACACTCTGGATCGGTTGCTGCTCTTCGCGACAGGCAGCAACCATCCAATAGCTCTGACGTTCAGCCAGGGACTGCTTCCAGTCAGAAACAGTCGTAAGGTGACTACGAAACCCTAGGTGAATCACTGAGGGTAACAGCGCGTTAAATAAGAGATCCTGGCAAGCTCGTGTGCACACGCTCACCTGAAATGCTTTCTAGGAATTGCTGCGGGAGAATCCTCTCAAAAACGTCCAGTACGGCACGCATGACACTTAAATGCTGGTCCCAATCCCCGCCTTCCACACGCCGCCAGGCGCTTGGCATGTACCTCACTAGAATTGACAACGCATACAATATTGCAAGAGAGGTGACCCTGTACTCTGGTACGCCTCCCAATACCGGCAAGATCAATGTGGGGCTGCTTAGATAAGGACTGCGATGCAACAGCAACGCATCGTGCCAAGACTTCAACCCCTGATGATCAACTCGGGCCCGAAATACTTCACCGTCGTCCGTTGATTCAACCGTTGTTAATTCAGCGAGTGGCCAATCCTGCAATGCAATTCTTGCCTCGGATATCTTCTTAGACCGATCCATAAGCAGTATGTAACTACTCGAAGGATTGGCACCTCCTTGTGCGTGTCGAGACGCTATATCGATATACGGAATCACCCATGCGGGCTCATCGTCGTAGACCTGCGTGAAGAGATCCCCCAACTCGGGAACCGCCGACAGTAACACAGACATGCCGGCAAACGACTGTGATTGATACTTCACCGAATTATCCAAATCACCTACGGATTTCGCTTTGGCCTTAGGATAAAAGCCGGTGTCATACCCCAGAAAATTCACCCAATTAGGGTAGAATCCAGTGGCCAGAACACCGACCTTCAGATCTCCGAAATGACCGGTTACTGATGACAGAGCGAACAGCCCATGCCCCTGCTTGGTCATGCCTTCCAGCTCGTCAAGATCTGAGGGTCCATTGGGTGCGGCGAGCATCTCCGCAAAAGCAAGGCTCAAGGTTCCGTAGTACAAGCTAAGAACTCGCTTATTCAAGCTTTCGTACGGCGCGCCTTTGTAATAATCCGCAGCGTTGCCCAACGCAAATGCGATCCCGGACGCTTTAGAAAGGACCTGCTCATCTGCCAGCACAGCTCCATCTTTGTCGGCTCGTTTTAAAACCAGCTTTTTAGCTATCTCAGAGCTGGAGAACTGGTTCAGACGAGACCAAATACCGGCCAATGGATTTTCTGAAACAATTCTGAGTATCGCACCAGTAGAGTTCGCGTTTTTTTTCTTGGTTTCGCTGGTGCTAATTCGCTATTCCACTCGACGAGAAGCGGAAAAAAATCACCCACTGAAGAGACTGGAGTAGTGATTCCTCTTGCATAGTCTTCAACATGGTAAAGCTGGCCATTTGTGAAAATATGACTGACCCTGCTTTCCAAATGCCGATAGTGTCGATTATCTGTTGCCGACGTATACATGAGCGCGACGGAGTGCTTTTTCCCACTTTTTTCGGCGTCTATCACTAAGTATTCGCCATCTTCGGACTCGTCTACGACCGAAGCAATCCACCCATGGGACGAAAGGGGCCCCAGCACCTGTTGCCTGGCGGCATCATGCAAAATCCCCATGCGTAACTCTATACCTGCCCCTCCCATAATCACACTCCTTTTCGTTGAAAAACATTCACGACTGGATAATGGGCATATGAAATGACAGTAGTCAAAGCTCGCCAGCCCACCTGACTGCCAAAGATGCCAGTTAGCAATGCTACCGCGCTTTTAGAACTTTACTTGGCGCCTGCAATGGGGCGACGAACTGCGGTTCGTGACTAGAGGCTATTGCCGGCAACAGTCATGGTGAATCGCCCCGGATTCTCTAGACACCTTGCAAGCTCATTGCGTAACGTTTTTCAAACTCTACCGGTGACAGCTGATTGTTGAAACCATGGCGGCGTTTTGGGTTGTAGAACATCTCGATGTAATCGAACACATCACTACGAGCATCTTGCCGTGAGGTGTAGATTTTCCGCTTGATTCGTTCCCGTTTCAGAAGCTGGAAAAAGCTCTCAGCCACGGCGTTGTCATGACAATTGCCTCGGCGGCTCATGCTGGCAACCAAATTGTTTGCCTTCAAAAAACTGCGCCAATCGGAGCGGCTGTACTGGCTGCCCTGGTCGGAGTGAACCATCACCTCTTGTTTCGGTTTTCGCCTCCAAACCGCCATCAATAACGCATCAATGGCCAAATCACTGGTCATCTGCGACTTCATTGACCAGCCAACGACCTGACGAGAAAACAGATCCAGCACCACCGCCAAATACAGCCAGCCTTCATACGTACGAATGTAGGTGATGTCGGTGACCCAAACCTTGTTGGGTTCCACGACATCGAACTCGCGCTTCAGTAAATTGGGTGAGGCGACCGCTGGCTTACCGCCGTACTTTCCAGGGCGACGTCGATACCCTGTCTGAGAGCGCAGACCTTCAAGACGCATCAACCTCGCCATACGATGCCGACCACAATCTTCACCGACCTCGCGCAGGTCGTCATGGATTTTGCGATAGCCATAAACTCCGCCGCTCTCCAGCCACGAGTGCTTGATCAAACCCAGCAATCGCTGGTCGTCTTTAGCGCGTGCAGATTGCGGCTCAGACAACCAAGCGTAATAACCACTGGGATGGACTTTCAGCGTCAGGCAAAGCCGTCGAATGGAGTAGTCGCCCGCGCGCTGCTTGATAAAGGCGTACTTCAGCCGCACTCCTTGGCAAAGTACGCGGCGGCCTTTTTTAAGATGTCTCGCTCTTCAGTGACCCGCTTGAGTTCCGCTCGCAGACGACGCAGTTCAGCGTGCTGATCATCGTCTTGCTGCCGTTCTGCCTGAGGTTTGCTGTAGCGCTTTATCCAGGCATAGAGGCTATGCGTCGACACGCCAAGACGCGCCGCCACATCAGCGACAGGCAGCTTCTTTTCGGTCACTTGATTGACCGCTTGGATTTTGAATTCTTCGGGATAACGTGGGTTGCTCATGGCACCTCCTGATTGGCCTCAGTTTAAGGCATGGAGGTGTCTACGAAACCCGGGGCGATTCAGTAACTCCATGACAGGAATACCCAGGTCTGCGGTCTCAAGCACTCCATACTGGAAGAAAATACCTAGATACGACAGCGCGCGAAAGCCATGCGCGCGCCTTTGCCATCAGTCATACGGTTCACTTCAGCGACCAGATCCTGCTCCAGCGTTGTAATGACTTGCACAGCGCCGGTTTTCAGGAGTATGTGGCAGCCGCCTGAACCGAGTTGAGCACAGTTAGCTGCTTCATCCACTCCAGCCCAGCCCTGAACTATCACGGGTTCTCTTCCGTAGCCTCCTTCCCAGCCCCCTCATTGATCAACACCATGCTCTGCGGCGCAGACAGCGCTACACCCAGCTCCCTCAGACGCCCCAGGACCGTAAACAACAGATCACTCCGCGCACCTCCCACCGAACGCGGGCTGTTTACGTAGCCGCTGGCGCTGATGATCAAACCGGTATTGGTCAGGTCCTTGAAGGTGACTGAAGGCGCAGGCGTGTCGAGTATCGCTTCGTGCTCGGTAAAGGCCTGTAACAGCAGCTCGCGTATTTGCAGAACATCTGTTTCCAGTGGCAGGGTGAGGGTGATTCCTACTACCCCCAACGCGTTGCCCATGGTGACGTTGCGCACGTTTTGCGTGATGAACTGCGAGTTCGGCACGATCACTGTCGAGCGGTCGCCCATCTGGATTTCGGTCGCGCGGACGTTGATCCGGCGAATATCGCCTTCGACCCCTGCCAGGCTTACCCAGTCGCCGACTTTGACCGGGCGTTCGGTCAGCAGAATCAGGCCCGAGATAAAGTTCTGCACAATGGCTTGCAGGCCGAAACCTATTCCTACCGATAGCGCACTGACCACCCAGGTCAAATTGGTCAGGCTGATCTTGAGCGTGGACATCACCACGGCCACCACCAGCACAAAGCCGATGTAGCCGATCAAGGTCACCAGCGAGGCCTGCATGCCCGCGTCCATGTTGGTCTCGGGCAGAAGGCGTTCTCCAAACCACTCCTTGAGTACCCGCACGCCCAGCAGGCCGACAACCAGGCAAATCAGCGCCATCAGAATATCGCTGGGGACGATGTTCAGGTTGCCCAGGGATTTGGACGTGACGTCCATTTGAGTGAAACTTGCGAGCAGGTCGCCCGGGCTGGAACCCGAAGGCAGGAAAGCCAGCAGCAATGCGGTAAGCAACAGCAGGGTACGGCCTATGCCTGCCAGTACGGTGCTTGCCTGGGCTTGGTGACGGGCGGACAAGCCCAGCGCCGAACCCAACGCCATGCCGCCAGGTTGTTTGGGCGACAGAAGGGTCTCGCAGATGTCACCGAAGCAGGCGATCAATAGATACGCAGTGGACGCCACCACGCTCACCCAAAGCAGTTTCACTGCCAGAAAGTAAGCCAGCGTCAGGTAGCCGCTGAGCAACGCCAGCAAGCTCAGGCCGACCCATACCGCAACGATAAAGGGAAGCAGCCCGACGAAACCTGCTGGCCGCTCCAGCTCAAAGCGTCGGCGGGTTCGGCGGTAGCGCACCAGGGCGTAGAAAAACACCAGCGAAACCGCCAGCGCCGTCAGGCCATTGACCGCCACCGTCAGGGCCAGGCTGCTGGCTATGACACTGTTGATGCGCTCCTGCGTGCCGATGATCATGAGTGCCAGCGCCAGGGCAGGCGGGAATCGGCCCAGTGCCGTGGCGATCTGGTCAGGGATTTGCGGCAGGCGCCATGAGGCGTGTGCCCGCATCAACAACGCGCGGCCCAGGCCGACGATGAAAGCGCAGAAAGTGATCAGCGTCTGCACCTGATCGAGCAGGTTGACCACGTCGTTGCTGAGCACCGCATTGCGCACGATCCCCCAGCGCAACAAGGAAGTGGCAACGGTAATGGTGAGAATGGTCGATAGCCCTACAGCCAGTGCCAGGGCGCTGCGCCGCAGGCGGCCTTCGGGTAGCCAGCGAATCATCGACCAGATCAGCAAGCGCTCCAGCAGGCGGCGAACAACGACCCATACGAACAGCGCGGCGACTACGATGCTGATGAATTGCACACGGTTTTCCGGTGCCAGCGTGCTGCTGAGCACTTGGCGGACATCCACCAGAAGTCTGTTCAAGCGTCCCAGGTCGTCATCGGTAGGACGAATCAGCGTGGACCAGAACGCCGAGCTGAGCGGGCTCGCTGTCCGCGTGCTTATCTGCGAATCGAATAGGCTGCGGCGCAGATTGAATATCTGCGTAGCCAGATCACGGGCTGACTGGCTTAACGTGTTGGTTTGGCGTTCATCATTGACCAGCGCGTTTTTCTGAGCGGTCAATGTCTTGCGCTGACTGGTCAGACTTGGCGCCTCGTCCGGTTGCGCCGGCCCGAGAATGTTGAGCTGATCATTCAGGTGTTCGATGTCGACAGCTTGTCGGGCAGTCAGATTGTCGGCTTGTTTCTGGACCTGCAAAGCGGCCTGCCGCAGGCTTGAAAGCAGGTCATCGTTGGCACTGCCCGTCACTTTTTGACGGATCTGATCCAGTTGTTCGCTCAAGTCATCCAGGCTCGGTGCATCCACTGCGGGGGATGCGCTACTGGTGCTATCGGTTTGAGGCGCCGGGCTATTCTGGGCCAGGGCTGGCAAGGTCACGCACAGCAAAAGCAAGGCGAGCAGCCCAGTATGAAAACGGTTCAGCGAAGCGTGCTGCATTCTTTTCCCTTCTTTGCACTGTTCGGCCTGGCAAACCTGTGTATTTCAGGCGCGGGCCTTGTCTGTCTTGAGCTGCACTCACGAGTCTCTGGAGCGCAGCCAATAGAATATCAAGGACTTCGCGTTTGAGCGCTGAAAACACGGGCCAGCGAAAATAGGGCGCTACGGTCATCCACCTAACAAATGTTAGGTAGGGTATTGACTGGGCTCAGGAGTGTGCTACGGTCTATCCACCTAACAGTTGTTAGGTGGATGCCCACTCCATTTCACAGGCCCGACCATGACCTCCAGATTGCGACTTTTCACATCTCCTTCGGCTTTTCCGAATCCCCAGCGCCTGCGCCTGTTCATCCACGAAAAAGGCATTGCCGATCAGTTCGATGAGACTATTTACGACATGGCCCCCGGCGGAGAGCAGCGTGGCTGGCGTCATCTCAATATGAACCCTTGGGGAGAAACGCCCACCCTTGAACTGGCAGACGGCAGCTTCATTTCCGAGACCGCCGCTATCGCTCGTTATCTGGATCAGTCTTATCCGGGCCGCAAGATCATGGGGGAAGGCGCTCTGGAACAAGGCCTTGATAACATGTGGGATAACCGGATATGGGTGCATATTCTCTACCGGATCGTTACCGCGTTTCATGTATTGCACACCGGGCTCGGCTTCAAACTTGAACTGACGAAGAACGAAGCATGGGGCGAGCACTGCCGCAAAGAGGCGCTGACACACGCCGCATTGGTCAACCGTCATCTTTCCGATGGCCGCGAGTGGCTGTTGGGCGGCGAGGCGCCGACTTTCGCGGATATCACCCTTGCAACCGCCATTGCCTTCTCCAAGTTTCCGGTCAACGCCACGCCGCTGGATGAGCGTTTCGAGTTCCTGGACTTGTACTGGAAGCGCTGGCAGAAACGCCCGGGTTTCCAGGCCGCCTATGCTGATCGCAGCAGCGGTATACCCGAACTGGACTCGCCGGCCGAGTGACCGACCTGTTGCGCGCGCACATTATCGTCGGGACCGTCATTGCATGGCGTTCTCGACTTCCCCGTGCCTCGACAACCGTTCTACCTGACAACAGTCAGGTTTTTGAATTAGCATGCGCCCGTTTGCAGAAACCTGTCCGAAGCACAAGGCACCACGATGACCATCAACGCACGAGAGGCCATTCTGCTTGCCGCGAGAAACATCGCTCAGTCTCAGGGTTATAACGGCCTGAACTTTCGCGATCTGGCGGCTCAGGTTGGAATCAAACCAGCCAGTATTTACTACCACTTTCCAAGCAAGGCTGACCTGGGTGTGGCGGTTGCCAGGCGCTACTGGCAGGACGGTGCTGCTGCTCTTGAGGCTATTTCTGAAGAAACACCAGACCCTGTCGAGGCGCTGCACCGTTTCCCGGAAATTTTCCGCCGCTCGCTAGAGGCTGAAAACCGCCTTTGTCTGGGCAGTTTTATCGGCGCTGAAACCGATAAATTGCCGCCAGAGATGACTCAGGAAATTCAGCTTTTTGCCCAGGTCAATATTGCCTGGCTGAGCAAGCTTCTGGTGGCGGCGAATGTGTGTTTGCCAGCGGCCAGCGAGGTGCGGGCGCAGGCGATTTTTTCGGCTGTGGCGGGCGCTCAACTCATTGCGAGAAGCCGATCAGACATTGCCCTTTTTGATACGCTGATCGACACCTATCGTGCCTGCGGGCCGCTGCCGGCTTAAGTAGATGCTGATCAAACGGGATCAGGATTGCCAGCCAGTTGACCTGTTGCTGACGCCGCTGAACCTGTAAGCGCGCAGACACTATGGAACGCCAGACCTCGAATCACCCGACGGCAAGGGGTGCACTAATGTTTCTAAGCCTTGAAGTTCGCAGCTACAAGACGCAAAGCCCTCAGCACTGCCACGACCATACTCAATTGGTACTGCCGATTCGTGGCCGAATGGAAATTGACGTGGACGGTCGCGGTGGCTTTATCGATCAGTCACTGGCCGCGCTGGTAAAGCCTGGTTCGCGGCACTCGCAGGACACTCACGTCGACAGCCGTTTTTTGGTGCTGGACTGCGCACCGACGACGCTGGAGACAATCCAGATGGGACGTCTGGCCGAGAAAATATATGTGCCTGTTTCGCCCGCGACCCGTCGCCTTATCGAATTCGCCGAGCTGATCGGTAACCAGCAACTGGCCATTGCTGCCTCACAGCTGGGCCCTCTGCTTCTGTCGTCCCTTGGCTCGGACACCTGCCGTTTTTCGTCCCCGATAGAGCAGTTGATAGCCCGTCTGCGAGCAAATCCTGGGGCACACTGGAGCAATCAGGCCATGGCCCAAGTCGCAAACATGAGCATGAGCCAGTTGCACCAGCGATTCGGGCAATTATTCGCGATGAGTCCTCAAGCCTGGCTGACTGAACTACGCATACAGGAGGCTAAACGGTGGTTGCGTGGCACCTCGCTGCCGATAGCCGAGATTGCCTTGCGTGCGGGCTTTTCCGATCAGGCATCGCTGACGCGCACCATGCAGCGTTTGAGCGCTACGACCCCGGCGGTTTATCGTAAAGTGCAAAAACAGTCCGGGTAAAAAATTCCGCAGTTACTGACAAGACCCTCCAGGCCCGACGCTCCAGACTTCATGCTTTAGGCGTTGGAGCGCAGGTGAAATGTTTGCTGATCGATCATTGCCCAAGGGCATTGTTTATGGCGTTTGCGCCGGTCTGTGCTGGGGCGTGATTTTCCTGGGCCCGCAGCTGACTCCAGGTTTGAGCGGTGTGCAGTTCGCGGTCATAAGATTTCTCTGCTACGGCGCCATTTCTGCGGCCCTGCTGATGCTGCGTTGGCGGCGTGTTTGCGCCAGTCTCACCCTGGCCGACTGGAAGTCACTCTTCTGGCTTAGCCTGATCGGCAACCTCATCTACTATTCGCTAGTGGGCACAGGCGTGCAGTTGGTCGGCATCGCCACAACGTCGTTGATTGTCGGACTTATTCCGGTGCTCGTAACCCTGGCAGGTCGTCATGACGCAAATGCCGTTTCTCTGCGCAAGCTCTTCCCCTCACTGTGCTGCGCAGTGGGGGGCGTTGTGCTTATCAGTTGGCACGCGCTGATCAATGACCAAAGTCCCGATACAGCGGCAAATATTGTCGGGATTTTATGCGCGTCAGGTGCGTTGCTGACGTGGAGCTGGTTTGCGGTGAGCAATGCCCGGCGGCTGGTGCAGGTCACCAACGTCTCCGCGCATGACTGGGCGTTGCTTATGGGGGGCATGACGGGCGCTCAATCACTGCTTTTGGCAGCGCCGGTCCTGGGTTCTCAAGTGGGCACCCATGGTATTTCCGAATGGCTGCATTTTCTCGTGGTGGCCGGTGGCGTTGCGCTTTTGTCTTCGGTAGTGGGTGGTGCCTGCTGGAATCAGGCGAGCCGACTTCTGCCCTTGGCACTCAGCGGGCAAGTGCTCGTGATTGAAACGCTGGCGGCGCTCGTCTTCGGTTTTTTATGGGAGCGCCGGCTACCCGACGGCTATGAGCTGGCGGCCATTGCCTTGCTGGTCAGCGGTGTGGTCTGGTGTCTGAATTGTCATCGTACGCCCCTGCATTCCCCGGCTGTCCAGCTCAAGCACCGCCCCTGAAGTGACCGCCTCACCTGCATTTCAAACCGGCAAACGAAGCTCCTTGCGCAGGCTCTTGTCAAACACCCCGGCAGGTGCAAAGCGACGCAGCATGCTGATTTGTCGGGCTGTCTTGCCGGCAGTGTAGCGCCGCTTGGGGAGTACATCGCTCGCCGCTTTAAGCACTACAGCCGCCACCACTTCCGGCAAATCGGCTTTCGGCATTACATCGGCGAGCAACGCCTTGAATCCTGCTCGGGCCTGATCGTATTCCTTCAATAACCGGTCCGGCTCAAGGCCGTTTTGATCGAAGACGGTTCGTACAAATGCCGGCTCGATGACCGAGACACGAATATTGAAGGCGCGCACTTCGTGATCAAGGGATTCCGAGTAACCTTCCAGCGCATGCTTGACCGCCGAATAATGCGAAGAGTAGGGCGCGGGTATCAAGCCCAGAATCGAACCGATATTAATAATGCGCCCCTGGCCATGTTCGCGCATCGACGGTAATACTGCATTGGTCATGCGGATGACGCCGAACAGATTGACGTCGAACAACGCCTGCACCTGGGGTATCGAGAATTCCTCGGAGCCGCCTATCAGGCCAATACCTGCATTGTTGACCAGCAGGTCGATCCGCCCGGTCTGCGCAAGTACGCTGGAAACGAGCGCGCTGACCGAGTCATCGTTAGTTACGTCACAAGTACGCATGGATACCTGCGTTGCACTTTCGCCAATCTTGCGGCTGGTGCCGAATACGGTATAGCCCGAGCGCACCAGCGCCTCGGCCGTTGCGTGGCCGATACCGGATGATGCACCGGTGACAATGGCCGTTTTTCCGGAAGATGTGCTCATGTAATGCTCCAGTGTTCAAAAGGCTGGGGGCCGACAAGTTGCTTATGGGGGGAATTGAAAACGCGGGTCACCGACACTTACCTGATCTTCACAACTACTTTGCCTTTGGCACGCCCCCGGGCCAGGTACTCAAGTCCTTCTTTGGCCTGCTCAAGCGCAAAGACCCTGTCGATGACGGGTTTGATTTGCCCGCTTTCAAGTAACACGGCAATCTTCTCGAGTTGAGCCCCCTGCGGGCGTACGAACAGGAACGAGTAGGTCACGTGGTGTTTTTTCGCACGGCGCCTGATTGAGTGGCTCATCAGCCCGAAGAGTAAAGTGAAGAAGGCATTCATCCGGCGTGCCTTGGCGAACGCCTTATCCAGTGGCCCGACGAGGGATACGATCAAACCTCCTGACTTGAGGATGCCGACGGCTTTTTTAATCGTGTCTCCTCGCGTTGTACCCAGCACCAGGTCGTAGTCGCGCAATACTTGCTCGAATGCCTGCTTTTTATAGTCCACCACTTCATCTGCACCCAGGCTGCGCACCAGCTCTACATTGCCGGTACTGGTGGTCGTGGCGACGTTGGCCCCCAGGTGTTTAGCCAGTTGAATAGCGAAGGTGCCGATGCCTCCAGCCCCCGCAGGTATGAATACCTTCTGGCCGGGTTGAAGATTGGCGCGTTCTTTCAAGGCTTGCCAGGATGTAAGCCCGACCATTGGAATAGAGGCCGCTTGTACGAAATCCAGATTCGCCGGTTTAAGTGCAGCAGCGTGCTCAGGCACGGCTGCAAATTCGGCGATGCTACCTTTGCCGAGGTCAAAGAGGCTGGCGAAAATGGCGTCACCCGCCTTGAAGCGGGTGACGGCTTTGCCTACCGCGATGACCACGCCGGAAAGATCGCTGCCCATAATGGCGGGTAATTCGTACTTGAGGACGGCCTTGAACGTGCCCGTGGTAATCATGTTGTCGATCGGGTTCAACCCGGCCGCGTGAACTTCCACTAACAGTTCATCAGGCTTGATGGTCGGCAGAGGTACATGCGTTATCGCAATTTCAGGCGACTTGCCATAGCTTTCGAAGGTAAGTGCTTTCATGACGCTAGGTTTCCAGGGTCGTCTGACAGTGATGGATTGTTTTTAAAAACGATGTGCAGTTGAAGTTCGAACGCTTTATGCAAGGAACTCCAGAGCCGTTGAGACGAAGTCGGCGTGATACTGAAAGACGCAACCGTGGCCTGCGTCTTGATAAACCACCAGTTGTGCCTGCGGGAGACGTTGGCTCATATCGCGACTCAACTCGCTTGCAACCATGACGTCGCTGTCCCCGACGACGATAAGTACAGGCATCCGCAGGCGTGCAAGATCCTGCGCGGGTTGTTTTCCCCAGGCTTTGATTGCTTTGAGTTGGCGAAGCAGCAAGCGAGGCGTTGGCGGCTTGTCGCGGTCAACCGTACGTTCCTTCACCCTGCTCAGATAGTCTCTGGCAGCGCGTCGGCCATTGAGCGTGGAGGTGAAAAACATATCGACCTTGGGGTCTCGCAGCCTCAGCAAACCTTTGAGAGTAAGTGGCCAGGACAGCGCACCTATGCGCTCGATACCGTGTCCGCCTGCCGGTCCGGTGCCTGCCAGAATAACTTTGCGTACCAGATCGGGTGCTTTCAATGCCAGGTCCTGGGCCACGAAACCGCCCATTGAAAAGCCAATCAGATCCACTTGTCTGTAGCCCATTGCCCGCACAAGCTCGAGGGTGTCCCGAGCCATCTCGCCTATCGTCAGCGGCGCGGTGCCGGTCGATAAACCAGCCCCGCGATAGTCGATGGCGATAACGTGATGCCGGGTAGCAAGACCATCAACAATGCGCGGGTCGAAATCGTCCAGTACCGCGCCCCAGTAGTTGAGCAACAAGAGCGGCACGCCACCACGCAAACCTGACTCGCGATAGGCGAAGGCAATGCCTGCGACTGTTGCGATTTTATTAGGCGCCTGGACAAACGACTGCGCCGAATGAGTCTGCAGATTTGAGCTACTCATGATGGGTACCCTGGTTTCAGGCTTTGGTCAGATAGCGCTCTGCGGCGTTCGCCTGTCGAATGTCCGACAGCAACCCTTGCCGCGCGCCATCAAGCGCGTCCCAACGACCTGCAACGTGCAGTGGCGGAATGGTCACCAGTTCGCGACGATCGAAGCCCACCAGCGCTGCATCGACCAGTTCTTCAACGTCCATCACCTCGGGGAGGGTGTTGAGGTCGATCCCGGCGCGCTCCCAGATTTCGGTGCGGGTAGCTGCCGGCAGGACCGCCTGGATGTACACGCCCTTGGGTGCCAGTTCCAGGTTCAAGCCTTGAGACAGGAACAGCACATAAGCCTTGGTGGCACCGTAAACGGTCATGCCGAGCTCTGGCGCCAAGCCCACCACCGACCCGAGGTTGACGATTGAACCGGTACCGGACTGCGCGAAGCGAGGGGCCACTGCGGCAGCGAGTCGCGTCAGCGCAACAATGTTGAGGGCGACAAGCTTTTCAATAGCCTCAGCGCTCTGCTCAATGAATCCGCCGGACTGAGCAATACCTGCGTTATTGATAAGGACGCCGATCCGGGCATCGTCGCGCAGGCGAGTTTCAAGCGCTGTGAGGTCGGCAGAGTTGGTCAGGTCGGCCTGAAGCACTTCGACAGCTACGTCGTTTTCTTTACCCAGCCTTGCTGCCAGAGCATCGAGGCGTGGTTTGTCACGTGCGACAAGCACCAGATTGTGGCCGCGACGGGCAAATCGCTCGGCATAAATGGCACCAATACCGCTGGAAGCGCCAGTGATGAGAACAGTGGGGAGAGTAGTCATTGGTGATGTCCTGACAAGTAATGCGATGAGGGCAGCCAGGCGTTTGCGCCTGCGATTGTCGGTCACCCGGCAGGGCCTTCGACGCTGACGCTGAAGGGCCCTGCCAATTGATCCTTGGAGTTATGATTACGATCTAAATCTAAAATGTCAACGTATTGATGTTGATCGACATCAAAATGCGGCGAGGTCGTGTGCGTCTGCATTCATAGGCGAGAGGGGCGAAGAGAAATCTCGCGCGCAGGCGCTTGGCCGCTCGGGAGATGCGGCGCAGAGGGCGTTTCAGAGGGCGAAGTGGGCATATAGGCCCGGGCGCTTTTTGCGGGGCGCGGGGCGCTATGGTGTAAGCAAAAAAGACGCCATCGGTTTGAGTATCGATTCGGCCGAGACCACAGAGAGTTCATCCGGCTTTCTGTCGATCGCCAACGAGGCATACCCATGCGCAGTGCTCCAGGCGAGGAAGGTGCGTTGCTCAAGCACTGTCGAGTCTGGTTCGGCACCGTTTTTTGCGACCCATGCTGTACGTATCGACTGACGAAGCAGTTGCAGCGTGGCTTCGCCTGAAGTGAGCAATCTGGGTAATGTGCGGTTGACCCCGCCCATTCCGAACATCAACCGGAAATGCTGTGGGTAGTTTTTAGCGAAATTGACATAGCCTATCCCACAGCCCAGCACACAGTCGCCAAGGTCCCGCTGCGCGGCTCGGATAGCGTCGACCATCCGTTCATAACCATCGGCCACCACCTCTGCCATCAGGTTTTCCAGAGAGCCGAAATGGTGCGCAGGTGCGGCGTGTGAAACGTTCGCCCGCCTTGCGCATTCACGCAGTGAGAGTCCTCGCATGCCTGCTTCCCCCACGATGTCCCAGGCCGCCTGCCGCAAGACGGTCGGCAAGTTGCCATGGTGGTAAGTACGCGGGGTATCTGAGGTCGACATACGAAGCTCCCTGTCATGAAATAAAAGTTATATAGCCATCGTACAGCTTATCTTGTCAGTGACAAGATAGGCTGCTCTAATTGCTCCAGGTCTTATGGCTGGTGCGGAGAATACCGATGAGCAAACTTACCAACAGGCTTCGATTATTGACGCTGCGGGGCACCTTCATGCTTGCCAGCCGTATTCTACCTGGCCCCACCGGAAGATACCTTGCCCGACGTTTCGTGACACCCCAGGCCGCAGGACGTGCCGAGGCTGCGGCTGCGCTGAGCGCATCGGCGGATGTGCAAACGGGTACTCTGGAACTGAACGGGATCAAGATCTGCACCTACGTGTGGGGAGATCCTTCCAGTCAACCTTATGTGTTGTTCTCCCATGGGTGGTCAAGCTACGCGATGCGTTTTGTCGGCTGGGTGCCGTTGTTACGATCGATGGGCTATGCGGTGGTTGGTTTTGATCAGCCTGCCCATGGATTAAGCTCTGGCGATGTCAGCCACATGCCGCAGTTTGTGGAAGTGCTTCAGCAGGTAGGACGCCATTTCGGAAAGCCTGCGGCCGTGATCGCTCATTCGTTGGGCGCTTCGTCAATCATATTCGCTCAGGAAGAGCAGTGGCGTCCCGACCGGTTTGTGTTGATTGCGCCGTTCCTGGCCCCGGCTGACAACGCGCTTCATCAGTTTGAAACTTTTGGTATCGCGCACAAGGTTTTCGCACCTTTTGAAGGATACTTGCATGCGCTGAGCGGCCGCCGCTTCGCGGATTACGACGCTTCTGCGCGACTGCAGTTGCTTGATCGTCCAGCGCTTGTTATTCATGACCGCCGAGATCGCGAAACCCCGTGGGAAAAGGGTGCCCGGTTCGCAAAGCTATGGCCCGGAGCGCGTCTCTTTACCACGGAAGGGCTGGGCCATAACCGGCTGATTGATCACCCCTCCGTTACTGCTGAAGTGATGGAGTTTCTGAAGCCGGATAGTCACTTGCCAACGCCGATTGAACCCTGACCTGGCTGGAGACGCGGGTCGTGGTTCCTGAGGCTGGAGGTCACTGTGAGCAATCATCATTTTTCCGATGAGCTGGCCGTGCTGGAGATCGTTGACAGCGCCCATTTTTTCCGCCCTGGAAAGATGACGTCTGGTCAGCTGTACCTGAGTTTGATTCGTCTCCAGCCAGCGGTTCCGGCAATAGGGGAATTCATGGAGATGATCGATACTCTTGTGAAAGAAGGCCTGTTGATTTCAGGTGCCGTATTGCCCTGTGACGCTTCGTTTCCCTATGTGCAGCATATTATTTTCGGTCTTACCGAGGTGGGCGAGGCTGTAGTGCAAGCAACAAAGTCTGAGATCGAAAGCGTCAACAGTTGAGCGTCCGCACTCAGCCCGAATCCCTTCCGCATACATGCTTCTTAAACCCGTAGTGCAAACGTTCCGTGCGCAATGCTTGCAGATTGTCGACCTTCAAAACTACATTAGCGGGGTTGAGGGCATTACGACATCAGTCGATAAAAACAGGAAGCCCAGACTTCCGCGCCCTTGAGAATGACAACTTCTTTCCCTCTGTTTTTTGCACGACGATTGTGCGATGGCTGCCGCCTACGGTAACTCATTGAAGCAGAAAGAAAATGATCGAACCCGAACGAATTGTGACTCTGTCCCGTGAAGTGGAATCTCTGGCAACTCGTGGCGTCAGCGATATACAACTGATCACCCGCCAGACTCGATTGCTGGCAATAAACGCGCTGATCGAAGCGGCGCATGCAGGTAAAGCCGGTCGGGGTTTTGCGGTGGTGGCCGAGGAGGTGAAGAATATCTCTGAGCAGATTTCGAAGATTGCCAGCGGTCTGACTCAAGACCTGCAAGCATCGGTCAATGAACTGACCGAGCTTGGTAAGGGCATGTGTTTTGATGTGCGAGGTCAACGGCTGGCAGACCTCGCACTGAACCTGATCGAAATAATTGATCGCAATCTATATGAGCGCACGTGCGATGTTCGCTGGTGGGCGACCGATGCATCGCTGGTTGATGTACTGATGACCCCAACTGCGCAGAGTCGCGCACACTCCAGTGAGCGCCTCGGCGTCATTCTGGACAGTTATACGGTGTATCTGGACATCTGGGTTGCCGATACAACCGGCTGCGTGATTGCGTCCGGTCGGCCCGATACCTTCGACAAGGTTATCGGTGCGAATGTAAATGAGGCGACCTGGTTCAAGCAGGCGGTGCGGCACTCGTCTGGCGATCAATACTTTGCCGGTGAAGTCGCTGTGGAGCCCTTGCTCAACGGCTCGCAAACCTGTGCGTTCAGTGCAGCCGTGCGCAGTAACGCTGGCAAACACTCACCTGTGATCGGCGTCATCGGGATTTTCTTTGACTGGAAGAATCAGTCGGACTCGGTGATCAATGGCGTGCGTCTGAGTGATGAAGAGCGCACCCGCACCCGAGTGATGATGGTCGATGCCAGCCACAGGATAATTGCCAGTTCCGACCCCCAAAGCCCGTTGGGCCACAGTATCGACTTGCAGACCAGGGCAGGGCAGGCCACCGGTTACAGCACACTGCCCAACAACAGCATTCAAGGGTATTCAATGACCCCGGGCTTTGAGACTTATCCCGGCATGGGGTGGCTGGGGGTGATTGAACAGCAGTTGCCTTAGTTGCGCGTGCTTCCTGGCAGCCGGGATGTAGAGCCGCTGCCAGAAATTCTCTGGCAGCGGCTTGAGCGTTATATACGGAAGCTACCCACCAGCTGCGTCAAGCGGGTGGATTGCTGTTCAAGGTCAGTGCAGGCGCGCAGGGTAGCGTTCAAGTTCTCCACACCTTGCTGGTTCAGGGTATTGATCTCTGTGATATCCACATTGATCGCTTCCACAACGGCAGTTTGTTCTTCGGTCGCCGTGGCAACCGAATGGTTCATGCCGTCGATTTCGCCAATGCGTTCGGTAACGTGTTCAAGGCTTGCAACGGCCTTGTTGGCAATGCCGACCGTTTCAACACTTTCACGCTGGCTTTCGTTCATGAGCGCAACAGCCTCGCGAGCGCCCGATTGCAGCTGCTCGATCATCTCTTGCACCTGGCTCGCCGATTCTTGCGTTCGGTGGGCCAGGCTGCGTACTTCGTCGGCCACCACGGCAAAACCTCGGCCGGCTTCACCCGCGCGTGCCGCCTCGATGGCTGCGTTAAGGGCCAGCAGGTTGGTCTGTTGAGAGATGCCGGTAATCACTTCCAGTATCTGGCCGATGTTGGCGGTTTTTGTATTGAGCGTTTCAATCTGTTCACTTGCGTTGCTGATGCGCTTTGACAGGCGGCTCATGGCCGCGATGTTCTGCCCGACCACGTCCTGACCGTCCGAGGCCAGCGTGCGTGCATCGCTTGAATGGCCAGAGGCGCGCGCGGCGTTCTGGGCAATCTCCTGGGTTGCAGCGCCCAGCTCATTGATGGCTGCGGCCACGCTGTTGGTACGGTTGGACTGCTGATCGGAATTGAGCATCGACGAGTTGGAGGCATTCACTACCCGCTGGGCAACTTCATTGAGCTGTACCGTGGAGGAGGCTACTTCACGCATCGAGTCGTGGATTCGTTCTACAAAGAGGTTGAAGCCGTTGCCCAGATACCCGAACTCGTCTTCGCTCTGAATCGTCAAGCGTTTGGTCAGATCACCTTCGCCGGCAGCGATATCGTGCATGGCGCGGCCCATCAGGTTGAGCGGCCGCATCAGTACGCTCAGAAGCATTCCCAGCAGAAGGATGATCAGCACCACCGCAATGACAGTCGCCACGATGGCCGAGTTTCTGAACTCGCCCAGTGATGCATAGGCGATCTCTTTGTCCATCGCCACGCCCACATACCAGTTGACGGAAGGCAGCCCGTCTACATGGGCAAACGTAAGAATCTGAGCTTTTCCGGCATGCTCGCTTTCGCTCAGGTCCTGGGACAATTTCGGCGTATTCGCCGGGTAGACTTCTGCCAGCGTTTTCATTACCAGCGAAGTGTCCGGGTGGACCAGAATGCGGCCATTCGCATCGACCAGAAACGCGTAGCCGTGGCCATGAAGGCGCAGCGAGCTGATCATTTTCACCAGTATTTCCAGGCTCAGATCACCGCCAATGACCCCGGATACACCCGATGCACTTTTGACCGGTGTGGCAAGGGTCACGATCAACCCTTTGGTCACAGCATCCAGATACGGTTCGGTGAGGATCGTCTTGCCTGCGCGCACGGCATCGACATACCACGGCCGGGTCCTGGGGTCATAGTCGGCCGGCATGTCATCAGGCGGCTGAGTGACGAAAGAACCATCGCTCTTACCCTGGTAAATACTCATGAAGGTGGCGATAAGCGTGGGTTGGCCGAGGGCAAGATTCTGCGCGTCGGTTGATTGCGGCGAAGACGCATTTTCCGCCAGGTTCTCTACCAGAAGAATTCGCCCTGAAAGCCAGTTGCGGATGTTGCCTGCGGTGCTGTCACCCGTCTGATTCAGGTTCTCCTTCAATTGCAGACGCAGGGCGTTGCGTTGCAGATAGTCGTTGTAAAACGTGAACAGGGTGAATGCGGCGATCACCACGAGAGACGCCGCCAACAGGATTTTATGGCTGAATTTTAGCGATTTTGTCATGCCGATAAGGGCCTTTAGAGGGGGAGTGCCGAGAGGTGAAGTACAGCGAAAGCAATAGCGGTTTATCGGCGGGCGCGCCGATTAATGAATGCTGGTTATCATATAAATGCTTCGCGGAGCGTCTATCACAGCGCCTCAGGGGCAAGGCGAAGCCTAATCCGATGATCAAGCGGGGCGGTGAATAGTAATGAATGAGGTTTGCCGCTGTATCGAAGGCGTTTACTTAGTCGATCGTTGTGCTTCTGACCCTACATACCACTGCGCATATGGCGTGTTTTCCACCTTGCACCGATTGAAATCCCTCGCCCCGTCAGTCCACCAGACGTCGCCGCGCTCCCCAAGTGCAACCTTGGCCTGGTGAACCCCGGCCCGGGCGGCTTTCAGTGCATCTGAATCCGCGCTTGCCTTGGCTGCCTTGACCTCGCGCCGGGCAGCCATCAACTCATTCACTAATCGCTGACGAACCTCTTCGTTCAGGGACGGATTGGAACATCGCCAGAGTTGTCCCTTGACCACAAAATACCGGCCATCGGGTGTCGTAGGGTGCACGCTATCAATAGCAGCGAGTGGCTGCATCCGCGCCGATCAGGCCTGTCACTCGCCCGGCGAGCGCATCCAGCCCGAACGGCTTGGTCAAAACTTGTGTGCAGGGCCGCAGGTGGCAGTCGTCCAGCACTGAAGTCTTGGCGTAGCCAGTGATGAACAGGGTCGGCAGCCCCGGTCGGCAGTCGCCCGCAGCGTCAGCCATTTCCCGGCCGTTCATGCCGCCCGGCAAACCGATGTCACTGATGAGCAGGTCGATGCGGGTATCTGACTGCAGGATCTGCAAACCTGACTGAGCGTCGCCTGCTTCCAGGCAGTTGTAGCCCAGGCCGGTGATCACCTCGGCGACAAGCATTCTGACCGACGGCTCGTCATCAACGATCAGAACGGTTTCGCCGGTGTGCTGCGCTGGCTCTTCGGTTATTTCGGGCTCGGCAGCGCGTGGAGCATTTTCAGCAATATGGCGTGGCAGGTGCATGACCACGCTGGTGCCCTGACCTTCAACCGACTCGACGCGGATCTGACCGCCGGACTGGCGCACAAAACCGTAGACCATCGACAGGCCCAGGCCGGTCCCGGCGCCAATCGGTTTGGTGGTGAAGAACGGTTCAAACGCCTTGGCGACGATGTCCGGGCTCATCCCCATGCCAGTATCTGTGACGCGGATGCTCAGGTGCTCGCCGGCAGGAATGCCGTGATCAGGGTCGGTACATTCTTCAATGGACGCATTGGCTGTTTCGATGACGATGCGCCCGCCACTGGGCATTGCGTCACGGGCGTTCAGGCACAGGTTCAGTAACGAACTTTCCAACTGGGCATGATCGATCAGTGCAGGCCACAAGTCATCGTGGGCGACGACTTTTATATCTATCTCCGGGCCGACCGTGCGTGCAATAAGTTCTTCCATGTCCTGAATCAACACGTTGACGTTGGTGACTCTCGGGGACAGGTTCTGACGCCGCGAAAACGCCAGCAGCCGGTGAGTCAGCGAAGCCGCGCGTCGTACTGCGCCCTGAGCGACCGACACGTACCGGTCTACATCACCGACACGGCCTTGAGCCAGTCGTTTGGTGATCAGTTCAAGGCTGCCGGAAATGCCGGCGAGCAGGTTGTTGAAGTCATGTGCGATGCCGCCTGTCAGTTGTCCGACGGCGTCCATCTTCTGGGAATGGCGCAGGGCGTCTTCGATCTGCTCACGTTCGAAAACGGCTTGTTCGATGCGCTGTTCGAGTGTCTGATTGAGTTCTCTGACCGCTTCTTCGGCTTTTTTTCTGGCGGTGACATCAACAGACGAGCCGATCAGACCGATCACCTCGCCGTTTTCATCGAGCAAGGGCGCTTTGGTCGAGAGCCACGTCGCTGCAGAGCCGTCAGGCAGGTTGACCTGTTCTTCGATCTGTTCGCTGACATTGTTCTGCATGATCCGGCGGTCGGTTTCCATGAGCACCCGTGCCTGTTGCTGATCATCCAGAAACTCCAGGTCCGTCTTGCCGATGAAAAATTCGGGCGGCTTGCCGATCAGTTCAGCGGTGCCACGATTGGCGACCAGCATGCGACCTTCGAGATCCTTGGCGTAGACAACGCCCGGAACGGCAGCCGTGAATATCCTCAGCAACTCGTTGAGCCGGTCGCGCTCGTCTTCAGCCATGCGACGGCTGTCTATATCGAGCAATACGCCCGGACTGCGAACAGGCTTGCCGCGACTATCACGCTCGATTTTTCCGCTGGCTTCAACCCAGCGATAAAGGCCGTCTTCATGCAGAACCCGGTATTCGCATCGGTAGGTTTCGCTGTTCTGAAGCGCGTCCTCGATTGACTTGTCGACTCTGGCCGAATCGTCGGGATGAATGGAGGCTATCACCAGCTCCAGTGGCAAGCCTTTGGCGCACAGCTTCGGGCACAAGCCGAAGGTCCGGGCAAAACGCTCATCGCCGGTCAACTGATCGGCAATGATGTCCCACACCCAAGTGCCGACAACTGCCCCTGAATCAAGGGCGAGTTGTAGCTGCTCGGCCGCTTCCTGCTCTGAAGGCAGGAGTGGCTGGGGGGCGAATGGCATGCCGCCGGAAACATCATTGCTCATCACTATCGACCCACTTGAACGCCTGGTTCACAAAGACTCAGTCATAGGGCAGCGCAGCGGCCTGAAAGTTGTACAAATTTTATTCTATTTTGTGCCCCAGGCCTTACAGGCGATCAGTGACACTTCATCATTCCATGGGTTTGGCCTGAGAGTGATATTAAATTAATATCACCTGATAAGTGCAGTATTTTCTACGGAGGCAGTCTGGGCAGTGCTTTCAGGTCATATCGGGCTTGCCGAGCCAGCTGAAAGCGCTGATTTCGCGAGGCGACCGGTGTTTGTGTAACGTGCAGGCGCTGGTCCCGGTCAGGTGCCAGCGCCTCTACAGTAGCTCTTAGTTCTGGCCGACAGGCGCAGGCAGGTTGGCAGTCTGCACGGGCGACCATCGGGTCATCACATAAAAGAGCGCGCCACCCAGGATGCACCCGGTGAACCACGCAAAGTTGGCAATGGGCTTGAACCACTCGACAAAGGTAAAGCACAGACCCACCAGCGCTGTCAGCACTAGCGCTTTGACCGCGATCCAGTTCACGCCATTGGTGTACCAGTAGCGACCGCTTGGCGTGTCATTGAACAGGGCGTCGACATCAATCTGCTGCTTCTTGATCAGGTAGTAATCCACCAGCAGGATGCCGAACAGTGGGCCGATGCAGGCCGCGAGCACGTCCAGGGTGTAATGGATCACTTCAGGGTTGTTGAACAGGTTCCAGGGCGTGATGAAGATCGAAGCTACGGCAGCAATCATACCGCCTGCACGCCAGCTGATGCGGCTGGGGGCCACGTTGGCAAAGTCGAAGGCCGGGGAAACGAAGTTGGCGACGATGTTGATGCCGACAGTGGCGGTCACGAAAGTAAATGCGCCGAGCAGCACGGCGGTGGTGTTATCGATACGCGCTACGGTGGCAATAGGGTCGTGGATCATTTCACCGAAAATCGGCAGCGTGCCCGAGACAATCACCACCGTCACCAGCGAGAACGCCAGAAAGTTCACCGGCAAGCCCCAGAAATTGCCGCGACGCACGTCAGCCATGCTGCGGCAATAGCGGCTGAAATCACCGAAGTTCAGGGTCGGGCCGGAGAAGTATGAGACCACCAGCGCGATGGCCATGACCACTTGCCCGAACGCCGCCCAGCCGGATAACTCTTTTTCAGCCAGGGTGAAACTGATGTTATCCCAACCGGCGCGCCAGACAATCCAGCCTGCCAGCGCGAACATCACCGCGTAAACGGCAGGACCGGCCCAGTCGATGAAGCGTCTGATCGATTCCATGCCGGTCCAGAACACAGCAGCCTGGACCACCCACAACGCCAGAAAACCGAACCAGCCAAGCCACGACAGCCCGAGAAAGGTCAGGTTCTGATACGCAGCCAGTTCCGGGAAAAAGCGTAGAACCACGATCACCAGTGCGCTGGACGCCAGATAGGTTTGAATGCCGTACCACGCCACTGCAATAAGCCCGCGGATGATTGCAGGAATGTTGGCACCGAATACCCCGAAGGCCAGGCGACAGATGACCGGGTAGGGCACGGCGGCTTGCTGGCTGGGTTTGGCGACCAGATTGGCAATCACCTGAATGATGCAGATGCCCACCAGCAGCGCAATCAACACTTGCCAGCTGGCCAGACCGAGCGCGAAGAGGCTGGCGGCGAAAACGTAACCGCCGACGCTGTGCACGTCGCTCATCCAGAACGCCAGAATGTTGTACCAGGTCCACTTCTGCGGCACCGGCCCCAGATCATGGTTGTGCAGGCGCGGGCTGTATCCGGCCGGGCGTTGGTCTGTCATAGCGTTACTCCCTCGATGGATCGTGGCGGGATCGGGGTACGATCGATGATATTTTTGTATACGATCGTGTACGCAAAAGATGTGCCATACGTTTTTTCATAGACAAAAAGTCAATGCGCGCTATGCCAGCTGGCGTTTCAGTCCAGAAAAGTCAGCACAGTGGGCACGTCCGTCATAGCGTTTAAAGCGCACACTAACGGAGCGCAATGGCCCATTTTCGGTGCGATTTTGTAGGCTGCCCAGCCCATAGGCGTTGCTTGGCGGCTTAGATAGCGCTATTTATCAAGTGGTACATCGGGCACTATTCCTGTATACGATCTGTACCGAAAAAGTGATCTGAAACCATGACTCGACCTGCCAGCGCTCCCTTGTTCCTGACGCCCGCTGCCGATGAAAAAGGCCGCGACGAGCAAATTTATCAGCACGTACTGGAAGCAATCGTCGAGCACCGGCTTGCGCCAGGCACGCGTTTGCCCGAGGACGCATTGGCTGAAGTGTTCGAGATCAGCCGGACCGGCATTCGCAAGGTCTTGCAGCGCCTGGCCCTGGAACGGCTGGTGACCTTGCGTCCCAAGCGCGGCGCAGAGGTCGCGCAACCGTCGGCGCAGGAAGCGCAGGATGTGCTGGGTGCCAGGCAGTTGATCGAACCCGCGCTGATGGCCGATATCGCCGCACGGGCAGGCGGTCAGCGTCTGGAATCACTGCGTGCGCTCTGTGAACAGGAACATGAGGCGCAACACGCCGGGCGTCACAGCGAAGCTATTCAGTTGTCGGCCAGATTTCATGTGCAATTGAGCGCGTTGGCGGGCAATCAGGTATTGACCGAGCAAGTCGCGCAGCTCACTACGCGTTCTTCGCTGATCGTGGCGGTGTACGGTTCGCGGCGCAGCGTCGGCTGTGATTGTGGTCAGCACGTTGACTTGCTGACCTTGCTCGAAGCCGGGCAGGGCGAACAGGCCCGCGAGTGGATGGCCGAGCATCTGCGCCGTATCCGCGCCAGCCTGAATGTAGATGCACCGGTGAGCGAGACAGTAGATTTTCATAGCATTTTCAAACGGCGCTGAAGGAGTTCCGGTGCGTATTCAAGTGATCAACCCCAACACCAGCGAAGCCATGACCCACAAGATTGGCCTCGCGGCGCAAGCCATTGCACGCCCCGGTACGCAGATTCTTGCGTGCAGTCCCGATGATGGCCCGGTGTCTATCGAAGGCCATTTTGACGAAGCGATAGCGACCCTTGGCGTGCTGGAAGAGATACGCAAAGGCCGTGAGCAACAGGTCGACGCGCACATCATCGCCTGTTTCGGCGATCCTGGCCTGCTGGCAGCCCGCGAGTACGCCAGCGCACCCGTGATCGGCATTGCCGAAGCGGCTTTCCACATGGCCAGTCTGATTTCCACCCGCTTCGCAGTGGTCACCACGCTGACCCGAACTCGGATCATCGCCGAGCACCTGTTGCAGCGCTATGGCTTCAGCGAACTGTGCACCTCGGTACGTTGTATCGATCTACCGGTGCTGGCGCTGGAAGAGAGCGGGCCCGAACTGATCGAGTGCATGGCCGAACAGGCTCGCCGGGCACGTGATGAAGAGGGGGCAGGTGCCATTGTGCTGGGCTGCGGCGGGATGGCGGATTTGGGCAGGCAATTGAGTGAAGCGATTGGTCTGCCGGTGATCGACGGCGTGGCGGCGGCGGTGAAACTGGCAGAGTCGCTGGTGGACCTTGGGCTGAGTACCAGCAAACACGGCGACCTGGCCGACCCCATCGGCAAACCGTTCAAAGGGCGATTTGCCTACCTGAGCCGATAAAATGTGCGTCCGCAAATGCACTGACACACGCTTTGGGTGATGCTCCGCGGCACAAAGATCGGACGCAGAGCGTCCAGAACGGCATCCCCACGCTGGAACGTAGGGAACGATAGTCTCAACGACCACTATCTTCTGGACGCTCCGCGTTCTCTAGCGACGGAGCGTGTGGCGATCACTCCCACGCTCCGCTTACTAGCACTTCTGGACGCTCTGCGTCCGATCTTGAGCACCAAGGGTGCGCCTCACATGGCTGGCACGCCACCCGCAACCAGCGCTTCTGTCGTGGCGTCTGGCACCACAATGGTGTTGTTGCCCGGAGTCAGAATTACCTTGCGGCAATCCTCTTCCTTCTTGTCGAACAGCTTGTAACCTTTCGCAGCATCTTCCAGCGACATGCGGTGGGTGATGATGGCTTCCGGTTCGAGTCGTCCCGCTTCGATGTGCTCGAGCAGTTCAGGCATGAAGCGATGGACATGGGTCTGGCCCATCTTGAACGTCAGGCCCTTGTCGAACGCATCGCCGAACATGAAACCGTGGATAAACCCTGCGTAAACGCCCGGTACGCTCACTACGCCGCCACGCCTTACCGCTGCGATGCACTGACGCAATGCCTTGCCACTGCTGCCTTCCAGTTTCAGCGTGGCCAGAATGGTTTCGGTGGTGCTGCCCTTGGCTTCGAAACCGACTGCATCGACCACACCGTCCACGCCGCGCATGCCAGCTGTTTGACGGATGATGGTATCGGCCGGGTCATCGTCGTCATCGAAATTGATCGGGGTCACACCATAGGTTTTCTGCGCATAAGCCAGGCGATACGGGTGGTGATCGACCATGAATATCTTCTCGGCGCCGAGCATTCTCGCGCATGCGGCGCTCATCAGACCCACTGGACCAGCGCCATAGATGGCAACGCTGGAACCCTGGCCGATGCCCGCATTGGTTACCGCCTGCCAGGCAGTGGGCAAGATGTCGGAAAGGAATAGAACCTTCTCGTCAGCCAGTGTGCCCGGCACTTTGAACGGGCCGACATTGGCCTTTGGCACGCGCACGTACTCAGCCTGACCGCCGGGAATGCCGCCATACAGATGACTGAAACCGAACAGTGCTGCCCCTGGCGGAATGGACTTTTTGTTGATGATCGCGCCGCGCCCGGTGTTGGTGGTTTCACAGGCTGCGAACAGGTCGATGTTGCAGAAAAAGCAGCTGCCGCAAGCAATCACAAAAGGGATCACTACACGATCACCTTTCTGCACAGCGGTGACCGCCGGGCCAGTCTCTTCGACAATGCCCATGAACTCATGGCCGAATATGTCGCCGTGTTCCACCGTGGGTATCTTGCCGCGATACAAGTGCAGATCAGAGCCGCAGATTGCGGTTGCGGTGACTTTCAAAATGATGTCGTCAGCTTCTTGTATTTCCGGGTCCGGCACTGTGTCGACCTTCACACTGTTCGCGCCGTGGTAAGTCAAAGCTCTCATGTTTAATCCTCGATGGCAGCAGAAGTTCTGATCCGTACTGAAGATGAACCATGAGGATTTTGTTGGTTCAGCGCGATTGGTCGAAGCGGGACTAACGGTAGGTCAATTGCGAAACGCCGTCATGTCCTGCAACAGCATGCCCATCAGGCGGTTGGCACCGACGCTGAGCTGCCGACCCAGACGGCTGATCAAATGCGTCTGCGGGCTGCTGAACACCTCATGCTGCAAGGGCAGGGCGCGCAGTTTTCCGGCCTTTATCTCCTCCTCCACAACAAAGGTCGGCAACAGCGTGACGCCACCCTGCATGGCGAAATGCTTGAGCATGGCGAAGGTGCTGCAGGTCAGTGTCGGCTGCACTGTAATACCCAGTTGATGTTCGGCCTGCAGAAGAATCTGGCGAATGCCGTAAGACACAGCAGGCAGCGCGACACGGTAGTGTTCCAGTGCCCGCAGCTCTATCGGAGCCTGCTCTTGCGTCAGCGGATGATCGGGTGCGGTGATCACGCACACCGGCTTGCGTTGATGGGCGTGAGAGCGGATTTTCGGGTCGGCAGCGGGGTTGAAGACCAGGCCGATATGCGCTTCGTCCTCCACCACCTGGCGAATCACCTCGTTGCTGCCACAAACGTTCACGAGCAGTTCGATGCGCGGGTACAGCTCGGAAAACCGGGCCAGCGGCTGGGCGAGGCTTTCAAGAAAACCTTCTCCGGATACCAATGTCACCGAGCCGCTGTGCAGGCCCTTCAGCGCCTGGATCGAATCCAGCAGGACCTCCTGCTGCGTCAGTCGCTGGCGGTAGTAGGCCAGCACCTTGTCGCCTGCTTCAGTGGGTTTGACCCCTCGGCGATGGCGCTCGAGCAATGGCGAGCCGAGCTCCTGTTCCAGTTGCGCGATCTGGCGGCTGACCGCCGAGGGCGCGACGTTGAGGAAGTCGGCGGCAGCCCTGACGCTGCCCAGCCGCACGGCTTCGAAGAAATACAGGATGCGTCGATCTTGCACCAGGCTCATAAGGCTCCTGTAGAGGCTCTGTGTTGCGCTAAAGGCAACATAAATTCGATTTGAGGATTATTGCTGAGAGGTGAGAGCGCTGTCCATACTCGGATCATCAGCACATTGCTCGCCGACAAGGCTCGCAGCGTCGTTCTCGAATTCGTACAAAACCTTTGACCGGGATGCAGACATGACTTTGAAAGCAGGTGTGATCGGATTGGGCAACATGGGCGGCGGCATGGCTGCCACGCTGGCGGGCAAGGGCTTTGATGTCAGCGGCTTCGACCTGTCGCAGGCTGCGCTGGCCCAGGCTGAAAGCAAAGGCGTCAAGCCGGTTGCCGACCGCAAACAACTGATTCAAGGCGTGGATATTCTGATCCTGTCGCTGCCCAAGGCCGAGCATGTGGAGTCGGTGTGTCTCGGTGCGGGCGGTATCAGCGAGTTCGGTCGCAAGGGCTTGATCGTGGTCGATACCACCACATCAACACCGGAAATGAGCCGTAAGGTCGCCGCCGAACTGGCCAAAACCGGCATTGCCTTTATCGATGCACCTGTCTCGGGCGGCCCGAAAGGCGCAGCTACCGGCACCATGTCGATGGTCGTCGGCGCTGAAGATGCCGATCTTGCGCGCGCCATGCCGATTTTGGAAGGAATGAGCGGCACACGCGTGCACGTCGGCCAGTGCGGCGCAGGGAATGTGGCCAAGATCGCCAACAACATGCTCGCCGCCTGCCACCTGATCAGCACTGCCGAAGCCGTGGCGATGGCCGCGCGTGCAGGTGTCGATCCGGAAAAGCTTCTGCAGGGCCTGAATGCCGGTTCCGGACGCAGCGGTGCCACGCAAGTGATGTTCCCGACCTGGGTACTCAACAAGGCCTATGACTCAGGTTTCACCATGGGCCTGATGCGCAAAGACGTCGGCCTGGCCAGCGATCTGGCGGACAGCCTCGACATGGACCTGCCGCTGTCGCGCGTCGTCGCGCAATTGTGGCAGGCCAGCAGTGAAACCCTGGCGGACAACGAAGACTTCTGCGCCATCGTGCAACGCACCGATGGCAAACTTTACGGTCATGGAGAATAAGCGATGAGCACTGCAAAAATTCTTGAACTGATGCGTCCTTACTGGGGCGATCGCAGCGTCATTGCCAGCTACGTCGGCGGCCAGTTCATTGAAGGCCATGGCGCGCCGGTTGAAGTGCGCAATGCCCATGACGACAGCCTGTTGCTGAGCTTTCCGGACGCTGACGAGTCGTTGGTCGACATCGCCGACAAGGCGGCCAAGGCTGCGCAGCAGCAATGGTGGGCGCTGACCGCTCAGGCGCGGGGTCGCGCCATGTATCAGGTAGGCAATCTGATTCGTGAAGAACTGGAAAACCTCGCGCAGATCGAATCCCTGACCGCCAACAAGCCGATCCGCGATGCCCGCGTTGAAGTGCTCAAGGTAGCCGAGATGTTCGAGTATTACGCCGGCTGGGCAGACAAGCTGCATGGCGAAATCATCCCGGTGCCGACCACCCACCTCAACTACGTGACCTACGAACCGCTGGGCACGGTGTTGCAGATCACCCCGTGGAACGCGCCGATCTTCACCTGCGGCTGGCAGATCGCCCCGGCGATTGCGGCGGGTAACGCAGTCATCCTCAAACCGTCGGAACTGACCCCGCTGAGCTCTTTGATGGTCGGTGTGCTGATTGAGCGCGCGGGCGTACCGAAAGGGCTGGTCAACGTGATTGCCGGTTTCGGACATTCCATCGGCCAGGCGTTCATTGCCAAGGCTGACATCCGCAAAGTGGTGTTCGTCGGCTCGCCAGCGACCGGTCGGCATATCGCCGTGGCTGCGGCGCAGCGCTGTATTCCCGCGGTGCTGGAGCTGGGTGGCAAGTCAGCCAACATCGTATTCGACGATGCGGATCTGGAAGTGGCCTTGCGTGGCGCTCAGGCGGCGATTTTCTCCGGTGCCGGGCAAAGTTGTGTCTCCGGCTCACGGCTGTTGGTGCAGGAATCGATTTTCGAGAAGTTCACCAACGCTCTGGCGGTGGCGGCGACGCAGTTCAAGGTCGGTGACCCGAGCGATCCGGAAACCCAGATCGGCCCGATCAACAATGCCAAGCAGTACAACCATGTGAAGAGCATGGTCGAGCGCGCATTGAAAGACGGCGCAAGACTGGTTGGCGAGCAGGCTGATCCGATCCCGAACAAGCCGGGTTATTACGTCAACCCGACGGTGTTGGCGGGCACCAACGAGCTGCATTGTGCGCAGGAAGAAATCTTCGGCCCGGTGGTGGTAGCGATTCCGTTCAAGGATGAAGAAGACGCGATCCGCATCGCCAACGACAGCCGTTTTGGCCTGGCCGGTGGCGTCTGGACCCGTGATGTCGGGCGTGCCCATCGCGTTGCCAGACAGGTGCGTGCCGGGACGTTCTGGGTCAATGGCTACAAGACTATCCACGTCAGCTCGCCGTTTGGCGGCTATGGTGAAAGTGGTTATGGCCGTTCTTCCGGCCTGGATGCACTGCGCGAGTACAGCGAAGTGAAAAGCGTCTGGGTCGAAACCGCCGCCAAGCCTGCCGCCAGTTTTGGCTACGGCGCGAGTCTGGAGTAAGTACATGCCCATTTCAAAGACACTGATCGACGAAGCAACTGTCTGGCGCCGCACGATCCACGCTGCGCCGGAGCTGGGGTTTCAGGAGCTGAAAACCTCGGACAAGGTGGCTGATCTGCTGAGTAGCTTCGGCATTCAGGTGCACCGCGGTCTGGGCGGTACTGGCGTGGTCGGCACCCTGCGCAATGGCGACGGCCCAACCATCGGCATTCGCGCCGACATGGACGCCCTGCCTATTCAGGAGCTGGGCGACAGCGTGCACAAGTCGGCCCATAAGGGCTGCATGCACGCCTGCGGACACGATGGCCATACGGCAATTCTGCTGGCCACCGCCCGGCACCTGTCGGAAACCCGCCGGTTTGCCGGCACGGTGCATTTTGTCTTTCAGCCTGCCGAGGAAAACCTCGGCGGCGCGCAACGGATGATCGAAGACGGTCTGTTCGAGCGCTTTCCGATGGAAGCGATCTACGGTTTGCACAACTGGCCGGGCGTGCCTGCTGGCAAGGTGGTCATCAATCCAGGGCCGATGATGGCATCGCTGGACACCTTCGAAATCACCCTGACTGGCAAGGGCAGCCATGCGGCCATGCCGGACAAGGGCAATGACCCGATTGTGGCGGCTGCCGAACTGGTGCTCGGGCTGCAGACCATCGTTTCCCGCCGTCTGTCGCCACTGGATTCTGCGGTGGTCAGCATCACTCAGTTCAACGCCGGTGAAGCCATCAACGTCATTCCGGAAACCGCTGTTTTGCGCGGCACGGTGCGTTGTCTGCAAACGCCGGTGCGCGAGAAGGTTCAGCAACTGATTGGCGAGTTCGTCGAGCGTTTGCCGGCGGCCTTCGGGGTGCGTGGCGAACTGGTCTACAACGTGGGGTATCCGGTGACTGAAAACCACGTCGATGCTGCTGCTACGATCCGCCGCGCAGCGGCCGCTGCGGTGGGGGAGAACAACGTGCAGTGGGGCTGCAACCCGTCGATGGCCTCCGAAGACTTCGCCTTCATGCTGCATGCCTGCCCGGGTGCGTACATCTGGATGGGCGTCGATGGCGAGAAACCGTCGGCGGCGTTGCATAACCCGTATTACGACTTCAACGACCAGGTGATCGAACCGGGTGTGGCGGTCTGGACATCGCTGGTGGAGCAGTGTCTGCCGCTGAGTTGAATGGCTTGCATACTATGCCGTAGGAGTGAGCTTGCTCACGAAGGCAATGGTCCAGACGCCCTTTTTATGGGGTTGTCCGGCTTCTTCGTGAGCAAGCTCACTCCCACCGGGAACGGACTCCTTCAAGGTGCCGCGAGCAACTCCACTGCAATACCGGATATGTCCGGCAGGCAGGTCAGCAGGTGGTCGCGCAGTTCCAGTACTCGCTGGCGCTTGAAGCTGTCCTGCAGCCAGACCAGGTAATAGGCATCTCCGGTGCCAACCGCCGAGTTGAACGGCAGAAAGACCTGACCTTCGTTCAGGTCATCAGCGACCAGAAACAGATCGCCAATCGACACACCGTGCCCTCTGACTGCAGCGGTAATGCCCTGATCAAGGGTGTCGAACACCTTGCCTTTGCTCAACGTCACCTGACCAGAGAGGTCCATCCGGCTCAGCCAGCGCCGCCAGTCGCGGCGGTCGCTGGAAGGATGGATAAGTTCGGCGGCCTGCAGCCTCTCTGTTCCCCACGGCTGGTCGCCTAACGTGTCTGCCGAGCAGATCGGAATCAGCCACTCATCGAACAGCTTGCAGGTTTCCACCTCGGCACCAAAGCTGCCATTGCCCAGCAGAATCGCGCAGTCGAAAGGCTCCGAATAGAAGTCCACGCTATCAAAGTCCATCCATACGCTGGAGAGCTGCACCGGCAGGGCGGGTGCAGGCTTTTTAAAGGACTCCAGCGCATGCAGCAGCCAGCGCATGGTCAGGGTGGACGGTGATTTGAGGCGCAGATTCGCGCCCTGACCCCGGAATGGCTGGCAGGCGTCCTCGATAATCCGGAAGCCGATCTTGAGTTGACTGGACAGCCGCCGGCCCTCGTCACTGAGCGAAAGGCGCGGGCCATTGCGCTCGAACAATCGACAGCCAAGGGTTTCTTCCAGGGTACGAATATGACGACTGATGGCACTCTGGGTAAGGGAGAGTTCCTGCGCAGCACGCGTAAATGAACATGATCGAGCCGCGACTTCAAAGGCTCTCAGCGCGTAAAGAGGCGGTATACGTTCAGTCATGTGATAACTAACCATGATTATTTGTCATAGTAGGTTACACCTTTTTCCATTTTTCCGCGCACGTGTCTCCGGTCAGAATCGCCGGCTCGTCCACTGTCGTAAAAATCAAACAATAAGGCGGTGTTCTTATCTGCTGCGTGCGTGAGGGAATATGCTGCCCAAGTCCGAAAAGCTGTTACGCCAATCTGTTGTAAGACATTTGCTGGAAAGTGACACCGCCCTGGAAATGGGCTGGAGGGTTCAGGCTTACAGGCAGTTCGAGCAGGTGCTGAGTGACAAGGGCTTTCCTTGTCTGTTTGGCCGCCGTGCCAACAAGTCCGGAAGCTGTCTGCTGCTGTTCATCCCCTGTGAGAATGAGCAACAAGCGCTACGTGACGGCATGGAAGCGTACGTAAAGTTCGTTAATGACACGCCACTTGAAGATCGCCTGTTCAACCCGTTGATTGTCATTTTCGAGAAAACCGATTTCAACACCTTGGCCGAAGAGCAGGCCTATGCGTGGGCCACCTTGCAGCATTTACATGATGGTGACCGAACGCCCTGGCCGGCCAAAGCCTGCACAGACCCTGAAGTGTTCGAGTGGACCTATCACTTCGCCGGACTGCCGATGTTCATCAACATGAGCTTTCCCCGTCACAGCGCGATGAAAAGCCGTTCGCTGGGTGGGCACATTGTGTTTGTGGTCAACCCTCGAGAGAACTTTGACGAGGTGGCAAGCGCCGAGACGGAAAGTGGTCGCAAGGTCAGGGAAAAGATTCGCCAGCGAATCGCCGATTACAACAACGGCGTGGTACCCGACACGCTGGGTTTTTTCGGCGACCGTAGCAGCCTGGAATGGAAGCAATACCAACTGTATGAAGAAGGCGGGCTTTCACTGTCCCGTTGTCCTCTGCATATCAAAGTCGACAAGACTGACCATTTGAACGAGCGTTGAGTACCCATGGATATATCGTTGCTGCTGATCTACATGTTCAGCGTCTTCATGCTGATCATCACCCCTGGTCCGGTGGTGGCACTGATCGTCAATACCAGCCTGGCGTGCGGGCCGAAACGTGCGATGCTGACGGCGCTGGGCACCAACTGGGCATCACTGGTGTTGGTGTTGGTCGCGGCATTGATTCTGACGGGCACGCTGTCGGTGAGCGTAAGCATGCTCAACTGGATCAGCCTGGTGGGCTGTTTCTTCATCGCCTATCTGTCGATGCAGGCGCTGGAACAGGCGTTGCGTTACGCCCCGACGCCGCCTGAAGCAGCGCCAGCGCCGTTGCCTGCGCGTAGCAGGCACAGCGGGCTGGTGACCGGTTTTCTGGTGGGGATTTCCAATCCGAAGGACATCATCTTCTTCGTCTCGTTTTTCCCGCAGTTCATTCACGTCACCGAATCGTTCAAGGGCAGCATTGCCTTGTTGTCGTTGCTGTGGATCATCATTGACCTGTCGATCCTGTTTGCCTACATCTTCCTGATGCGTCAGAAGCTGGCCTTGAAGTACAAGCGCAAGATCGAAGTCGCCTCCAGCGTGACCTTGCTGCTGATCGCGCTGGGCGGAATCTTCTATTCGGGCTCGGCACTGTTGAATCAGTAAACGCCTGCGCCGATCAGCACTCGATCAGATTGACTGCCAGCCCGCCGCGTGAAGTTTCCTTGTATTTGTCGTGCATGTCCGCACCAGTGTCGCGCATGGTGCGGATGGCGTGGTCCAGCGAGATGAAGTGCTCGCCGTCGCCGCGCAGCGCCATTTGTGCAGCGTTGATTGCTTTCACGGCAGCAATCGCGTTGCGCTCGATGCAAGGGATTTGCACCAGCCCGCCAACCGGGTCGCAGGTCAGTCCCAGGTTGTGTTCCAGACCAATTTCCGCCGCGTTTTCCACCTGTTCGGGCGTGGCACCGAGAATTTCCGCCAGGCCAGCGGCGGCCATTGCGCAGGCCGATCCTACTTCGCCCTGACAACCCACTTCGGCACCGGAAATGGACGCGTTCTTCTTGCACAGAATGCCGACCGCAGCAGCGCTGAGGAAGAAACGCACCACGTCGTCATCATTGGCCGTAGGCTTGAACTTCATGAAGTAATGCAGCACCGCAGGCACGATACCCGCCGCGCCGTTGGTGGGCGCAGTCACCATGCGCCCGCCCGCGGCGTTTTCCTCGTTGACCGCCAGGGCGAACAGGTTGACCCACTCCATGGCGCTCAGGGTCGAGCCGATCACGTTCGGGTTATCGAGGTTCTGGAGGCTCTGATGCAGGCGGTAGGCGCGACGGCGCACGTTCAACCCGCCGGGCAGGATGCCGGTTTCAAGCAGGCCCTTGTCGACGCAGGCGCGCATCGCGGCCCAGATCACCATTATTTTCTCGCGAATTTCTTCCTCGCTGCGCCAGACCTTCTCGTTGGCCATCATCAGTTCGGAAATGCTCATGCCGTGGGTCTTGCACAGCTTCAGCAGCTGCGCGCCACTGAAAAAATCGTAGGGCAGAACAGTAGTGTCGTTGTCCAGCACGCCGCTGGCTGCCTGTTCGGCATCGATCACAAAGCCGCCACCCACCGAATAGTAGGTTTGCTCGTAAACTTCACCAGTTTTGCCGTAGGCGCACAGGGTCATGCCATTGGGGTGATAGGGCAGGTTTTCATTGAGCAGGCACATGTCCCGCTCCCAGACGAAGGTGATGGCCTGCTCACCCGCCAGCATCAGCTGGTTATCGGCACGCAGCGCGTCGATGCGCTGGTTGACCTGGCCAGGGTCGATCTGGTCCGGCCATTCGCCCATCAAGCCCATGACTGTTGCGCGATCGCTGCCGTGTCCGATGCCGGTGGCCGACAGAGAGCCGTACAATCGCACCTCGATCCGTTCTACGCTGTGCAACCGGTTCTGGTTGCGCAGCTCGGTCACGAACAGTGCCCCGGCGCGCATTGGCCCGACGGTGTGAGAACTGGACGGCCCGATGCCGATTTTGAACATGTCGAAGACGCTGATAGCCATCACGAAGGTCCTTCAGGTGAGATGATGCACGGGAATTTGGTATTTCCCTTTTTCTGTTACTCATCTTTGGCTTCGGCTGTCGAAACGACAAACGATTGTTGCTATGCAACGCTTTAGCGGAACTCTTCAATGAGCAGAATCTTCAACGCACAGATGCACGCCTGGTTACAGGTGTTCGCCTGCGCAGCCCGACATCTTTCCTTCACCCGGTGCGCCGAAGAGCTGCACGTCACTCCCGGCGCGATCAGCCAGCAGATGCGCCAGCTTGAAGAGCGCCTGGGCTTCGCGCTGTTTCACCGGGTCGGGCGCGGGCTGGAGCTGACCGCCGAAGGCCAGCGTCTGGCGGTGGTCGCCAACGAGGTGCAGAGCCGTATCAGTGAAGAGCTGCGTCTGCTGTATTCCGGGCGCATCGGCGGGGTGTTCAAGTTGCGCTGCATCCCCTCATTCCTCAGCAAATGGCTGATGCCGCGCCTGCCACGCTTGCAGGAAGCGTTTCCGGACATCCAGTTGCGGATCATTGCCGAAGACAGCAGCGGGTCGTTGCGCGATGACGATTTCGATCTGGCCATCGACCTGAACGACGGCAGCTATCCGGGGCTGTCGACCACGCCGTTGCTGGAAGAAGAGCTGTTTGCGGTCTGTTCGCCAAGCCTGCTGGTGGGCAAGCCGCCACTCGACACGCCCAGCCAACTGGTACACTTTCCGTTGCTGCATGACATCACCGCCTGGCGAGGCAGCTACGAATACGCTGAGTGGGAGTTTTATCTGACCGCCATCGGCGCTGATGGTATCGACGTGCGCCGTGGTCACACCTTCAACCGCAACCACCTGACCATCGACGCCGCGCGCATGGGCATGGGCGTGGCCATTGCCCGCAAGGCGCTGATTACCGACGAACTGGAGCAAGGCTTGCTGATCGTGCCGTTCGGGCATCCGATTAAGGCCAGGAAGAAATACGTCCTGGCCTATCGTGAGGGTGCGCTCTCTACTCCGGCACGCCGCGCCGTGCATGACTGGCTGGTGAACGAAGCGGTGATCTAGCCCGCTCCGGAATCAATGAAACATCTCGGCAATCAGCACGGCGCCGATAAAGGTACCGAAGTTGGCCAGGAACGATACCAGCACGATTCGCCAGCCCAGACGGCGGAAGGCTGGCAGGTCCTTGGCAATCGACAGGCCGGCAAAGGTCAGCATCGGGGTAATGACCGCCAGCATGTTGATCGAACTGGTCATCCGGGCAATCTCGGCCGCCCAGGGGCAGGCCGGTGAAGTCAGGAACATCGCCACCAGCGACACCATGCACACTGCCGGGATCTTGCGACGGATCAGGTTGCACAGCGCTTCGCCGACGAAGGCACAGAAAATCATGATACCCATGCCGGTGAATGCATCGGCCGACAGCGTCTTGTAGCCGACATAATTGGCAATCAGCGCCAGTGCACCGGCGGCCAGCCACGCACTGATCTTGCCCGCCCAGCCCAGTTCCGGAACCTCCAGCGACACATCGCTGTGGCGCAGGCCTTCATCACTAATGGACGTCTTGGTGGTGCGGCCGATCAGCGGCTCCAGCACCCGATAGCCCCACACTGCCAGTGGCAGGGAGATAAACAGGGTGAAATAAGTACCGATGGTGGTGGTGATCAGGTTTGATGCCGCCGCCAGCGTCATGACCTCCTTGGCGACTTCCGGCGTTTGCTGCGCGGCAATTGCACCGGCTGCAGCAGCCATCATGCTGCCCGAGCCGATGCCCGAGCCCATCGCCAGCGAATTGGGATGGAAGATCCCCAGGCTGGCGATAAAGCCTGCAACGATGGCAATGAACAGCGCACCGAACAGGGTACCGGTCAGGTACTCGGCCAGTACGCCGCGGCCTTCCGGGGAGTCCATACCGTAGCGCTCGCCGATGATTGCCAGACTGGGCTCGCGGCCAACCGAGAACGTCGCGCCGATTGCCTCACGCTTGATGCCCAGCAGCAGCGCGACCGGCAGGCCGAGCACCACGGTGCCGACAAAGTGACCAAACTCCTGAAACACCAGCGCCCATCCCGAGGCGAACACTACCGGCAGCGAGCCGCCGACGACGAGACCGAGTTTGGCAATGAAAATCAGCAGGGCGGGTTGCAGGATCGAGGCCGAGCGCAGCTGGATGCCGTGATCGATACCGATGCTGCCTGGCAGGCGGCGACTGGCGATACCCACCATCGCGCCCAGCAACAGCGCCCATACCATCGGTAGCAGCACCACCTTGCCTGGGCCCAGCGGGATACTGATGGCACCGATCATCTCGGCAATGATCAGGATAACGGCGGCCCAGAGATACAGCTTCACCGTCGATGAAACGGCCTGATTGTCGCCCGACACTGCAGCGTGTGAGTTTTGCATGATGATCCCCTTGCCTGCTGAATGGCCTTTTTCAGGCCTTATCAATCGTTATTCTGTTTTTCAGGTCGGCGCGATGAGGCGCCAGGGCAGCGTTGGAAAGTCCATGAAGTCATGGAGGCCGTTATCCGGCCGAGTATTTTTATGAGGTCTGAACGTGATCCGGACCCAGGCTGCTTCGAGCCTTTGCAAGGGGATTACAGGGTGCGTTATTTGAAGGGATGAGCCTTTGAATAAGGCACGTTGCTGTCCACACGCAATCGCAGTATGCATAGCGCGAGGTTGCACACCAATATTGCGAATTTTATTTATCGTTGCGTTAAACAGAACACAGAAAGGGCTGCACCGCCCTTGAAAATGACTATCGTGCGACGCTCCGCGTCGCATGCCGTTCCGGACGCTCTGCGCCCTCTTTTTGCGACGCAGAGCGTCGCGAACTGCATTCCCACGCAGAGCGTGAGGAACGATCATCTTAACTATCGTGCTGGCGCTCTGCGCAGGCATGCAGCTCTGGTTGCTCCCACTAGTAAGCGGGACTGCTCAGCTCAAGCGCCTTGGCGCATTCCTCCAGCGAGCGCCGCTGGGTGTCCGCATACAACTCCAGTTCGTTGAGCGTATTGCGCCCCAACGCCCGCTCAAAATCCTGCTGATTCGAATTCGTCGCGTAATGCGCCTGCGCGTTGTCACCCAGGTTGGACTGAAAAATGCCCGCCGCACTGACTGGCAGAAAGTCTTCATACACCAGCGGCTCGAAGCGCACATGACCTGCTTCCACAAGCTGCTCCAGACTGCCGGATGCGCGCTCGGCAGCACCTGATTCAGTCGGGAAATAGCGAAAGTAAGCCAGCCCCTGTCTACGCATTTCATCATGACTGTCCGGAAAGGCCTGAAATGCCTTTTCCAGCAATTCTGCATAGCGCACGGCGTTGGCTTCGTTGGGAAACTCACCCAGTTCGTCGCGAGCTTCGTTCAACAGCCGGTCATACAATGCGCGACCTTTGGGCGTCAGGGCTGCGCCGCGCTGTTCGATCTCGCCGAAGCGTGCCGAATGGCTGCCCGACTGACTCCCCCCCTGACCAATGAACGTAATGGGTTCTTCAAGCGCCTTGAAGCTGGTCTGGCGCAACAGAATCGGACACTGGCGACGCGGTGGCCCTTCAACCACGGCCTTGGGCGTGATGCCTTTGCCGGGCATGCCGCTTTGCACCGCATCTATATCCAGCGTGCGCGGGGTGAGGTGATTGATGTGCGGGCCACGAAACGCCACCACATCAGCGATCAGGCGATGCTGGACGTTGAGCTTCTGGTACTCGTCAAGCGAGACCGTCGCCGTGTTATGCCAGCGAAAGGTTTCCAGCGCCTGCTGAATGAACTCGGCAGCGTCGGGCTCGCTCAACCCGCCGTCTGTCTCATGCTTGTCGATCAACGCCAGGGCACCGGGCGTGAAGATTCTGCGCTTGGCCAGCACCTGACTGGCAAACTCGCGCAGGCTGTCACTCTCGATCAGTTCCAGGCGCAGCAGTGAGGTGAACACCCGAAACGGACTGACCTGCAACGCCTGTTCATGCACGGCACGAAACGCTGTGGAGTGAACCGGCACACCGGCTTCGGTCAGGTCGTAATAACCGACCGGCTGCATGCCCATCACCGCAAACAGGCGGGCGAGGGTGGCCAGTTCCTCAGCCGTACCGACGCGGATCGCGCCGTGGCGTTCCATGTCCAGCCGCTGGATCTCGCCGGTCTGGCGCAGGCTGTTCAGCACCTCGCTGTCGCGGCTCATGACCTGCGCATTGACCTCGCTGACCAGCCCCATCAGCGTGCCGTACAGCGGCACTTCGTGCTGGTACATCTGCGACATGGCGCGAGAAAAGCCCGCGCGGATCTGGTCCGGGTCGGCAAAGCGTGCAGTGCTCATCAGGATGGTTTCTCCGTACGTGTTCAAGCCAGCGCTGCCAGGCAACGCTCGAAAATATCCAGCCCTTCGTGCAGAACATCGGGCTCGATGGTCAGCGGGATCAGCAGGCGAATGATGTGCCGCGCCTTGCCGCTGGGCATCAACAACAGGCCAGCGTCCCTCGCCGAGGCCAACAGGTCGGCAAGCTGCCGGGTCCCTGGCTCGCCATCCGCTGTGATCAGTTCGATACCGCGCATGCAGCCTACGCCGGTCAACCTGCCCAGGTACGGCGACAGCTTGCCTGACTGCCAGGCGTTGTAGCGCGAAACAATGGCGTTTTCCTGCTGTTCACCCCAGGTGGATAAATTGGCATCAGTCATTTGTGCCAGCGAGGCCAGGCCCGCAGCGCAGCCAATCGGGTTGCCGGAATAGGTGCCGCCGAGCCCGCCCTTGGGCAGGTTGTCGAGCAAATGCTTGCGACCGACCACGGCGCCCAGCGGAATGCCGCCTGCGATGCTCTTGCCCAGCAGAATAAGGTCCGGCTCGATGCCCAGGCGGCTGAACGCAAAGCGCTGCCCGGTACGGCCGAAACCGGACTGAATTTCGTCGGCGATCAACACGATGCCATGTTCATCGCAGAACGCTCGTAGCGCCTGAGCAAAATCCGCCTCCATGGCCAGAAAGCCGCCTTCACCCTGCACCGGTTCAAAGATGATGCAGGCCACATCGTTGACATCGATCTCTACGCTGAACAGTCGCTCCAGTGCCTTTAGCGCCTGCTCGGTGGTCACGCCGTTGTCCTTGCTGGGAAACGGAATGTGAAACACCGGACCGGGCAGCACGCCGACTTTCTGTTTATAGGGCGCCACCTTGCCATTGAGGTTCAGGGTTGCCAGTGTTCGGCCATGAAAGCCGCCATCGAAGGCAATCACAGCCGTGCGGCCCGTCGCGCCACGTACGATCTTCAAGGCGTTTTCCGCCGCTTCCGCACCGCTGTTGGTGAGCATGCCGCTGAGCGGGTAACTCACCGGTACGAACTCCGTCAGTTGCCGCATGAAGCGGATATACGGATCGTGAGGCGTAGCGTTGAAGCAATAGTGGGTCAGCTTTGCCGCCTGATCCTGAATGGCCGTGACCACCTGAGGGTTGCAATGCCCCAGATTGAGCACGCCGATACCGCCGACAAAGTCGATGTAACGCTTGTCGGTGGTGTCCCATACTTCGGCATTGCGGCCGTGGGACAACGTTATGCTGTGGACAAACGAAATGGATTCGCTGATGTGTTCGCTCATCGGCCTGGACCTGACTTCGGGGGATCATGATGGCCTTATCCAAACAAACATCGGGCAACGCTCGCAAACGAAATAAAATCACCGGGTCATTCCAATAATTCCCGATGTAGCGGCTTTCGTTGCTGTTAATGGCAGGCAGTTCATTCCTAAAAGGAATCATGTTTTTCAAAAACGTCGTTTGTGGGTCAGCCCCGAGTGGATCAATACTGGGTTCATCAGTGATTTCCACCGTTTCCATGACAGGAGAATCAACATGGTTGCCGAGTTATTAGCACGTCTGGGCGTGGCGAACAGTGCCCACACACAAGGGGACTATCCGGTTTACACCCCGATTGATGGCAGCCAGATTGCCTCGGTCACGCTTGAAGGCAAGGCGCAGGTCGTGGCGCGCATCGACAGCGCCCACAGCGCGTTTCTGAAGTGGCGCACAGTACCGGCACCGCGCCGTGGCGAGCTGGTGCGGATCTTTGGTGAAGTGCTGCGTGAGCACAAGGCTGATCTGGGCGAACTGGTATCGGTCGAGGCCGGCAAGATCACTCAGGAAGGTCTGGGTGAAGTGCAGGAAATGATCGACATCTGCGACTTTGCCGTCGGTCTGTCGCGTCAGTTGTACGGCCTGACCATCGCCTCCGAGCGTCCCGGTCATCACATGCGCGAAACCTGGCACCCGCTGGGTGTGGTCGGCGTGATCAGCGCGTTCAACTTTCCGGTTGCGGTCTGGGCCTGGAACACCACGCTGGCGCTGGTCTGCGGCAACCCGGTGATCTGGAAGCCTTCGGAAAAGACTCCGCTGACCGCCTTGGCCTGCCAGGCGCTGTTCGACAAGGCGCTGAAGATTTTCGGCGATGCACCCGCAGCGCTCGCGCAGTTGGTGATCGGTGATCGTGACGCCGGTGAAGCGCTGGTCGATGACCCGCGCGTGTCACTGATCAGCGCCACCGGCAGCACCCGTATGGGCCGCGAAGTCGGTCCGCGTGTTGCTGCCCGTTTCGGGCGCAGCATCCTGGAGCTGGGCGGCAACAACGCGATGATTCTGGCCCCCAGCGCCGATTTGGACCTGGCCGTGCGCGGCATTCTGTTCAGCGCCGTGGGCACTGCCGGTCAGCGCTGCACCACGCTGCGTCGTCTGATTGTGCATCGCTCAATCAAGGACGAAGTGCTTTCCCGGGTTAAAGCGGCCTACGCCAAGGTGCGTGTCGGTGATCCTCGTGAAGGTAATCTGATCGGTCCGCTGATTGACCAGCAAGCATTTTCGGCCATGCAGAATGCGCTGACCAAGGCGCGCGACGAGGGCGGTCAGGTGTTCGGTGGCGAGCGTCAGTTGCAGGACAAATACCCGAACGGCTATTACGTCACACCGGCCATCGCCGAAATGCCTGGCCAGAGCGAAGTCGTGCGTCACGAAACCTTCGCGCCGATTCTCTACGTGCTGGCTTACGACGACTTCGAAGAAGCCTTGCGCCTCAACAACGAAGTACCTCAGGGGCTGTCGTCGTGCATTTTCACCACTGACCTGCGCGAAGCCGAGGCTTTCCAGAGTGCCGCGGGCAGCGATTGCGGTATTGCCAACGTCAATATCGGCACCAGCGGTGCGGAAATCGGCGGGGCATTTGGTGGCGAGAAGGAAACCGGTGGAGGGCGCGAGTCCGGCTCCGATTCGTGGCGCGCCTACATGCGCCGGCAGACTAATACCGTCAACTACTCCCGCGAGTTGCCGCTGGCTCAGGGCATCGTTTTCGACTGATGTGAACCGGGCGCTTATTGCCGACATTGCTGGAGCTTTTCGATGGTGCAGTTTGCTGAAGGCTGTCTGTGGGAACAATTGACTCCGCAACGTCCGGTCAGTCCGGCCTTGATTGGGGAACGAAGCGCCGACGTGTGCATCATCGGTGCAGGTTTCACCGGTTTGTCGGCGGCGTTGCGGTTGCTGGAAGGCGGAAAATCGGTGTGCGTGGTCGAAGCTCATCAGGTCGGCCATGGCGGCTCCGGGCGCAACGTCGGTCTGGTGAATGCAGGCACCTGGGTGGCACCCGACGAACTGGACAAGGTATTGGGCAGTGTCGAGGCCAGCCGCCTCAATAGCGCATTGGGCGCGGCTCCGGCGCTGGTGTTTTCGACTATCGACAAGTACCGCATCGAGTGTCAGGACACCCGCACCGGCAACCTGCACATGGCCCACAATGCAAAAGGACTGGCTGATCTGCGCAGCCGTGCCGAGCAGTGGCAGCGGCGCGGTGCCAGGGTCGAACTGCTGACCGGAAAACCCTGTGAAGACGCCTGTGGCACCGACAAGGTCAGCGGTGCGTTGCTCGATCACCGTGCCGGTACGGTGAACCCGATGGCGTATGTGTCAGGCATGGCGCTCAATGTCGTGGCGCTGGGCGGTCAGCTGTTTGGCGAGTCTCCCGTCAACGGGCTGCAACGCACTGCCGATGGCTGGAAAGTGTCCACCGCCGCGGGCAGTGTGCGCGCCGAGAAGGTCATCATTGCCTCCAACGCCTACACCGAAGGTGAGTGGACCGACATCAAGGATCACATCTTCGCAGGCTACTACTATCAGGTCGCTTCACAGCCGCTCAGCGGCAGCGAGCAGGCGGGCATTCTGCGTGGCGGGCAGGGTTCCTGGGACACGCGCACGGTGCTCAGCAGTATTCGTCGCGATGCCCACGGGCGACTGGTGCTGGGCAGCCTTGGCAACGCTGGCAATTATCCGCTGTGGTTTATTCGTCAGTGGGCTGATCGCATCCAGCAGCACTACTTTCCCCAGTTGGGTCGGGTTGAGTGGCAGAGCACCTGGACTGGCCGCATCGGTTTCACCCCAGACCACTTGCTGCGTCTGTTCGAGCCTGCGCCCGGCCTGCTGGCCGCGACCGGTTTCAATGGCCGCGGCGTAACCACCGGAACGCTGATCGGCAAGTGCTTTGCCGATTACCTGCTGAGCAACGACGCAACTGCGCTGCCGGTGAGCTTTTCCAGCAGCAAAAAGGTCTCGGCCAATGGCCTGCGTACGCTGGCTTACGACGCCGGTTTCACGCTGTATCACGCTGGCCAGTGCTTACGCGTGGTGCTCTGAGTCGACTGGTTTTCAAGCCATTCTGCTTTTGATTCGCAGCTCCGCACACAGCCCGCCCTGCGCTGAATTGCGCAGGTGCAGGCTGCTTTCCAGTTTGCGCACGATCATGTCGACGATCGCCAGCCCCAGCCCAGCGCCATTGCTGTGGCCCTGACTGTAGAAGCGTTCAAAAAGGCGTGCTTTCTGTTTCTCGTCGATACCCGGCCCTGCGTCTTCGACTGACAAATGTGCGCTGCCGTCTTCCTGGCGGTTGAGCATCACGCGAATCTCGCTGGCCGGCGGGGCGAAGTTGAGCGCGTTGGTCAGCAGATTCTGCAGTGCGATGGTGATGGCTGATGGGTCGCTGTGGATCACGCAGTCATCGCCCGCCTCGAACACCAGATCGACACGCTTCTCCAGTGCCAGCGGCGTGAGCTCGGCCATTTCCTCGCGCACCAAAGTGTTCAGTTCAAAGGTTTGTAACTGGCTGACTTCAAGGCGCGGCTCAAGTCGGGCCATCGTCAGCAACTGGCTGGCCAGACGGGCAGCACGGTCGACGCCGTGCACGAGAAAATCCAGTGCCTCCAGACGCTGTTCCGGGGTTTCAGCCTGGCGGGCGTTCTGTGCGTGGATGCGCAGAATGGTCAGCGGTGTACGCAGTTCGTGGGCGGCGTCGGCGATAAACCGCCGCTCGCGCTCCAGCACGCTTTCGATCTGGGTCAGCAGACGGTTGAGCGCGTGTTGCATGGGTTCGAGCTCTTTGGGCAGCGGTGTTATATCAAGCGGCTCAAGGCTTTCGGCATCGCGTTGGCGAATAACCCTGGCCATCGACTGCAACGGGCGCAGGCCCCAGCCTATCGCCAGCCAGATCGCGACCACCAGCAGCGGCACGCCGATCAGCGTCGGCCACAAGGTGTGGCTGACAATGCGCTGAATCAGGTCCTGACGCACATCGTCGCGCTCACCGACCCAGATCAGGAAACCCTGCTGCGGGTCGGCCAGGAGGAAGCCGCACCACTCATGCCCGTTCTCGACCAGATCATGCGAGCCTTCTTCTGCGGGAGGCGCACTGAGCAGCGGCGCTTCGGCCGAACGCACCAAAAGCTCGCCCGACGTGCGCCAGACCTGAAACGTCAGCCGGGTTTCGTACGGATGGGCAACGCCACTGGTACCGACCCGGCTCATGGCCTGATCGAACGCTTGATAAAGCTTGTCCAGATCCTGCTCACCCGTAGCGCGCTGGCGCAGCACACCCTGCAACAGGCGCGCGCTCTGGGCCAATTGCGCATCGTAGACTTCTTCGATTTCGTGATGGCTGTCGCGCAGCGCGAGCAGGCTGATCGCCAGGTCGCCGAGCAGCAACAGCACCAGCACCGGGACCAGAATGCGCGCGCGTACCGAGGTCATGCCTTGAGCTCCAGCAAGTAGCCGACGCCGCGCACGGTGCGGATCAGTTCGGTGGATAGTTTTTTGCGCAGGTTGTGAATCAGCACTTCCAGGGTGTTGCTTTCGACCTTGTCCTGCCAGCCATACAGGGTATTGGACAAGCGCTCGCGGGTGACCACCTTGCCGGGGCGGATCATCAATTGGTGCAGCAGTTGATATTCCATTGGCGTCATCGGCACTTCGCTGCCCTGAAAACTGACCTGCTGCGAAGCCGGGTCGAGGCTGATACCGGCGTGTTCCAGCAACGGCTGCGCACGTCCCTGGCTACGCCTGAGCAAAGCCCGGACCCGGGCTTTGAGTTCATCGACGTCGAACGGCTTGATCAGGTAGTCGTCGGCACCGGCGTCCAGGCCGGCAATGCGGTCGGCGGTGCCGTCGCGCGCGGTCAGGATCAGCACCGGCAGGGCAAGCTCTTCGGCGCGCAACTGGCGCAGCAGATCGAAACCATCCATGCGCGGCAGGCCGAGGTCGAGCAGCAACAGGTCGAAGGGTTCGCTGCGCAGGGCGTGCAGCGCGCTCAGCCCGTCTTCCAGCCAGTCCAGCGTGTAGCCCTCGGTGTTCAGGGCCACACGGATGCCTTGGCCAATCGCACGATCATCCTCGACAAGAAGCAGGCGCATAGGGTTGTGACCAATGAATAGGGTGAGAAGGGCGCCATCATGCCGTCAGCAGGCAGCGTCGCGAAGTGCCGTGTGTCCGGGAAGATGTTACGAGCTGTTGCGTATTAAGCTTTTCCTAAGACTGGTTTCGCACAGTAGCGGCTCCTTAACTGCCTGTGAGTATCTGTCATGCGTAAAGTCCTGCTGGTTTCCCTGTTGCTGGCCAGTCCGCTGGCCCTTGCCGGTCCGCAATGCACCACCGCTGAAAAGTCCCAATGGCAGGATCAGGCCAAATTCCAGGAGCAGCTCAAGGCTCAGGGTTACGAGATCAGCAAGTTCAAAGTGACTGACGGCAACTGCTACGAGATTTACGGCTTCGACAAGGACAAGCGCAAGGTCGAGATCTATCACGATCCGGTCACTGGTAAAGCGGTCAAGACCGAGATCAAGTAATGAACCGGGTTTCCCTGCGCCTGTGGGACCCGCTGGTCAGACTGTTTCATATCTCGATCGCGGGTGTTTTCGTTGCCAATTACTTCTTCAATGAGGCGGGTGACGACTGGCACGTCTGGCTGGGCTATTACGCGGTTGCCTGGCTGGCGGTGCGGGTGGTGTGGGGATTCATCGGACCAACAAGCGCGCGCTGGAGCGATTTCTGGCCGAGCCCGACTCGCCTGCGTGCGCATGTCCGGTCGCTGATCAACCGGCAGCCGGTACACAGGCTCGGTCATTCTCCGCTCGGTGCGCTGGTCATGGTACTCATGATGGCGCTGATCTTCGGCATGGGCCTGACCGGCTTCCTGATGGAGGAAGTCGATGCCTTGTGGGGTGCTGACTGGCCTTTGCAGGCTCATGAAATTCTCGCCAATACATTGTGTGCCCTGGTAGTGCTGCACATGGCCGCGGCCATCTTCGAAAGCTTTCAAGTGCGTGACAACCTGCCCTTGTCGATGCTGACAGGCAAACGACGTCCGTTACCTGAAGATCGCCATCGCTGAAACCACCTCCTTGCCCTTCATCACAGTGATGCCTCCTGATGCGTGTTATTTCCCAAAACCTGACTGCATGGAGCGCAGGCCTGATTGTTGTAGTGATTTTTCTCAGTGCATGGCTAAGCCATCCACAGCACCGGATATCTGCCTTTGCCGTGAGCACCGCACCGGTCGATGCTGAAAGTGTGGCACCCAAGGCATCCTACATTTCGCGTTTCGCGTCTTCTGATCTGGACGATTTCGTGCATTCGTCAGCCGTGACGGCATTGCCTGGCGGCGACCTCATGTCGGTATGGTTCGCCGGTTCTCGCGAAGGCGCGGGAGACGTTGAAATACGTACCTCGCGGTTCGATGCGTCCAACGGTGAATGGGGCGGCGAGCAGGTCCTGGCGACCCGGGCGTCCACTCAGTCAGGTACTGGCAAATACATCCGCAAACTGGGCAACCCGGTGATCGCGCTGGCTCCGGACAATCGCCTGTGGCTGTTCTACGTTTCAGTCTCGGTCGGCGGCTGGGCGGGCAGTACCGTCAATGCCATGGTGTCCAGCGATATGGGGGCCAGTTGGTCGCCGCCGTGGCAGCTGGTGACATCGCCGTTTTTGAACATCAGCACGCTGGTACGTGGCGCGCCGGTGTTTCATACCGACGGCTCGATCGGCCTGCCGGTCTACCACGAGTTTCTCGGCAAGTTTGCCGAATACCTGTATCTGAGCGCAGATGGCGAAGTCATCGACAAGTTTCGCATCAGCCGCGGTAAAAATTCCCTGCAGCCCACCGTCGTACCGTTGGACGGCCAACGCGCCGTAGCCTTGCTGCGTTATGCCGGCGAGACGTTTCACCGGGTACTGGCCAGCCGTACCGAAGACGGCGGTCAGACCTGGAGCGAGCCGCAACCGCTGACACCCAGCAATCCCAACTCGTCGCTGGCCGCCGTCGGCGTACCGGGTAAGGGCTTGCTGGTGGCGTTGAATGACCTGCGCGAAGGTCGCTTCAAGCTCAGCCTGTACAGCACCGACGAGCAGATGAAGGTCTGGCGGCCACTGCCGGATCTGGACAAGTCACCCGATCCGCTGGGTACACCGTTTGCCCTGGAAGCCTACAAGGCTGCCATCGGCGAAGGCTTTCGCGCTTCCAGCGGCGCACGTCGCCAACCGATGGAAGCCGAGTTTCTGAGCAATCTGGACCAGCGTGTCTGTTCCGCGCAGGGGTGTGATTTCGAATACGAATACCCGTACTTCATCCGTAGCCCGGACGGCCTGTATCACCTGGTCTACTCGTGGAATAACACCTTCATCAAACATGTCAGCTTCAACGAGGCCTGGCTGGCGGAGCAACTTTTATGATCGCTTTGGGATTGGCTCATCTGGCGTTTGCCTGGACCCTGTTTGTGCTATTGGCTCCGCTGACCGCATCGTTATGGTGGCGCTGTGGCCTGCTGGCAGCGACCTCGCTGTTGAGCGTTATTTCATTCGACGGTTTGTCGATGGCGTCGTACGCTCGCAGCCTGACCGACGATCTGGCAATCAGCAGTCTGGTGGTGCTGGTCTGGCTGACCTTGCAGCGATTGGGTGTGCTCAGACCGATGGCAGTGTCCCGGCGATGGGTGATGCTGCTGGTGTTCGCTGTGCTGGCGCTGACGTTGTATCCGGCCACGCTGGGTCTGACTTACTTCGACCCCTACCGCTGGGGTTACAATCCGCGACCGATGATCATTATTGTCGCCGTTATCGCGTTGGGGCTGGTCTTGATGCGTAATGCGCTGGCTGTAGTGATGCTGGCTGCTGCGACGCTGGCATTCACATTTCGTATCAAACCGTCGGAAAATTATTGGGATTACCTGATTGACCCGCTTCTCGCCCTGTACTGCTGCGGGGCTTTGCTGAGCCTGGGCATCCGTTTTGTTTATCGCCGGGCAACGGAGTCGCGCCGTTCGGCCACTCTGTCTGCTGGCAATGTCTAGAGGAATGACGATGAGTTGGTTGCAATCGCGACGCCTGCATTATTGGCTGGGCGCGGTCATGTTGGTATTCCTGCTGTCGGCGTTACTGAGGGGGGTGTTTTTCTTCGGATTTTCTGGCGTCGAGCCGGGCGCCCTGTTTACCCATGGCGAGGTTGCGCAGACGCTGGGTATCGGCGTGCGTTTCGACCTGCGTCTGGCGCTGCTGATACTGCTGCCGGTCGCAGTGCTGCTCTGGTTGCCGCGCTGGAACATGGTCAGCCAGCCGGTCTTGCGCTGGCTGGCGCGAGGCTATCTGATTGTTGCGCTGGCTGTTCTGACGATGATTCATATCGTCGACTTTGGTCATTACGCCTATCTCGGGGTCAGGCTCAACGCCAGCGTGATGCGCTATCTGGAGGATGCGCAGATTTCCCGGGACATGCTCTGGCAGACCTATCCGGTGCTGTGGATCACTGCCGGCTGGTTGCTGACCGTTGCAGCGCTCGGCTGGGCGCTGCTCAGGCTTGAACGTGTCACTCTGGACCGCCAGGCCCGGCCGCTCAATCGCTGGTCCGTGGTCTGGGGTTCGGCACTGGTGGTCTGTGCGACCTTTCTCGGTTTGCTGGGCCGGGTCGAGAATCTCAATCTGGAAAATCCCGTACCGTTGCGCTGGAGCGATGCATTCTTCTCCGGCAACAGCCAGGTCGCGGCACTGGGGCTCAACCCGGCGCTGTTCCTGTACGACACGCTCAAGGTCTCCCAGTCCCACTTCGATGAAGCCCAGGTGCGTGAACACTATGAGTCGGTCGCGCGCTATCTGGGTGTCCAGCAGCCAGATGCGCAGGCTTTGAACTTCAAGCGTCACCAGCCTGTGCAGCCTTACCGAGTGCGCAGCGAGCGGCCGCCGAATGTCATGTTCGTCATGCTTGAATCACTGGGCACCAGTGCTGTCGGTGCCTACGGCAATCCGCTGAACCCGACGCCGAATCTGGACCACCTGGCGACTCAAAGCTGGTTCTTCAAGCATTTCTATGTGCCGGTGACCGGCACCGCAAAAACGGTCTGGGCAAGCATCACCGGGGTGCCCGATGTCACCCGCCAGGAAACGGCCACGCGTCATCCGCTGCTGACCCGTCAAAACACCATCATCAATGACTTCAAGGGCTACGAGAAGCTGTACATGATTGGTGGCAATTCCGGTTGGGCCAACATGAACGCGTTGATCCGCCGCAGTATCGATGACGTGCGCCTTTACGACGAGCGCGACTGGAAGTCGCCGCAGGTGGATGTGTGGGGGATTTCCGACCTGGATCTGTTCAAGGAGAGCGACCGGATTCTGCGCGCGTTGCCAACTGACAAACCGTTCTTTGCCTACGTGCAGACCGCTGGCAATCACCGGCCATTCACCATCCCCAAAGACAACGATGGTTTTCAGGTCAGCGACAAAACACTGGAGCAGGTCCAGGCCGCCGGTTCGCGAAGCGTGGAGCAATACAATGCGGTGCGTCTGCTGGACTTCAATATCGGTCGGTTGATGGAACTGGCCAAGGCGGGCGGTTATTACGAAAACACCATCTTTGTGCTGTTTGGTGATCACAACACACGCATCAGCCAGATCCCGCACATGGCCCCGGCGTTCGAACAACTGGGGCTGGAGAGCAATAACGTTCCGCTGTTGATTCATGCGCCCGGCCTGCTGGGCACCCGGGTAGTCGATGACGCGGTCGGCCTTGCGGATCTACTGCCGACACTGGCGGGAATGACCGGTATGCCATTCACCAGCGGCACGATGGGCCGTGACATTCAGCAGCCCGCCCCCGAAGGCGAACGTGTGGTGCCGTTGGTACTGCGTGAAGGCACGTTCCCGCTGATTGGCGGTGTCACCCGTAACTACCTGCTGCAAATGGAGCACGATGGCAGTTCGCCCACGCTTCACGATCTTTCTTCCCCCACGCCGCTGGATAACGTCGCCGAGCAGAACCCGCAAGAGTTCGAGCGGCTGCGTGACCTCACTCGCGGCCTGCATGAAACCTCGCGAATGATGCTGTATCAGAACGTGCGCTGATCACCCGAACCGCGCCAGGCGCAGGATATTGCGCAAGCCTATGGTCAAGGCCGTATGCTCGCGTAATGATGGCATCTGTATTTGATGATGTTAAAGTGCTTGCCAATGTGAACCCTGCACGGATTAAAGACGTACATGGCGCTGTTTTCGACTATCGTCACCAGTCAAGAGCAAGTTCTTCGGGCGGTATAGACAGCTGCCCGAGGCACTGGCTATTTTTCTGGTGGATTATGGTATTTCATCGCTAATACCGGAAAAAACTGTCGGATTTTGCTTCGAATCTGTATTTTGGCGGCCTGTTTTCGCTCGGATGCGTTTTTTGTCTATTGCACACTCAAGAGCCTTCCTGGATGCCGGCAAGTTTTTCATGTGTTACCCCGCCGAAATTGCTTGCTGCACTGCGTGCTGAAACGAGTCAGCTTCACGTTAAGCTCGAAAAACGCATGCCGTTTTTTTCACCCGCGCTGGATCATGCTCTTTACCTTCGCTTGCTTAAGGCTTATTACGGCTTTTATGCACCGCTTGAAGCTGCATTGCACGACAGTGCCTTGATGCCTGCGGAGCTTATACCGCAAGATCGGGTCAAAACCGCTGTGCTGGTCGAGGACCTGCGTGCTCTGGGTCTGTCTGATGACGACATCAGGCAACTGCCTCGCTGCGAGCAATTGCCAGCAGTGGATACGCCCGGTTCATGCCTGGGAGTCATGTACGTCCTTGAAGGTGCAACGTTGGGCGGGCAAGTGTTACGGCGCGAAATAAACAGGCGACTGGGTCTGGATGAGCAGAGTGGAGCGGCCTTTCTCGATGTTTACGGTGCCGATACCGGGCCACGCTGGAGGGCGTTTTTGAACCACCTGGATGCAGTGCCGCGAGAAGTTGTTTTTATTGACGCCGCAGCGTTTGCGGCGCAGTCCACATTTGCATGTTTCGAGCAATGGCTCGATGGTCAAGAGGTACTGCTATGAGCCAACTCGACAAGGACGCTTTTGAAGTCCTCCTGGCCAATTGTGCGGATGAGCCTATTCAGTTTCCCGGAGCCATTCAGCCTCACGGTCTGTTGTTCACTCTGGAAGAGCCAAACCTGACGATCCTGCAGGTCAGTGCGAACGTGCAGAGCGTGCTGGGCCATGCACCCGAACACGTTCTCGGTAAAGGCCTCGAGCATGTTCTGGGGGCCGGCTGGGCCGAGGTGATCAGAAGCGCCAGCGCTCATGATTCGTTCGTTGATGCGCAACGCTTGCTGATGACGGTCAATGGCATCGAGTTCGAAGCCTTGATGCACCGCAATCAGGGGGTACTGGTTCTGGAACTCGAGATTCAGGACAAGGACGCGCAAGCGGTCAGTTATACCGAGCGCACTGGCAACATGGGCCGTATGTTGCGTCAGTTGCACGCTGCGAGTGATCTGCAAACGCTGTATGAAGTCAGTGTCCGCGAGATCCAGCGTATGACCGGTTACGACCGGGTACTGATCTATCGTTTCGAAGAAGAAGGCCATGGTCAGGTGATCGCTGAAGCGTCTGCGCCCAGCATGGAACTCTTCAACGGCCTGTTCTTTCCGGCGTCGGACATTCCCGAGCAGGCGCGCGAACTGTACCGCCGCAACTGGCTGCGCATTATTCCTGATGCCGATTACACCCCGGTGCCATTGGTGCCTCAATTGCGCCCCGACACTCAGCAGCAACTCGATCTGAGTTTTTCGACGCTGCGAAGTGTTTCGCCGATCCACTGTCAGTACATGAAAAACATGGGCGTGCTGTCGTCCATGAGTGTTTCGCTGATTCAGGGCGGCAAGTTGTGGGGGCTGATCAGTTGCGGGCACCGTACCCCGTTGTACGTGTCCCACGAACTGCGCAGTGCCTGCCAGGCGATAGGTCAGGTGTTGTCGCTGCAGATCAGCGCAATGGAAGCTCTGGAAATAAGCCGTCAGCGCGAGGCGAAAGTCAGAGCGCTTGAGCAACTGCATCAAGCCATGGCCGAGTCCGAAGAAAACGTCTTTGACGGTCTGGCACAGCAGCCACAATTGCTGATGGATCTGGTCGGTGCGACCGGTGTCGCGATCATCGAAGACCGGCAGACGCATTGTTACGGGGCCTGCCCGGAGGTTTCGGATATACGTGCGCTGCACACATGGATGATTGCAGGCGGCGAGCCGGTGTATGCCAGTCATCATCTTTCCAGTGTCTACGCGCCCGGGGAAGCTTACCAGCCAGTCGCCAGTGGTGTATTGGCCATGAACTTGCCCAAACCTGTGGATAACGGCGTGATCTGGTTTCGTTCCGAGGTCAAGGAAAGCGTCCAGTGGAGCGGTGATCCGAACAAACCGCTGAACATGGAAAGCTCGGAAGGCGGTATGCGCCTTCGGCCGCGCACATCGTTTGAAATCTGGAAGGTCGAAATGACCGGGATTGCGCCAAAGTGGAGCCATGGCGACGTGTTTGCAGCTAACGACCTGCGCCGCTCCGCGCTGGAAAACGACCTTGCCCGCCAGGTGCGCAAGGAGCAACAGGCCGTTCGTGCCCGTGACGAACTGGTAGCGGTCGTTTCCCATGACTTGCGCAACCCGATGACGGTCATTTCCATGCTCTGCGGAATGATGCAGAAGTCGTTCAGCTCCGATGGGCCACACACCTCGCGGCGTATTTCCACGGCAATCGACACCATGCAGCAAGCAGCCAGCCGCATGAATGTGTTGCTTGAAGACCTGCTCGACACGTCGAAAATCGAAGCAGGCCGCTACACCATCACACCGCAGCCACTGGAAGTCAGCCAGATTTTCGAAGAGGCCTACACCTTGCTGGCCCCGCTGGCGATTGACAAATCCATCGAGATTTCCTTCAATGCCGAGCCCGACCTCAAGGTCCAGGCCGACCCGGAGCGCCTGTTCCAGGTGCTGTCCAACCTGATCGGCAACGCCATCAAGTTCACCCCGAAACTGGGCAAGATCGGCGTGGCGGCGATGTCCAACGGCACTGAAATCGTGTTCACCGTGCGTGATTCCGGCGAGGGCATCCCACCCGAGCAACTGCCGCACATCTTCGAACGCTACTGGACCGTCAAGGAGGGCAACCCGACCGGCACCGGTCTGGGCTTATACATCTCCCAAGGCATCATCAAGGCCCACGGCGGAGAACTGGGAGCGCAAAGCCAGTTGGGTGAGGGTAGCGAGTTCCGCTTTACTGTGCCAATTGCGCATTGATTGCTTTCTCAGGCTTGAGGCGTAGATGACTCAAGCCTGAGCGGCATCAGCCCTGATGCCAGTCAGTGGCTTTTTCGATGTATTGAGCGTTGGCTGGAAGTGCCTTGCGCAGAAACGCGAGGTATTTGTCCATAAGCGCCTTGCTGGGAAAACGCGCGGCGAATCCGCTGGTTATATCCTCGCAATGGATAATGACCATCAGACGTTTGTGATCAACCGTGACAAATTCATGCAAATGCCACGGGGCGGTTTGTCGATAGTGGACGGGGTTTTCCCAGTTCAGCAGTTTGATGGCTGTGATAAAGGCCATCGCCACTGGGCCGATCAGGAAGAGCAATGATCCGGTGAGAGGGGCGACGAGGACGAATGCCAGGATGACGAAAATAGCGATGCCTTTGAAAAGTGCGGAGGCGAAGTCGGGATAGTGGAGGTAGTACTCGACTGTGGCACCGTCGGTTTTCAGGGTGTAGGTATAGATGGTTTTTTGGCGGATGAGCAGGCCTATGAAATAGGCAAGAATGCCGGCGAACGCTAATAGAGTACCCACTAATGAGTAGAGGCTATCTGAAAACATTATCCAGCCTCCCCACATATAAAGTGTGCATCCTGTTAGGTAGACTGCGATAAATATGGACTGCGTTATCATCATTTCTCTAGGCGATCTTGCAAGTGTTTTGATCTTCCAGCTCAGAACATCTCCACCTTGTGGCAAGGTTGGGTTGTTTTCTTGTTGAGTCATAATGGCGTACCCTCTGCGACTTCTAGAGTCAGCGTACCGGCCCTATTTGATGCCTTTACTTCAAGTTCCACAGCAGCCAATCCGTCAATAGCAGTATCGCCTCTTGGACTAAGCTCCATCAGAAACAGATAGCTTCTATTGTCTTCGCCAGGTGTTAAACGACTGGCCGGATACCAGATTTGCAGCTCAAGGTACGTTACGTCCTTGTCGAGCGGTACCCAGGTTTCCCAGATGAGATCTTCGTTTTCGGGTGGTATCAAGGGGTAGGTGAAGTCTTCACTCGCCTTATACCCAAACCCATAGGTAACCTTGCCAATATTCTTGGCACTGAAGTCTCCATCCCGAGTAAGGTCCCGGTAAGTGAGCGCGGTATTGATGAAGTTGAGCATTATCACGCCCCAGGCGATTGACTCGGCAATACCTCCCAGTCCATCGATCCAGCGCTTGGCGGTGGTCAGCCAGTCTTTGGCGATGGCTGTGCCGTACTGGAAGTGCAGGCGAATATCGTCCTGCAACCACTGGTTTATGCAAGCGAGCAGCCAGATAGGCTGAATACTAGGGATCTCGTGGTTCGGCCTTAAGGGAGTGCTTATTGAGGTCGGCAACGGGACTACCATTTCCAGGCTTTTTCCGTGAACTCGGTTGTTGGGGGGAGCACGGTGTGGAGAAACGCGAGGTATTTGTTGAACAGCACCTCATGCTGGAATCGGGCCTCGAAGCCCAGTGTGACATCCTTGCGGTGTGTGACGATCATCAGCCGTTTACGGTCGACGGTCACAAAGTTGTACTCATCCCAGGGCAGGCTTTGTTCATGGTGAATGGGGTTTTCCCAGCTGAGTAGCTTGAGGGCTGCGATACAGGCGATGGCCACAGGGCCGATTAGAAAGAGTATTGAACCGGTGAATATGGCTACGAACAGAAATAGCAGGATAACGGCTATGGCGATGCCTTTGAAAAGGGATGAGGCGAAGTCGGGGTAGTGGAGGTAGTATTCCAGGTGGGCAGAGTTGGTTTTTATTGTGTAGTTGTAAATGGTTTTTTGACGAACTATTAAACCAATAAAGTAAGCATAAATCGCAGCGATGACTAGCGTGAACACAACCGCCCAGTGCGGCTCCTGAGTAAATAACTCCCACCATACCCAAGAGTTAAAAAAAAGCATCAATACGTGCCCCAAACCCAAAAAAAATTGTGCGTACATAATCTCTTTTGGAGAGGACGCGATGGTTTTGACTGACCAGTTCATGATGTCGTTGCCTGTCAATAATGCTGAGGGTGATACCGCTTTTTCCAAGCTGCACCGGGCTTTGTCAACGACGGAGGCTGAATGCGAAGATTTTTGTTGTGTATTCATGTCCTTAATCCGCAATTTCAAGCGTCAGACGAGCGGCTCGGCTATTTGATTTCACCTCAAGTTCGGTTGCAGTCAGGCCATCGAAAGATGTACTGCCCTTAGTGCCGAGCTCCAGCTGAAACAAATAGCCCGTATCGTCCTGGCTGGAAGTTATCAAATGCTGTGGATACCATATTTGCAGTTCTAGATAGCTGGCATCCTGATCGAGCGCCATCCAGGTTTCCCAGACGACGTCCTCGTTTTCAGGTGGCATCAAAGGGTAGGTAAAATCTTCACTCGCTTTGCCAGCAGGCTTGTTGGTAAGCGTCCCAAACTGCTCGACCTTCCTGAATTGTCCCCTTTCCAGAAAGTCTTCATGTACTGGACGACCGATTTTTTCTACCGGCAGCACGCCCCACGGTCGTTTGCTGCTAATGACGTTGAAATGCACAGACTGCCCGCGCAAATTGCTTGGCAAGCGAATCTGTACGCTGACCCCATTCTGTACTGCAACACTTATATAATCACCTTTGCCAAGATATCGATTTTCGTAATGTACGGTGCTTTTTACATAGATTTGCGGGCTCAGCTGTATTTCCAGAAAGTTACGCATTTCATTGTTTCTATCTTCGACTGTCTCTGCATGGCGGTGCTCGGAAGTCCATGACCAACAGCTCTTGCGTAACCACCAGCCGACGCTATCTTGTTTGAAGTAATTTAATGCTATTGTTGCGAAAAGGTAGATTGCACCTGCTGTGAGTAGTGCCAAGCTGAACCATGGACTCATGACTAAGAAAGTCAGCCTGCTTGCAGGCGATATGCCTGCGAGTAATTGAGCCAATGAGCCCAGCCCCATCGCCGCAGTAGCGAGCCCCTTCATTACGGTTGCATTTTTTTCTGTTGGGTTTTTTGACTTACGCCAGTCATCGTGGTTGTCGATTATTTCCAATGTAACCGCCGCGATCCCAAACCCACCCATCGCCACCATCGAAACTCTGAACCCTCGTATTGCATCACCCCAGGTTACATTTCCCTTGGCTTTCCAATACGCACTGGACCTGTCCAGAACCCCTACATTCTTGCCATCGATCAGTACCGGTGTCGCATCCCTTATTACGCTCCACGGCGCTTCAACAAACACCGCCATCAACAGGTTGAAGCTGTACCCCAGTCCATAGGTAACCTTGCCAATATCCTTGGCACTGAAGTCTCCGTCTCGGGTGAGATCACGATAAGTAAGTGCGGTGTTGATGAAGTTGAGCATTATCACGCCCCAAGTGATTGCCCCGGCAATTCCTCCCAGCCCATCGATCCAGCGCTTGGCGGTGGTCAGCCAGTCTTTCGCCATGGTTTTGCCGGACTGGAAGTACTGGCGAATCTCGTCCTGCAATTGCTTTACGTATTGGTTGTTCTGATAGTCGAGCAGGGCGGGGATGCTCCATTCATGCAGACGAAGTTTTTCCTCAAGGACGCGAAGGTGGCTGGCGTTGCTTTTGCGGGTGTTGTAAGCGGTTGGATAAAGCCAGCTGCGACGGGTATCGCTGATCTGCTTGTTGAGGACCTGCCATTCGCGGGTCCACTGTTTGAGCTTGGTGAATACCTGTTGATCGACTGCGATGCGTGCCGTCGAACCAAGCAAAATCTGGCCGATCAACAGGGTGCGAAGCAATGCGACGATGTTCTGCTG